>CAYMII010000001.1:0-172594 GCA_964390565.1 uncultured Rikenellaceae bacterium
CAGTAGAAACAATATCAGGAGCAACAATCGTTTGTCAAGGGCAGAGCGCGATAACCTATACCGTACCTGCCATTGCAAACGCCACCTCATATATTTGGACGTTGCCAACCGGCGCAACCGGAAATAGCACCACCAGCAGCATCTCTGTAAACTATGGTACTACGGCGGTCTCTGGCAATATCACCGTAAAAGGGAACAATGGTTGCGGTGATGGAGCAAGCTCTACTTTAGCCATTACAGTAAATCCATTACCAGCAGGTGCAGGTACAATATCAGGAGCAACAACGGTTAATCAGGGACAAAGTTCAGTAACCTATACCGTACCTGACATTGCCAATGCCACCTCCTATGTTTGGTCATTACCAACGGGAGCAACAGGAACAAGCTCTACTAGCAGCATCTCGGTAAACTATGGTACTACGGCAGTCTCTGGAAATATCACCGTAAAAGGGAGCAATAGCTGTGGTGATGGCGCAATTTCTACTTTAGCAATTACAGTAAATCCTCCTTTACCAATATCCATCACCTCCTTCACCCCCACTTCAGGGGGGGTAGGAACATCGGTTACCATTACGGGTACTTCCTTTAACCCTACGCCTGCCAATAACATTGTGTTCTTTGGGGCTACACAGGCAACAGTAACGGCGGGCAGTACCAGTTCTCTTACGGTTACCGTACCTTTCGGCGCCACCTACCAGCCCATTTCGGTTACCGATATTACCACAAGCCTAACCGGCTTCTCAGCGTGGCCATTTATTTCTACCTTCATGTGCGGTGGTGTACTGGATGTAAATTCCTTTGCAGCGAAGGCTGATTTTAACACAGGAGGATATCCTTATAGTGTTGCTATCGGGGACTTAGATGGCGACGGAAAGCCCGACCTTGCAGTGGCGAACATGGGTTCCAGCACTGTATCCATACTCAAAAACATCAGCACTAGCGGTAGCATCTCATTTGCGGCTAAAATTGATTTTACAACGGGAGGATTTCCTTATAGCGTTGCTATCGGGGATATCGATGGCGACGGCAAGCCTGACCTTGCGGTGGCGAACGAGGCTTCTGGCAATGTATCTGTACTTCTGAACACAAGTACAATCGGAACCATCTCCTTTGCTCCAAAGGTTGATTTTACAACGGGTACTAATCCTTATTGCGTTGCTATTGGTGATGTCGATGGCGACGGCAAGCCTGACCTTGCGGTGGCGAATCAAGGTTCTAACACCGTATCAGTACTCAAAAACACCAGCGGCAGTGGAAGCATCTCCTTTGCGGCTAAGGTCGATTTTACAACAGGAGAAGGACCTTATAGCGTAGCTATTAGCGATGTCGATGGCGACGACAAGCCTGACCTTGCGGTGGCGAACAGTAATGCCAACACATTATCCGTACTCAAAAACAACAGCGCAATCGGAAGCATCTCATTTGAGACTAAGATTGATTTTGTTACTGGAACATGGCCTAATAGCGTTGCCATCGGCGATTTGGATAGCGACGGAAAGCCTGACATTGCGGTTACGAGTTTTTACTCCAGCACCGTATCCGTACTCAAAAACGCCAGCACCAGCGGCAGCCTTTCCTTTGCCACTAAAATTGATTTTGCAACTGAATCAAATTCTCTCAGCGTAATTATTGGGGATGTGGATGGTGACAATATACCCGATCTTGCTTTAGCGAACTCGGGTTCAAGCATCGTATCCGTACTCAAAAACACCAGCACGAGCGGCAGCATCTCTTTTGCAACTAGGGTTGATTTTACAACGGGTGCAAATTCAACTAGCGTTGCCATCGGCGATTTGGATAACAATGGCAGGTCAGATCTTGCTGTAACTAACTTAAATGACAACACCATATCACTGCTCCGAAACACAGTGGTAGGGGTTAACACCCCTAGTCTAATTTCAGGGATAACAAGCGTTTACCCCGGGCTAAGCAGTGTAACTTACACCGTACCTGCCGTCGCCAATGCTTCCTCCTATATTTGGACCTTACCAGCAGGTGCAACAGGAACCAGTACTACCAACAGCATTACAGTAAACTATGGCCCTTCGGCAACTTCAGGAAAAATTACAGTTAAGGGGACAAACGCTTGTGGCAACGGAGCAACTTCAACGCTTTGGGTAACAGTAAATCAATTGACACTTACATCCTTTACCCCCACCTCAGGGGCAGTGGGTACAACGGTAACCATTACTGGTACCAACTTTAATACCACGCCTACAAGTAACATCGTGCTCTTTGGTGCTACCAGGGCAACCGTAACATCAGGGAGCGTCACCTCACTTACGGTAACCGTTCCTGCTGGCGCCACCTACCAGCCCATCTCGGTTACCGATATTGCCACGGGCATAACTGGCTACTCGGCAGTACCATTTATTACAACCTTCACGTGCGGCGGTGTAATTGATGTAAGTTCCTTTGTCGCAAAGGCTGATTTTACAACTGGAAATAAACCATATAGCGTTTCTATCAAGGATATCGATGGCGACGGAAAGTCGGACCTTGCGGTTGCAAATTATTACTCCAACACCATATCCGTATTCCAGAACACCAGCACCAGCGGCAACATCTCCTTTGCGGCTAGGGTTGATTTTACAACGGGTACATCTCCTCATAGCATTTCTATCGGCGATGTGGATGGCGACGGAAAACCAGATCTTGCTGTGACGAACGGGTCTTCTGGCACTGTATCCGTATTCAGAAACATCAGTACCAGCGGCAACATTTCCTTTGCAGCTAGGGTTGATTTTGCGACGGGTACATCTCCGTATAGCATTTCTATCGGCGATGTGGATGGCGACGGAAAACCCGACCTTGTGGTGGCCAACGCGTCTTCTGGCACTGTATCCGTGCTACGAAATACCAGCACCAGCGGCAGCATCTCCTTTGCGGCTAAGGCTGATTTCACTACAGGAGCATGGCCTAATAGCGTTTTCATCGGCGATGTAGATGGAGATGGTAGGCCAGACCTAGCGGTTGAGAATGGTTCTGGCAACACTTTATCCTTACTCCGAAACACCAGCACCAACGGCAGCATCTCCTTTGCCCCTAAGATTGATTTGATAACAGGAATAAATCCTATAAGCGTTTCTATCGGCGATCTGGATGGTGACGGCAAGCCCGATCTCGTGGTGGCGAGCGAGAGTTTCATCTCTACTGTATCCGTATTCCGAAACACCAGTACCAGCGGCAACATCTCCTTTGCCCCTAAGATTGAATTCACAACGGGAGCAGATTCTTTCAATGTAGCTATCAGCGATTTGGACGGCGACTGCAAGCCCGACCTTGCTGTTGTGAATTATAGTTCTAACACAGTATCCTTGCTCAAAAATACCAGCACCAGTGGCAGCATTTCCTTTGCGGCTAAGGTTGATTTTATAACGGGTACAAATCCTCAAAGCGTTGCAATAGGCGATTTGGACAGTGACTGCAAGCCCGACCTTGCTGTTGTGAATGTTGGAACCAACACTTTATCTGTATTCAGAAATACTATTGCTGTTATTTTGCCAAATACACCAGGTACAATTACAGGAGCAGCAACAGTTTGTCAAGGGCAAAGTGCAGTAACCTATACCGTACCTGCCATTGCCAATGCCACTTCCTATACTTGGACATTGCCAATCGGTGCAACCGGAACCAGCACCACCAATAGCATTGCAGTAAATTTTGGAACATCGGCCGTTTCGGGAGAAGTTACAGTTAAAGGAACAAATGGCTGCGGTGATGGTGCAATTTCTACTTTACCAATTACAGTAAATCCATTACCAGCAGGTGCAGGAACAATATCAGGAACAACTACCGTTTGTCAAGGGCAAAGCGCGCTAACCTATACCGTTCCTGCCATTGCAAATGCCACCTCATACGTTTGGACTTTACCAACTGGTGCAACGGGAACCAGCACCACCAGTACCATTACCGTAGACTATAGCCTTTCGGCGGTCTCTGGCAATATTACCGTAAAAGGGAATAATGACTGCGGAGATGGTGCAATTTCTACTTTAGCAATTACAGTAAATCCAGTACCAGCAGGCGCAGGTACAATATCAGGAGCAACAACTGTTTGTCAAGGGCAAAGCGCGGTAACCTACACTGTGCCTTCCATTGCAAATGCCACCTCGTACGTTTGGACGTTGCCGACCGGTGCAACGGGAACCAGCACAACCAGTTCCATTCCTGTTGATTATAGCCTTTCGGCGGTCTCAGGCAATATCACCGTAAAAGGGAACAATGGCTGTGGTAATGGAGCGAGCTCAACGCTACCAATTACTGTTAATAGTAAACCTGTAACTCCAGTAATTTCACTTACCGGTTATGTATTGCATTCCGACTCACCGATTGGAAATCAATGGTATAGTAGTGCATTAATCGGTGGTGCAACAAATCAGGAATATACAGCAATTGCAAACGGTAATTATTACACCATAGTAACACTTTTGGGTTGTAGCTCGAATGCCTCAAATACTATCAATGTCGTTATAACAGGGATTGGTAGTGTTGATGAAAATAGCAATGTGAAAGTTTACCCAAACCCTGTTTCAAACGAGCTAACTATTGGAATAGCAGGAAATACTGAAAAGCAAACGCTTGAAATCATAAATTCAAATGGGCAACTTGTTTACAAAGAAACTTTCGTAGAAAAAACTACTGTGAAAACCAGTAGCTTTGCGCCGGGTGTTTACATCATTAAGTTAGGTAGCGGGAAGTTTTTTGAATTAAAAAAAATAGTAAAAGAGTAGCCATCAAATTCATTCAGCTGTTAAAGCGTAGCCCGAAGGCTACGCTTTTTTAATATCTCAATTTTCGGGACAGGCTTCTATTTTAAAAGTTGATGCAAATAGTTGTTGTGTGTAGACTTAAAACAGCAGACGAAGTAGCAGAACAAATTGGCAATAAAATCGTTTTTTTTAACATCAATTGCGAAACCAACGAAAAGCTAACTGCTATGGGTGGGAAATAACTTTTTTGAGCCGTTCATGAGAACTCTAAAAAAGTTATTCTAGACCAAATGTTTTTAGTTTCTAACCTATTTCACTTGACATTCCATCGTATCAAACCCTCTTTTTAATTTCTCATGCTACCAAATTCTTTCTCAAATCCTTCAACCTATTAGCAGCCTGAAAATTATCAACTTTAATGTAAGTTAAAAAAGCCTTTGCGCTTTTATGTCCTGAGATTTTCATTAACTCTTCAGCAGGAAATCCAGATAAGTACATATTTGTGCAGAAAGAACGCCTACAAGTATGAGACGACATTAACTCATATTTTCTAAAAACTTCCTTAATCTGTTTTATCCCCTTCTTTCTAACAATCTCATGTTGTTGCTTTAATCCTGCAAGTTCACCTATATCCTTTAAACCTTTGTTAAACTCGTTTAGGTGTATTTTGGGTAATTCAAGATTGTACTTACTAAGTATATCAGGGACATAATCGATAATTGGAATTGTAACAGGTTTATGTACTTTTCTTTGAGTAAGTTGAATCATTCCTGCAATTAAATCAATATTGGCAGAATTTAAATTTGATAAATCAGAATACCGCAAACCAGTAAAACATCCAACTATAAATAGGTCCCTAATCTTTTCTAGATCTGGTTTTTCAGATAGATTTAAATCATAGATAACTTTCAACTCTTTTTCCGAAAGGTAAATATGGTCAACTTCTTCAACCAGTGTTCTGAATGGTTTCAAATCAATATAAGGGATAACCTTCTTTTCGATCCTATCACGAATAAAAGCCTTTAGGTTTTTGATTTGCTTTCCAACGGTATTGTTTTTCAGGCCAACTGTTTCATCTCTTTGAGTGGCTGTGTAAGTTAGATAGTCAACAAACTCATTATAGAATACTATGTTTAAATTTCTGAATGTAATAGGTTGTGAAGAGTGTTCTTTAAAGCCAGTTAGATGCTTTTTAAGAGAGTTGTAATCCTTAATTACATCTGGTACTACCTTAGTTTTCTTGTCTTCAATGTATTTGTCTAATTGTAAGAATAAGTCAGTTCTTGAAGTTATATTATCATACTCTTTGTTCTTGGCCAATTCAATAAGAACGTACTCGACTGTGGGTTCAATATTATTGTCAGCTGCATATGTGATGATGTTTCCTAACCTTGTCATTAAAGAAACAAGCTCCTTATCAATCTTCTCAAAATTAGGACAAGATTTCTTAACCCATTTCTTCTTGAAATCCCAATGTTCATTAGCAATAAACTGGTTTAAGGGGATGAATGTTCTCTTTAGTCGATCATAATTGTATCGAACATAAATTGGAATTTCACCTGTTTTTGTGTTGTAATTTGCCTTTACAAATGGATAGAACCTTTTCATCTGCTAAGTTTTTTTGTGTTGCATTTGTGTTGCAAATTACTAAAAAACTATAAAAAACAACATAAAATTAGAAAAAAATTAAAATCGTATAATCCTGATTTATATATTTTTATGTAAAGTTGAGTGAAGTGATGTAAAGTAAAAAGCGTCCCGTCCGGACCGCAAAAAGCCTCAGAGAAATCTGAGGCTTTTTCGTTTTTACATCATATTGTATACTCTCTTCCCCTGTTCGGCTTGGACTGCACGTCTAAGCCGAGTCTATAAAAAAAATGGACGGCGGCAAAGCCGACCGCCCAACTTCATGATTTTTATTGTAATGCTTATAGCCTCAGCCTTAACGGGTAAATACGCAACACTTCAGGCGTAGCCTGAAAGTATAATCGGACGCAGGTACGCTTCGCTAACCCTGCCTGCCGGTAGGCAGGCTACGCCCAACTCAATCATTTTGTTATTTACGAGCAGCCTAAGGCGAACTGAAGTTTTGCGCCTATGTAAATTTCATTAATGAAGTCTAAAACTACACTCCTGGTTGACCTCAATTGCAGGGTCTTCACCTAATCTAGTTAACACCTTTTTAATTAGCGCTTTGTTGCCAGTTCTTACAAGATATATTTTAATAAATATTTGCACAAAAAGGAATAACGAAAAAAGTAGAATAAAAGCATCGAAAGTAATTCCTAATATAAGAAATAACGTTATTGCAACTATATCTTTCAGAATAGATGATTTGCTTTCATAAAACACCTCAAATTGATTGTTATTGTAATGAACATTAAAAGTTCCTTCATCAAGGATCTGCATGAGGCTCATCCTTTGACGTAATTTTCTTGACTCATTTTTAAAGAAAATAGTATCTACATCTTTATTGATATTATCTGCATCTATATACTGTAAGTTAGCAACAATGCTATCAATAACCTTATCTCTTGAATTGCTATTTACAATGAATTTATCTTGAAAAAATAGTCTCATAGTAATAATATTAATATTTAATTGAAGTCCAAATATACAATAAAACACTTCCAGGATCCTCTACGCTGGGGATAAGCGGCTGTGGGTTACCTAATAGCCAAGTGTTGCCATAGTATGCACCGCCTGAATAGTCAGATTTAGAAATATCAAAGCCTTGCCCCATACCTAATGAAATAGTATAAAAGGTTGCATCTTTATTGCCTCCTAATTGACCTGTAAACCATCCTATTGTAGCACCTGTCTCTACGCACTTTCCATCCCAATCACTAATTTTCACATTATTAGAACCAATAGGATTAACTTTAAAAACATTATAAGTACCGCTAATAGAAATTGTTGCGGCAGAATATAAAGTAAAATAATACTGCTTTATTTTTTGTCAGTTACAACATAGCCAAGTTCAAATGCAAAACGGCCAACAAAAGCAAAAGTACCTGAGATATTTACACCACCTATTAAATTTCCATATTTTGCATAAGAGTCATATTTAATTTTCAAGTCATTCACACATGCTTTGCTAATTAAATTATAAGTATATGCCATGTAATAACTATTGGTTCCGTTGTCACCTGTTCGGCTTAGATTGCACGCCTTAGTCGAGTATATTCTTTCAGGCTCCGGCAGAAGCCGGACAAGTTTTGCCTGATTTTCGAAGTTATTTTTTACAATTCAGGCTACACCCATTGTAGCCATGGCAAATGTCAATTTTTCTCAAAGAACCTAAAGCGAATGTAACAAAAATATTGTTTCAGCGCGGTCAGTAGTTCGCCATTTAAAGACGGGAATTCAAATATATGGTTTTTAAAAGCTTTAAAGCAAAGACGATTTATGTTATAAAAGATATTATTGACATAAAAGAATGAATTATTAGTAACCTATTCATTATTAATTATAAAATTTTTGTTGAGTTGAAAAAGTTATGTACTTTTGCAGTCCGAGTTTTTTCTATTTATAATGTCTAACTAATTAATTTAAAGCAATTTAATGATTAATCACGAAGAAAACGCTTCAAACGAAGCAGAAGTAAAAGAAAACGCAGTTGTATCAAAAAAACAATCTGCAAAATCAGTTGAGGCTGGTGTAGAAAACTTTGATTGGGAATCATACGCTGAGGCGAGTGTTTACACACAAAGTGAAAAAAGTAATTTTGAGTCGATGTACGACCAAACCCTTTCGATTATTGGCGAAAGCGAGTGCATGGAGGGAACAGTTATCGCGATGAACAAGCGCGAAGTTGTTATCAACATTGGCTATAAATCAGAGGGTGTAATAAGCCTAAACGAATTCCGCTACAATCCTGATATGAAGATTGGCGATAAAGTTGAGGTTTATGTTGAAATTCAAGAAGACAAAAAAGGTCAACTAATCCTTTCTCACAAGAAAGCTCGTTCAATGCGTTCATGGGATCGCGTTAACTCAGCTCTTGAGAAAGACGAAATCATTAAGGGTTTCATCAAATGTCGTACAAAAGGTGGTATGATTGTAGATGTATTCGGTATCGAAGCATTCTTACCAGGTTCACAAATTGATGTTAAGCCTATTCGTGATTACGATATCTACGTTGGCAAAACGATGGAATTCAAGGTTGTTAAAATCAACCAAGAGTACAAAAACGTTGTTGTTTCTCACAAAGCGCTTATCGAGGCTGAACTTGAGCAACAAAAGAAAGATATCATTGCTAAACTTGAAAAAGGTCAGGTTCTTGAAGGAACCGTTAAGAATATTACCAGCTACGGTGTGTTCATCGATTTGGGCGGCGTAGATGGTCTTATCCACATTACCGACCTTTCATGGGGTCGCGTTACACATCCAGAGGAGATCGTTCAGTTAGATCAGAAATTAAATGTTGTTATTCTTGATTTCGATGATGCTAAAAAACGTATCGCTCTTGGTTTAAAACAGCTTACTTCACATCCTTGGGATGCACTTGATGCTAACCTAAAAGTTGGTGATGTACTTAAAGGCAAAGTAGTTGTACTTGCTGATTATGGTGCATTTGTTGAGATTGCTCCTGGTGTTGAAGGTCTTATCCACGTTTCAGAAATGTCTTGGAGCCAACACTTACGTAGCGCTCAAGAATTCCTAAAAGTTGGTGATGTTGTTGATGCTCAAATCCTAACTCTTGATCGCGACGAGCGCAAGATGTCTTTGGGTATGAAACAACTTAAGGCTGATCCTTGGACAAAAATCGAAGAGAAATATCCTATCGGTTCAAAACACAGCGCAAAAGCACGTAACTTCACCACATTTGGTGTATTCGTTGAAATTGAGGAAGGTGTTGATGGTTTAATCCACATCTCTGACCTTAGCTGGACAAAGAAGATTAAACATCCTGCAGAATTCACAACTGTTGGTGCTGACATCGATGTTGTTGTTCTTGAAATAGATAAAGAAAACCGTCGCTTAAGCCTTGGTCATAAGCAACTTGAAGAAAATCCATGGGATGTATTCGAAACTTTATTCACCGTTGATTCAGTTCACGAAGGTACTATTACCGATATTTTCGATAAAGGTGCTGTTGTAGCTCTTCCTTATGGTGTTGAAGGTTTTGTTACTCCAAAACATTTAGTTAAAGAGGATGGTTCTACAGCTAAAGTTGAAGAAAAATTATCTTTTAAAGTGATTGAATTCAACAAAGCTGCAAAACGTATTATCCTTTCGCACAGTAGGATTTTCGAGGATGGTAAGAAGACAGAAGATAAGGCTGATAAAAAAGCTAAGCCATCAACTACACAAAAAGCTGTAAAAAAGTTGAAAGCTAACTTAGAAAAGACTACCTTAGGGGATATAAGTGAGCTAGCTGCTTTGAAATCAGAACTCGAAGAAACACAGAGGAAAGAGGAAAGTAACAGCTAAGAATAGCGCACAAATTTGAACCCATTTAATCCCGATAGCGATGGAATTTAAAATTGACAAGCTGGAAAATTGCACTTTTATAGAAGTGCTTGAAGAAAAGCTCGATACCAATATTGCTCCAAGCCTTAAATCAGAGCTAGTGCTGGTTTCAGGTAACGGCGAACGTAACATCGTGCTGGATTTAAACAGCTGCCGCTACTGCGATTCATCAGGTTTAAGTGCAATTCTTGTTGCAAATCGGTTGTGCAAGAATGCCAATGGTACTTTCGTACTAACGGGCCTTACTGATGCAGTTGAGAGGCTAATTACCATATCTCAACTCGATACAGTGCTCAACATTGCTTATTCACGAACCGAAGCAACTGAAATAATTAATAAAGCCGAAAAGGAACGTCAGAAGTGACATTCTCGGTAACAATACTTGGAAGTAGCAGTGCGCTGCCTACTTCTTCAAGATTTCCTTCCGCTCATGTGCTCAATGCGCATGAGCGGTTGTTTTTAATTGACTGTGGCGAAGGCACTCAAATGCAACTTCGACGTTTGCGAATCAAAATGTCGAAAATCAATCACATCTTTATTTCACATCTGCATGGCGATCATGTTTTAGGATTAATTGGGCTTATATCAACCTTTAACTTGATGGGGCGTAAGTCTGATTTACACATATTTGCCCATAAGGAGTTGGAGAATAATTTATTCCAAAACATTAATTTTTATGTTGATGAAATGCAATACAAAGTTGTTTTCCATCCAATTGCACCCAAAAAGCATCAAGTAATTTTTGATGATGGTAAAATTGTGGTGGAATCACTTCCTCTCAAGCATCGAGTGCCATCAACTGGATTCCTTTTCAGAGAAAAAAAGCGGCTCCCAAATATTAAAAGAGAGACTATTGCAAAATATTCGCTTTCGCTTGCCAATATTGCTTCCATTAAGGATGGCGAAGATTTTATATCGCCAAGCGGCGAAGTCATTCCCAATTCAGAGCTGACCTATCATTCTTTAGAGCCACGATCTTACGCTTACTGTAGCGATACTGCTTACAGTGAGAAGTTAATAGGGTTGATTAAGGATGTTGATTTGCTTTACCACGAGTCAACATTTGCCAGTAGTGAGGAAATGCTAGCCAAGCAAACAGGTCATTCAACTGCCGCGCACGCGGCAATGGTTGCGCTGAAAGCAGGAGTTAAAAAACTGATAATTGGCCATTTTTCTGCAAGATATGGTAACGTTGAGCCTTTGCTAAACGAAGCCAAAGCAATATTTGAAAACACTTATACAGTTGAAGATGGTGATGTCTTTGATATTCCTTTGAAGAAAGGTGAGAAATGAGAGATCGGTAGCCTTAACCTCAGCCTTAGACTCAACTTTATTTCGTTAACAAAGGTGAAAAATGTTCTAACTCACCTTTATTAAAACAGAACAACCAAATAATTTGCTACCTTTACAGCCTCAAAAAGTTCTGTTAAATGCATCAAAAGATACTTATTCTTGACTTCGGGTCACAGTATACCCAATTAATTGCACGTAGAGTGCGTGAACTCAACGTTTACTGCGAAATCCACCCTTTTAACCATTACCCAGCATTAGATTCAAGCGTTAAAGGTGTAATTCTTTCTGGAAGTCCATTTTCTGTTCGCGATACAAATTCTCCAAAGCCTGATTTAAGCAAAATAAAAGGGAATTATCCTTTGCTTGGCGTTTGTTATGGCGCGCAACTCCTTTCGATAACCAATGGGGGCGATGTACAACCTTCAAAGAGTCGTGAATACGGTCGGGCAATGCTTAAAGTGATTGATAAAACGTGCCGTTTATTTGATGACTTATCAGAAACATCGCAGGTTTGGATGTCTCATGGCGATACAATAACAGCAATTCCTTCAAATTTTAAAATAACTGCAAGTACTGAGGATGTTAAAGTTGGCGCGTTTGAAGTTGCCAATGAAACTACTTATGGTATCCAGTTTCATCCCGAGGTTTACCACACAACTGAAGGGATGAAGATGCTTAAGAATTTTGTGGTTGATATTTGTGGGTGTGTCCAAACATGGACTCCTGCATCATTTGTTGAGGAATCAGTAGATCAATTAAAGAAACAACTTGGTAACGATAAAGTTGTATTAGGTTTATCTGGTGGAGTTGATTCGTCGGTTGCAGCACTATTGCTTCACAAAGCAATTGGCAAAAACTTAACCTGTATTTTTGTAGATAACGGGCTACTTCGTAAAGATGAGTTTTCTCAAGTTTTAGATTCATACAAACACCTTGGGCTAAATGTAATTGGCGTTGATGCCAGCCAAAGGTTTTACAACGATTTAAAAGGAATTTCAGATCCTGAAAGAAAACGCAAAGCAATTGGTAATAATTTCATCGAGGTATTCGATATCGAAGCTCATAAAATTACCGATGTTAAGTGGCTTGGGCAAGGAACTATATACCCCGACGTAATTGAATCAATATCGGTTAATGGTCCATCGCAAACCATTAAATCACACCATAATGTTGGTGGATTGCCTGAAAAGATGAATCTGAAGATTGTTGAACCACTCCGACTTCTTTTCAAAGATGAGGTGCGTAGGGTTGGCAAGGAGTTAGGTCTTCCTCAGAACATACTTGGCCGACATCCTTTCCCTGGACCGGGTTTGGGAATTCGTGTTCTTGGTGAGGTTAGCCCTGAAAAGGTTAGGCTGCTTCAGGATGCTGATCATATTTATATTGAAGGACTAAAAGAGTTTGGTTTATACGATAAAATATGGCAAGCAGGCACCATCCTTCTTCCTGTTCAATCTGTAGGAGTAATGGGCGATGAACGTACATACGAGTATGTTGTTGCACTAAGAGCTGTTACTTCAACTGACGGGATGACCGCCGATTGGTATCCACTTCCTTACGAATTTCTTTCAAAAATATCAAACGATATTATTAATAAGGTAAAGGGAATCAATAGAGTTGTTTACGACGTAAGCTCTAAACCACCTGCAACTATTGAGTGGGAGTAAGAATAGAAACAAAAAGTCTTATTAATCGTTTCTATGTAAATAGCCTTTAGTTTATAAATTAAAATCATACAAAATGATTCGTAGAGTTTATTTAATAATTTCGATATTATTAGTTAGTTGTTTTGTTGTTTCAGCACAGCAATCATCGAGTTTTAGCGCATATAAATTTGTAAGATTCTTACAATACCTATCAAACGATTATGTTGATACCGTTAACCCAAACCGAATGGTTGATGAGGCGATCAGAAGCACTCTCGAAAAACTTGATCCCCATTCTGTTTACATTTCAAAAGAAGAAGTTCGTGAAATGAACGAGCCGCTCGAAGGTAATTTCGATGGAGTTGGTGTTGAATTTAATATAATGAATGATACCCTTATGGTTGTTAGCCCAATTGTGGGAGGCCCATCAGAAAAAGTTGGAATTTTAGCAGGCGATAGGTTTATAAACATCGATGGTAAAAATATTGCAGGTATTGGCTTAAAGAATACTGACGTTTTCAAGTACTTAAGAGGACCTAAGGGTACAAAGGTAAATATAAAAGTGAAGAGAAAAGCAGTTGACGAATTGCTTGATTTTACAATTACTCGTGATAAAATTCCAATTTTTAGCCTTGATGCATCGTACATGATCGATTCTAAGATTGGTTACATCAAGCTAAGTCGCTTTGCGGCAACCACCGAGGAGGAGTTCAGCAATGCAGTAATGGAGCTAAAAAAGCAGAAAATGAAGGATCTTATTTTAGACCTTCGTGGTAATGGTGGAGGAATGCTTAATACCGCATTTCAACTCGCTGATGAATTCCTTGACAATGGAAAACTTATTGTTTATACCGAAGGAAGAGCAAATCCTCGCACCGATTTTCTTTCAACCCCAAGGGGAGAATTAGAGAAAACAAGATTAGTTATTCTTATTGATGAGGGCTCCGCTTCTGCTAGCGAGATTCTATCAGGGGCTATTCAAGATTGGGATAGGGGAATTATTGTAGGGCGTAGATCGTTTGGTAAGGGTTTGGTTCAAAACCAAATGCCATTGCCTGATGGATCAATGGTTCGTATTACCATTGCCCGCTACCACACTCCTACCGGAAGGGCAATTCAACGGCCATATAATAATGGCAAGGCTGATAAGTATTACGACGATATAAATGATAGGTATACTAAAGGTGAACTTTTTTCGATGGATAGCATCAAATTCCCTGATGATTTAAAGTATAAAACCCTTTTAAAAGGCAAAACTGTTTATGGTGGAGGCGGAATTATGCCCGATATTTTTGTTCCTCTCGATACTACTGATTATTCTGATTATTATGGTAAACTGATACGCTCAGCTGCTATTAATCAGTATTATTTGCAGTGGGTAGATAAGAACAGGAATCAGCTCATAAAGGATTACCCAAAGTTTGAGAAGTTTAATAAAAAGTTCGAGGTTACCGATCAGATGATTGAAGAGCTGGTTGCTTTTGGCGAAACAAAGAAAATCAAAAGAGATGATGCTGGTTTAGCCATATCAAAAAAGGAGATTAAAAAGCAGCTAAAAGGACTCATTTCGCAAGCAATTTTCACTAATAGCAAATACTACGAGATTATTAATCAAGATAATAACGCCTTTCTTAAAGCAATTGAGATTCTAAATAGTTGGGATAACTATAAGCACCTAGTAAAAGAATAGCTGAAAAGTATTAGGTTAAAAATTTAAATTAACGAATGACCCAAGGATTTAGGTCATATATAACTATTGTAAATGGAACATCTTTCAGAATTTAAGCAGCTTGGTCTTTCGGATCAATCATTGGCTGCTATTGAAAAAAAAGGGTTTGAGCAACCATCACCTATACAAAGGATGACAATACCTGTTCTCCTTTCCGAAGAGGGAGATATTATTGCTCAGGCGCAAACCGGAACAGGAAAAACGGCGGCATTTGGATTACCCATGATCGAGAAGATTCAGGGTGGAATGGGAATGGTTCAGGGGCTAGTATTAGTTCCTACACGCGAGCTTGCCCTTCAGGTTTCTGACGAGATTATCTCGTTGGCATCAAATCGTATTTCAGTTTCAACTGTTTATGGTGGGCAATCTATATCGGAACAACAGCGTAGACTTCGTAAAGGAGTAGATCTTGTTGTAGGAACACCCGGCCGTGTTCAGGATTTGCTGGACAGAGGCGACTTGAAACTCGATAAAATATCGTGGTTTGTACTCGACGAAGCCGATGAAATGCTCAATATGGGCTTTATCGATGATATTGAGGCAATTCTAAACTTTACTCCAAAGGAGAAACGTACGCTTCTTTTCTCGGCAACAATGCCCGATCGCATTGCCAAGTTGGCCAAGAAATATATGGTTAATACCAAGAAACTTGAGGTTGACCGCTCGCAGCCAACAACCAGTTTGACTGATCAAATTTACTTCGAGGTTCGCGATGCTGATAAATTCGATGCATTAACTCGAATCATCGATATTGAGCCTGAGTTCTATGGTTTAGTTTTTTGTAGAACAAGGGTAGCAGTTGATACAACAACCTCTAAGCTTTTAGAGCGTGGTTATTCCGCCGAGGGTTTGCATGGCGATATTTCACAGGCGCAACGCGAAAAAACGTTACTAAAATTTAGGAATAAGCATATTAATATTCTTGTAGCAACTGATGTTGCTGCACGTGGAATAGATATCGTTGATCTTACTCACGTAATCAACATGAGCCTGCCTCAGGATGCTGAATCGTACATCCATCGTATTGGACGTACAGGTAGAGCAGGTAAGCAGGGAACTGCAATTACCTTTGTTACAAAGGAAGAGTCTAGGAAATTGATGTTTGTTGAAAAAATAACAAAATCAAAGATTCGTAAAGAAATTCTTCCTGGTGCTGAGGATATCGTAGCTGTAAAAAGAGAGCGAATTAAGATTGAGATTGCTGATATAATCAAGAAAGGTGCATTCGATGAATACCTTGGTATGGCTGAGGATTTACTCGAAACCAACAGCCCTGAGGTTGCTCTTGCAGCATTGCTTCGATTGGCCTATAAATCACAGCTTGATGTTAAGAACTATTCCGAGATTAAAACTATTCGTGTTGATTCAACCGGAACATCTAGACTTTTCATTGCTTTAGGTCGTAAGGATGGTATGACACCTCGTAAAATCTCCGATTTTATCCGTAAAGAGGTTAAAATACCCGATAATAAAATCGACGATATAAGCGTTCATGACGATTTCTCTTTTATTACCGTCCCATTTGTTGATGCAGAAGCTATTCTTAATGCTTTTTCAAGTCGTAAACAGGGTGGTAAGCCGCTTATCACCAAAGCAAAACCAAAATAATTACAGATTAATAAAGAAGTTATAAATATCAATATTTAGTAATGTCTGAAAAGTTTGAGTTAATTGCCAAAACCCATCAAGGGTTAGAGGGGGTGTTAGCTGAGGAATTAAGGTTGATAGGTGCTGATGAAATAATAATTAGCCCTAAAACACTTTCTTTTAAAGGGGATAAAGAGATGATGTACAAAGCGAATATCCAGCTTCGTACAGCAACCCGAATTTTAAAACCTATTTACTCCTTTAAAGCCCGATCAGAGGATGAGTTTTATGGTCAGGCTAAAAAGTACGATTGGCTGAGCGTAATGGATATTTCGCAGAAGTATGCTGTTGATAGTATCATAAACTCTGAAGTTTTTAATCACTCAAGGTATATCGCTTTAAAACTTAAAGATGCCATTGCCGATCATTTTCGTGAAAAAGTTGGTAAACGCCCATTTGTCGATCCTCTGAATCCACAAATAAAAGTTCACGTTAATGTCGTTGATGATGATTGTACCATTTGCCTCGACTCATCGGGTGAATCCCTAAACAAAAGAGGTTATAGAAGCGGACAGGATTCGTCCTCAATTAATGAGGTTTTAGCTGCGGGCATGGTACTCCTTTCGGGATGGAATGGTGATAGCGATTTTATCGATCCGATGTGTGGCTCTGGCACAATTCTAATTGAAGCAGGTCTTATTGCGCATGGTATTCCTCCCGGAATATTCCGTAAACATTTTGGATTTGAGAACTGGTTTGATTTTGATGAGGCATTATTACAGCAGGTATACAACGATGATAGCATGGAGCGCGAATTTAACCATTCTATTATTGGTAGCGACATCTCGATGAGAGCGGTTGAAATAACAACTGAGAATATTCGAAATGCGGGTCTTCAAAAAAAAGTGGATATTAAATTCGAGTCAATTTTTGACTTTACCCCTCCAACGGGAAAAGGCGTTGTAGTTACAAATCCTCCTTTTGGAGAAAAACTTAAAAAGGAGCAGATAGAATCATTTTACAAACAGTTAGGTGATTGCTTTAAGCAACGATTTACAGGATATGATGTTTGGATTATTAGCAGCAATTCTGAAGCCTTGAGGAGTTTTGGATTACGCCCTGCAACATCAATGTCGCTAGTTAATGGGGGGGTAGAGTGTAAATACTACCATTACCCAATGTACAAGGGTGCTCCCAAAGAAAATTCTAGAAAATCGAAGGTATAAACCTTCGATTTTCTTTTTTAACCCCATTCTATCATCAGCAATTTTTACATTAATTTTATTAAAAACCAGATTTTTAATATCAGGCGACAATTTTTTTTTATATATTTGTTTTGATATCAAGAAAACTAGTCAATTTGTACCAGAGTAAAACAGGCTCCTCAATGAGTTTTTTCTTGAATGATTGTTATGATCGGATGAATCAGGGCGAGGTGATTGTTGCTTATAAAGGAGCCATCAGCGCTGATGTTATTTCTAATACTTTAAGTTTGATTGAAACCAAACTTGAGGAAACTTCTGAACAAACAGGCGTTAAGAAGAAACTCTATAATGTGCTCGTGGAAAGTTTACAGAATCTCTTCCATCACGTTGATGCTATTAACGGAATGGGGGATTCAGAGACTAACTTTGGTGCATTTGTACTTTCAAAACAGGATAGTATTTTTAGAATTTCCACCGGAAACTTTATTCGTTCCGATAAATCAAAAATACTAAAAGAAAAAATTGATAAGATTAATTCTCTTTCGAAAGAAGAGTTAAAAGATTTTTATAAATTTGTTCTCAATAATCAGTCGTTTTCTGCAAAAGGTGGTGGTGGGCTTGGACTTATTGATATTGCTAGGAAAACAGGGAATAAACTAGATTATAAGTTTTATCATTACAATACAGATTTTGACTTTTTTAATCTAAATGTATTTATTAACGAGAAAGAATAAAGACAATTGAACTATGGAATTGATAAATATTGAAGGAACTCCTAAAACGCCAACCGTAACCATGAACCCTACAACTGGCGCTATTGATATTAAGGGTCGGTCAATTCCTGAGAACTCTATCGAGTTCTATAAGCCAATTGTTGATTGGCTTGAGGAATATAGTCAAGGGCCCGCTGCGAAAACAGTTGTTAATGTGCAACTTGAATACTTTAATACAAGTTCATCCAAATGTATTCTTGATGTTTTTAAAAAACTTGAAAACCTCAAAAAGAATCAAAAAGAAGTAATTATTAACTGGTTCTACGAGGAGGACGATGAGGATATGCTTGAGGCAGGAGAGGACTATGAGTCAATTATTAAAGTACCTTTCAAGATGATTCAAATTGTTGACTAAAAGATTTTATAATTCAATAAAAAAAGGGGCATAAGCCCCTTTTTTATTTCTATTAGTCTGATTCATTGTTTCCTGAGAACTTTTCCAGTAAATCAAGTCCACGTTTTACAATTCGATAGTATAGAATCAAGTAGAGCGAGATGCTCGATATCCAAATAACAAATATATTTACCCAAAAGGTGTTTATAAAAATACCGAATACTTGCTTTGCAGGGGCATAAAAGTGAGAACGCAACATTTTGGAATCGGAGTATAAGAAAATAGGATCTACTTTTTGGATTAATTGACCCTTGTATTCAATTATTCTATCAACTTCGCCAGAATTACGAACTAAATCTGAAAGGCTTTCGTTAAAGTAACTTCGCTTTAAATTAAGGAATGCTTCTTTGCTTTTATCGTTTTTTTGCTGATTAGAGATTAATAAATCTTTCTCGTTACTTGCCTTATTATATAGTTTAATGTAGTATTTACGTAAGGTTTCAAAGTATTCTTTTATTTCTTTTAAAAGGGTTTCGTTTGGATATTTGCTACTAATCAGTTGATTATACTTTGCAAATTTCACAGGAGAACTTGATACGGAGAACAGTTCTTTTCTTATCTCATTTTTGATAACCCTGTATGCGTTTTCAACCTGTTTTTTCTTATCAGCCTTCTTTAGATATCTTTCGCAAAGATCAACCTTATTATTGAGTGTTTTTAGCCAATAATTCCTCTTGTAATCAGAATTACTCATCGCTTCATCATACTTGAAGAATTGTTTCTGATACTTGTTTTCTTTGTATTGGTAAACGGCTAAAGCTTCATACGCCCATCTAGCAAGGATTATTTCACCATAAATAGGAATATTACTTGGTGAAGAGATCGAAGGGTTTAGCTTTTCGTATTTTACGATGATGCCGCTTAGGATAATCTGAGGAATTACAAGGAATGGTATTAGTATGTAAATCGTTACAACCGTTTTAAAGCTATCGGAGATAACCAACCCTAGTAAACTGGCCGATACCCAGGTGCTGAAAAGTACAAGCCAGTATTCGAAGTACATCCCTTTAATCTCGAGTACGGTATTTCCTATGAGTACGAAAAGAAGAGCTTGTATTGCAGATATAACAACAAGGATTGAAACTTTAGACATTAAGTAGCTCGACCAGCTGAGGTTAAGGAATGCTTCCCGTTTAAGAATCTTTCTATCCTTAATTATCTCCTCGGCGCTTACAGTTAAACCAATAAATATGGCCACAATAACCGACATGAATAGGTAAACAGGAAGGTTATCGTTATCGAGTAGGGTGTAGCCTACTTCATTGGCAATATCAACGTTATAAAATTTGATGATGTAAGAGAGAAGCATCGCTAGAATTGGTGCCTCAAGTATATTGATAATCATATACTGAGTATTGGCCAATTTAGAGAGAACATCACGCTGAACGAATACCTTTAGCTGTTTTATCCAATTTGGAATTTTAAACTGAATTTTTGGTAATTCCGATGGTACAAAGTTTGCTTTCTCCTGATTTTGAGTTAACTTTTTATAGTGCTCAGTCCATTCTAAAGGGCTCGTTTTCCTTGAGCGTGTTGGGTTTCCATACTCATCGATTACATTCGCCTCAACAATATTAAAAATTTGCTCAGGGTTTACATTACCACAAAGCGTGCATTCGCTTTCGTTCCAGTTTGCCTGCTGTACTCGAGATTTAAAGTAGATAATTGATTCAATTGGGTCGCCATCGTATATAAGAAAACCACCAGTATCGAGAATTAGCAACTTATCAAACATCTTAAAGATATCGGATGAAGGCTGATGTATAACAACAAATACAAGTTTACCCTTTAAGGTTAACTCCTTAAGTAAGTCTAGAATGTTTTCAGAATCTCTTGAACTCAACCCTGAAGTTGGCTCATCGAGGAAAAGAATTGCTGGTTCGCGGATTAATTCAAGCGCTATGTTAAGCCTCTTACGTTGTCCTCCACTTATCTTTTTATTTAGGGGAGAACCAACCTTCATGTCCTTAATCTCATGGAGGCCAAGGCTAAGGAGCATTTTATCAACCACATCAATGATTTGTGGCTCAGTATAGTTGTCAAAGCAAAGCTTTGCGTTATAGTAAAGGTTTTGGAAAACGGTTAACTCTTCAATAAGAAGGTCATCTTGCGAAACAAAACCAATAAGGCCTTCAACTTGCTCTTTTTGGTGATGAATATCGATATCGTTGATAAGTACATTACCTGATGATGGCGTTTCGGTGCCATTTAGTACATTCAGAAGTGTAGATTTTCCTGCCCCCGAAGCACCCATTATACCAACAAGTTGCCCCGACTCCTGTGTAAACGTTATATCATGGAGTCCTATTTTTCCTCCTTTAAACTTAAACTCAACATGCTTAACTTCAAATAGAATCTTTTCCTTTATTCTATCAATGGCAAATCTACTCACAATATTGCTATAGTAAATTGGCTTGATCTTGTTGTTACGGATGGATGAGCCGTTGTTTAAAACGTAGGTTTTATCCTTTTGAAGTAGATGCCCATTTAGATAAAGCTCGTGGTCACCTAAATAGCGAAGGAAAAGGATATTTGCCGATATTATATTGATAACCTTTAGCTCACCTTGGAACGATTCGGAGTAAATATGACGGATGCCTTTAATAAAATATTCCCGGTCGTTATTGATAACAAGAATATTATCGTTTAAAACAATCTTATCAAATGGGGAAATTACGTAATCACAAATCTGATTGTATTCATCTTCGGGGATATGGAATGATTCGGAAACGGTTGATATGAAAGCCATTTCTTGTTCGGTTACATCACCATCCGATGATTTTACAAACTCTAGGAGGCGGAATAAAACGACAATCTTTTGCTGCTGAGTTAACTCTTCGTTTATTTGGGTACAAATCTTCAATACGCGGACAGAACTTGAAGAGGTTCGCTTCTTCGTTTTACTCTTTTCGCTTTGCTTTTCTTGGTGAAGATTGTAGTAATAGTCAAAAACTTTAAGGTATTCTCTTACAAGTTCTTGGTTTAGCTGATTTTTAAGGAAACTCTCTACAACAGAACGTCGATCGCCTTTACCGCCACCTTCAACGTCAACCTCTTCATCCTCGGGGTGAGCAATAATTGCAAAAAGTTGCATTAGTGCTTTAAGAATCGACTCACTCATGCATCAAATAGTTTGTAGTTAGCAATAATATTGGGCATTAAGGCTTGTAACCTATTAGAAGCATTACATATCCTGGTGTAAATTTGGTGTTTTTAACGTCAACTTGAATTATACAAGTAATTGATGATGCAAACTTAAAGTCCCAATATTGGGAGTAATTATAATTTGCATTGGTGAAAAGCAGGTTTTTCTCCGTATCAAATACTGTAAATACTAAATCGCCTTTCTTTAGGTTTGTACAAGCAACAATTCGATATGTGTTTTCACCATAAAATGTTGTTCTAAACTCAACCTTTTGATCGGGCTTTAACGATGCAAAATACTCTTGTCCGTCAGAAATATATTCAGGTGAGAAATACAACGAGCATATATTTTGGAGCTGCTCAACCTGCGATTTTGCAGTTTTTACAGTAAGAGAAAGTGCTGAAACAAGGATGATATATAAAAAAACTTTTGTTTTCATAGGTTTTATGGTTCAGCAGATTAACCAATAATTTGATTACGTATTGCTTCAATTTTTTTACTTATTGTTTCGATGTGGTATTCTGACATGACAACTCTTGATTCGCTGTTGATGTAAATAATTTTGTTATTCACATCAATTTTGGGCTCTTTATATGAGTATGAGTAAATAACGCCATCAAATTCATAAGCTAAATCGATGAGTCCATCTATTAAAGTTGAAAACTCTTCGGATTTGTAATAATATGGAGTTAGTATTTCAATTAAATTATCTAATGGATGTTTTTGTTCTCCAATGCGGTTAATTATTTCACGTTCATTGGTTACCTTACAAATACGGGTTAAGATGTATAAACTTTCAACCCATCCGCCAGCTAAAATCAAAGAACCAATGTTTTTACGATCGTTGGCTCTTAGGTAGGAATCTGTATTACGATAAGTTTTGGAGAGAATTACAAGTATTGAGTCCTTATTATTTATGTTGTTCTCAACCGATGAAAAGAAAGACTCATCAAAAGAGGCTGAAATCCCAAGTTGATCGCTCAAGTTTTTAATTACATTGAGATAGCTAATTGATTCAGGCGTTCGATCGTATATGTTAAGATAGCTTAGGTCTGTTCCGTAAATGCCAAGATTTAATGCTTTTTTAAAAGCAGTTGTATAATTCTGATAGTTATCGACTGAACTTACTATACTTTCGTCAAAAGGAAGATTTTTCTTTTTAATTAAAGAGGATGCCTGATAAGGTGAAGGTAATGGGAAGAGAGAATTGTCAAATTTAACCAACATTGACAATGTATCAGGTGTAAAACTCTCCTTTGATTCTGATAATTGTTCTTTATTACTTCGACCACCACAACTGTTTAATATTGTGATTGCAACTAAAAATGCAATGATAATTCTTGAAAATCTCTTAAATACTAAGTTTGAAGACATCTACTTTTCATTTACATTTGGTTGATGCAAGTAATAAAAAAAACATGAAAATTCAAAGCATTTAATGGTTATCGTTGTTTTTGAAATGTTTTTTTATTTCGATTTACTCAAGAAAAATTATTAAAGATGTTTACAAATGGTAAAAAACCTTTTCGATATATCATAGTCTAATTCATTTAGATATATTTATCCCAAAATAAATAATTTGTCTTTATTCTTCTTAAAACATTAAATATGAAAAGAATAGGTTTAGTAATTATACCCTTATTGCTTTTATTTGCTTTTGCAAGTGCTCAAAAAAAGGAGCTAACCCTTAAACAGGCTGTTTTAGGCCAACGCTCAGAGTTTGGTGTACAAACTTTACGAAACATTTCGTGGATTCCAACAATGCCCGCCTACTCTTTTATTAAGGATAATATTTTAATGCAGAATGATTGCAAAACTCAGAAACAATCAACGATCGTTACTTTAGGTGAGTTAAACTCTATATTATCAGCAAAAGGCATTACTGCTTCGAAGAATTTTCCAAGTGTTGTTTGGGTAAATAATAGCACAATTCGTTTTGCAGTTGAATCTAGTTTTGTTCTTTTTGATTTAAAGCAAAAGGCCATAAATTCTGTTATATCATTTGATAAGAGTGCCGAAGATCAAGAACTTAGTCCCGATAATCAAAAGGTTGCATATACCCTAGCCAATAATTTATTTGTTGTGAATGGTGAGGGAAAGGTTTCCCAAGTAACCAACGATACTAATCCAGGCATTGTAAATGGTAAATCGGTTCACCGTAATGAGTTCGGTATTAGTGGAGGGATTTATTGGTCGCCTAAGTCGAATTACTTAGCGTTCTATAGAATGGATGAAACGATGGTAACTGATTACCCTTTGGTTGATATTACTACACGGATTGCTACAGTAAGCAACACCAAATATCCAATGGCTGGGATGAAGAGTCACGAGGTAACCCTTGGTGTTTATAACCTTCAGAATGGTCAAACGACTTTTGTAAAAACAGGTGAACCCAAAGAGCAATTCCTAACTAGCATTGCTTGGAGCCCTGATGAGAAGTACGTGTTTATTGGTATCTTAAATCGCCAGCAAAACCACCTGATGATGAATCAGTACGATGCTCAAACTGGAGATTTTGTTAAAACATTATTTGAAGAAAAGAGCGATAAATATGTTGAACCTCAGAAACCAATTGAATTCTTAGACACTAACCCAACCCAGTTTATATGGCTTAGCAAGCGCGATGGTTGGAATCATGTTTACCTATATAACCTTGATGGCACCTTAGTTAAACAGTTAACAAAAGGAAATTGGGATATAACAAGAGTAGTTGGGTTTGATAAGCAAGACAAAAAAATCTACTATCTATCAGCCCAACAAAGTCCACTCGAAAAGCACTTGTACTGCTTAGATGTTAAAAAAGGAGATGAAACTAAACTTACAACTAACGAAGGAACGCATAATCCGATTATTTCAAAGGATCAGGATCTATTTATAGATGTATTTTCAAGTACAGTAATCCCTAATCAAATTGATCTTTATACGCTTAAAGGTAAGCTGATTACAAACATCTTAAAGGCTGATAATCCTTATAAGGATTACAATATGCCAAGTTTTGAAATGGTTAAGATGAAAACTCAGGATGGAAAATACGATTTGTATGCCCGAATGATTAAGCCCGCTAATTTTGATCCAAATAAAAAGTACCCCGTTGTGATTTACGTTTATGGCGGTCCACATTCACAACTTGTTACCAACGATTGGATGGGTGGCGCAAGGCTTTGGGAGTACTATATGGCAAACAAAGGCTATATCATGTTTACGCTTGATAATAGAGGGACATCAAATCGTGGTTTTAATTTCGAAAGCGCGATACATCGTAACCTTAGCGTAAATGAGGTTGACGACCAAATGGTAGGAGTGGGGTATCTTAAATCGCTTCCTTTTGTTGATGCTAATAGGATTGGCGTACATGGTTGGAGTTATGGTGGGTTCATGACTGTCTCCTTAATGCTTAAAAAGGCCGATGTATTTAAAGTTGGTGTTGCTGGTGGGCCTGTTATAGATTGGAGATTTTACGAGATAATGTACGGTGAGCGTTATATGGATATGCCCGATGAAAACCCTGAGGGTTATAAGAATGCCGATTTAAAGAACTTTGTTACTAATCTTAAAGGTCGATTGCTAATTATCCATGATGATATGGATAATACCGTTGTCCCTCAACATAGTATGACATTTCTGCACGAATGTGTAAAGAACAGTGTTCAGCTCGACTTTTTCATGTATCCACAGCACGAGCATAATGTTGCTGGAAAGGATAGAGTTCACCTAATTGACAAGATCATTCGATATTTCGACGAGCATTTGTAAAACTCATAAGGCAGGATTTTTTTCCTGCCTTTTTTCATGGTTGATTATACAATGTTATACATTTGCCCATCGTTTTAAAATTTGATTTTGAAAACAACCATTTCGTACCGTCGCGTTTGGGATATTGCTTTCCCTATTATGATTGGTAGCGTTGCACAAAATGTGATTAACGTTACCGATACCGCATTTTTGGGTCGCTTGGGCGATATTGCACTTGGAGGTGGAGCCATTGGTGGACTATTCTACCTTGCCATTATCATGCTAGGTTGGGGAGTAGGAGTTGGTGCTCAAATCATGGTTGCCCGTCGATATGGTGAAGGAGAACACAAGCAGATTGGGCCAATAATTGAACATACCCAGTACTTCTTACTTTTATTAGCTGTTGTATTAATTGTTGTTTTTCAATTATTTGGAAGAACAATTCTTTATAAAGTAGTCGAATCGGAGAATGTATTTAATGCCAGCTACGAATTCCTTCGATATCGTATTTGGGGTTTATTTTTTGCATTTACCTACTTTTCGTATAGGGCATTCTATGTAGGCATTGGAAAAACCAAGGTTATTACCTACACAACCTTAACTATGGTTATTGTAAACGTATTCTTTGGTTATGCTTTGATCTTCGGACATTTTGGTTTTCCTAAGATGGGCGTTAGTGGGGCTGGACTTGCATCAGTAATTGCCGAATTCTCGGGTGCTGCAACATTTATTGTTTATACCTTTTTTAATGAGAAAGTTAAAGATTTTCATGTATTTAAGTTTGTTAAGTACGATTCCGAGTTGATGCTTCGCTTAATGAAAGTCTCTATACCACTCATGCTACAAAACTTCTTTTCATTCTCAATTTGGTTTATCTTCTTTTTGATAATTGAGAAGATGGGCGAGATAGAGCTGGCCGTATCAAACATTATTAGGAGTATTTATGTAGTTCTTCTTATACCAATTATGGGCTTTGCCACTGCTGCTAATACGCTGGTTAGCTATATAATTGGACAAGGAAGATCAAATGAGGTGCTATCTTTAACCTGGCGAATTTCATTGGTTGCCGCTGGTTTTTCGGCAGTTCTTTCGATTCTTTGTAGCCTTTTTCCATCAGCCATAATTCAAGTTTACTCCAATGAATTAAAAATAATTGAGATGGCATTACCCATTATGCATATTATTACCGTTGCCTCGGTGATGCTTGCCATTGCATTTGTTTTATTTAATGGAGTATCTGGAACGGGTAAAACAAATATCTCGTTAATGCTAGAGATTGGAATTTTGGCGATTTATATTTTAGCCACATTTTTATTTGCAATTCCATTTAAACAGCCGCTTGCAATAGTTTGGACTGTCGAGATAATCTATGGTATTCTTCTTTCTATAATATCATTTATTTACTTAAGGTCGAGCCATTGGGTTGGGGAGAAGATTTAATTCACCATCCCTACTTACAAAACTTCTGAATAATAGAGTAAGCCTGATTTTGACCCAGCTCGCCTGCCTTGCTTATATCGGCACAACCGCTCTGCTTTTCGCCTTTAATTAGCTTCACTAGCCCACGGTTAAACCAGGCCTCAGCAAACCGAGGTTCGATAGTAATAGCTTTGCTATACTCTGCTATAGCCATCTCTAACTCTTCTGTTAAAATGAAAGTATTTCCAGTATTATATGGAATTACTGCCAAATCGGGTAGTTCAACGGCTAAATCTCTGTAATTATCAATTGCTTGGTTATATTGGTAATTAATGGGTTTATTTTGATTGTTTTTTGAATCGCTTCTATTGCCCATCTTAAATGAAACGGCATTGGCATCGCTATTAAACTGGTCCACAAATTTCTCCATTTCAACCTTTTCGGTTGCCAAGTTTAAGGCAACTATTAAATTATTTGGTTCTGTTTTTAAAGCTTTTTCGTACTCATTAACTGCATGGCTGTACTTGTTTAGCATCGAAAGCTGGGTTGCTTTAATAAAATAGGCAACGCTCTTTGTTGATGCAGCTGTGTCAATAGTATATTTAAGTTGATTGGTTTTATTGTCAGTGCTTACTGTAAATGTAAACTGATACCCTTTTTGAATGGTTTTATTCAGCTCATCGATGAATGGTTTTTTATAGTCTCTAAAGATATTTTTTGTGTTCTCATCAACCACCTGAAGTTTAATGAACGGCAAAAATCCTGTTGGTAGGTTGATATCATTTTTTAGGTTGATATCAGTAAAACCTTTCCCAAAATCAGTGTCAAACTCTAGCAAATTGTTGAATTTTAAGCTAGTATCTGCCATGGCAAGGTATGCCTCTTGAGATGATGACTTGTACTTTTTAACTTTCTGGTTTGCAATATTGTAATCTTCCTCAGCACTTTTACTATTCCCGATTTTTGATTTTGCTATAGAACGATTGAAATATGCATTTGCAAAATCGGGAAAAAGCTCAATTGCACGATTATAGTCAGCTATTGCATTTTGGAATTTTCCCAGTTCAAAGTTTACACCTGCTCTATTATATATTACCAGTACGTTATTAGGGTTTAACCTTGCAAGTATATCGTAATCCTCTAAAGCGGAATTAAGCGCGCCAGTATTTGTTTTTATAAGGGCTCTATTGTAAAGTGAAAGAGAGTTATTCGGATCTATGGCTAAAACCTTATTAAAATCATCAATGGCAGGTTTATACTTACGCTGGGCATTATATATTAATCCTCTGATAAAATAGTTCATTGTTGATGATGAATCGAGGTAAATAGCTTGGGAGATATCCGAAAGAGCAATTTCAAATTCTTTCTTTTCGAGGTAAACACGACTTCTCCTTGAATAGGACTCGCCGTAGAATGGGTTTAGCTTAATGGCTTGACTGAAATCGGCTAAAGCGCCAGTTGTATCGGCATTACAAAGTTTTGCAATACCTCTATTTAACCACGAATCGATATTGTTAGGAGTAGCTCGAATTACTTTAGAATAATCAAGTATAGCCTTACTATACTGTTTTGTTTGAATGTAAGTTCCTCCTCGTGTAAAAAGAATTTCCTCGTCATCGGGTCTCAATTCAAGAGCTTGCTCAAGATCTTTGAATGCATCGTTATATCTCGATAGCCTATTGTTTACAATGGCTCTGTAATGGTATGCTATAGTGAAGTTTGGATTTTTTTCAATCGATTTTGTTAAATCTTCTTTAGCGCCCTGAATATCATTTAAGTAATACTTTGCAACACCTCTCAGGAACCAGCCCTCGGGAAGGGTAGAGTCAACCTCGATTAAGGTATTTAAATATCTAATGGCTTCGGTAAATCGATCCTGTGTTATTAATCGTTGCCCTTGATAGTAAAAATAGGCTTTATTTAGCTGTGCTTTAGTTGAAAAAGACATTCCAACTAGCATTACGACTAAAAAGATAGGAACTAGTTTTTTCAAAATATTATCTTTTTGATTTGTTCTTGCTTTGTGAGTCTTTTGCATCAAAATCAACCGACACGATTGTACTCATGCCCCACAGCACTCTTCGCTGGTATTGAATCATATAGCTGCTAGGGCTTGCGGGACTACGTTTTGCAGGACTAGGCAGCACGGTTGTTAGCATTGCAGCCTCAAGCCGATTCAGATTTTCTGCTGGTTTTCGATAGAACTTTTGTGCAGCCTCCTCCACGCCATATACACCTTTGCCAAACTCAACAATATTGAGGTAAACCTCCATTATCCTCTTTTTAGGCCAGAATGTTTCCATGATAACAGTAAAATATGCCTCAAATCCTTTTCGAATCCAAGAACGGCGTGGCCAAAGAAAGACATTCTTTGCTGTTTGCTGCGATATCGTGCTTGCCCCTTTTATCCTTTTGCTTCGTTCGTTATGCTTCATGGCCTGTTTAATTAGCTCAAAATCAAAACCCCAATGGGTAAGGAATTTGCTGTCCTCTGCAGCCACAGCTGCCAGTACCATGTTTGATGAGATATCATCTATACTAACCCAATCCTTTTGGATGCCTGAACTCTTTTTAGCATCAAAAAACGACTCGTAATGCCTAATTACCATAAGCATGGTAAGGTTTGGGCTTACCCAACGATAGATATAAACACCTATAAAGCTTGTAAGAATAAAAGCAAAGCCAAGCATGAATAATCCCCTAATAAACCACGATTTAGTGGAGTAGGATGCTGGTGATTTACGTTTATTTTTGAGGATAGCCATCAGTTTTAATATAGATAGGCTAAAATAGATATTTTTGATTTAGGTTGGTTGCTTATTCTGTTAACAAAACAAAAAAAAACTCAGCTTTCGATGATGCTGAGTTTTTTGAAAAGGGTTTTTACTACTATAGAACCGTTACCTTATTGTTGTTGCAATGAATTAGCTCATTTACTGGCAAAGGAAAAATGCATCTGAACAATTATCCATTGCCCCTCTCTTTTTTCTAAAACACCAGTCCATCTTGTGTTTTCCCAATTTGCAGGTTGACCTTTCCATTCATTTATATCATCAAGGATGCTATACCACCAAGCAACGTCACCAGACTTTGAAATATTAATCTTCAAATCTTTGATTTGATAACGAATTGCTTTAAAATTTGGGTTCATCCAAAAAGCTTCTGATTTTCTGAATTCCTCAAACCCTTTCACAACTCTATCTTCTGGATCCACTTCTAAATATTCAGTATCATTAGCTATTACACTATAAAGAAGTTTTAAATCCTTTTCTTTTGCCCATCCAATGGAGTTATTTATAACTTTCTCAATTAAAAGCTTTTCTTCATTTTGATTTACTTCTTTATTTTCATTGTTACAGCAGGACGTGAAAACAACATTTAAGATAAAAAGTATCAGCGAGCTGAAAATTAAATTTTTCATAGTAATTATTTTTTTGGATTAATGATTAAAGTCTTTTTATAACTAGATCAAAATTAGTGCTATAAATTTAAATAACAATCACTTAAGGTAATAAAAAAACTCACCGATAAGGTGAGTTTTTATGTTAAAGTATTTGGATTAAGTTCTAAACCTTTGCCAATGCCTGCTCTAGGTCAGCAATAATATCTTTTAAATCTTCAATACCAACAGCAAAACGCACTAAACCATCAGTAATACCTGCTTTCTCACGAGCATCTTTACTCATTTTTGAGTGAGTCATCGAAGCTGGGTGTTGGATTAGGGTTTCGATTCCACCAAGTGAAACAGCTAGCATAGCAAGTTTAACATTATCCATTAAAACTTTACCAGCATCTAAACCACCTTTTAGACCAAAGCTAATCATTGCTCCAGGGCCTTTCATCTGTTTTTTAGCCAATTCGTATTGTGGATGAGATTTTAATCCAGGATATTTAACCCACTCAACTTTTGGATGTTTTTCAAGGAATTCGGCAACCTTAATGGCATTTTCCTGAGCTCTATCCATTCTTATTGATAAGGTTTTTACTCCACGAAGTACCATGTATGCTTGGTGTGGATCCATGTTGCAACCCATTCCAACCATTGTTGGTCTTACTATCTTATAAAGTTCTTCGGTTTTAGTAATAATAATACCTGCAACGATATCAGCATGTCCGTTAATGAACTTGGTCATTGAGTGGAAAACCACATCAACTCCAAAATCTATAGGACGCTGAAGGTATGGGCTACAGAAAGTATTATCAACAACTACAATCAGGCCATGTTTGTGGGCAATTTCAACGCAAGCCTTTAAATCCGAAATCTCCATAGTAGGATTGGTAGGCGTTTCGAGGTAAAGCATTTTAGTATTTGGCTTTATTGCCTTTTCAATCTCACTGATATTTGCAGTATTTATATAAGTGCTCTCAACACCAAACTTTTTGAAGTAGTTCTCCATAATCCCTCTCGAAGGTCCATAAACAGCATCGGTGCTTACAATATGGTCACCGGATTTTAGGAAAGCCATATAAATGGTTGATACTGCTGCCATACCCGATGAGACAGCAACTCCACCAAAACCACCCTCAAGTATAGCTATTTGTCTCTCTAATGCTGATATTGTTGGGTTGCCGATACGAGTGTACATATACCCTTTGCTCTCGCCTGCAAAGCAGCGAGCTCCTTCATCGGCGCTTTCAAATGAAAATGTTGATGTTTGGTAAATTGGTACAGTGGCGCTTCCCATCGGGTCGTTGCCCATGCCACCATGTATTAAAAGGCTGTTAAAGCCTAAATCGTTGTTGTGTTCCATTGATTAGTTTTTTATTTAAATAGTCTGTTTTTCGTATTCAGTTACAATTTCCTTTTTTGTTTTGCTCTGCTTATCAGCCATATTCTCAAGCATAATCTCTGAAATATCGGCTATTCTTATATTATCAGCAGCCGATTTGAATGTTTTTTTGCAAAGAGGACATGCAGTTGCAACAATATCTGCTTTGTTAGCCGATAGCTCACTTAACGTAATTGAAGCGATAGTGTTGCGCTGCTCCTGCGAAATATTTGTTATACCTAAACTTCCTCCGCAGCAAAGCGAGTACTCGCGGCTATTACTCGATTCAACAAGATTCCCAGCAAAACCTAAAAGTTCACGAGGCTCATCGTAAACGCCAAGTCCACGTCCAAGTTCACAAGGATCGTGGTAGGCAATTTGAAGATCAGATTTGTTGAATTGCAATTTCGATTCCTTGACTAGTTTAAGCAGATACTGGCTATGGTGATAAATTGGGATATTCAGCTTATAGCTATCGTTAAAAACTTTAGCACAAATAGGGCAGGAGGTAACCAAAACCGTTGCCCCACATTTCTCTATCAGCTTTATATTGTTTTCGATTAGCTGCTTTGCAGCATTCTCTTCGCCCGAAAGCTGTAATGGACGACCGCAGCATACGCTTCCATCCATATCGATAAAGCTATAATCAACGCCAGCCTTCTCGAATAGAGCGAGAGTCGCTTTGTAAACAGATGGGGTTAAATGTCCCATGCATCCAGCAAAGTAGGCAACTTTTGCCTTTTGATATTTGTACCCGTTGATGTATTTGTAGCTTTCGGCTCCAAAAAGCTGCTGTTCTTTTCGGGTATTTACTCTTATTGAGGCAATATCGATACCAACAGGGCAAAGCTCATCGCAGCGCTTGCAAGCCATGCACGAATCAATAAGGTTTTCGCTTGGCTTATCATACCTCAACGATTTGATAAAATAGGTGGTTTGGGTGTTTACAATTCCCAAATCGGAACTCAGCTGGCAGGCATCAATGCAAATACCGCAGCGTGAGCACGAACTCAATTCAACTTTAGTAAATGATGTGTGTTTTTCCTTTTCTTTAACTCCATATTTACGAAGGAATATCAACAAAATTTCAGTTGGGATATGCATATATCTGCTGAAAGGCAGGAGCACAAAAAACGCTCCTAAAGCAATGGAATATGCCCACCATGAAGGGTAGTAGTAATGTTGAATAGGAAGGAAAGTCATCATAAATGACCCAATAGAATTGGTTATTGGGCCTCCTGCATCATAAAGACCTGCTGTTACGCTTTCGGCTAAAAGTCGTAATGGGAAAATGAACCAAAGCGCTGTTAGAGCTAACCTATCTATCAACGAATGTTTTGTTGTGTTTTTCATCCCAAGCGGTTTGCTTCTAAAACGCTTAAAATAAGCCAATCCAACACCCGATAGGACAAATAAAAGTAGCAAATCCATTGCAATTGTGAAGAACAAACCGTAATCGAGCGACACTAAATCGTGCTCAAAAAATTCGAAGAAAATTGGGATATAAGGTGGATTGATTCGTCCGTGAGTGAAAAACCTCGTTTCGAGGTTACCCATTACAATCAGTAAAAACCAACCAAAGGCAAGGCTCATGTGCATATAACCCAGCAGGACATTTTTTTTGAATATATTGCGATGAAGTAAGCTCTCCATAAAAACTTCCCAAATTGCTTTAGGCATTTTTAGAGAGAAAAAACCTTTAAAGATTTTCTTTTTATCATCCCAACTCAATAGCGATACCCAGTATATCCACTTTCCAAAGATGTAAAAAATCACAAAAACTAACCCTATGGAAAAAGGTAGAACGAATGGATGGAAGGGTATATGAACTGCAAGTAAATTCATTGACTAAATATTTTGATTAGCCTTACGTACGAGGCGAATAATATTACGAGTATTAACATTTCTGGGGCAAGCCAAAGTGCATTTTCCACAAAGCATGCATTTTTCCGATTCGCTTATGGCATGTTTATTCTCGCCACGGCGAATGTTATGGCACATCTGTCTAAAGCTGAAATTTGTGAATTTGCCAGCAGTACAAGTTGCGGTGCAGCTACCACAGGCAATACAAAGCAAAAAACTAGGATCATCTATAGCCAGTTGATTCGATAAACCCTGATCAACCTTGTCGATATCCTGTATGTGAACGGTTAGGGGCGAATATCCAAAGTTTACCATAATCTACTTCGATGTTAAATATTTATGAACCTCAATGGCCGCAGAGCGGGCAGCATTTACCGAGTCGGTGATGTTATTTGGGCCAGTGCAAGCACCTGCAACAAATACTCCTTCCGACGAAGTATGTGTAGGTTGAAGGTGATAATCTTTTACTCCTACAAATCCATCGTGATTTGGCTCAAGATTCAGGTTTTTTAAAAGATTTTCAGTTGCAGGTTGTGGCGACATTCCAACCATCAGTACAACCATATCAACCGACATTTTCAAAGGTTTTGATGCAAGAGTATCTTCCGATTTAATTTGAAGTCGATCTCCTTCAAATTCGCTGGTTTCCGATAAACGACCACGGATAAAGGTTACACCTTTAACCTGTGCTTCCTTGTAAAGCTCTTCGTAACCGGGGCCAAACATCCTTAAATCCATGTAAAAGCAATAAACTTCAGCAGTTGGAATTGCTTCCTTAATTTCAATGGCTTGCTTTACAGCGGTTACGCAGCAAACCTTTGAGCAGTAAGGACGATTAACCTTCTCGTCGCGACTACCAACACAATGGATTATTGCAACCTTTTCAGGTGCTTTACCGCTTGTCATTAACGGTTTGCCATTTTGTGCAAACATCTTTTCAAGCTCTGCTGATGTAATTACGTTGTCGAAAATACCATAGCCATATTCCTCCTTTTTATTAGCAGGGAATAGCTCAAAGCCAGTTGCAAGAACAATAGCATCGGCCTTTTTATTATTGCCATTCGATTCAACTACAAATGCACCATTATCGCGCTTAATGCTTGTTATCTGAGTATCAAGGCTGATATTTGTTTTTGATCCAATTGACTTTGTCATCGATTCGATAACCTCATTGGCATGCCTACGATTGGGAAATAGCCTATCCCATTTTGCCGCATGACCACCAAGGGTCGAATCTTTTTCGTAAAGATTTACTTCGTAACCAAGTCTTTCGAGCTGAATCGAGGTCTCAATCCCTGCGATTCCACCTCCAATAATTGCAACAGTTTTTGACATTCTTGAGTTGTTTTGCTGTTTTGCTGTACTGCCGTGAGGCAGTTTGTTTTTATATTTCTTTATTTTCTGAAATACAGCAACACTGCAACACTGCAACACCGCTGCACAATTTAATTTCCTATTCTACAAATTTAAGATTATTAGGAAGTTCTGGTTTCCCAAGATCCTCACCATTCGTTCCTTTATACTTCATATCTGGATTGTACTCAATACCTATTTTTTTCAAAAGAGGTTCAACATCTACTTGATGCATTTGGAATCCAATAACCCAAGGGTCGAAACCTAATAATAAACCAGCAAGCTCTTCGTAGGTTACAACGGGAATTCCATACCCATTTGCATCGTATGTTTTCCCTTCCATTTCGGCTAGAGCATATTGCCATCTATCCATGAAGAAGTTACAACCTGGGCAATTGGTAAGGATTAAATCGGGCTGGAATTTCTCCATCGATTCAAATTTCTTTTTAGATGCTGCAATTGAATAGCCACGATTTGCCTGTACTAAGTATTGTCTAAAGCCAAAGCCGCAGCAATGCCTGCGTTCGGGGTAATCGATAACCTCACCACCCCAAGCTTCAACTAACCCAGCAAGCACATGTGGATATTCTGCACCTCCAACACCTTTAGCAGGGAACATTTTAGCGTAATGACAGCCAATATGATCAACAACTTTAAGGGGTTTCCCGGTTTCCTTATTTATCAACCTATACTTTGATTTTTCGGCTATCTCATTTCTAAAACGGTAGATAACATCACTTGTATGGGCAATATTTTTAGGCACTTCAAAATCACGACCAGTTGCCTTTTTTAGATAATCTCTGGTTTTTTGTTTCTCCTCTGGAAAATGGTTCCAAGTATCGAGTATCTCGGTATAAATACCAAATGAAGTTACGCATGATGGGTTATAGTTTTCGAAACCGGCATCTTGCATTAACGAGAAATTCCTTGCAACAACTGTTTGTATGGTCTCAAATGGAACTACTTCGGTATGATAACCAATGCCCGTGCAGGTTGTATGATGCTCACTTTCAATCACCTCTTTACCTAATACGTCACGGAGAATTTTTAGATAGATATTTTCTGCGCCAGGAAAGACAGTTTGTCTAATACAGCTTCTTACATAGTAAAATCTATCGTAGGCAATCTCTTTTTGATAGTCGCTCCAGATTTTTCGCTTCCCCTCAATTTTCATGATCTTGTATGTTTTTCCTGATTATTGGTTGTGTAAACATCTCTGAAGTAGGTACTCTCTTTATCTGTTCCGATATCCATGTGCATTTCATCGGCTTTACGAGCCGAGTGCTCCTCAATTCTATTAAACCAATCCATACCACCTGTTACCTCAAAAATCTTTTTCAATTCGTCAAGATCTTGCTTCTCAACTTCTCGAATTGCGCCAGGTCCCGGTTTACGATAGTTTGCTCCAACTTTGGCTAGCACTTCTTCTCTATTATCTCGAACCCATTGCCACATTGGTCCTTGCTCGGGAAACATTTCAAGACTTGTATGGTCGAAATGAACACAATATCCTGTTTCAAGAATCGATTCACCGATCATTCGCTTAAGCGATAATTGCTGACGCCCTTTTTCTGACTCAACGAATAACCCGGTTTCGATGGATAGTTTTCGTAATGCTTGAATTATAAGCCCAGGCGCATTTTGTCTTGGGCAGCGGGTTTTACAGCTCATACATTCACCGCAATACCAAATTGTATCGGTTCTGAGCAGCTCTTCAATTACAGAATCGTCGCGAGTTTGAACTAAATTTGCTAATGTCCGAGGCTCGTAATCGTAAACCTCTGCGGCTGGGCAGATTGCAGTACAAGTACCACAGTTGATACAGGCTTTTATCCCTTCAATGAATCGCACATCGCTATTAAGCCTATCAAAAAGTTGTCCCATTCTCAAATTATTAAGTGGGGTAAAATCAATTAAAAAGCTAAAACAGACGTTTTAAAGCAATCCAATTTAGCAAGTTACAAGGGTTGTTAAGTGTTTTACTAAACGCTTCTTCACCTTTTACTAATCAGCAAAGATAGAAACCTCCGTTAAAATCCCCTTTTAAAGACGACTTTTTTTATCCATATTTGACGTTGATTTGATAATTGTTCACATATTTGAAACAAAAACCTACTGATATGCTCGAATTTACAGATGCAACCATTGATCAAGCAGTTGTACATTTTATAGGTTCTGTCGATACTGATGATATGGTTTTATCCGAAAAACCTATTGATATTTCCAGCGAGCTGCTTCGTAACCTGCTTCGCGACTATTTCGTTTCGCATTTCAAGAAATCTCAGTTCTACTCTTTTACCCATGAGAGCAATCTCTCGTTAAACGAGGTTTATACATACATCTCAGAGTTATTCGACGATACCAAAACGCTTATCGAGTCATCGCAAAATATTGCACGCCATCTTAAGCGTGTAACTAATCATCCTAACATCAAGGAGGGCGAGCTTTATATCGTATCCATTCGTGGGTGTGTGGTTGAGGATGAGCTGGCCGATGCCATTGGCATTTTTAAAGCTGAGACCAAGGATAAATTCCTTAAGGTTAATCGCAGCGGCGCATCATTTAACCTTAGCTGTGAGTTTGGTACAAACGTTAAGCATCTCGATAAGGGTTGTCTCATCTTCAATACTGAGAAAGAGCATGGCTACAAGCTATGCGTAATCGACAATACCAATAAGGAAGAAGCCAAGTATTGGGTTGATAATTTTTTGCGTGTAAAAATGCGCGATAACGACTTTTATCAAACTAAATCAGCCATTGAACTTTGCAAAGGATTTGTTCAGGATGTGATTAACCCTCAGAATAGCTTCCCAATGATTCAGCAAACCGAGATGCTTACAAAAACTCGTGATTTTTTCAAGAATAACGAAACCTTTGATCAAGATACTTTCGAAGAGAAAGTAATTAAAAAACCTGAGGTTATTGAGGCATTTCAGGAGTACAAAAAGAGCTACGAAGCTGAATTGGGCTATAACCTGCCCAATGAGTTCAAGATATCGGTTGATGCAACCAAGCAATCGCAAAAGTTCTTTAAAACAGTTATTAAGCTCGATAAAAACTTCCATGTTTACATTCACGGCAACCGCGAGCTTATCGAATCTGGTTTCGATAAGGACAAGAATATGAAATTCTATAAGATGTTTTACGAAACGGAGAGCTAGGTACAGGCTATACTATAGGCTGTTGGAGATAGTGCCCGTTCGTAGCTGGTATTTCAAAACGATGTAAATACGGATTTGTTGAATATATAAGTATTTGGCACACAGTAAATGACAAAGCAATGGATATAGCCAGAAACTCATTTAAAGATTTACCTGAAGAGGTATTAAAGAAGTGGCAGGAAATTGCTGATTTATTGGCAGAACTTCTTTCCATTCCATCTGCATTAATAATGAAAACCGAGAATGAATTTATGGAAGTTTATATTTCCAGCAACTCGGAAAATAATCCTTACCATGTTGGCGATAAAGAAAAATGGTATGGTTTATACTGTGAAACTGTAATTAAAACTCAGAAAAAATTACTCGTTCCCAATGCAACAACTGATAAAAATTGGGACAAAAACCCTGATATCAAATTAGGTATGATTTCTTATTTGGGCGTACCAATTAATTTCCCCGATAATAGTCCTTTTGGGACTCTTTGTGTGCTTGATAATAAGGAAAACTATTTTTCCTCGAAACATGAAAAACTAATACAACAATTTAAACGCGTATTAGAATTAGATTTAGTTTTAACACAATCGAACAAAGAACTTCTAAAACTTAATACCGACAAAGACCTTTTCTTGTCCGTTCTTTCTCACGATTTAAAGAGTCCATTTAATGCACTTCTTGGCTTTTCTAAACTTTTATTAGAGAACATTCATGAGTATGATATTGAAACCATCAAAAATCATGCATCTGCTATTAATAAATCGGCAGAAAACACTTATAATTTACTTGAAGACCTTTTGATTTGGACGCAATCCCAATCGGGTAAATTAACTTACAGACCAAAAGTATGGAACTTTAATACTATTTATTTTGAAATTCTTGATATGCTTAATCAGAATGCAAAGGAAAAGAATATCACAATCAATCATTATTTCCCAGAGGAGTTATCCATTTTTGCTGATAGCAATATGCTGAAAACAGTTTTGCGGAACCTGATTTCTAACGCAATAAAATTTACAAACACAAACGGGACGATTAATATTTACGCTAAGCAGAATCCTGAAAATGTAACAATAACCGTTTCGGACAATGGGGTTGGAATAAAACATGAAGATTTAAGGAAACTGTTTGATGTTTCTCATTTTCGGTCAACGATAGGTACAAATCAAGAAAAAGGAACAGGTATAGGACTATTAATTTGTAAAGAATTCCTTGAAAAGCATGGTGGAAAAATATGGGTAGAAAGTGAGGCCGGTAAAGGAAGTGATTTTAAATTTACTTTACCGAATGGTAACTGAATAACTATTGAAAATTACCGTGTGCTAACAGCCGCTAAACCCAATCAGGGTTTGATTTGCAGATAAGAAAGTTTTCCCTAACTTAGCATAACAGTTAACAAGGGACCGGGAAACGGTTTGAACTCCCTGTCTGTGCTTAGCGACAAACGTTGCATTAAACACGTTAAATAACTTAAATAAAAAGCGAAGTTTACTTCGCTTTTTATTTGTTTTAAAGAGCTGCCTAATTACTTTTTAGTCTTTTCCTTTTTTACTTTTTCTTCAAGTTCAGTAACCGCTTGCTCTGCTTTATCAATTTTAGCCTTACGATCGTTATACTCTTGATCTTTTATTTTCTTCTCTTTTTTATCCTTTTCAAGCTTTTCGCGGGCTTGTTTTACCTTTTCTTTGGCCTCTTTTACTTTTTCATCGCCTTGCTCAACTGATTCTTGAAGCTTTTTCTGTTTGGTCTCCTTATTTAGCTTTGCCTCTTCAGATCTTGCTTGACCAAACTCTTTACCCTTTAGGTCACCTTTATCTTTTCCGTAACCATGTCCTTTTCCCTCTTTAGTTGAGTCAGATTTCTCGATATTCAAGCTATCCTTATTCTCTTTAATTTTGCCTTCGTGCTTGTTTTTACCATGGTCTTTTTTATCCAGCGTATCTTTCACCTCTTTTTGATGTTTATCCTTACCTTTTCCTTTTTGCTGTTGAGCATAGGAATTAGCGCTTGTAAAGGCAATAAAACATACTGCAAGTGCTAACGGAAGTACATAAAATTTAATATTTGTTTTCATGGTCGAAGGTTTAAAGGTCTTTTACTAGAGAATCAACTTTATTAACTGAATTTTCAATTTCTGAAGCATTCTTTTCAGCTTCAGTCGCTAAAGAGTCATTCGTTGTAATCTCTTTTTTGGCTTTATTATCTTCTTTTTTTGCTGCACCAGAGCAACTTGCCATAAAAAGTGTGGCAACTGCCAAAACGTAGAATATTTTCTTCATAGGTTTAATTAATTAGGTTTGGGTGGAATATTTTTTTAAATAAACAAGTTAAGTATAAAAATTAAGAAAGTAAATCCATCGTTTGATTTTAGTTATTACTTTAGTCAAATTATCGAATAATAATATTTTTTAGTAATCACTTTAGCATATAATTAATCAATTATTTATTAGTTACCCAATATTCAGTAAACTTAAAAAGTATGAGAAAGATAATTAGTTACTTTTTATTTGCAATGATAGCCTCATTTGTATTGTGTAGTAATTCCACAAATTCAAAAACAAGTGAATTGAATGAATCAAAATACTCAAATATTAAAAAAACGACATGGTTGATAGGCAAATGGCAAAGCATCTCAGCTGAGGGATTAATGCAGGAAATTTGGATTAAGAAAGACGATTCCACGTTTATTGGTTCTAGCTTTTTTATTGTTGGGAAAGATACTGTATCATCAGAGTGCATCAGCCTTGAAGAAAGGGGCAAAGAGTTATTTTATATACCTACAGTCAAAAACCAAAACGAAGGAAAACCAATCATTTTTACTCTTACCTCGTTAAATAGCAACCAACTTGTTTTTGAAAATCCAAACCACGATTTTCCTCAAAAAATCACATATATACAAGTAACAAGCGATTCGCTTGTTGCAACTATTTCTGGGGTAATAAATGGGAAAGAAAAATCTCAAGACTTTCCAATGGCTAGAGCAAAATAGACCCTAAGACAATAATAACAAAATCAAATAGTACTAAAATGAAAAGAGTAACTGGCATTGGTGGCATTTTCTTTAAATGCAAAGACCCCAAAAAAATGACAGAATGGTATCAAAAGCATCTTGGTTTAAATACCAACCCATACGGTGCAACATTTGAATGGTATGAAGCCGACGACAGTGCTAAAAAGGCACAAACGCAATGGTCTCCATTTCCCGAAACAACAGACTACTTTGCACCTTCTACAAAGAATTTTATGATCAATTACCGCGTCGAAAACCTTGAAGCACTTGTTGAGGAGTTAAAAAAAGAGGGCGTTACCATAGTAGACAAGATTGAATCATACGACTATGGTAAATTTGTCCATATCCTCGATGCGGAAGGTAATAAGGTTGAACTTTGGGAACCTATAGATTAATCTGTGTAATGTCATCAAAAGATATTCAATATTTAGCTCTGTTAAGGGGAATTAATGTTGGCGGAAACAACATTATTAAAATGATCGATTTAAAAGCATGCTTTGAATCTATGGATTTTGATGATGTTTTAACCTATATCCAAAGCGGTAACGTATTGTTTAAATCCGATGAGTTGGATATTGTTAAGTTAACTACCAAAGTTGAACTTGGGCTTTCAAAGCGATTTAGCTATCAATCTAAGGTTGTAATTGTATCTCAATCCCAACTAGAGTTTGTTGTGAAAAATGCGCCCAGTGGATTTGGGCAATCTCCTGATGAGTATCGCTATGATGTAATGTTTATCAAAGAGCCTCTTACTGTGGATGAAGCATTTAAAAATATCAAGATAAAAGAAGGAGTCGATAACGCTTTTATGGGGTCGGATGTTTTATACACCTCGAAGCTAATCAGCAGGGCTACCCAAAGCCATTTAACAAAGCTAATTTCCATGCCCATGTACCAAAATATGACTATTCGAAACTGGAATACTACGACAAAATTACTTGAACTTATGAATAAATAAAAAAAGCGAAGAGAATCCTCTTCGCTTTTTTTGGCCGTTACCTCCAATTGGCTTAACCAAGCACATCTGTTTTAACCAATTCAACTTTTTGGGCAACCACCTCGGTGATGTATTTATCTTGCCCGCTTTTATCAGTGTACTTGCGAGTGCTCAGTTTGCCTGTAACAAACACGAGTTCCCCTTTTTTAAAGTTTACCATTTCGTCCTTCTTGTTTTTCCAATAAGTAACGTTGTGCCAGCTAGTTGAGGTAACCCACTCGCCCTTGTTGTTTTTAAAACTTTCGTTTGTTGCAACGCTCATACTTACGAGTGTACGTCCGCTATCGAAAGTTTTTACTTCTGCATCGCGTCCAAGAAAACCTTGAATTTCTACTTTGTTGATTGTTGTTTCCATTTTTTTGAGTTTTTAGGTTTAACAAATTTTGATGATGCAAAGTAAAGTCCGCAAAAATGGGCGATTCGGTTGTTAAGTGGGTATAGTCGGTTAATATTCGTTTGTTGTCGTTTGTAATTGGTTGAAAATATTTTTACATTTGATTATCAATTTGATAAATGATAACTATTACTCAGTATTCGAAATAAACAAAAAACACAGAGACACAGAGAACACAGAGGATAAAAGAGAGTAAAAACTTAGATTGTTTTTTCGATCGAGATGATTGCTCAATAAAATGAACTTGTTTTGGTTCATATTTAATAGCTAATCAAGGTTATTGTCTGAGGTCAAAGAAACAAAACTCTGTGTTCTCCGTGTCTCCGTGGTGAATGGGTATAAAAAACAAAATAATAAAATGGATACAAAAGTTAAAACTTGTCCTGAGTGCGGTGAGAAGCTAATCGGCAGAGCCGATAAAAAATTCTGCTCCGATCAGTGCCGTAATACATACAACAATCGCCTAAATAGCGATGCGAGCAACACTGTACGCAATATAAATAATATTTTGCGTAAGAACCGAAGAGTATTGCAGGAGTTGAATAAACAATCGGGCAAAACGATGGTATCAAAGGATTCGCTTTTATCCAAAGGATTTAACTTCACATATTTTACCCATAACTACACAACCCAAAAGGGCTACAACTACCATTTCTGCTACGAGCAGGGTTACCTGTTTTTAGAAGATAAGAACTTATATCTTTTAGTTGAGCAAAAGGATAGGGAGAGCTGATAAGCTCATCATATTAAGTTTATTTATCTTATAAACAATACCAACTGCTTGTTGTTTAATAAAAAATATTCATGCATGAGTAACGAAGAACCATTAGTTGATAAAGACTACCTTCTACAAAAGTTTCCTGGAAAAGGTGGTTGGACTTATGCCTCAATTCCTGAGATTTTACAGGATAGGCACACCTACTTTGGATGGGTAAAGGTAAAAGGTAGTATTGATGGTTATCCAATTAAATGCTACCATTTGATGCCAATGGGAAATGGAACGCTTTTTCTTCCTGTCAAAGCGCAAATCCGAAAAGCCATAGGCAAAGGGGAGGGCGATTTGGTAAGGGTTATTCTTTACAAGGATGATGCTCCTTTAGATATCCCTGAGGAGTTTACCCTTTGCTTAAACGATGATGATGCAGCTCAAAAAACCTTTCACGCACTACCCGAAGGTGAACAAAAGGCTATAATTGAATGGATTTACTCGGCTAAGAAAGAGGAGACAAAAATTAACCGAATGGCAAAAGGCATAAATAGGCTAGCAGATGGCAAAAGGTTTTATGAATAAATTTACATTTGCACTCTTTGCAATTAAATCGAATTAAGATGACCTTTTTTAAGTTTATACTTATTTTTTTAGGAACCCTCTCGCTTTGTTTAGGCTTGGTTGGCATTTTTATACCAGGTTTACCCACAACCCCTTTTCTCCTATTAACCGCTGCACTTTACATTAAGAGCTCAGATAGGCTTTATCAGATTATTATTGATAATAAATATGTTGGGGCTTATATTTATAGATTTAGGAGCAATAAAGGAATGACTAAAAAGGATAAGATTTACGCCATATGGCTTATGTGGATTATGATTGCAGTATCTTGTGTATTCTTTATCGAAAGTTCATTGATTAAGCTTATTATCGCTTTGGTGGGAGTTATTGGGACTATTGTTATGGGATTAATTGTTCCACTATCGAAATGAATCAAGCATTCTTTGAGAAATAGACTTTTTTAATAAGAAACACTTTTCATTGCCTTTATTCTAATGCCCTCTCTCAATAAATATCTTAACCTAGATTATGATTTGTTTATGGGAATTGTTATTTTCGTAAAAAGAGGCATTTCTTAAGAAATTAGTATACTTTCAATTAACGATGATGTATAAATGAGTTAGCCACCATTAAAAAAGACCGAAAACATTGAGGTTCAATAAATACATTTGGGAATTATATAAAGAATCTGTACAAGGACAGGAAAACATCACTAAGTGGGCATCATTTGGTGACTTCCCTGATGATGAATACAGCAGAGAAGTTGATTTATCCGATATCGAACGACTGAGAGAGAAAAAATTAGACAATTACATAATTGATAATAAAGTAAATTGGAAAAGACTACTTCGAGATGCATTTATTAATTCGGAATTTACTGCTGAATTTGCTTACAACACCTATAAAAAATGGATTAATAACGGTGTTTATATAAACAACTTTGAACTACTAGATAAGGATAATTATGAATTTTGGACAGTTAAAATTTCCACCTTATCTCAAATTTTGTACTCTGCATTTCCTGATTACTTTTTCCCCTATACGTTAGATTGTGAATTTTTTAAGTTTCAAAAAATTTGCAATGAATTTGATATTCCGATACCCGAAGTTCCAAAGAAAAAGGATTGGGAACAAAGAGCTACTTACTATATTAATTTATGTGAAGCTTTATTTGAGTTTCGAAAACTTTTTAATTTTAAACCCGCTGAATTTTGCGCTTTTCTATATGATTTTGCGCCACAAGTATTATTGGAATTGGAGGATAATGAATTACCCAGTCCTTCAAAAGTGTGGTTTGTTGGTGGTAATAAAAACAATTTTGAGTTTCTTGACAATGCTGAACCAGAAGTTAAAGATTATTGGCAAGGAAACCTTGATGCTCAAAGAGGCGATATTGTTGTAATGTATTGCTTAACTCCACGTAGTTACATTCATTCTATTTGGCGAATAATTGGAAATGGTTTTGCAGACCCTTTTTTTTATTACTATAACGCTGTTTGCCTAACAAATCCAATAAAACTTGATGCGCGTATTTCTCAAAAGGATTTAGAAAACAATGCAATATGGTCAAAAAATCCTTTAGTAAAGAAGAATTTACAAGGCTTAAATGGTTATCCTATCAAATACGATGAATACCTAGAATTACTTAAAATACTTGAAACAAAAGGACAAAACATTGACAAATTACCAATTATAAAGCCAACCAACAAAATAGGTACAGACGAACTGAAAGACGAGAGGGAAGTAGAAATTAAATTAATTGAACCTTTTTTAGAATTATTAAAATATAAAACATCCGATTGGATTAGACAAATGTCAGTAAAAATGGGCCGTGGAGAAAGAAATTACCCAGATTATTGTTTTGGTGCAAATCCAACCCGAGGAGAGGAAACAGCTAAAATGATTTTGGAATCAAAATATGAGATAAAGACAAAAAAAGATTTGCAGGCTGCTTATTTTCAAGCCAAATCATATGCTCTACGCTTACAAGCAGATAAGTTTGTAGTTGCTGCAAAAGAGGGTGTTTGGATTTATCAACCGAAAAATAACAATTATAGACTTGATGACTATTTTCATTGTAATTGGGTTGAGATTGAAAATCCAGATACATTATTTAAATTGCGACAAATGATTGGAAAACAATAATTAACGGTGGCTAACATCTACAGTTGTTGGATATTTATTTTACTTAGTTTCTGCTCTGATACTAATTCGAAATAACAAAAAGGTTATTTTATGGATGTCAATGTTTATCACTATTGTATTGATATCAATTTTGTTTGAATCAGCTTATATGCTCCAAGATATGAATCAAAAATTTGCAGGACAGCACTTAAGGGTTGGCCCATTTTTATTTATTCTTGGTATCATACTTTTTTATGAAGACAAAATAAAACTACGCAGAAATGGATAATACCAAAGTTTTTAAAATGCCTTTTGCAACCGTTTACCCAATGTATATCCAAAAGGCAGAGAAAAAGGGACGCACAAAAGCTGAAGTTGATGCTATTATATTTTGGCTAACAGGATATAACCAGCAAACGCTGCAGCAGCACATCGACATGAAAAGCGATTTTCAAACCTTTTTTGCCCAAGCACCTCAAATTAACCCAAACGTTACCAAGATTACAGGACTAATATGCGGGTATCGTGTTGAGGAGATTGAAGACGAACTAATGCAAAAAATTCGCTATTTAGATAAACTTGTTGATGAGTTGGCAAAAGGAAAGGCCATAGAGAAGATTTTGAGGAAATAGGGTCAATTCTAAATTATAAGGTTGAGCGTTTTTCGTAGATGGTTTTTCGTAAATCGCTATTCTTAAATCTAGATTTCAAATGCTAGTCATCACAACCCACAACTGTCAACTGCTAACAGCCTATAGCCTAAAGCCTCACAGCAACACTTTACACAGCAAAACAACCAAACTACTAAACATTTCCCCACTTTCGCTGTTCTTAACCGTGATTAACTAAACCTATGTACAAAACCCAACGAACATACGTTAAGCCCGATATGAAGATGGCTGGGCTAATATTTGAGAACCCAACACTGCTGCTTATGATGGAGCATTTCGATTTGGGTATCGCGGCCATTCAGGATAAAACCGTTCAGCAGATTTGTGCTGATAATTCAATTAACCTTCAGGTTTTTACATCATTTGCGAACCTTTACAACGGCTTTATTCCAACGGGTGCTGAGTTCAGCACAAAGGAGGAGTTTGCATGCATTATCAAGTTTTTGAGTAGGAGTCACCAGTACTATAAAAACGAGAAATATCCCGAGATACGAGGCTATATAAGTCATCTATACGCCAACAATGAGGCGGAGATTATCAGGCTAATCGAGAAGTTTTTCGATGAGTATTTTGCCGAGGTAACCGAGCACCTTGGGTACGAGGATTCGGTTGCGTTTCCCTATTTCAACTCGTTAATCGAGAACAACAAACCGAACGAGGCCAACAACCCATTTTCAGCCAACGATTATCGCGATCATCACACCGATATTGAGTCGAAGCTCTTTGAGCTGAAGAGCCTATTCATACAGCATCTATCGCTCAAAGGCGATAGGGCAATTCATCGCAAGCTGCTTTACAGCCTTTTTGAGCTGGAGAACGATTTGAATATCCACTCGCTCATCGAGGAGACCATTCTTGTGCCTTTGGTACGCCAAATTGAAAGGAGCAGAGGCGGTGTCGAGTAACAGTACAAATATCGCCATTGTTGAGTCGTCCCAAATCGTTTACGAGGGGTTGATTAACATCCTCGTTAAATCGCATCAACATTACCAGTTTTATCGATTCGATAGCATCGAGGAGATAGGCGCAACTCGCCTCAATTGTAAGATTGATGTTATCATTGTTAACCCATCGCTTATTCAGTTTAACTCGCGTGATTGCAACACGCTAAAGCGTATAAACCCATCGGTTCATTGGGTTGCGCTGGTTTACTCTTTCTACGGAAAGGATATTCTGGCCCAGTTCGATGCTATAATTCAGATATCAGACAGTGCAGAGTATATCAAGCAGACTTTATCAAATTTAATCAGCTCAACGGTTGCCGAAATTGACTCGGTTCAAAAGGAGCCGCTAAGCGAGCGTGAGATTGATGTTCTTGTGCAGCTGGTTCATGGTTTGTCTAATAAGGAGATAGCCGATAAGCTGAATATCAGCATCCATACTGTAATGAGCCACAGGAAGAATATCACACAAAAAACGGGTATCAAAAGCCAATCAGGGCTAACAATCTACGCCATCTCCAACAAGATTATATCGTTGGATAGTTTAGCATTATAATATCTCCCATTTTTTAACCGCAGAGACGCAGATAGCGCAGAGTCCTCATTTCTCACGTCTCACGTCTCACCTCTCACGTCTCATCTCTCATCTCTCACGTCTCATCTCTCACCTCTCACCTCTCACCTCTCACCTCTCACTTTCTCACCTCTCACTTTCTCATCCCCACAAACAATGATAGCCTACTACCAAATTCACTCATTTTAGGGATTGTCGTTTTTTTTAAACCCAACCATCTTTGCATTGTTAAATAATTAAATGATTTCTGAAATGAAAAATATAGTTCTACTTCACCTATTCGTTGCAACATTTGCCTTTGCTAAAGCGCAGGATACAATTGAAAACCCATTAATTGATTCAACCAGGGCGCTCAGCTTTGAAGCATCCTATTTAGGCGATTTATGTGGTAACACAACAGGAGGTATTAAAACGGGAGTTGGTTACCTTGGAATGGCAAACCTACGAATTGGTTTTAGCACCGAGTCGGCAAAACTTTGGAAAGGCGGAAACTTCTTTATCAATGGAGCAGCAACTCATGGCGATACGCCATCATCGAAATTCATTGGCGATTTTCAGGTTGCATCCAATATCGAGGCAGGGAACCATATCTACCTACATGAGTTTTGGTATAAACAAACCTTTTCGAGGTTTGAGTTTACGGTGGGATTGCAAGATATGAACGTTGATTATATCGCAAGCGAGAATGGTGGACTATTCCTAAATAGCTCGTTTGGAATACCAGCGCTTATTTCATCTAATATTCCTGCTCCAATATTTCCGTTAACAAATCTAGGGATATCAACCAGAGTGAATGTTAGCGAAGCAATCGCATTTCAAGCAGCCCTATTCGATGGTTGTCCAACCGATTTCACCAATAATACCTATAATACCAATTGGGATGTAAGCAGCAAGGATGGTGCTTTTGTAATATCTGAATTACAGTTCACAAGTAGTTTTAAGAAACTTACGGGAACATACAAAGCAGGTTATTACTACCACACTGGTCATGTTCAGCAATTAGAGGATGGTTCGGAACAGGAGGTTTTTAAGCAGAACTATGGGCTTTATGCCATTGCCGACCAGCAGATTTGGCAAAGTGGAAGTGCAAAAAAATCCATGAGCTTTTTTGGACAGTTTGCGCTAAGTCCAAAGCATATTAACAACTTACACTACTATTTTGGTGGTGGGCTAAGCTTTACAGGGCTAATCAACAGAATTGATAATACAATTGGTTTGGCCATTGCCCATTCAAGGTTTCATACTCCTGTTGCAGTAAACGAAACAGCAATTGAGCTATTTTACAAAATACAAATTACCCAAAACATCTCCGTACAGCCCGATTTTCAGTACATCATCAACCCAATGGGGTATGAGCAAAAGCTCGATAACGCTTTAGTTGCAATGGTGCGATTGGGATTAAACTTCTAAAATAATTACGATGCAATTAGTCGATATACAAACAGTAAGGCTTTCGGAGTTATCAAACGGCACTTCGGCAATAATCACGAAAGTTAAAGGACATGGGGCTTTCCGCAAGCGGATAACTGAAATGGGCTTTGTTTCGGGTACAAAAGTAACTGTGATTAAAAAGGCTCCTTTGCAGGATCCTGTTGAGTACGAGCTGATGGGTTACCGAGTATCGCTTCGTTTGAGCGAGGCTCAAATGATTGAAACCATCGATGAGTCGGAAGCCTTAGAGTTTACTGATAGACCATTTAATGGAACCTTGGAGTTCGATTCAATTGCTAAAACGGCAAAGGAGAAGAGAAATACTATCAATATAGCGCTGGTTGGAAACCCCAATAGCGGCAAAACTACATTGTTTAACTATGCAACCGGAAAGCACGAGCGGGTTGGGAATTATGGCGGTGTAACGGTTGAGCTGAATACAGCGCATCTATCGAAAAATGGCTATTTGTTCAATGTAACCGATTTGCCCGGAACATACTCCATTTCAGAATATTCGCCCGAGGAGCTATTTGTTCGCAAGCACCTGGTTAACGATATGCCCGATATGGTTGTTAACGTTGTTGATGCCTCGAACCTTGAGCGAAACCTTTATCTAACTACTCAGCTCATCGATATGAATATCAAGGTGGTTATTGCTTTGAACATGTTCGATGAGCTGGAAAAATCGGGCGATGAGTTTGATTACACCATGCTTGGGCAGATGATTGGAATTCCAATTATTCCAACCATTGCGGCAAAGGGCAAAGGGATTGATAAACTGCTCGAGAAGATAATTGAGGTTTACGAGGAGAAAGAACAAACCCTAAGGCATATCCATGTTAGCTATGGCGAACCCATCAACAGTGCGCTTGAGCGCATTAAGGTTGAGGTTAAAAAGAACCCCGTTTTAACCGATAAGTACCACTCGCAATATGCAGCCATAAAACTACTCGAGAAGGATAAGGCCTTTATCGATGAAGTTATGAAGATGCCAAATCGAGTTGCAATTCTTGAGGCTGCTCATAAGGAGAGGAGCAAGCTGGAGATCGAATTCGACGAAAAAACCGAAACCATTATTGCTGATGCAAAATATGGTTTTATCAAAGGGGCTTTAAAGGAGACCTATAAACCATCCGATAAAAGCAAAAGGGCTGCAAAGCTCGATATCGATTACTATTTAACGCATAAATGGTTTGGCTTTCCCATCTTCTTTTTGATGATGTGGGCCACATTTCAGCTAACATTCTCATTGGGTAGTTACCCTATGGATTGGATTGATGCTGGGGTTGGGTATTTAAGCGATTTTATTAAAACCGCTTTACCCGAAGGTGCTTTAAACGATTTACTTGTGGATGGCATAATTGGCGGAGTTGGTGGAGTGATAGTGTTCTTGCCAAATATTATCATTCTGTTCTTCTGCATCTCGTTGATGGAGGACACAGGCTACATGGCACGAGCAGCGTTTATCATGGATAAGCTAATGCACAAGATTGGGCTGCACGGAAAATCGTTTATCCCGCTTTTGATGGGTTTTGGGTGTAATGTCCCTGCTATCATGGCAACCCGAACCCTCGAAAACCGAAAGGATCGCATACTAACAATGCTCATCATTCCATTTATGAGCTGTAGCGCTCGTTTACCAGTTTATGTTCTGCTTATTTCTGCGTTCTTCCCAGCAAAACAAGGGCTAGTATTGCTATCGATATACATTGCGGGCATAGTTTTATCCATTTTAATGGCGTTGGTATTTAAGAGGATATTTTTTAAGAAAAAGGATATTCCTTTCGTGATGGAACTCCCTCCATATCGTATTCCTACCATTAGAAGTACCTCAAACCACATGTGGAATAAGAGCGTACAGTATATTACAAAGATGGGAACTATAATTCTTGGAGCATCAATATTGATATGGGCTATGGGTTATTTCCCAAGGGAGGTTAACTACTCGGTAAACTACGATCAGCAGATCGAAACTGTAACAAGCAATTCTTCACTTTCAGAGGAGGCAAAACAGGAGCAGGTAAACCTTTTGTTGGTTGAGAAGGAGTCGGAACGACTTGAGAAATCTTACATTGGGCAAATGGGACATTTTATTGAACCAGTTATTTCGCCGCTAGGTTTTGATTGGAAGATAGGAGTGAGCATCATTACAGGCCTTGCTGCAAAAGAGATTGTAGTTGGCTCAATGGGTGTGCTTTACCAATCGGATTTAGAAGCCGATGAGACATCGGTTGGACTACAAACTAAGCTGCAGCAGCAAGAGTATAAAAGTGGTCCAAAGAAAGGGGGAAAGGTGTTTACTCCATTGGTTGCCCTAACCCTAATGTTGTTTGTGCTTATCTATTTCCCTTGCGTTGCAGTAATTGCTGCAATCAAAAGGGAGGCAAATGCTAAATGGGCTGTATTTACAATGGTTTACACAACCGCACTTGCCTGGTTAGTTGCCTTTGGGGTTTATCAGATTGGAAGTTTAATAATTTAAAGACTATGGCGTTGAGTTGGTAGTAGGTCTTAGTGTTTTCTTTGTGTCTTAGTGTCTTGGTGGCGGAAATAAGAGTTGCCACAAAGTCTCGAAGCCACAAAGAATCACAAAAATCGATTGTAAAATTAAATGAATAAGATATGATTCAGAACATAATAGTTTTTATAATAGTTGCTCTAACGTTGTTTTATGTGGGTTATTCGGTGTTTAAATCCTTAAAACCAAAAAAGAGTAAACATGCGTGTGGGGGTTGTTCGGGGTGTGAGGTATAGATGTAGGCGGTAGGGGGGTAGGCTGTAGGTTTGTGAGGGGTGTGTTGTCAGTTGTCAGTTAATTTCTTAGCGACTTTGTGTCTTTGCGTTTAAATCCTCTGCGTACTCTGCGACTCAGCGGTGAAGAATTAGTAATGAGTTTTGGGTACTGGGTTCTCATGTCTCATGTCTAGTGTCTGACGTCTTTAATCTGAAAGCAACGATAGTTTATTTCGAGCCCCTCTTTTGAGCATAACGTCTTTTTACTATCTTCGAGAGTTGTAAATCAAGATGTTTTTTCAAAGAAAAAGTCGTTAATGCTAGGTTTTTATATCGTTTTACCATTTCTGCTTTTTGCGCTGTACCGATTATTTGTGGTGCTTTATAACTATTTTAAGCGACCATTCTTACCTGCTGGGATACCAACACAGGGTACGTTCATATCGATTCTAATATATGCTCAGAATGCCGAAAAAGGCATTGGGAACTTACTACTTGGTTTGAGTAAACAGACTCATACTGATTTTGAGGTTTTGATTTTTAACGACCAATCAACCGATAAAACGGTTGATGTTATTAGCCAATTTGCTGCCGGCGATAAGAGGTTCCGATTGTTCAATGGGAACGATATAAATAACGGGTGGAATCGTAAGTGCTATGCTTTTGAGAAACTGTCGCAAATCGCTAGAGGTCAATATATTGTATTCATCGACTCAGGTCTAATTGTTGATGTTCAGCTGATTGCGAATGCTATCGCGAATATGCAGCACAAAAGCCTTTCGCTGCTGACCATTTACCCAAAACCTTATGCAGAGGGATTTTGGAATAGATTACAAATCTCAACCATAAACTGGGTGTGGTTTTCACAAACATCAATTGCAAAATATCTGACCCAGCAGGGCGGGGAAGGGGTTATTACACAAAATCCAATGATTGTTGCTGATGCAGCATCATACAAAGCCAATAAATGGTATGAAAAATTTAAAGATGCCGTAAATCCTGAGGTAGAGATATCAAAACAGAAAAGCGGTGAGATTCTTCTTGGCGATGATAGTTTGACTTTTGATGTTAGTGAAGCATATTCTAGCACTTCTCAATACCTTGAGCACTTTATCGAGAAGTCATTTAAGAATAGGAACACCTTAATAGCATATTCTGTTGCCGTTGGTTTAGGGCTAATTTTAGCCATATTACTATTGCCATTCCCTCTGGTATTCCTATATCTTATAGCATTAATTTACTCACAAATGCTAGTTGCAACGCTAATTCAGCAATCGATAATTCTAAACCTGTTAACTATGCCTATCCAGTACTTTGTGTTGATAAAAGGCTTGTTTACAGCAATAAAAAAGAGTGATAAGTAAAACTCATCACTCTTTTATTTCTAGTTAAGATTTCGAACTCACCTCTCACCTCTCACCTCTCTACTTAGTTTCCTTCTTTTTCTCTTCTGCTTTTAAAACTTTCACCTCGTAGCCAAGCTTTTTAACCGCTTCCGCTAGTTTCTCATCGTTATTTTTTGAAGCATCGTACTTAATAGTTACTGTTTTCTCTTCGAGGTTTGTGGTAACCGATTTAACTCCTTTTTCAAAGGCAATCTCACGCTCAACCTTCTTTTGACATGATTTACAATGAAGTGTTGCCGAAATGCAAACCTCTTTTGTTTCGTCTTTCTTTTGAGCCGATGCGCTTTGTGGCATTCCAATTAGTAATGCACAAGCTATAATAGCTGATGATAAAATACTTATTGCTTTCATTTTCTTGTTTTTTAGTTTTACGATTGTGATTCAACAGGATAACCGATAGTACCCAGTTTATGAGCAATATCTTTTGCGCTAAGCACCTCGGAGTTGTAGTTTACAATCACTTCCGATTTGGTAATATCGATGTAAATTTCCGATATTCCCTCGGTGCTGCTTAGCTCATTCTTAATGATATTTGCACATCCTGAGCATTTCATGTTTGCTACAATAAACCTATTTGTATTCATATTCATTTAATTATTTAAAAATTGTCATTCTAATTCCTGCATAAATTCTTCTTCCGGATAAAGGTCCCCAAACCATTGATGCATCAAAGTATGGGCTGTATGGGTCTTCAGGCGAAATTATTGGATTTTTCTGCATAAAACCAGTTAGGTTTTCGCCTCCAATATAAACCTCAAATTTACGGAAATACTTAGTTATTTGAGCATTCATAATTGCGTAAGGCGCAAATGACGATTCATGTTGCAAATCAGCAGGATAACCGCTCATATCGGGCATGTTGCCTCCTCCATTAAACTGTACAGAGTAGTCGAATTGCCACTTTTTGAGTGGTGTTTTGTAACCTAATGATATTAAGCCTTTGTATTTGCTTAGCAATGGCTTTTGCTCAAGTTTGCCGTTAATTGTGGTTTTTACATCGTTTAGTCGCCAAGCAGCCGTTACATCAAACCTTTCGAATGGTTGATAGCTAACCTCTACCTGAAAGCTATTTGAGTAGGATTTGCCTTTAAGGTTGTAGAAGTATATAGAGTTTACATCCTTATTCATATCAACAACAATCTGATTATTGAAATCTGTACGATAGTAATCAGTGCTAATTGTCAATTCCCTTCCATTAAGCTTATATCGCTGGGTGATGTTTAAACCAGTATTTAACGCTTCCTCCATCTTTGGAGTCTCGCTAATTATAATGTTTCGTGAACTTGCAAGGAGATAGCTGTTTTCGCTGATGATATTAGCCGATCTAAACCCTTTACCGATGCTTCCTCTTAGCGTTAATTGTTCAAAAGGTTGATACCTGATGTGTGAACGTGGTGTAATGAAACCTTTATACTTATTATGATAATCGTATCGAATACCACTCATAAATGTAAACTTTTCGAGAAACTTATAGGTATATTCGAGGTAGCTGCCAGGAACAATTTCTCTTCTATCGAGATTTATGGCATTTAACTTTTCGTTATAATCATCATAATTTAAGCTTAACCCAGTTTTAATGCTATGGTTTGTTGTTCCTATATATGTTATGAATATAAAGTTTGAATTATAGCTTAGCTGATTTGCATTATAACTCTTTAAGCCAAATTGTGATTTTTGATCGTGGTGAGATACTGAATTGATAAATCCAATACTCGTTTCAGCTCTATCAAAAATATAGCCCATTTTACTAAATGTTTCGAGTCTCGATATGTTTACATCAATTCCAAATGGATTGCTTGTTGATATTACATCTCCAGCATTGTACTTAACATTACCTGCAACGCGCTCCTCGTTTAAATACTTTATACCATATTGCGATTCAAACTTATCTCCGTGATAATTCCAGCGGTTAAATATATTATACTGCCTTACAAGCGGATGATCAAGGAATGAATCCATATTATGATCTGTTCTATTCTGAGAGTATTCGCCATGTACAAGCACCATAGATGAAAGCTTATCGGTTACATTAAATCCGTAATTAGCATTCACTTCCGACATGCCTTCATCGTTAGAGTACATGTTTACGAAGAGTTTTTCCTCACCTATAGGCTTTTTGTACTCGATGTTTATTTGTCCTGTAATGCTTTCGTAACCATTAGCAACCGATGCTGTTCCTTTTGATATCTGAATTGATTCCATCCACGAACCCGGAACAAAATTCAACCCGAAGGTTGATCCTAAACCTCTTAAAATTGGGATGTTTTCAGCTTGCAGCTGTGTATAAGTGCCTGCTAAACCAAGTAATTGTATTTGCTTTGCTCCAGTTACAGCATCGCTATAGGATACGTCAACAGATGCGTTTGTAACAAAACTCTCGGAAAGGTTACAGCATGCAGCCTTTTGAAGTTCGTTTTTTGTTACAACCTGGGCTTGAAGAGTGCTTAATCGTTGAAAATGTGCTCCTGATGAATAACCTTTTACTGTAAGATCTTCAAGGTATGCTTCTTGCACTAATGAGTGTTCAATAAAATCCTGATCATTCTCAATATGCAAAGTATCGCTCTTGAATCCAACAAAGCTGATAACAAGCATATGGCTGTTTTCGCGTTTTAGCTTAAACTCACCTTTCGAGTCAGTTGTTGTTCCAATGTTAATACCAGCCCAATAAATATTTGCTCCAGCAATAGGCGTTATTTCGCCTTTCTCATTCTTTTCCATAATTCTTCCCTTCAAATCTTGGGCATTAATTGAGGCGGTTAAAAAGATGAGATATATACCAATGATATATCTAAATAGTTTCATAGCAATTAGTTATGATTAATTAATAACTTCTAATAGCCTGTTAGGCTAAAAGTTGATAGTTAAAATTCAACCTTTGAATTTTAAACTCAAAAGCGCTATGAAATGAAATCAGGAGTTTTACTCTGATGAAGCAGGTTGATAAGAGCTCGACCTGCCGGTTTTATAGGCGGTGAATTTGTGGGGAGATAAAGATTATTTTTCTCTGTTACGCCTTGACCTAATCCAGCAGCTTCGTTTTTGTTATTAAAATGATGTATTGCAAGAAAATCGTTATCTGAAATTAAAACTGGAGTGTTAGAAACTGTAAACTGCTCATCAACCTTTATCGTAAAATGTTCAGTTTTGCAACCACAATCGCTATCTGAATCAATAACAATATCGAGGTTGATAGTCTCACAACAAGTATGGACTTGTGCTTCATGACATTTATGCTCAACAAAAAGGGTTGCTATTACTCTACCTTCACAGGCACAATTATGAACAAAAATGCTAAGCCCAGTTGATGCTGCTATAAAAGGAATAAGCAGAACCACTGCAACAATTTTATATGTTAAACGCTTTAGCATCTTAATATAATTCGAAGTCTATTACGCTTGCAAAGCTATAAGGTTACGATTCATTTAACAAGAAAGTGGCGTTATAGTTTTGTTAAATAATCGAGGATTCATTTTTTTTACTTACTTTCGGTTAATTAATATCTGTGGTGGTATGGGATTGGTTAAGCGAATAGGATTAGTTGCATGCATATTATTATCCGTTCAGAGTTTCTCACAAACGAACGATATTTTTATCCCCATTAACGTTCAAAAGGCTATTGCCAAGAAAACAAGATCAAATGATGGAAAGCCCGGAATGCTTTACTGGCAGAACCGTGCAGACTATAAGATTGATGTAAATTTAGATCCTAAAACACTTCTAATCTCAGGTTCTGAAGTTATAACGTACACAAATAACAGCCCCGATACCTTAAAGCATCTAATTTTTCATCTTTTTCCAAATATGTTTAAAAAGGGAAATATGCGTGATGCTGACATTGAACCCGCTGATGAATCGGAGGGTGTTTTCATTGATAAAATCTCGATAAATGGTTTTGAACTGACTGAGCAGGAAATGGCCGAATTACTTTATACAGAGCATACTTTGCTTCGTTTAAAGCTGAAGAAAAAACTATTGCCCGATAAGCAAATTTCAATTCAAATCAGTTGGCATTATACGCTAAATAGGAATTCACACATAAGAACTGGAGCTGTTGATTCAACAAGTTTCTTTGTTGCCTACTTTTTCCCTCGCATTGCCGTTTACGACGACATTGATGGCTGGAATTACTACAAGTATACTAACGGGCAGGAGTTTTATAATGATTTTGGCAATTTTGATGTTTCTATAACAATGCCTAATAACTATGTTGTATGGGCAACAGGAATACTTTCAAACCCCGATGAGGTTTTGGCTGATAAATACCTAGCTAGGTACAAGGCGGCCACCCAATCAAATGTTGTAATGAAAATTATTGATATCAACGATCTCGAAAACCCAGAATTTACAAGATCGAAGGAAAATAGTACTTGGCGATTTAAGGCTGAGAATGTATCTGATTTTGCATTTGGAACAAGTAATCACTATCTATGGGATGCCACAAGCGTTATAGTTGATAAGAAAACGGGAAGAAAAACAATGCTCGATGTTGCTTACAATAAGGATTCAAAGGATTTTTATAAGGTCGTAAATTATGGTCGCCAAGCCATTGAATTAATGAGTTTTAACTTTCCTGCAGTTCCATTTCCTTTCCCAAAAATTACAATTTTTAATGGTTTAAGCGAGATGGAGTACCCAATGATTGTTAATAATCGTTCATACGAAGATGTGCACAGCACCATTGACTTAACAGCACATGAAATATTTCACTCCTATTTCCCATTTTACTGCGGTTTTAATGAGGTAAAACATGCTTGGATGGATGAAGGGCTTACAACTTTCTCTACTTATTATTATGTTTCGGAGATGGACCCCAATTTCGCCAAGTTATGCTTTGTAGAGGAGTATCAACCCGATATGGGCTCAATGTTAGATTTGCCTCTATTTACAAATTCAAATACGCTCCGAAATCCTGTGTACGAGTACTTATCATACCCGAAATCAGCATTATTCTTCCTTAACCTAAAAGATTTGATTGGCGATGAGCTATTTAAAAAGGCTTTACATGAGTTTATGACTCAATGGAAAGGTAAGCACCCTTTGCCAATGGATTTTTTAAATACAATTACAAATGTTTCGGGTAAAGATATCCATTGGTTCATTAAACCTTGGGTTTATGAATTTGGGTATGTCGATTTAAGCATTAAAGAAATTGTTGAAAAGAATGATAAATACGCCATAAACATTGAGCGTATTGGACGTTATCCGTCTATGATTGATCTAAAGATTATTTATCAAGATGGAACAACTGAAAAAGTTCATTACTCCCCAGAAGTATGGAAAAACGATGCATCTAGTTTTATTATCGAAAAGACTCTATTTAGAAAAATACAAAAGGTCGAACTGCTCGATGAGCATGGAGTAGATGTAAATCCATCCAATAACTCCTATATTGTTAATGGCTGGAGGTTGAATAATAGGTAGATGCGTCTCATCTCTCACCTCTTATAACTCATAACAATCTACCTAACAATCATCATCTTCCTAACCTTATGCAATTTTGGTGTATCGAGCACTAAGAAATAAATTCCTTGATGAGCATTTTCTGGGTACCAATCAACACTGTAGTTACCGGCAGTTTTAAACCCATGGATTAGAGTAGCAACTGTATTTCCAAGCATATCATTTACCCTTATCGTAACATCAGAGTTTTCAGGGAGATTATACTTAATCGTTGTTTTTTCTTTAAATGGATTTGGAGAGTTTGGCTCAAGAATCTCAGTGAATTGAAGGTTTGGGTTTTCAATATCGGTGCTTGTAAGCGATGGTTTCCCCGCTGTAACCCAAGCGGTATAAATCAGCTCTGCCAATGCATGAGATGCATTTTTGAAAAGCATAACCGTATATTTGCTCGACTTACTCCACATTGCATCATAATATATTGATGAAGAAGTGCTTCCTCCGCTAATGCTTTTTGCATAATTATCAGCAATTATAATTGAATCAGCATATTTGTTATTCTCGTAGATGTAATTAAATATATACTGGTTAACATTTGGAATTACATTAATACTTGAGCCTGAATATATAATACTTGAATTCTTTGCATTTATCATTGATGTTTCAAATCGAGAATGGATACCATCATTGCCAGTGTATTGTCCATCATAGTTTTTAGTAATGTGCAGGGGCATATGCCCATCGGCAACGTAATGCCCTAGATTTGCTGCAAACTGCTTGGCTTTATCAAATTCTCGTGCTACAAAACAGTTAACAAGATAGTTGTAAGTTTCTTCTGTAACCCAAGGAAGAGCTCCACCTTGATTGCTGTTGATAAAGGTTGTCCCGTATTTATTGCAAGCTAAAGAGTAGTTTTGTTCAATTTTCCCATCCTGATTAAATCCGGGATAGTTATCAATATCAATATAGTGTCTCGTTTTAGATTCTCCGTTAAAGTCAGGATCCGAGGCGTGATCTTTAATGAATGTAATCCACGAGTTAAACTCGCTCATCTCGGAGTTAAACGAAAGCCCTGCGTATTCGCTAATCTTTTTATGACCTGTTCCTCCCCAGCTAACTAGTAGCAAGGTGAGGAGTAATGCGGAAAAGGGTATAAATATCTTCTTTATCACGTTATTATAAATTACAGTGTAAAACTAAACATTCTCAAAATCATTAAACGATATAAACAGTCATAGGTTTAATCTCAGCAAGAAACTTGGTAAAAAAGCATAAAAAATGGGCAGTAAACAGAATTTTTCAAGGGTATGAAATGAAACAGGAGCGAATATAAGCTCGCTCCTGTTCAAGGCATAACTTGCTAATCTATTTTAATCTTAGAATTACTTCTTTTCCACTCGTTAGATTGGGCGCTTTTGCTATGCTTACAACTTCATAGTTTAAGTCAAACATTTGAGTTGTTTTATCGGAAAGTACTTTTTCAACCTGCTTTTGTTCAACAATACTTTTGATTAATTCTTGAGTAATTGTTATATCATTTGCGGTGTAGATAGTAACTTTTACAGGGCAATCAAATTCGGTTGTAAATCCATAGATTAACTTATTTTGTTTTAGAAGTAAGGTTAGGTAGTTTGTATCGTAAGGGTCGAAGAAATTATCAACCTTTAGGTTGAAAACCTGAACGCTATCAGTTTCATCTATCGATTTTTGGATTAATACCTTTACTGGTACAAAAATAGTTTTTTGAACGCTCAAGGTGTCAATAATAGTTGGATCGAACCAAACTTTTACGGTTTTTGTGCCAACATATGTTGATACTCCAGTAACCCCTTTAACTTTTCTCATCTTGTTCGAAAAGCTCTTCGAGCTGCCAAAGCACTTGATATTTTTTAAACCCGATTGTTGATAAACACTCATATGATCCTTTTTGCTTGCATCGCCCCAATATTCAGCAATGGTTGGAACTTCAAACGTTTTTCCAACTATAATTCCAATAATAATTAGAATAGCAAGTATTAATGCGGTTAACCAATTTCTTCCTTTTCGGTTAATGGCTAAAGTATCTTTCTCGGGACAAACCTGAATGCAGTCGCCACACATATTGCAATCAACGTGCTTAACTGTTTCTTGCGAAGCTACATCAATAGCTTGGGGACAGGCTTTGTTGCATAATTTGCAGCTAGTACAAGTTTCAGTGTTTCTGGTAATCTTAAGAAATGGGAAAACTTTGTTTTTTAGACTAAGTAGTTCAAGAATGTATGCCGAGATGCAGAGGATTGAAAGCAGCCAAACAAAGCTAATTTTAACACCAAACCAAAGCAGTAAAACATAAATTGAGGTTAGGGATACAAAAAGAATAAAGAATCTGAATACATTCGATAATGCGCCTAGGGGACAAATATATTTACACCAAAAAAGTCTGATATAGAATGAACCTAGAATTACTAGTACTAGTGATGAAATAGCCATTATTATTGAAACATCCGAGTCGAAACCTGTAACAGCAGCGTAGTATGGGTCGAATTTTTTACAGAACAGTTCACTTGATGTTACAGTGAAATAAACGGTAATAAAGAGCAATACATATTTTAGCGAACGTAATACTTTATCGGCTATGCCTAAAATAGTATAGCGTATTTTTAGCTTTTCGCCTAGCTTACCAATCCATTCCGAAACTGTTCCAATAGGGCAGATGAATGAACAGAAAAGTTTACTTACAAGAACAATTACAGCAATTAGAATAACACCCATAACGATTTGTGCGCTGGTCATTGAGCAGGCCAGAGAGTTGTTAACAAAGTAGCTCGATAGAGCTTGAACTCCACCAAATGGGCAGTATGCTTCGAAATCGGGGTAGTAGCTCTTATCAGCATAAAATCTTATACCCATGAATACTAAAAAACCGATTACTGCTAGTTGAAAAATCAACCTAAAAGGATTTGTTTTAAACTTTTGCATTTGAAAAATTATTTGAGACATAAAGTTAAACAAAAAATCCCTAGCAGATGAGCGTCTAGGGATTTTAAGGTTTTTAAACCTAAATAAACCAAATTAACTAATACTATTTCTTAGGGCATTCTTTCTTGCAATCGGCTGATTTTGTGCAAGTTTTTGCATCTTTAGTGCAGCTGGCTGATTTATTTGTACAATCTTTCTTTGTGCACTCGCCCGATTTAGCGCAAGCTTCTTTCTTATCACACTTCTCGCATTTAGCTTTATCGCAAGTTTTTTTATCAGCGCATTTTGCTTTGCAAGCAGTTGTATCAGCTGGGGTTGTTACATCAGCGCAGGTCGAAGCGCTAGGGCAACCGCTGCAGCTCTCTGGAAGACAACTCTCAGTTTTTTCAGTAGCAGTAACTTTTTCGTTTTTTCCGCTTTGAGCGCCTAAAGCAATTACAACGATTAATGCTAAAACAGCAAAACTTGCAATACCAACAATAATTCTCTTTTTCATATTTATGATTTTAGTTTGATGATTTTCAATTTAAACTGCATTACAGCAATACAGCATCACAAAAGTAGTTTCTTGTAAGCGAAGAGAATGTTATAGCGTGGTTAATTCATGTTATAGAGATGTTAAATTTCTCTTTTTGAATCAAATCATTGCTATTTTTGCAACATGAATCGATCAAAACTTCAACTATTTCTTCTGATTGCAACTATTGTTTGCTTAATCTCTCTTGTTGGAATCCAGATAAATTGGGTGCTTAAAGAGGCTCGATTGCAAGAAGCACAGTTCAATCGAAGCGTAGGGATGGCTCTACAACGAATCGAGAATAATCTCGAGAAGTACAAGAGTTGCACCCAGCAAAAACGATGCTCTTCGTGTAGACTATTAACTTTAACTCTAAAACAGGTTGCAAACGTCGATTCTATTATCAAAAGCGATTTAAACTTCTATGGTATTAACCTCGATTTTGATTATGATATTGTAGATTTGACCGTTGATAATCAGAAGATTCCACGCGGATGTTATATAACTAGTAATTTATCAGAGAAGTTGCAGCAGAAAGGTTATGAGCTGAAAATCAACTTTCCTAAAAAGAGTGATTTTATTTTGGCTCAAATTGGAACAATCTTTATTACATCTATAATACTTGTTGTTCTTGTAACCCTTTCGTTTTTGTTGATATATCGATTTTATAAGCGTGAACGTGAAACATCTGAGCACATACGGCATTTTATCAATAATATGACACACGAGTTTAAGACTCCGCTCACCAATATTGGCTTTGCCAATAGTATGCTCTCAAAAAACGAAGCTATTGAAAGCGATCCAAAGCTGATGTCGTATTCAGGGATAATTAGAGATGAACAGCATAGGCTAAAGGAGAGGGTTGAATTACTTCTAAAAGCATCACAAAGCGATAATATTTTACCAACTAGTCTCGAGATTGTTGATTTAGCAAAGGTTGTTGAGGATGTTGTTGAATCGTTTCAGCCACAAATCGATGAAAAGGGTGGCGTTGTAACAATCCAAAAAACAGGATCTGATTTTTCATTATCAAGCAATATAGATCAGCTGCATATTGCTATCGGTAACATAATCGATAATGCAATTAAGTATTGCGATAAAGCCTTGAAAATTGATATTCACCTTAAAGTAAAAACCCATAGCATTGCAATTGAGATAATTGATAATGGGATTGGCATTCCATCAGAACATCAACAAAAGATTTTTGATAGGTTTTATCGCGTTCCCCAGGGCGATGTTCATGATGTTAAAGGATTTGGATTAGGTCTTTTCCACGTAAAATCGATTGTTGAAAAATTAGGAGGAAAGATTTCGGTTTCGAGCAATAAAGGGAAGGGGAGTATGTTTGTGATAGAGCTAGTGAGAGGAGAGAGGTGAGCGAAGAGAAATGGAAAACTAAATAGAGCAACAGTCAAACAACTTTAGAATTAACAGCAATACAAAATGACACAATCACTCGATAAAATACGTGTACTTCTTGTTGAGGACGATGTAAATCTAGGTTTTCTGCTTGTGGATTATCTGGAATCGCAGGGATTTGATGTTAAACTTTATAACGATGGTATCGCGGGTTTTAAAGGATTTCAGCTGGCTTCTTACGATTTGTGCATAGTTGATATTATGCTTCCCAATATGGATGGATTTACGCTTATTGAGAAGATTAAAGGGATAAATAAAAAGGTTCCTATCATTATACTCTCAGCACGCTCCATGAGGGAGGATAAGATCAAAGGCTTTGCCTTTGGAGTCGACGATTATATAACAAAACCCTTCGATGAGGAGGAATTGCTTTACAGGATTAAAGCAATCATGAGCCGTATCAGCCGTGAGGGCGAAGGAAAAGTAGCCGAGACCAGAGAATCTGTTGATATTGGATGTTATCATTTCGATTGTGAAAAGCAGCAGCTTACCATTGGCGATAGTTCCATAAGGCTAACAGTAAAAGAAGCCAAAATCCTAAAAATTCTTTGCCAATCGCGTGGGCGACTTGTAAAACGTGAGGAGTTAATGGTTGAAATTTGGGGTTACTCCGATTACTTCACAGGCCGCAGCCTCGATGTATTTATCTCCAAGTTACGCAAGTACCTCAAAAACGATTCCAATATTAAGATTACAAGTATTCCAACTGTGGGATACATTATGGAGGTGAATTAGGCTGTAGGTGTTTAGGCTATAGGCTGTAGGTTTATTATTACAGTGTTTCAAAGTTTTAGTGTTTTTTAAAATTAGTTTAGTTTTTGGGTTCTTTTTTAAGGCTCCAGTGCCACTGTTAATATAAAAACAAAAAAACTTCATTACTATTCACTTTGATTTATTAATTTCGTTGTGAATGTGTAAGTTACAAAGACTTTATTTATAAACTAGTTAGGCGTAATTATTGAAGATAAAACAACATTCATGAACACTACAAAGCCGAGACATCTAATAAATTCTTTCGAAGGACAAATAATTATTTCGGAGAAATTAAAAATTACCAAGCAGACTGTTCCTTTAGAAATTATAGAATACTTCACATCTGACACTTTGAAGATTTTGGATATTAAAAACGGTTGGATTCATTATTCAACTGAAAATTTGAAACTATATGACAAATATTTCAATTTTAGATTTACATTCTTCGAAGAAACCCTTAAGATGATTTCGTTCACTTTTGAAGAAAAACAATTAAGAGAAATGAATTGGAATAATTGGACTGAAGAAAAAGAGAAAAGAAAAAAGATAACATTTGAAGATTGGCTAAGTATTGAAATTGGAGATCAAAGAAAATTTGGTTGGGGAACAATAGAATCATATTTTGACAGCAAAGGTGGATTCTCAAGTATCGTGATGAATTATAAATAACTACGCCTAACACGTAGCAAAAAATATTGGGGCTAGATATTGCAGATGCAGCATTTTTATTACCTTTAACTAAGCTTCTAACGGCGGATAAATGTTCGGTTCTTAACTCCCCAACATTTCTTGCTACGGAAACGTTGTCGCCAGTTATTTAAAAGCAAAACATAAAATACTATGGCAGAGCTAAAAACAAAACAAAATAGCGCAAACGTTAGCGAGTTTATTAACCAATTTGCTGATAGTGAACAAAAACGTAAGGATAGTTTTGAGTTGCTAAAGTTAATGCAAGATTTTACCGGTTTTGAGCCAAAGATGTGGGGAGCATCCATTATAGGTTTTGGTCGCTACCATTACAAATCGGAGCGAAGTAGCCAGGAGGGAGATTGGCCTCTTATTGGTTTTTCGCCTCGTAAGGCCGCTATTTCGCTTTACGTTTACACAGGAGCAAAAGAGCATGAATATCTACTAAAAGATTTAGGAAAATATAAAATGGGTAAAGCATGCATATACATTAAAAAGTTATCTGACATCAATCAAGATGTTCTTAAAAGTCTTATGAAAGAGACTATTGATTTTTTGCAATCAAGATATGAGGTAAAGTAGTTTAAGTTTTGATAAACTAATAGATTTATAAATAGACCTTTCAATTAATATTAAAATTAAGATATGGATCCAGTTGTAGTTTTTGCAGGTACAATTATGCAAGCCGAAATGCTTAAAAGTCTTCTTGAAGATACTGAGATTGAAGCCTTTTTAAAGGATGAGGCTATGGGAACAATTGCACCTTGGTATGCTAGTTCTGGTGGAATAGCATCTGTTAAAGTTGTAGTTTCAAAAGATGATTATGAGAAAGCAATGCTAGTTGTTGCTGAATTTGAAAAAAACATAAACTAACCTAAACATTATGACTCAAAATCAATCATTAACCCAAATCATAAAACAAAGTCAAATAATTTGTTCTGCGCTAATTATTGGGCAACTATTCTTTTTGGCTGTTGCCATTTACCTTGTAATTCAAACCGGAGCCAGTTTTGGCGAGGCTAGTTTAGGTGATATTTTTATTTATATTATTCCATTATTTGCCGCTACTAGCATTGCAGCAAGCTATTTTGTTTTTAAAAACAAACTTAATAAGTTAAAACAAAGCCAGAGTTTAGAACAAAAATTAGTTGAGTATAGAGCCGCCCAAATTATTCGCTGGGCACTACTCGAAGGCCCATCATTTTTAACTATCATCGCTTTTTTATTAACTGGTCAGTTTCTTTTTGTGGGAATAGTTGCAATTATTATTATGTTTTTTATCCCAACATTTCCTTCTGCTGCTCGACTTGACCAGGATTTGGAGTTAAGATGGGAGGAGAAGAATCAGTTGATCGAATAAACTTAATTACTCTGTGATGAACTCCGTGGCCCTCTGTGTTTAAAACTTGTATAAAATAAAAGACCTGCCATCTTAGACAGGTCTTTCTTTTAATTGATTAGCCTATGCTAAAGTACCAACTTCCTTCTCAACCTCTTCAAGAATTTCACCCGTTTTTACTAGTTCTTTCATCTTATTGTGGTCGGGGTAAAGCGGACGGTCGATATCTAAGAAATTAACGTGCTTACGTATTGTATCTTTTGCTTTTTGAGTGCCAATTCCATATTTGTAAGGAGTTTCTAACTTCTCACGTAGGTCGAGCGCTTGAGCCGCAGCCATAAACTCTATACCCAAAATGCCGAAGGCATTATCAAGAATTTGAAAATTCTTTATGGCAGTGTTCATACCCATCGATACAAAGTCCTCTTGATCGGCAGCTGCTGGAATTGATTGTATTGAAGCTGGCATACAAAGAATACGCTGTTCAACAATCTGCATATCGGCAGTATACTGGCTAAGCATTAAACCCGAGAACATTCCTGGATCTTTGGTTAGGAATGGAGGTAAGCCAACGCTTAAAGCAGGGTTGTTAAGGCGATTCATCCTTCGTTCTGATAGAACGCAAACCATTGTAACTGCTGCACCTACCAAATCCATTGGCAATGAAATAGGCGAGCCTTGGAAGTTGGCACCTGAAAGGGCTAAATTCTCATCAGCAAAGAAGATTGGGTTGTCACCAACACCGTTTAATTCAATTTCAACCTGTTCACGAGCGTATTTTACTGCATCGTGTGCAGCACCGATAACCTGTGGGGTTGAGCGCATCGAGTAAGCATCTTGAACTTTGGTTTTTAGCTTGCCTTCGGCCAAATCGCCACCCTTTGTTACCTTTCGAATGGCAGCTGCGCTGCGCATACCTCCAGCAAATCCACGTACTTCAAGAATTTTTGGGTGATAAGGTTTTAGGTTTGCCTTTAATGCTTCAAGCGACATGGCGCAAGCAATTTCAGCCTGTTTCAGAAAACGCTCGGTTTCGTAAATCATTATGGCGCTCATGGCGGTAAGTACATTGGAACCGTTGATTGCCGCTAATCCGTCGCGAGCATGTAGGCCAGGAGTTTCAATACCAGCACGTTTCATTGCTTCTTTGCCTTCAAGGAATTCACCTTTGTAGTAAGCATGGCCTTCGCCCATTAGTAAAAGCGCAATTTGCGACATGGGAGCAAGGTCGCCGCAAGCACCAACCGAACCTTTATCGCAAACGTAAGGAGTAACTCCCTTGTTAAGCATATCAACAAAGGTTTGAGTTATCTCAAGGCGGCAGCCTGAGTTCCCATGAGCATGAACGTTGATGCGACCGAGCATCGCTGCGCGAACATACTCAATAGCTAATGGGTTACCGATACCTGCTGCATGGTTATATACTAGATATTTTTGAAAATCCTGTATCTGTTCATCTTTTAAAACTACCTCCGAAAACTCCCCAATCCCAGTATTTATGCCATACATAATTTCGTGTGCAGCAATCTTTTTGTCGAGCATCGCACGGCATTTCTTAATCTTTTCAACACAGTCAGGATGTAATTCAACTTTCTCGTTATGTCGAGCAACTCTTACAACATCTTCTATTTTAAGGTTTGCTCCAGTTATTATAAATGTCATAGTTTTAAGGTTTAATTAATAATTTATAAATAATGATAATTGCAATGATATCCAATTATGGGTATCATTAAATAAGTTTTGAAGATTTGGAATTTGAAATCAGAAATTAATTATGAACAGGCAGGTGCGGTTAATCTTAATCTTGAATTTAAGTTGCCACTTATTCATAACAGATTATTTTATAGTTAAATATATGAAAATTTATGAGATGCTAAAGTGTTTATATCAATTCTTTATTTTGGGATATAGAAAAAAGACAAGTGACAAGCGACAAGTGGTTTGTGATTGGCTTTAATAAATTGCTAGAGATGAGCGTTGAGAAAATAGAAACTACTCTAAAGCAAAACAGTCAAAGAAACATTTTTCAAAAAAGACTACATTTGAAGCCTATATTCTCATTATGTACTTTAAATACAACGAACCGCTATTTCGCCCTCCAGCCGAGGCTTATTCGGCGATAATTCAAGCAACTTTAGGTTGTTCTTGGAATCGATGTGCATTTTGTGAGATGTATACCTCAAAAAAGTTTAAGGTTCGTAAAATTGAAGAGCTAAAGCCTGAGATTGAAACCCTTTCGAAGATATATGTTGGTGCAAAAAAGGTTTTCCTTGCCGATGGGAATGCATTTGTTTTATCGGCAAATAATCTGATTCCCATTCTCGAGGAGATTAATAAACATTTTGGACGAATTCAACGGATCTCATCATACGCATTACCAAAGGATATATTGAGTAAAAGCGATGATGAGCTTAAAAAGCTAAGAGAACTTGGCATTAAACTACTTTATGTTGGCATCGAAACGGGTGATGATGAGCTGTTACAGCTGATTAACAAAGGTGAAACATCTCAATCAACGGTTGACGGTATTTTAAAGGCGCATAATGCGGGAATTGAGACATCAATAATGATTATTAACGGACTTGGAGGCAAGCAATTTACTAAGCAACATGCTGTTAACTCTGCCCGAATTATCAATAAAATCAACCCTCGATTTCTATCGACTTTAACGTTAAGCATGCCATTTGGCGAGAATCATTTTAAAGATAGGTTTAAGGGAGAGTATATTTCGCTTTCTGTAGTTGAACTTTACGAGGAGTTGAGAACATTTATTGGTTTAACAGAGCTAAGTAATGTGATCTATCGAAGTAACCATGTGTCAAATAATTTGATACTTAGCGGTACTTTATCAAAAGATAAGGATAACATTATTGAACAGATTGATGTGGCTATTGCTTCTATACCAAGAGGGCTATACCCCTCATCACCGTTGATGTTGTAAAGGGTTAGTAATAATTTTAAAATCGAAACATTAAACTGTTTACCATGAAAATAGGACTGCTCGTTTGCGATTATATTCAAGAGGGTTTCCCTGGTTACCCCGAACTTTTTGGCAATCTTTTACCCGAACACGAATTGGTTAACTATTATGTTTGCGATGGCGTGTTTCCCAAATCCGCGCATGAGCATGAGGCTTGGATTATAACTGGATCAAAGTATTCTGTTTATGATGATATTGAATGGATAAATAAGTTAAAAGTCTTTATACGCGATATTTCAAAGGCTGATAAATACTGCATAGGGGTTTGTTTTGGACACCAGATGCTTGGTGAGGCAATGGGTGGAAAAGTTTTAAAGTCGCCAATGGGTTGGTGCGTAGGGGTTCATCAATTTGAAGTTTTAGAGGCTGCGAGTTGGATGAATCCTAATCAACCTAAAGTAAATCTGCTTATGTCCTGTCAGGATCAGATTCAAGTCTTACCTCCAAATAGCAAAGTTATCGCAAAAGCTCCCAGATGTCCAGTTGGGATGATACAAATTGGAAACAAAATGTTGGGCATACAAGGCCATCCGGAGTTTACGGCAGACTATGTAAAATATTTGATGGAGGATAGAACTAATCGGATTGGGGAACAGACAGTAAAAGAAGGCATCCAAAGCCTTAACATGCCAAAGCATAGCGATATTGTTGGCAATTGGATTAACGATTTTATAAATACTTAACCTTAACCTTAACCTTAACCTTAACCTTAACCTCTTTTTTTCTTCATTCACCTACTAATAATCCCAATTGGTCGATTGATTTTATGTAAACACAAAGCATCAATCTAATTTTGTTTCCGTTAATAATTATTGAGATGGAAGCATATGGATGCATTCATAAATGGTTTAGCCATTTGATAAGTTGTAATAATTCGAATAAGAAAGGTATTGTTATACCAACAATTTGGGTCGATTCACCTGAGCTAACTGCATCGTATTACCAAAATTACCTTGGATTCAGTAGGATAATTTCATGCCCAATAAAAGGAACGATATTGCTCAAAAATGATAAAAATTGGTTGCTGGTTAAACCTATTTTGAAAAACTTTGTAAGTGAAAATCAACGGCTAAAGTTATATTCTAAAAATTTAGAAGAGGATTATTCTCTTGTTTACGATAAAGTAAGAGTAATTCAACCGTACAAATTAAAATCAATCGAAAAATTTACTATAAAAGATTGTAATGGCATAGAAATTGAGTACAGCGCAAGCTGAAAAAGAAATTAAAAATCAACCCTAAAAGTATTAAAAAAGACTGATGAAAAATCTATTAAAATTGCTGCTAGCAACCCTAATCCTTTCAACAATTCAAATTTATTCGTTTGCTGATGATGCTCCAGAAGGAAAGCCCACTGTGAGCGGTTACATTAAGGATGCTACAAATGGTGAAGTATTAATTGGGGCAACGATACTTGTTAAAGAGGAAGGGAAGGGAACTGCTGCGAACATTTATGGTTTCTACTCTTTAAGCCTTACACCGGGTAACTATACCCTTGTTTATTCATTTATTGGATACAATTCGATAGAAAAGGTTATTAAACTAACTGAGAATACAACTATAAATGTTGAGCTTGAGCCTGAATCGCAAGTGTTAGAAGAGGTGGTTGTTAGTAGTGAGAAACCAAACTCAAATATTACAAAACCACAAATGAGCGTTACGCGTTTGGAAATGAAGAGTATTCAGCGTATCCCCGCATTAATGGGTGAGGTTGATATTATTAAAGCGATACAAATGCTCCCAGGTGTGCAGTCTACTGCCGAGGGTTCATCAGGCTTTAGCGTTAGAGGCGGTTCTTCTGATCAAAACCTAATACAGCTCGATGAAGCAACAGTTTATAATGCATCGCATGTTATGGGTTTTTTCTCGGTATTTAATAATGATGCCATTAAAGATTTAAAACTATATAAGGGAGATATCCCTGCTTCAAGCGGAGGTCGTTTGTCATCATTGCTTGACGTAAGGATGAAGGACGGAAATTCTAAGAATATCGAGGGAACAGGTGGTTTAGGTACTATTTCTGGACGATTTACAATTGAAGGACCAATAATTAAAGATACCTCATCTTTTATTGTTTCGGGAAGAAGATCGTGGATTGATATGTTTTTCCCTTTATTTAAAAATCAGGAGGTTAAAGATTCTAAACTTTACTTTTACGATCTTAACGCTAAGGTAAATTATACGATAAACGAGAATAACCGAATTTATCTTTCTGGGTATTTTGGTCGTGATGTATATAAGATCATGTCTTCTGAATTCGCGTATGGTAACCAAACAATGACGCTACGCTGGAACCACCTTTTTAGTAAAAAATTATTTTTAAACTCTACTCTTATCTACAGCAATTACAACTATTTACTTGGTTCTGATTTTGAAGATGCAAGCGCATTTAAGTGGACATCGGATATGAATGATTATAGCTTACGTTTCAATTTCAACTACTTTCTAAATCAAAATAATAATATCCAATTTGGGATACAATCAACTTTCCATAAGTTTAATCCTGGATTAGTTGAGGGAACAAGTTCTCAATCGATGATTAATAAATTGAAATTAGATAATAATTATGCATTTGAACATGGAGTTTATGCCATGAATGAGCAATTGATAGGGACTAAATTGACATTAAAGTATGGTTTGCGATTATCCATTTTTCAAAATGTAGGTAGTGCTCAGGTTTTTAAATATGACGAAAACTATGAAGTTGTTGATGCTTCCAATTATAGTAAAGGTGAAATTTTTAATACATATGTTCGGTTAGAACCTCGTTTGGGATTAAGCTATGCTTTTAATAGCGCAAATTCAATAAAGATGAGCTATTCAAGGACATATCAATACGTGCAACAAGCTTCAAACTCTCAAGGTGGAACACCCCTTGATGTTTGGTATCCAGCATCACCCAATGTGAAGCCGCAGAAATCCGATATGTATGTATTGGGATATTTCAGAAACTTTATGGAGAATACTATTGAAACATCTGCTGAAGTTTATTATAAAACTATTGATGATGTGATTGATTTTAAGGAGCATGCTAACCCATTTTTAAATGAAAAACTCGAAGGAGAGTTACGTGTTGGCAAGGGTCGTGCTTATGGTTTAGAGTTGATGGCTAAGATTAATCGGAAGAAATTTGGGGGTTGGATTAGCTACACATATGCGAGAGCATTTAGGACAATCCCAACCATTGAGAAAAATCAGGAGTTCAATGCTCCCTACGATAAACCGCATAGCGCAACTGTTGTTTTAAGTTACGATTTTAATAAACGAGTAACCCTATCAGCTAATTGGATTTATTCAACAGGCCAACCATTAACTGCTCCAACCAAAAGAATAGAAATTGATGGAACTATAATTCCCGTATATTCTGAAAGGAATGGAATGCGATACCCCGATTATCATCGATTAGATTTATCATTAACAGTTAAAACCAAGAAATCTTTTACCCGTCGATGGAAAGGGGAGTGGAACTTTTCAATCTATAATGTATATAATCGTAAAAATGCATGGGTAATAAATTTTGTTCAGGATAAAAATATTCCGACAAAAACCTATGCTGAAAAAACTTATTTACTCCCTATTATACCTTCAATTTCTTATAACTTTAAATTCTAATTCCATGAAAAATCTCTTCAATATAAAATACTTTGTTGCTCTATTCAGTTTTGTATTTTTGGTTCATTCATGTACCGAAAAAATTGATTTTCCTTTAGATGATAACGGGAAAGTGCAATGTGTTATTTACGGAGCAATTACTACAGATACCACTGCACATAAAATTCGAATATCAAAGACCTCAGCCTATTATAGCAATAAGCCTAGCGAAACTATTTCTGGAGCCATTGTATCAATATCTGATGGAGTAAATACGTTCCCATTAACTGAAAGCCCAACTGAACCCGGAAATTACTTAACTCAACCCGATGTCTATGGCGAACCCGGGAAAATGTATATTTTACAAGTGAGTAACGTCGATTTAAATGGAGATGGTGTTCTGCAATCTTATACTGCTCAATCTGAACTTAAGCCTGTAACTCCATTAGATTCAATTGATACGTGGTATAACAGTCGATTCGATTTTTGGGAAACCGATGTTTGGGCGAAAGATCCGTCAACCGAAGATTTCTACATGTTCAAAGCCTATATTGATGGTGTTTTAAATGCTGATTCGTTGTTAAACCTTACAATTACTGATGATATTTTATTTAATGGAAGCAAAATAAATGGCAAAAGTGTTTATGCATTTCCTGAAAAAGATACAATAAAACCAGGATTGAGCATTATAACTATCGATATTTGTGGAATAACCAAAGACTACTTTAAGTTTTTAACAGAAGCTCAAACCATGGCTCGTCCACAAAATCCAATGTTTAGTGGACCGCCTGCAAATGTGAGAACCAATTTAAGTAATAATGCCTTGGGCTATTTTGCTGCCTATTCAGTTGCAAGTTGTAGTAAGCGAGTAAAGATAAAATGATTTAAACCTATTTTTAACTAAAAACCTCATCAATAGCTGATGAGGTTTTATGCTAAGATTTCTCATAAGTTTCATGATATTCTATTGACTAAAAATCTATCTTTAGTTGTTAAAAAGGAAGTGTCTAAAAAATGGAAAAACTAATAACTTGGAAAAAAGGCTTTTTTAGCAATACTTTTCAATTATTTGAAAATGGGATACCTATTGGCACATTAAGTTTTGCTGTTTGGAGTAATAAAGCCACAGGTATTTTAAACGACAAAGAGTTTGAGTTTAAAACCAAAGGCTTTTTTAAACCTGAAACGACAATAGTTGATAATAAGACAGGTGCAATAATAGGAAATATCAATTACAACACATGGAAAACAAAGGCTACAATTAATATTGCTGATGGAAAAGTTTGTGAATGGCAATACTCCAATCTTTGGCACACGAAGTGGGCGTTAAGTCAAGGCCTTTATTTCATCAACTACAGGAGTTCATCTATAAAAGGTGAGATTATTTCCCATCTACCTGATGAAGTTTTAATACTATCAGGATTGTTCATTTCTAATTACTTTTCGAGGGCTCATGCTGCTGTGGCTGCTGCAACTTAACTGATTACTAATAAATGTTACAAACTCCTATCAATGCTAATTGGTAAGAGTTTTTTCTTTCTTTTAGTGGGTTGACAACAATCTTGGGTGTAATGTTTTTTTCGCACGTAAAATTCCCTACATTTATCTGCGTTTTAAAAAATGTATTTCAATTGTTTTTAACTAATTTAAAATCAACAATATATGGGATACTCAATTTTGAAATATGAGCAGGAATCGGGCATTGGAATTATTACAATTTCTCGACCCGAAGCCTTAAACGCCTTAAATATCTTGTTTTTCAAGGAGTTTAACGATTTGTTACATACTCTTCATTCAGCTAAAGACTTAAGAGTGTTAATCCTAACTGGTGATGGAAAAGCATTTGTTGCAGGGGCTGATATTGCCGAGATGCAAAAAATGAAGGTTAAGGAAGGGTATAACTTCTCAAAAATTGGGCAAGAGGCTTTTAGTAAACTCGTAAACCTCGAAGTACCTGTTATTGCTGCTGTAAACGGATTTGCATTGGGTGGAGGCTGCGAGTTGGCAATGGCTTGCGATTTTAGAATAGCTAGCTCAAGAGCAAAATTTGGTATGCCTGAGGTTAGCCTTGGGTTAATCCCTGGTTATGGCGGTACTCAACGTTTATCGAGATTGGTTGGGCTTGGTGATGCTCTTTATCTCGTACTTACAGGTCAAATGATTGATGCTGCAGAAGCTCTGAGAATAGGTTTAGTACAAAAGGTGGTTGAGCCCGAGAATTTACTAGTTGAGGCTAAAAATCTTGCTTCGAAAATTGCTGAGCAAGGGCCATATGCTATAAAAACTGCAAAAAAAGTAATTAGAAAAGGTTACAGTATTGAGATTGATAGGGGATTTGAACTCGAAGCAGAATCATTTTCAAAGATGTTCGAAAAGGATGGAATCGAGGGAATGAAAGCTTTCCTTGAGAAACGTAAACCAAATTGGAACTAAGAAAAACAATAAACATAACATATGAACTACGAGGATAAACTTCAGAATGTATCGGTCTTGGGGGCTGCTGGTAAAATGGGATCTGGTATCCTATTGCTTACAGCCGTTGAGATGGCAGATATGCAGCTTAAGCCCGAGAATAAAGGGAAAAGCTTTATTCTTAACGCTATTGATGTTTCACCTATAGCCTTAACAGGGTTATATGGGTATTTAAAAACTCAGGTTAAAAAGATTGCCGAAAAAAAGGTTGTTCAGCTTCGAGGAATGTATAAGGACAATCCTGATTTAATCGAGAATTCAGAGATTATTGACCAATATGTTGATGATGTGCTTAAGCTAGTCCTTTTCAGCACTCGCATTGAATCAACCTACGATTCTACTTTAATCTTTGAGGCAATAGTTGAAGATTCAGATATCAAAGTAAAAATTATATCTCAAATTCTTGAAAATAATAAGAGAGATCCTTGGTTCTTAACCAATACATCATCTGTTCCAATTGATGAGCTCGATTCTAGAGCAAAACTCAACGGTAAAATCCTTGGATTCCACTTCTATAATCCTCCAGCAGTTCAAAAGTTAGTTGAGCTAATTACAACTAAAAATACCAACAAGGAGTTGATCGAATTCTCTAAGGTTTATGCTAAAAACCTAAATAAGAAGTTAGTTCCTTCAAACGATTTTGCGGGCTTTATTGGCAATGGCCATTTTATGCGCGATCTTTTGTTTGGAATTAAACAATCGAATGATTTATCGAAAGACTTCTCTTTTGCAGAATCAATCTATATCGTAAACAGGGTTAGCCAAGATTTCCTTATTCGTCCAATGGGTATTTTCCAATTAATGGACTATGTTGGCGTTGACGTTTGTCAAAGGATTCTTCAAGTAATGAGTTCTAGGCTTAATAACCCTGCTTTGCATAGTGAGCTAATCGATAAGTTGATGAGCCTTGGTGTTAAAGGTGGTCAAAATTCAGATGGTTCTCAAAAATCAGGAATCCTGCTTTATGAGAAGGGTAAGCCAGTTGCTATCTACGATCCAAGTGTTAAGGATTACGTTCATATCGAATCGTTCCGTGCAACCGTTGATGGAAAATTAGGAAAGTTACCAAACTCCCACAAGCCATGGAAAGATATTGTTGGGAATAAACAAAAAGATGGTCTTCTTAAGGGTTATTTTGATGAGCTAAAATCATTAAATACCCTAGGCTCAAAACTTTCGAAGGAGTATCATTTAACCTCGAAAAATATTGGTTTGAACCTTGTTAAGGATGGCATTGCCGATAACGATGAGAATGTAAATACCGTTATGCTAACAGGTTTCTTCCATGCATATGGACCTATCAATAACTACATGGATTAATTGGTTGTAAAAAAGATTGTTATGAAGAGAAAAATATATATGACCGCGGGGTATAACACCGTGTCGCTAGGAACAGGACGTAAAGAGTTTAACCCTAAAAAGCCACGCCCAGGGATTGAGCATTATATCAAAGAAGCAGGTCAGGCAACTGTTAAAGCTGTTGGTGGGGCAAAGAACGTTGATGAGGGAGTAATTGGTAACTTCATGGCTTGTCGTTTTGTAAAACAGGCGCACCTTGGAGCATTTATGCCTATCATTGATGATGGATTGCGCCACAAACCTTCGCTTCGCGTTGAGGGTGCTTGCGCATCGGGTGGTTTGGCACTTGTTTCTGGAATGCGTTCGATTCTATCTGAAACTGCTGATGTTGTTTTAGCCATGGGAGCAGAGGTTCAAAATACGGTTAAAGCAATTTACGGTGCCGATATCCTTGCTGGTGCAGGTTGGTTTAAGGAGCGTAAAGAGGGTCATGCTTACTTCTTCCCTGGTCAATTCAGCAATCGTGCTGGAGCCTATTTTGAGAAGTATGGTAGAGAGAAAACCCGTCAGGCTTTTGCTGTTTGGTTTAAGAATGCCATTGAGAATGCAAGGCTTTGCCCTACTGCTCAAGAGTATGAGAATAAGGTTGAGGATTTGATTGCACTGGGCCTTACCGAGCCAAACCCAAGAGGTTTTACCGATCATCTAAATGTTTTTGACTGTTCAAAGGTTTCTGATGGAGCATCAGCAATTGCTATATGCTCCGAAGAGGGACTTGCAAAAGCAGGTATCTCAAAAGCCGATGCGGTTGAGGTTGTAGGTTGGGCTCAAATAGTTGAGAATATCACCGAAAAACCAAGAGATTTAACAGAACTTTCAACAATTAAAGCCGCTGCTAGAAAGGCTTTAGATTCAGCAAATATTACAATTAACGATTTGGCAACAATCGAGGTACACGATTGCTTTACGGTTGCTGGTATGCTAAGCGTTGAAGCGCTTGGTTTTGCTAAGCCAGGTGAAGGTCCAGATTTTATAATCAACGGAAATACTGCTCGAAATGGCCGAATTCCTATCAATACAACTGGTGGATTAATTGGTTGGGGTCACCCAACTGGTGGAACAGGTGTTCACCAAGCTGTAACAATATGGGAGCAGCTAACCGGTAGAGCAGGAGCAGCTCAGATAGAGATTCTAAAGGACAAACCTTACGGAATGACTATCAACATGGGTGGCGACGATAAAACTGTTGTTGCTATCGTTTATAAGAAGTTGAGCTAATTTTTAAATTACAGTTCAATTACATAAAAGAAACTAATCATTATGAATTTTGAATATAGCGAAGAGCAGTTGATGATTAAAAAAACTGCTCGTGATTATGCGCAACGCGAACTTTTTAAGGATGTGATTGAGCGGGATACTAAAGCAATTTATCCCACTGAGCATGTTAAAAATATTGCTCAATTGGGCTTTTTTGGCATGCTAATTAGCCCCGAATATGGTGGGGTTGGAGTCGATAATGTTTCTTATGCACTTGCTCTCGAAGAGATATCTAAGGTTGATTCTTCAATTGCCGTTATCATGTCGGTTCACAATTCGCTAACTGCTTATGGAATCGAGAATTTTGGAACAAAAGAGCAGAAGGAAAAATACTTGCCATTAATGGCAAGTGGCGAAAAGATTGGTGCATTCCTCTTAAGCGAACCCGATGCTGGATCTGATGCTTCGTTTCAAAAGACAACGGCCATTGATAAAGGCGATTATTACTTGTTAAATGGAATCAAAAACTGGATTACAAGTGCCAATACTGGTGGAGTTTATATTGTAATTGCTCAAACTTGGCCTGAGAAAGGGAGTAAAGGAATCAATGCATTTATCGTTGATCGCAACTCAAAAGGTATAACCGTTGGCCCACATGAGGATAAGATGGGTATGCGCAGCTCCGATACGCATTCAGTAATGTTTTCTGATGTATTTGTCCCAAAAGAGAATCGGATAGGTGAGGATGGATTCGGCTTTAAGTTTGCCATGAAGCTGCTTGAAGGAGGGCGAATTGGTATATCAGCGCAAGCATTAGGAATTGCAGGTGGTGCTTACGAATTAGCGCTGAAATATTCGAAGGAGAGAAAAACTTTTGGTACCGAGATTATTAATCATCAAGGAGTTGCTTTTAAATTGGCAGAAATGGCTGCATCCATTGAATCGGCTCGTTTACTGGTTCATAAAGCAGCATGGTTAAAGGATAATCATCTACCCTATGGCACTGCAAGTGCCATTGCAAAGCTGGTTGCCACTGATGTTGCAATGAAGGTTACTACTGAAGCGGTTCAAATTCATGGTGGCTATGGTTATGTAAAAGAGTATCATGTTGAGCGATTAATGCGTGAGGCCAAGCTTACTCAGATTTACGAAGGAACATCTGAAATTCAGAAAATTATTATTGCTCGCGCAATATCAAAAGATTGTTAATAGAAAACCAAAAATCAAACTAATACAATACTATTATGTCAGCAACAGTTCAATTCACTGCACCCGACCACTATTTGGTTGATGATTTGTATACTGATGAGCATAAGCTTGTCCGTAACTCAACTAGGGATTGGGTGAACCGTTCGGTAAAACCTGTTATTGAAGATTACTGCAACAAATCTCAGTTTCCTTTACATCTTGTTAAGGAAATGGGTGAAATGGGTGCATTTGGACCATTTATTCCTGTTGAGTATGGTGGCTCAGGCCTCGATTATATCTCCTATGGATTAATTATGCAAGAGTTGGAGCGTGGCGATACAGGAGTTCGTTCAATGGCATCTGTTCAAACATCTTTAGTGATGTTTCCAATTTTCAAATATGGAAGCGAAGAGCAAAAGAAAAAATATCTTCCTCGTTTAGCTGCTGGTGAAATTATCGGTTGCTTTGGTTTAACTGAGCCCGATCATGGTTCAGATCCAGGAAGTATGAAAACCAGAATCAAAGATATGGGTGACCATTATCTTCTTAATGGAGCAAAAATGTGGATTACAAACTCTACAGTAGCCGATATCGCTGTTGTTTGGGCTAAAGATGATAACAATAGAATTAGAGGCGTGATTGTTGAAAAGGGTTGGAAAGGCTTTACTGCCCCTGAAACTCATGGAAAATGGTCGCTTAGAGCTTCGGTTACTGGCGAACTCGTTTTTGATGATGTTAAGGTACCTAAAGAAAATCTACTTCCTAATATTGAAGGGTTAAAAGGCCCTTTAAGTTGCCTTGATTCTGCACGTTATGGTATTGCTTGGGGTGTTGTAGGTGCAGCAATGGATTGCTATGATGCAGCTGTTAGATACGCATTAGAGAGAAAGCAATTTGATAAACCAATTGCAGCGTTCCAATTACAACAGAAAAAACTAGCTGAAGCATTAACGGAGATAACTAAAGCTCAGCTTTTAGTTTGGCGTCTTGGCGTTCTTCGCAATGAAGGAAGAGCAACATCAGCACAAATTTCGATGGCAAAAAGAAACAATGTTGAAATGGCATTGAATATTGCTCGCGAAACTCGCCAAATTCTTGGTGCAATGGGTATTACCAATGATTTCCCAATGATGCGCCACATGATGAACCTTGAGTCAGTTATTACTTACGAAGGAACTCATGACATTCATCTTTTAATAACTGGACTTGAAATAACAGGAATACCTGCTTTCAAATGATAATTTCATAGACGTATTTTACAAAAGAGGGGTAGAATACCCCTCTTTTTTGTTTGGCTACTTTTTATTGGTTTTATTTGCACAATATTTGATTACGATCGTATAAATAGAATATCAAAATTTTGAATATGAAATCTGTATTGAAGTACTTTGCATTAGCTATTCTTTTAAGTTTTGTTGCAAATTCGGTTTTTGCAGTTATTGCTTACCCATATCCAGTTGAAATAACTCAACTCGATGGGAGTAAATTAACCGTTATACTTAAAGGGGATGAGCATGTTAAATGGGCGCAGACAGTTGACGGGTACTCAATCCTTCGAAATGGTAAGGGTGTTTTTGAATATGCTATTAAAAATTCTAAAGGTGATATGATCCCTTCGGGCATTAGGGTAAGCAATAAAGAGAAGAGGAGTAATGCTGAAATTCAACTATTACAAAAGACTAGTAAAAATTTAGGTTATTCTAAAAACCAAGTTTCATTAATGAAAAGGATTTCAAGAATAAAGCAAGTTGATTCTAAGAGAGCATTCCCAACAACTGGTTCAAGGAAGTTAATTTGCATATTAATGGAATTTCAAGATGTTAGTTTTACAAAAACTCAGACCGATTTTCAGAACTTATTTAATCAAGTAGGTTATTCGGCTGATGGTGCTTCAGGGAGTGTAAAAGATTATTACAAAGAAAATTCATACAATCAACTTGATTTAACCATTACAGTTGCAGGGCCTTATACTGCTGATAATAATATGGCTTATTATGGAGCGAATGATGGTGATGGATATGATTTAAGACCTGATGCATTAGTTAGCGAGGCAGTTACTAAGGCAAATGTAATTGTAAATTATGCAGACTATGATAATGATGGGAATGGTTATGTTGATGGAGTTTATGTAATATATGCAGGCTATGGAGAAGAGCGCACAGGTGTCCCAGCTGATGCCATATGGGCTCATGCATGGGAAATACCTGAAACAACTTTAGATGGAAAAAAAATTACTAGTTACTCCTGCTCGCCAGAGCTAAGGGGGAATGATGGCACAGGTATTACTCGAATTGGGGTTATTTGTCATGAGTTTGGCCATGTATTAGGTGCTCCAGATTTTTATGATACTCAAACTGATGATGCTACTGATTATCTAGGTTCCGGTGATTGGGATATGATGGCATCTGGTTCATGGAATAACGATGGTGCATCTCCTGCCCATCATAATGCTTTTACTAAGGTTTACGTTTACAATTGGGCAACGGCTACTACAATTACTACAACTTCAACCTTGACCTTAAATAATGCAGAGCTATATTCCAACAGTTTCTATAGAGTAAACACTGCTACAAGTAATGAATATTTCCTAATAGAGAATCGCCAAAAGCATAAGTTTGATGCTGCATTACCTGGTCATGGTTTGATTATATACCATGTTGACGGTACTCACATTAGTAATAATATTAATAGTAACGAAATAAATATATCTGCTCATCAAGGAATGTACCCTGTATGTGCGAGTGCAACAACAAATCCAAGCACAACAGTTAGTTCATATGGAAATATTAATACATCTGGTTGTACATATCCAGGTTCTTATAGCAAAACATCTTTTACAGATAATACTACTCCAAGTATGAAATCGTGGGCAGGAGCAAATACAAATAAACCAATCACAAATATTGTTGAAAGTACTACTAATAAAACTGTTTCGTTTACTGTAACTGCATCAACAGGAGTTAATGATAGTGAATCATCATTATATAAACTGGGACAAAACTATCCAAACCCTTTCGATAATAGTACAAATATTGATTTTACTCTAGTTAACCCTAGCAAGATTAAACTTACTGTATTTAACTCTCTTGGGCAGGTGGTTGATGTTATTGTTGATGAGTTTCTTTCTGCAGGGTCTCATTCATATACTTGGAGTCCAAAGAATGTTGCTTCAGGTATTTATTTTTATCAGCTTAATGTTGATGGAAATAAAGAGGTGAAACGAATGGTGAAAAAATAAAACGTACAGGCGCAATAAAAAAGCCCTTCAGAAATTTTCTGAAGGGCTTTCTTTTATGATGGTTCTAACTAGAATTTTAACATTGCTTCAATTTGAACTTTCTCTGATATTTTGTTGCCCATAAACACATCTTTTAGAGCATCCATTGCAAAGATATTGCTTTGATTCAAGTACCAGAAGATGCTATACATAGCGCTATTGCGAGCACCAACTCTTTCACGGAAAGGTATTTTTACAACTTGTGCTCCAGTTGCAGGTGCCTCAAGGCTTTCATCAATCAATAAAAGACCACCTTTCATTCTACCTGCTGCTGCACGAGCATAGTTTAACCCATCAACTGATGTAATAACCAAAACATCAGGAATTGGTGAGCCAGTGTAAAGTATTTGCTCTGGTGATATTATAACTTCAGATGCAGAGAAACCAACACCAACAGTTACAGGGTAGCTACCCTTTTTAGTTGCGTTTAATCCCGTTAGCATTGCCGCTTTGGAAAGAAATTCAGCAGCTGATTGCACACCTTCACCAGCAGAACCAGAAAGCATAATGCTTACAGGTTTTGTTAGGTTGTGTGAATGTTTTGGAGTAATCTCAAACTTATCAGAGATTAAACTTTTTGGGGATTGATTAAGAGGTTTAGAATAAACCTTATCTTTTCCCGAAACAAAAGTTTTTACCTCCCAGCCCGAATCCTCAACTAGCTTCGAGAGTTTCATTCCTGGATTAGACTTTACTCCATAGCTTGGGCAGATTTCCATTACCTCAACTAGAGAGAATCCCTTTGCATTGAAAGCATCGACAAGAACATCACTGTAATCACCAATACCGATTACGCGTTGAACGTGCGATGCACCAGCAGCAGTAATTAGCTCGCAAATATCATAACCCGCTTTAGCGCTTCCTTCGGGAAGAGTAGGGGTTTTGAAGCCACATGGTGTAAATTCAGATGGTTGACCACCAGTCATACCGTATAGCATGTTGTTGTGAACCACAACAGTCATATCGAAACCAAGGTGCGCTGCACCGATAAGATGTTGCATACCGATGGTTGCACCGCCATCGCCAACAAAAACAATCACTTTTTTAGTTGGGTTGCTAATCGCTGCAGCGATACCCCCACCTAATGCTACAGAACGACCGTGAAGTCCGTGAACTGTATGTGTTAGGAAACTCTTATCCACAATACCATGGCAACCGATATCGGTTACAAGGATAACATCGAGCAGGTCAACGCCCATTTTTTGGAGTGCCTTCTCGGTATTTTGGGTAATTGTAGCATGTCCACAACCTTTACAGAAAGGTAATTCGGACCCTGTTAGGAATGATATATTATTCATTGCGAAGTACCTCCTCTATGATTTCGTTAGGACTAATCATTTTTGCAATGCCATTAACCCCTGTAACGCCTTTGCGACCTGCAACACCAAAGAGTAATTGACGTAATTGACCAGTTAAATTCTCTTCGGCAACAACAATTCTAGAATATCTATTTGCTATTTCGATGTACTCCTTTGGAATTGGAAGTAAGGTCTTAGCAGCAAGGAATGATACTTTTTTGCCCTGTAAACGGAGCTGTTTAACCGCTTCGCGTGATGCTTGAGCAGTAATATCGTAAGAGATAATTAGAGTATCGGCATCCTTTTGCTCATCGAGCTCAAAGAAGGTGTACTCTTTGATATGCTTTTCGTGCTTTTTCTGAAGCCTCTTTGTGTTATCTATCGCCTCTGGCGATGTATTTTGTAAAATACCCTTTGTGTCATGGGTTGATGCAGTAATTCTAACCTGATGCTCCTTTTGATTTACAGCAAGGAATTCAGGAACTAAAACATCATTGTAAGCATAAGGCAGATAAGGTGCTTTACCCTCAAAGGTTTTAATCTTGGTTGGTTTTATTTCAGATAGTTTTGACCAATCGTAGCTTAAAAGAGTCATTACCATCTCCTTTGAAGTTAGAAGAACAACAGGAGTTCTTAGCTTGATCGCTGTTTCAACGGCTTTTGCCGATAAATCCCAGCAATCATCAATATTGCTGATGCAAAGGGTTGGTAATTCGAACCCTCCAGAAAGTGTTCCGTAAACAACCGATAAATCCCCTTGAGCACCACAAGTTGCGGTACCAGTAGCTGGGCCAAGGCGTTGAACAAGGATAATTACCATTGGCAACTCCTGTATATACGCCATGTTGATAGATTCAACCATCAAGGCATAGCCAGGGAAAGATGTAGCAGTAACTGGTACATGACCAGCAGCTGCAAATCCTGCCATCCACTGCAAGGTGGTAATTTCATCGGGGGCAGCAAGCATTGTTGGATAACGCTTACTAGCGTAGAGATATAGGTTATTTGCGGGTGTAATGGGATACCCAATAAACACATCCGCACCAGCTCTAACACACGACTCCGTTATCAACCTTGAACCGTCGATAAAGGCTTTCGTTTTACTTTCCGTTGTTGCGTGCATAAACTACATTATTTTCGATTAAACACTGTATATTTTCTGTTGAGAAACCAAGCATATCCTTTAAAACTTGCATTGTATGCTCCCCATAATGAGGCGGAGCAGAAATAGCACTAGGTTTATCTTTTCCATTAAAGGTAAATGCTATCGTTCTAAGCCCTTTAATTCTCATTCCTGAACCAGTTGTTGACTCCATTACTAGTTCCTTAGCCTCGGGAAGTTCAAAAACTTCTTGCATGTTAAAAACGCCACCAGCAGGAACACTTTTTTTATCTAATAGTTCAAGGAAAGGATCCCTTTCAACTTCACCAATTAGTTGTTGAAGAATAGCAACCACCTCTTCTCTATTGCTAACCCTGTTGAAATTATTAGCAAACTTAGGATCTTTAGCCAATTCGGGTTTTCCCAGAATTGAACAAAGGTCAGAAAATTGTTTGTCGTTTCCAACAGCCAAAACAACAGGTTTTTCATCCTTTGTATAAAATATGGTTCCGTAAGGAACGATGTTTGGATGATCGGAACCCATCTGCTTAGGAATGCTTTCGCCAACAAGCCAATTGGTTGCCTGATTTGCCAGCGAAGCAACTCCGCTCTTTATCAAGCTAACCTCAAAGTATTGACCGTTTCCAGTGCGCTCACGATTAAGCAGTGCAAGTAAAACAGCCTCTTTAATCTGATGACTTGCAAGTAAATCCATTAATGCCACAGGCATTTTAACAGGTTTGCCATTTGGCTCACCATTCATGAACGTATATCCGCTTTCGGCTTGAATAATGGCATCGTAACCAGCACGTGGGTTCTTAAGTCCATAACCAGTTAGGTGAGCGTATATCAATTTCTTATTACGCTGGCTAAGCGTATTATAATCAACTTTAAGCTTCTCGGCATCGCCGGGTTTGTAGCTAACCAAAACGATATCACAAATTGAGGCTAAACGGTAAACAATATCTAGTCCATCAGGCGTATTAAGGTTAAGCGAGATAGATTTCTTTCCCCAGTTGGCACAGCTGAAATACCCCGAAATATCAGTTGTTGAATCCTCAGATGTTAACTTCCATGTACGGGTTACATCGCCACAGGTTAAAAGGTTTTCAACCTTAATAACCGTTGCTCCAAGTTCGGCTAGTGAAACACCTACAGTTGGGCCAGCAAGGACATTGGCAAGTTCTAAAACTCTTATCTCTTTTAAAGGCAAAAACATTGTATTATACTTTTTGTGCTAGTTCTCTTTTCTTTTTAAATCTTGAATACATATTTCCAACAAAAATGAAGAAGATTGTAGCAATGATACTTGCATAGGTTTTGTCGAGGTTAAACCATTCCATTTTTCTCGCTATTAGGCTAAATACAATTGCAAGTGTACCACCTATAAATGCGAAACGAACAGCATACTGTGATATCCAATTTAACTTGTAAATACCTAAAAGGATTACAATTGCACCAATTGCACGAATTGCGTACGAGAAATAACCCGCATCAAGTACTGCACCATGGATAAAAATTGCCATGGGAACAGTAATAAGATTAACTAGAATTACCAAACGACGAGCGAATCTCAGCACGTTTTCGTCGGTTGCATCCTTTTTGAAAAGACCATGATAGATATCTTTTGTAGCAATGGTAACGATGGCAAAGTTAACAGGTCCAATGGTTGAAAGGATTGCTGCAAGAATTGCCGCAATTGCAAGTCCTCCAAGTACTGGATGAATAAACTCTGGAGTCATAAGTAGTCGTGGTAAAACCTCTTTTGCATCAACTACGGTTGCTGGGTCGAAGAAGATTCCGCTTCGTGCCATCAAACCTAAAAAGGCGGTCATTAACCCGAAAGGAGCAATGAAAAGTGCTGATAGAATTGCTGCACGTTTAGCTGTTAAGGGAGTTTTTGCTGCAAATACAGGCTGGATACTTGCCTGAGCAGCCATACCACCAAGGATTCCACCAAGGATTAAGCTAAATGCTGCTGTCCATCCCATGCTAAATGGGTTATAGTAGTTCGTTGGAGCGCCTGCTGCAACGAGTTTTTCCGATAATACTGAGAAATTCCCGATTGCCATAAATCCTACCACAACTGCAATTCCAATTCCAATATATCGAACTATTAAGTTAATAATAGCAACGATGGTAAGCGCGTGCATCCCTCCAATATACATATAAAGCGTTGTTATTGCTGCGCCAAGAATAACTGCCCAAATCCAGTTGATATTAAAAATGGGGGCTAAAACGTGCGAAAAAGTAGTTAACTCAACATAAGCTAAAGTGATGAATGCGATAAGGAATGCAATAGCTGAAATAGTTCTTGCCTTTTTACCAAAGATGCTCTCAATCATCTCGCTTACAGTATGCACTTTCTTTTCGCGATAGTGCTTTGCGAGGGTAAAACCTAAAATGAGCATCCCTATTGCAGTGGAAATATTGTAAAGAATTGGTTGAAGCGACATGGTGTGGAACGCTTTTTCGCTAACACCAATTGTACTCAACCCACCAAGCCATTCGGCTGCAATAACAATTGAACAGACTAGCACGCCTAGGTTACGACCAGCAACTAGGTAATCTGATGATGATTTTGTGGCAATCTTTTTTGTTAAAAATGATATGCCAATCACTAAAGCAAAGTAAGAAAGAACCACCCATATATATGGGTTTGAGAAAACAGAATCCATAATAATATGATTAAAAGTGCGATTTAAAATTAATGTTTGCGAATATATGTAAATCTTTTAGCAGGAGAGGTCTTTTAATTGATATTTAAAAGCATATTTTGATTTTCTATATTGATTTGGAAGCGTAAATGCTATTTTATTGATGAAGTGTTACTTAATACTTAAACGATCGTTTTGGGTGAAGAAGGCAGAAGGCAGTACAAGTAACCGGTCACTATTTAATTACAAACCCATCAGCATCAAGGTGAGCAGGGAATGCTTTTCGGAAGTTGATTACCTCTTGTATGTTGATGTTTGCTGATATAACTTGATTTTCATTGGGATTTGCGAGAGCGATAATTTTTCCCAGTGGGTCGATAATTTGTGAATCGCCAGTGTAGTTTACTCCATTACCATCTAAACCAACCCTATTGCAGGCTGCAACGTAGCATTGGTTCTCAATTGCCCTAGCGGGCAAAAGGGTATTCCAAGCGTATCGGCGTGCTTCGGGGAAGTTGGCAACTATCAGAATCATATCGTAATCGTTCTGATTGCGACTCCAAACCGGGAAGCGCAAATCGTAGCAAACAAGTAGGAGTATTCTGAAATCTTTATATGTAACAACTACACGATGGATTCCTTCATCGTAATACTTGTGCTCGCCCGACATGCGGAATAGGTGCCGTTTATCGTAATGCTCCAATTTTCCATCGGGATGAGCAAACACCAAACGGTTAAAGTATTTGCTATCCTCTTCAATAATTATACTTCCTGCAATTGCGACACCTTTGGTAATCGCCTTTTGTTGCATCCATTTAACCGATTGACCGGGCCATTCCTCGGCCAGATTCTCGGGCGACATGGAAAAGCCAGTTGTAAACATCTCAGGCAAAATAATCAAATCGACATCACCTTTTAAAGCGTCGATCTTCTCATCAAACATCTTCAGGTTTTTCGATGCTGATTCCCAGTGCAGCTTGGTTTGAATGATTGAAATGTTCATCTTAAATAAGTCTGTCTAGCCTTTTAAACTCACTTGATTAAGTCGGTCGTAGTCACAAATTTCGATATATTCATTAGTAACCTTTATAAGACCATCAGCTTTAAATTTTGTGATAATTCGAGAGATGCTTTCGATTGACATTCCGCAAAGCTCGGCAAATTCCTTACGGGTAAGCTGAAGAGGAAATTTCTGGGTTTTATAAATTCTATTAGCAAGACAAAGAATAACATCAGCAAGCCTTCCATAGTTTTGTTTCATTGTTAAACAGTAGAATCGGCCATTCGATATTAGAGTCTGTTCTGCAAGGGTATTAATTATTTTTGCAGCAAAAGCAGGATTGGATTTAATTAGCTGGTTAACAATGTTTATTTCAATGAGACTTATCTTCGATTCCATATAAACCTGTGCAGAATATTGGTATGTTGTATGGCCTTCGATAAGCGAAGATAAACCAATAATATTCACAGGAGGGAATAGTTGAAGTATCAGGTTATCATTAACCCCTTCAATGTACGTTTTTGCTAAACCCTCACGAATAATCATTATATGCGTGGCAAATGAACCTTGTTTACATATAATCTCTCCCTTTTTATATGAGATATCAACGGTTTTTGAATCTAAAAACAGTTTCTCATCATTGGTTAAAAGGTCAATACACTCAAGTTTGTTAGTTCCTATTGAGCAGCTATCGAGGATAGTATTCTTATTATTCCCATTCATTTTTTTAAACTAAGATTTACAAATATACTAATCTATATAACATAAATCATTTGATTTATATCAGCTCCATTCTTGATCAGGAAACCATTTCGTTTTGCTTCATGAGATCTGGTTTTCTAAATATAATCTTATACGAAAGAATACATTTGCTGTTATTCAGATAACAATCGTTGGACCTTATTTTTTTGCATAAATAAATAGTTAACAGTCCAATTGATGAATAGTTTAAAAAATATTATCAAGCATAATAAAATACTAGGAACATGATTATAAAAGTTAAAAAAGAGGGGTTTATTTTGTTGATACTTGCGGTTGCAATGCAGGCAATTATAAGTTGTACAAATTATCAGTTCGATCCAACAACCCATTCGAACTCCCTTGCTTCTTGCGAGGGGTGTCATACGAATTATGCGCATCTGCAAAAGGTTTTCTCGCCCGATACTGCTGCACCTGCAGGTGGCTGTGGGGGCGAGGCTCCGCATTACGAACCTTTCGATAGGGTTTATATGGGTGGTGAGGGATTTAGCGCATTTAAAAGTTCAACACATTACCAAATGGGATGTGTTAGTTGTCATAATGGCAATAATAACACTGCTGACAAAACCCTAGCTCATGGTAGTAATTTTATTTCTCACCCCTCGATGTTTGCCAGCGAGAAGTGTGGAACATGCCACGAGCAAATTGTTAATAATTTCGAAACCAGTATCCATAACGGAACTGGACAAAAACGAAAAGTAACCATTCGCAGCGGTTTGGCTGGTCCTGATGAGTTCGATCAGCTTCCAGCGCATCAAATTGAGGGATATAATAAGAATTGTGCTACTTGTCATGGAACTTGTGGTAATTGCCATATTGTTCGTCCAGCAATAGGCGGTGGAGGCTTGGCTAGTGGTCATAATTTTACCAAAAAGCCCGATATGGTTAACGTGTGCGTTACCTGCCACGTTTCTCGTGGAGGTCATGCTTATCTAGGCGTTGCATCTGGAACACAACCTGATGTGCACTTAACCAAAATGGGATTTAAGTGTACCGATTGTCATAGCGGCGAGGAGTTACATGGCGATGGTGTAAAAGTTGATCAGCGATATGCTTACTCTAAACTACCTAAGTGCGATGATTGCCATACTGGTATAGCAACAGAAAATACTTATCATTCTGTTCATTACGATGACTTTAACTGTCAGGTTTGCCACTCGCAAGTATATAATAATTGCGCCAGCTGTCATATTCACGGTGATGGTGCAAGAGTTCCCTCTTATATGGGATTTAAGATAGCTTCGAACCCTATTCCTGCTATCAAAACTGGTTTTGAATTCACTTTGGTTCGCCGTACACTTGCTGCACCTGACAATTGGGAAAAGTATGGTGTTTCTAGCTACTCCAATTTTGATGCTTTTCCAACCTATAATTATACTTCGCCTCATAACCTTTTGAGGTGGACCGATCGAACAAAAGTTGCCGATGGCAAATCGTGCTCATCAAATTGTCATATACGTAATGAGGGGGGCGTGTTGATTAATAAGAGTTTATTTCTACATCAGAGCGATTTATTGCCATGGGAAACTGCTGCAACAACAGGGATTACTGTTGATGGTAAATTGCCTGCATCATGGTTAGTCGAAGTAAAAAAATAAGAATCTTTTTCAGTAAATAACCTTAAATCGAAAAACACTATGAAGACTTTTTCAAAACTTTTAATGCTAAGCGTTCTATTCGCTTTCATTTTTGTAACATCTTGTAAAAAGGATGATGCTGAACCCAAAATTAACGAGGCACAAGTTCTTGTTGAATATTTGGAATCTGCAAACTCTCCTCTAATGAAGGATTATGTTAGTACAGATATGCCTTCGATTATGCCAGCGAGTGAAGTTAAGACTTTAATGGCTACCAATAAAGTTTATATCATAGATATCAGATCTACAGTTGATTTTGCAGCAGGTCATATTGAAGGTGCTCATAATATTGCTTTAGCTGATATTCTAACACACGTTGAAGGTGTTGCTATGGCTGATTATGATAAAGTTGCTATTGTTTGTTATACAGGCCAAACAGCAGGTTTTGCAGCTTCTTTACTTAGAATTATGGGATATTCTAAAGTATTTTCAATGAAATGGGGTATGTGTGCTTGGCATGTTGATTTCGCAAGCAGATGGAATAACACTATTGCTGCAGGTAATGCTTATGCTGCACAATTTACAACTACTGCAACTGCAAAAGGGGTAGCTGGTGAACTGCCTGAACTTAATACTGGAAAGAAAACAGGTCAAGAGATTTTAGAGGCAAGAGTTAGCGCTTTGCTTACTGAAGGATTTGGTGCTGCTTCGGTTACAAATGGTACTGTTTTTGGAAGTTTATCGAACTATTATATTGTAAACTATTGGTCAACTACACACTATGCAATTGGTCATATTCCTGGTGCAATGCAGTACACCCCAAAAGAGTCATTAAAGCTTATTGCTGACCTAAAAACTCTTCCTACTGATAAAACAATTGCAGTTTATTGCTATACAGGTCAAACCAGCGCATTCCTAGCTGCTTACTTACGTTTATTAGGTTATGATGCTAAATCCATTTTATATGGAACAAATGGTATGATCTACGATTTAATGGTAACAAATTCAATGACTGTATTTAAAGCAGATCAGATTATGGGTTACACTTATGTTGCTCCTACGAAATAGTTAAGAAAATATTGAATAAATAAAGGCTACTTCATTGAAGTAGCCTTTATCTTTTATTGTAAATCACTTCCACTTATCAATATCATCATGAATTCTGTTGTTGTAATTTGTAACCAGCAGATTAACTGTTGATTGATTCGTTTTAAATTTCAAATCATCAACTTTGGCAATTGGTAAAATGCTCGGTGATGTTCCGGTGAGAAAAGCACCATCGAATTCATCAATTTGATCAATATTTATTGTTTTTTCAACTAATGAAAGTCCAAGTTTATTGATAATCTCGATTACTACTAATCGCGTGATTCCTCCAAGAACCATGCTTAACGGGGCAGTGTAGAATGTATCATCTTTTATGAAGAAAACATTGGAGCGGCTTCCCTCGGTTATAAAACTCTCGTTATTAACCAATAGAACCTCGTAACAGCCCGATTCGGCAATAATTCTATCGGCATTTTCTCGTAATGTTTTGTTTTCGACCTTGGCGTTTGGGTTATCGCGGTTTGCCTTAAGCAATTTTACTTCAACGCCTTCTCTCTTTTGGATTTCGGTAGGGTAGGTGCTAGGTAGGAAGTAAATCAAAGTATCAAACTTACATGCATTTCTGTAGATTAATGATATTCTAAGGTTGTTCTCTGCAATAGGATTTTTAACTAACAGATTTTTTACCTGCTCTTTTATGGTTTGTAGTTGAGGTAGTTCAAAATCCAGTATTTTAATAGAATTCAACAGCCTCTCCATGTGATATTCGAAGAAAAGTGGTGTTGAGTTCTTTACCCGTATTACTTCATACACAATTTTAGCCTCAGCAGGGAACTGATAGGCAAAGCTATTGGTGCGTATTATCTGCCCATTAAGAATAAAGAAATGCTCAGCCAGCTGAATTTTGCTATCCATTACTTACAATTTAATGCTTCAAATGTAGCAAAATAAAGTGTGGGGAATTGGAATTAAGCCAATGATGAGAAAAGACATAAGAGGATACTATGATTGAATGTAATGTTTTGTTATTCATGGAGATACATTATTTATCAACATCCATGAAATCATGAATGATTTTTCTACCTTTGTTATATAATAATACTTCCATGACAAAAGAAACTGCAATAAAACTTTTTGAGCAAAGAAAAATTCGCTCTTTATGGATTGAAAAGGAAGAGAAATGGTACTTCTCAATTATAGATGTTATTGAAGTTTTGACGGGAACAGATCGTCCGAGGAAATATTGGAACGACTTAAAAACGAAGCTTAAAAAGGAAGGAAGTGAACTGTCCGAAAAAATCGGACAGTTGAAATTAGTTGCTGAAGACGGAAAACAAAGGTTAACCGATGTTGCTGATACAGAGCAACTATTCCGCTTGATTCAGAGCATTCCATCTCCTAAAGCAGAGCCATTTAAAATGTGGTTGGCACAGGTTGGGAGAGAACGCATAGACGAAATTGAAGACCCAGAAATTGGTATTGACCGATTAATGGAAACTTACCTTCGTAAGGGTTATACCAAAGAATGGATAAACCAGCGGCTCAAAAGCATTGAGATACGCAAGGAACTCACAGATGAGTGGGATAATAGGGGCGTTAAAAAAGGGCAAGAATATGCAATTTTAACCGACGAAATAACCAAAGCCTGGAGTGGACTTACAACAAAGCAATATAAGGGCTTTAAAGATTTAAAAAAAGAGAATTTGCGCGACCATATGACTAATCTTGAATTGGTTTTGAATATGCTTGCCGAAGCCTCTACCACCGAAATCTCAAAGAAAAAAGAACCTAAGACTTTTAACGAGAACAAAGATGTTGCCCGAAAAGGCGGAAATGTAGCAAAAGCAGCACGTTTACAACTCGAAAAAACAACCGGAAAAAAGGTAGTAACCCAGTTAAATGCCAAGAATTTGGACAATCCCATGCTGAAAACTAGCAACGATAAGGAGTAAACACCCAAATTACATTGACAATATATCTCTCAGCAATTTCTAATTAATGCTGTTTAACAGGCTGAAAATGAATGCTTGTAATCCAATCATTTACTATATTTGGGTTAACCTTATACATTCAATTGTAGCGTTTAAATGAAGAAAGTTTTAGATTTAAGAACATATCGGTAAAACAATCAAAAATGAAAGGTCCAGAATTTTTAAAATATATTAATCCTGTATTGACTGCACTTCAAGCGAATGGTGGTGCAGGTGACTCTTCAGATATCATTGAACAAGTCATCGATAAGTTAGGAATTACAGAAACAGAACTTGAGGAAACTACCTCAAATGGGCAATCTCGAATTAGAAATCAAATACAATGGGCAAGGTTTTATTTGTTCAAAGCAGGACTTATTGATAATGCTCAAAGAGGCTTATGGAGACTTACAAACGAAGGTCTTGACAAAAAATTGAATGATGACGAGGTATATAAACTTTTTAAGAGTGTTCAAGATAGTGTGAAAAAGACACCTATAACAAAACCTCAAAAAACAGAACCAGTATTTGAAAACACTCCGACTGAAGACGAAGAACATTCTATAGGATTAATCAATATTATTCAAAACCTTTCTCCTTCAGGATTTGAGAAATTATGCAAAAGACTTTTAACAGAAATCGGGATAAATGAGATTTTAATTACTGGCGGCTCGGGTGACCAAGGTATTGATGGAAAAGGAATTGTAAAACTGAATGATGTTGTTAGTTTAAATATTGTTTTTCAATGTAAGCGATACAAAGAAACTGTATCGCCCCATCACGTTAGAGATTTTCGTGGAGCAATGCAAGGACGTGGTGAAAAAGGACTTATTATAACTACAGGACGTTTTACAAAAGAAGCTAAGAGTGAAGCAAATCGTGATGGTGTAACACCAATAGAATTAATTGATGGTGATAGGCTTATTGAACTTTTTGAAAAATACCGTCTAGGGTTAAAACCAGTTACAATATTTGAGATTGACCAAGAGTTTTTTAAAGGTTTTTCATAAAATGCACTACCTAAGTCAGCAACAATTGTAGGTAAATTAAGTAATCCTATATATTTCCATTATATTCTCGAGAATCTTTGTAAAGTTGATTTTTAGATCGATAAGCTTTCCCGAGCGAACATCAAAAACCCAACCATGAACCTTTACACCTCTTTCTTTATAGGCCTTTTGAGCATCGGGCGTTTTAATGATGTTTACGCATTGCTCCTGAACGTTTAGCTCAACCAAGCGCTTATAGCGCTCTTCTTCATCGGTAATAGTATCGAGTTCTGCTTTATGTAGTCGGTAAACATCCCTAATATTTCTAAGCCAAGGGTTAAGTATTCCTAAATCGGCCGATTGCATTGCCGCCTTAACACCATTGCAGTAGTAATGACCACAAACAATAATGTGCTTAACCTTTAGGTGGCTAACTGCGTAATTAATTACCGACATGGAGCTGAGGTCGGTATTGGGAACCATATTAGCAATATTACGATGCACAAAAACATCGCCCGGTTGAACGCCCATGAGCTCTTCGGCTGTAACTCGGCTGTCGGAGCATCCAATGTATAGGTATTCGGGGCTTTGCCCAACCGAAAGCCTTTTAAAGTACTCACAGTCGGTGCTTAGCTTTTCGGCAATCCACTTTCGGTTATTGCTAAATATGCTTTCAATTTCCATAATAAATTCTTAGTTTGTATTTAGAATAATAAGCTCAATGTAATTATTTGTTCAACCTAAGAGATTGTATAAAAAGATCACTTTTTTAACGCAAAGCACGCTAAGCATAAAACGCAAAGACTGCAAAATTCAAAATATTAAATAATTACAACTTGGCTAACTTTGCGATTCCTTTGTATTCTTTGCGGTTAATAATTTCTTTAAATACCCCCAAAGCTCTATGTTAGAAATCTTATACCAAACTTACATTAATATTATATTTAGATGTGAACTACTACAAAACTTGATTTCTAGCTATCGATTCGAATAGAGTTTATTAGCCCAACAAAGTAATCGGCATCGCTAGCCGAAGGGTAGCATGTTCGTCCAATACAAATCTTTAGCTGACCATCGCTTACCAATTGCTTCGAATTGCTGTTATTTAGTATTGTTGAGTAGATAACAGGGCATATCACTTTAGACTGAATTTGATTTAGCGTATTTCGGCTATCGCTCGAATCGAACCGGATATGCACTGTTGGTAGCTGAAAAGAAAGCATCAGCTTAGCCCACCCAAAAACGTATGGCCCGCCATGCTCAAGGGATGAAGTGATATTTGCAAGCATCTGCTTTACCATATCGATATACTTCTCGTTACTAACGATAATACCAATATCGAAAAGGTTTTGCGCCATTGTTGAACCCGATGAGGTAATTACACCATCGGTCAAATCCATCTTTCGGGCAATAAGGTCAGTTTTGTCGATTGGGGCAAAGAAGAACATGCCCGATTCATTATCGTAAAAGTTCTGGATTACAGTTTCAACCAGCCTTTCGGCTTTAGCTAGCATAAAAGTATCAAGCGTTACCTTATAAACCGATAGATAGGCTTTAATCAGGTTTGCATAATCGTCCAAAAGAGCATCAACTGAGAGTTTATTTTTACAGAAAACTCGCTTAAGTTTACCATCGTTGTAGTGATGATGTTCAATATAGTTTAAACCATTTATTGCGGCGTTTAAGTATTTCTCGTCGCCAAATGATAGGTACGCCTCAGTTAACGCCGAAATTAGTAATCCGTTCCACGAAACAAGTATTTTATCGTCTAGCCCCGGTTTTGTGCGTTTTTTTCTAACATCTAAAAGAACCTGTTTTGCCTTATCGATTTTGCTGTTTGCCGTTGAGCAATCAATTGAAAAAAGACATTTTAAATGCTCTTTCGAAGCGCATCTATTTAATACGTTGCTACCATCGAAATTACCTGCAGCGGTTACGCCGTAGGCAACCGAAAAGAGCTCGGCATCGTTATTTAGCAAATCTTCAATCTCTTTCTTTGTCCATGTGTAATAGGTTCCCTCTTTGCCATCGCTATCGGCATCGTATGATGAGTAAAAGCCACCAAGGCTCGATTTCATCTCGTTAAGCAAAAAGTCGACGGTTTCACTTACAATATCTTTATAATGCTCATTTTTATTAAGCCTGTAGGCTTTTGAGTAAATTGATATTAGCTGCGCATTATCGTAAAGCATCTTTTCGAAATGGGGGATAAGCCAGTTCTCATCAACGGAATATCGAGCAAAACCACCCCCAAGATGATCGTAAATACCTCCCTGTCCAATCTTATCAAGCGTAAGCGTTACAAAGTCGGTTATCTCCTTATCGTCGGAGTGAAAGCTGTAATTCAGTAGAAAATCCAATAGCCCGGGCATTGGAAACTTTGGTGCTCCTTTTATTCCACCGTTTCGTGTATCGAAAAGCCTTTTCAGCCTATTAGCATAATCCTTTAAGTTGATGTTTGTGATTGTTTCGGGTAAATTTTTAAACCGGATAATCTCAGTACCAACAATGCTATTGGCAAGTTCATCGGCAACATCAACAATTCTTTTTGGGTCTTTTTGCCAAGCCTCGTCAAGGCTTTTTAGAACATTCAGCCAGTTGGTGGTTGAGAAGTATGTTCCACCAAAAACAGGCTTACCGTTTGGTAGGGCAAAGCAGTTCAATGGCCAACCACCGCTGCGGTTGATGATTTGAACAGCATTCATGTAAATCTGATCAACATCGGGCCTTTCCTCCCTATCAACCTTAATATTTACAAAATGGGTGTTCATAAACTCGGTTGCCTCGGGATTTGAGAAAGCTTCGTGCTCCATAACGTGGCACCAGTGGCAGCTGCTATAACCGATGCTAACAAGCACAAGCTTGTTTTCGGCTTTTGCTTTACTAAAGGCCTCTTCGCCCCATGGGTACCAATCAACAGGATTGGTGGCGTGTTGCAATAAATATGGACTCGTCTCGAGTGATAGTCTATTTAAATGGGATTTCATTATAATTGTTCTTGTTTTGATTTAACAGATTTTAACCCGATTTGTTGAGTCTATAGTAAAAAATGAATGTTAATGATGAAAAGAAATATTCCTTTTTTGTGCTACTTTTGATATTTCGATATTGGAATAGTTTTTGAACTTGATAATAACAAAATCACATACGATGAAGAGGATTAATCTTATTCTAGCCATTATTTTTCTTGGATTCATTGGCTCTACATTCGCTCAAGGTTATAAAATTGACGTGCGAATTAATGGCATAAAGGATACTACTATCATGCTTGGTTATCATCTTGGCGATAAAAAGTATGTTCAAGATACGGCTAAGGTTAATTTAAATGGGAATGCTGTATTTCAAGGTGATTCTCTTAAACAGGGCATTTATCTCATAATTCTTCCATCAAAAACCTATTTTGAGATACTCGTTACCGGTAATCAGAATTTTAGCGTTAAAACCGATGCTAAAGATCTTTTGGCAAATTTGACTTTCTCTGGCTCAAAGGAGAATACTACTTTTTCGGAATATCAACGGTATATGGTTGAACAGCAAAAAAATATGACTCAATATCAGAGTAAATATAAGGCTGTATCAGCAAAACCTGATTCGGTGAAGATTATTCAAGAGAAAATAAAAGAACTTGATAAAAAGGTAAATGAGTATTGGCTGGAAATTATTAAGAATAATCCTAATACATTGCTTGCAGCTATTGTTAAAACGATGATTCCTATACATACACCTGAATTTAAAGTACCAGAAGGAACTAAGAATGCCGATTCTCTAAAATGGGTGATGGGATATCAGTACAATAAAAATCATTACTTTGATAATATATCGTTGACCGATTCGAGATTGATTCGAACCCCAATCCTTGAGCAAAGATTGAATGTGTTTTTCGATAAGTTGCTTATTCCTGTTCCAGATAGTATAATCCCTGAGGCAATTAAAATTATTGAGAGAACTCGCCCAAATAAAGATATGTTCCAGTATGTACTTTCACACCTTGGGAATAAGTTTTCGACTTCAAATATCATGGGCCTTGATGCGGTTTTTGTAGCCATTGCCGAGAAGTATTACTTAACAGGTCAAGCTTGGTGGGCAGATAAGAAGACTTTAGAAAGTATTCAGCAACGTGTAAAGGCCATGAAACCAAACTTAATTGGTAATCAATGTCCCGATTTATCATTGCCTGATATGTCTGGTAGAATTATTAAATTAAGCGAGGTTAAAGCAAAGATTACTGTTCTATACTTTTGGGATTCAAGTTGTGCTCATTGCAAAAAAGTAACACCTGAGGTAAAGAAACTCTACGATTTGTTTAAACTGAAAGGCCTTGAGGTTTATGCTGTTTACACTCAAGGAAATCAACCTGAAATTGTTGAATATATTAATAAAAATAGCCTTAGCTGGATAAATGTTTGGGATCCTGCACAAAACTCGAGGTTCAGAGACTTATTCGATATCTACTCAACTCCAGTTATATATGTGCTTGATGCAAACAAGAAGATAATTGCAAAGAGAATAAGTGAGGAGTCGTTGAAGGATTTGTTAGAGAACGAGTTAAAGTAAACCTAACTATTGCGCGATAAGCAGAACTTAGTAAAAGTTTCCATAACGCTTTCGATGTAAGTTTTGGAAACAGGCAGAGCAATTGCATTTGGAACATCAAGTTCCAACAAAAGTTCTGTTTTATCCTTTCGGAGTACCTTTACCTTATCGAAATTAACCATATAGGAGCGATGGCAACGAATTATTCCAGCGCTTCCAAGCGCTTCTTCTAATCGTTTTATTGTGTTTCTGAGCGTGAACCTCGTTGTTTTACCTTTATCGAGATAATAAATATTTACATAATTATCGGCAGATTCAAGGTAAAGGAAACTCTCCAATTTGATTGAGAAACGTAATTCACCTTTTTCGTCATAAAAAGGGAGCAAAGTTTTTGAAGTGTCCGATATCGGTGGATTTTCAGTTAGCTTAATCAGTTGAATTTTTTTCTCTCTCCACGAAAAGTATAGCCAAAGAGTGGAGTAAGGAAGCAGAAGAACTAATGCTGTATTCTTTATTGATGCTTGAAATATATCCCCAACAAATCGTTTATCATCTAAAAATAATTTCTCAAAGAGGGTATAGAAGATAGCCATAAAGAAAGCCTCCGCTGCTACCCAAATTAGGTAATGCCAAAGAAGTAAAGTGAATTTTTTTGATACCCAGTACATTATTATTCGGCTTATAACAACAACAAGAACGCCTGTTAAGATTACAAGGCTTGAGTATGCTAAAAGTTCCCATTTTGTTACGTTATACCAAGTTGAAACGCCAAAAGGCGCATAGATATTAATAAAGATTAAGGCGAATAGTGCTGTAAGTAGAACTAGCCTAACAATATTTCCCTTATTAGTTAAGTAGGCAGGTATCGGTTTTTGGGTTTCTATCATTTATTAAATATCAAACCTCAAATTTAGTCAATCACCTTGAATTATGTATTGATAAACGTGTACAATTAAGACATAGTTGATTGCTCATTCTACCCCTCTATTCTGAAAACTACCCCTCAAATTGATATTTCAGCCCTTTTCAATGCACGTAAACCCTCTTATTTGACCGTTGGCTTTTTATGTCTTTGCTTTGCTGAAAATATTATACAAGATGGAGTTTACCCATAAATTCAACGAGTTAAAATCTTTATTTAGTTTAAGTCGAGAAGTCAATTATATTGAGAACTCAAATATTGAGATTCGAGTTCAGCATTTTAAATCAAAAACAAGTTTGTCGTTCCCTTTTGAGAATGAATACGACTCTTATGACCCCGAGCTGGTTGTTGTTCAAAGCGATGAAAGTATAAAAGAGAATGAATCTTTTTCGTACCCTGTATTTATTCCTAAAAGTGATTCGAAGTCCAATAAGGCAATTATTCTATTGCATGGTTTAAACGAAAAGAGCTGGCATAAATACTTGCCTTGGGCTTATTATCTGGCTGAGCAAACAAATCGGCCCGTTATTCTATTTCCCATATCGTTTCATATGAATCGTTGCCCCGAAACATGGGCTAACCCAAGGGCAATGATGCCGCTTTTGAACCAGCGTCAAAATCAAAATAAACTGACTCAAAGTACATTTGCTAATGTGGCTTTAAGCGAGCGCTTATCGGAAGATCCACTTCGCTTTTTTCGCTCAGGCCGACAAAGCGCTGAGGATATAATTGATTTGTTAGAGTCTATAAAGAAGGGAGAACTTCCATTTTTAGAGCCAAATGCTCACGTCGATTTTTTTGCATACTCAATTGGCGCATTTCTTTCGCAGATTCTTTTCATTGCAAACCCAAAGAAACTATTGAATGATTCCAAACTATTTCTCTTTTGTGGAGGTGCACTTTTTAGTCAAATGGAAGGAACTTCAAAGTTGATAATGGATAGTAAGGCTTTTAGCAGCTTGCGAAAGTACTATTTAGGCGATTTTGTGAATGAATTGAAAACTTCAACACCTTTCGCATCATTTATTAAGAATAGCCCAATTGGGAATGCATTTAGAGCGATGCTTGCTCCTGAAAGTTTGAAGAAATTTAGAAATAGCACTTTTCAGACTCTAAATGAAAGAATTAAGATAATTGCTTTGAAAAATGATCAGGTTATTCCTGCAAAGTTCATTCAATCAACATTCTCGTGTATGAAGAATCGTGTAAAAGGTATGCTTGAAGTATTAGATTTCCCTTACGATTACTCACACGAAATACCTTTTCCGGTATTTAACAATCCAAACTATAAACAGGTGGATCGATGCTTCGAAAGCGTGTTTAGCTCAGCCGCAAATTTCTTAAGATAATTTGTAAATAATCGATGGCTAAAAACTGCTTAAATCAATATCATTACCATCAACGAATGTGGCGATTTTGCCCATCTTCTTTTGAATTACCTTAAAGTGATGCTCATCGTCGGGGGTAATAAATGAGATGGCTTCGCCTCGCGATTCGGCTCTTCCAGTTCGTCCAATTCTATGGACGTAATCTTTTGGTGAGCGGGGTAATTCGTAATTAATAACACAGGGCAAGAACTTGATATCTATACCCCTTGCCATTAGGTCGGTTGCAACCAAAACCCTAATCTTTCCTGCTTTAAATAGGCTTAACGCGGCTGTTCGTGTTCCTTGACTCTTTTTACTGTGAATGGAAGCCGCTTTTATTCCATTTTTGTTGAGCTTATCAGCCACCATATCCGACCGATGAACGGTTGAGGTAAATACAAGCACTTGCTCTAAATCGTTGCCTATAATGATATATCGAAGCAATGGACCTTTCCTCTCTTCGGTAATTCGATAGGCGGTCTGTTCAATTAAATCTAAGTTGGCTATTTCATCATCAACCTTAATTACAACTGGCTCATGAAGCAAGTTTTTATTAATGGTATCAACATCATTGCTGAGCGTTGCCGAGAATAGAAGGGTTTGGCGTTTTGATGGCAAAAGGTCAAATATTTGAGTCATCTCCTCCTTAAATCCTAGATTAAGCATTTTGTCGGCCTCATCTAAAACCAATACTTGGACATCCGATAAAGAAAGGGCTTTGGAAGATATTAATTCCAATAATCGACCAGGAGTAGCGACTAAAATTTCAACGCCCTGTAGTTCTATCATCTGGGGATTAATGGAAACTCCACCGTGAACGGCTAAACACTTTACTTTTGATGGTAGATAACTCCCAAAAACGTTAAAAGCGCTATTTATCTGTATTGCAAGCTCTCTAGTGGGCACTAGCACCAATGCTTTAATATGCCTATTTCTCGAGGGTGTTGATTGATACTGGAATTGTTCCAAAATTGGAAGAACAAAACTTGCAGTTTTACCCGAGCCAGTTTGTGCAATCCCTAAAATATCTTTTCCATCTAAAATTGCAGGTATTGCCTCTTTTTGAATCGGATAGAGCGTGGTGTAACCTTGTTCGGCAATAGCCTTTATAAGTGGTGCAGACAAACCTAGGGATGAAAATGGCATTGGTGTGAGTTTTATTATTGATAAGTTTGGAGTGCAAATATAGGTCTTAAAAATTAACTTCTTTTATATCAATGACACTCGATAAAAACGAGAATCGAAGTTTTTATCGTAAGTGGAATTGATCCCGAAAGCAAAGCTTATCGGGATTTGTGGGTGCTCATACTTAGCAAATAAATTGTTTATAAAGATTTTCAAAATTGTTATCTAAACTGCTTGAACACGCTAACTTCATCGGTATATTTGCAGCTAATTAGAAACAATACTTTCTCTTAATATAATCAGAGCCTTTTTAAACCAAGGCTTTTTTATTATGACCCACTCAAACATACTTTCGCGTTTTAATATTACCTCGTTGAACGACATGCAGAATGAGATGCTTTCAGCAATTAATAAGCCAAATGATGTCGTTTTAATTTCTCCAACAGGCTCAGGAAAAACCATAGGTTTTTTATTGCCTATTCTGCAGTTAATGGAGGTCGATAAGGCTGGAGTTCAGGCTTTAATAATTGTGCCAACACGTGAGTTGGCCATTCAAATTGAGCAAGTATTTAAGCAGATGGGAACAGCCCACAAAGTCAATTGCTGTTATGGCGGCCATGCAGTTTATATCGAGGAGAATAACCTAAAACATCCACCAGCCGTTTTGGTTGGAACTCCAGGACGACTAGCACACCATTTACGTCGTAAAAACTTGGTACTAGATGATTCTTCAATACTTATTTTAGATGAGTTTGATAAATCCTTAGAATTTGGGTTTAAAGATGAGATGGAATTTATCATCCAGCAATGCAATAATATTAAAAAACGGATTCTAACATCAGCAACTGCATTAGATGAAATACCTGATTTTGTTGGCATTAACGATTGTGTTGAGTTGAACTATACGGCTGGTCAGATTGAGTCAAAATCAACCCTATCCATTAAGTCGGTTAGGGTTAAGGGCGATGATAAATTGGAGGCTTTGATGCTTTTGTTGGGTCATATTAAATCGCAAGCTACGCTTGTTTTTTGCAATCATCGTGATGCTGTAAATAGAATTTCGGAACAATTGACTCAAAACAAAGTTGATCATGGTTTTTACCATGGAGCCATGGAGCAAATTGATAGGGAGCGAACGCTGATTAAATTTAGGAATGGAAGTATAAATATATTAATCACTACCGATTTAGCCGCTCGCGGCTTGGATATCCCTGAAATAGAAACGGTAATTCATTACCAATTACCCGCTACCGAGGATGTGATGATTCATCGAAACGGTCGTACCGCTCGTATGAATGCCGATGGAACGGTCTATTTCTTATTAGATGTAGATGATTATTTACCTCCTTTTGTTGAGGGAACTCCCGAAGAGGAAGAGCTTCCAAAGAAATTGACTTTACCTAAACCATGCGAATGGAAAACCTTGTATATAGGAGCAGGGAAAAAGGATAAGATCAACAAAATGGATCTCGTTGGGATGCTTATGCAAAAAGGGCAATTACAAAAGGATGAGCTTGGAAAGATTGAGGTACTTGACCATACTGCTTATGTGGCAATTAGAAGAAGCAAGATTTATAAGACGCTTCAGCTGGTTAAGGATGAAAAAATAAAGAACAAAAAAATCAAAATGGATATATCTAACTAATAAATTGAATAGCAATATTTTAAATACTATAAAATTATATAGTTCTAATGATAGGGTAAACTGAATTTTAGGTATCTATAATAATTGATCAGCTATAAGAGATAGTGGCATTTTTATCAATCAGAATATAAAAACTTATACATAAAATTAATTATGAAAAATCCTATTAAAATGATGAGGGCAATTACTTTAGCCCTATTTGTATTTATTGCAAGTAATGTTGTAGCACAATCCAACTTTATCTACGGAAAACAATTTGGCTCCGAGAAGGATGCTGTAGCCTATAATCCTGTTACTGATAAAGAGGGGAATGTTTATATCGCAGGAGATACTCAAGGACCTCTTGCTGGGCAGTTTTTTGGCAAAATCGATGGGTATGTATCTAAATATGATAGTACTGGAAATACAATTTGGACAAAGCAATTTGGAACCAGCGAAGACGATAGAATTAACTGGTTAACATTAGATCAAGCAGGGAATATTTATGTAACTGGCTATACAATGGGGCTGGTTAATGAGAAGATTTTTGGTAAGGAAGACATCATCGTTGCTAAGTTTGATGCGAATGGAAATGTTGAATGGCAAAAGCAATTTGGCAGCGATAGCACAGATATTGGAAATACAATTTATGTAGATAAAAAAGGAGACGTTTATGTCGTTGGTGCTACCAAAGGAAACGTTGATAAAGTGTCATTTGGGGGAGTGGATGCTGTAATCTTGAAACTTGATAGTAAAGGCAATACTATCTGGAAAAAACAAGTTGGAACTGCTAAAGGCGATGAAATTCAAGGAATAACTGGCGATAGCGAGTTTAATATTTACGTTTGTGGGTATACACAAGGAGATTTAGGCGGGAAAAATTTGGGCCGTATTGATGCATTTATCGCTAAGTATACGGATAATGGCGAACAGATAAAACTATTCCAATTTGGAACAGCAGGTTTTGATATGGCAAGCCATATAGCGCTCGATAAAGATCAAAATATATATATCGGTGGTAGTACTGGCGGGGAACTTGGTGGTAAAGCTCAAGGTGAAGGCGATAGTTACTTATCAAAACTAAGCAAGAACTTTGAAATCATCTGGACAAAGCAGTTTGGAACTGAGAAATGGGATGGAGTAAATGGTATTGCCCTAAATGAGCAAATATCAGGAAATATTGTTGTAAGCGGTTGTCAGCATTGGCCTGCTTGCCAATCGTTCATTCGAATGTATTCGAAAGATGGTAACTTGATTTGGGCTAATAATTATGTTGCAAGTACTAAAAACGGTGGAACTTGTGGCAAGGGTGTTTGTATCGATAATAAAGGGAATATTTATCATTCTGGAAATACAGGAGGCAATCTATTTAAAAGCATTGATAAGGCAGAAGGTCACGATATATTCCTTATAAAACTTAATATGGATAAGAGCCAGATGAACAAATAAAGGGAAGAAAATCAAAAATAAAAAAGGGAAAGATCAGAAATGATCTTTCCCTTTTTTATGAATAATAATTACTTTGAATACTGTCCAATTACATCAACAATACTTCTTTGGCAAACTTTACAGAATATCTGATGTCTTGTGTACATGATACAGTCTAACTGCGAGCGATACATCCCTTTTGCATTGTAGTTTGCACCTTCAAATGCTCCAACTTTATCCTTATACTGTTCGGTAGCAAAAAACTCATTCTCTTTATTCATTTGGCGAGTAAACAAGTCTTCCATGATGTTTTCAGGAACATGAGCTGCTCTTAGGCTATCGCGCTCTTTTTGAATGCTATACCCATGTGCATCAAATTCTGCTTTATTCCAAGGTGTAGGAATTGGGGTTCCTTCTTCAACTAAATCTTTCCATTTAAGGTTGTTCTTATCGAAAAGGGCAGTAACGTTGGTTTCCCATGGCTCAACAGTAATCTTAGGAATTTCATATGATACTGCTGAAGTATAATATTCATCAGCAAGTGCAGCCATATGATGCCCCATCTCGTGAACCATAATATAATCGGCAAACTTATTATCGGCAGATACTGTTGTATAAAGGTTGTAAATTCCGCCGCCACCGTAGGTTCTTTCGTTAACAAGAATTACCATAAACTCGTAAGGAACTGCAGATGCAACATCTCTAACAGTCTTATTATCGTAGGTTAAAGCGTAACGTTCAGAGTCGAATGCGCTATAGCTAACCGATAGTTTTGAATGCTTGAAATCCCCATGATGTGGTTTGTTTACACCCGATTGCTCCGAAGGGCTTTCAACGGCACGAATATTAATATTTTTGTTCTGCGATTTAAAAGGTTCTGCATCCATAAGAGCATCTGCTAAACGTTTAGCATCGTTACGGAATTTATCCATTTCTTTAGCTGAGTAACCATCACCTAGAATTACAATATCTAACTTTTCTTGTGCAGGACCGTTTACTAAAATCTCATCAACTTTTTCGCTATGAATAATATCCGAAGGGTTTACCTGACGATACGAAGGATCAAGGTCGGTTGTCCAAATGGTTTGGAATTTATTCTGAGCATCCCTCTTTTTCATCACAATTGTGATAGGTTTTTTAGGCCAAGGGAAACGAAGCGATTCGTGGAACGTTCCCCATCTTTCACTTGCTTCGGGAATTGTTTGCCATTCGCCAAAAACGCTAGCAAAACCTCTTGAGTAGAGTAGAACTTTCGATTCTTTGTCGACTATTTCAAAGAAATAGAGACCAAGTTCAAGTTTGTCGATTAATATCTTTTTACTTCCACCCCATGCTCCATCTGATAAAACCTTATCGAGAGCAAATTTTTCTTCAGTTGCATTACCGGTATGAAAGTAATCGTAACGCATCGTTTTTTCAACAAAGTAGGTGTCGAAATCAACATCACCCTTGTTGATTGCTGAAATAGAGGAATCTTTCTTTTCTTCTGGTTTTGAAACCTGCTCTTTATTAGGTTTGCAGGCAATGAGTGATATTGCAACAAGTGCAACGGGTATATATTTTTTCATAAAAAAAGAATTAGGTTTATTTTTAGAGTCCAAAAATAAATCTAATTGTCGAATAATATGGCAAGTTTTAGAACTTACCGAACTTAAATGTTATGCTGGTTGAAAACCCATTAAATGCATTTTTTGGAACATTACCAAGGTTTAAATTTGGCGCATAACGGTATTTTATGCCAACAGATGCTTTCATAAATCTAAATACATTTGCTTCAAGGTCGATTCCTGGTTCAAAAATCAACAAGTAGTTTCTATCAAAGACTTTTCGTCTAAGTTTATCTGAACCCACGGTAACATATCGTCTATCAGTCAATAAGTATAGCCCGCCACCCCCAATTAAAATTGGAAAGGATAGATGTATTTTTTTGCTTGGTCTTAAAATTGGTTCAATAAGTATACCGATATAACCTCCAGCAATAATACCAGATTTATCTTCAAATGTATCTTCTGAATTGTCGTAAGATGTATCTACCTTCTCACAAAGCGGCATATTCAAAATACCTTTTATACCTAGTCCAATCAAAAGTTTATGATCGAATATTATCCCTCCGTTTATGGAGCCATTAATAATGCTATTCCCATCAAATTTCGAGGATTCTATACCAATGCCAATACTATAACCTGATAGTTTTTTTGAATCAAATAGTGTTTGGATTTCAATGCTATCTCTTTTTTGAGAGAATGATAATTTAGTTGTTGCTGCAAATATTATAATTAGCAGTAACGTAAAACCAACAGTTTTTTTCAAGGTTAATAAGGATAATTAACAGTTATAATCTTAATTAAGATATTAACTTAATAAAGTTATATACTATTGCAGTCTAATGCAAATAACTATCCTAATTATAAAAATGCTAAACAATAAATAGCAATATTCTATACAGGCCTATTGATATATTTCGAAAAATCGAGAGGCTTTGGTGTGTACTCACTTTCAAGTAATGGCGAGCTAATTAGAAAGTCTGCAGTGGAACGATTTGTTGCAGTTGGTATATTGTAAACCGATGCTAACCTTAGCAATGCTTTCACATCAACATCATGTGGCTGTGCTTGCATTGGATCCCAAAAGAAGATGAGTATATCAATATCGCCTTCGGCGATTTTTGCGCCCAGTTGCTGGTCGCCTCCAAGTGGCCCCGATTTTAATTTTAATATTTGTAGATGATCGTGCAAATCTTCTCCAAATTTGCGAGTTAGCGCTTCTTCAACTAATCGTCCGGTAGTTCCAGTACACATTAGTTTATGCTTAATAAGCTTTTCCCAGTTCCATTCAACCCATTCAATCATATCGCTCTTGCGATTATCGTGTGCAACAAGAGCAATGGTTTTAATTTTCGATTTCTTCATTATAAAACATTATTTGCCGTCAAATATAACGTTTATAGCGACTTTAAATATTACCTTAATGTTAAGTATTTCTAAATTTATTCAAACTATCAACTTTTAATAAGTTTAAACTTAGCTTATCAATAATAGTCAAATTGCTAAATTGATACGTAAATTGTAGTCATTAAAACCTAACCCTAATTATCATGAAAGCATCTAAATCACTATTAATAAGTTTGATATTATTGCTGATTGTGTCAATTGGCGTAAATTTTTATTTTTTTAAATCAAATGATGATATTCCTACTCAAATCGCTAACACTGAAAAACTTTTAGGATTAGAGTTCACCCCATCGCAACGCGATTCGATGATTGATGGCTTGATGAGCTATAAGGAGAGTTATAAGAAGATTCATGAATTTAAACTCGAAAATGCCGATATCCCTTCGCTAAACTTTACTCCATTTCCCGAGGATTACCCTTTTAATCACGAGCAAAGTAAAATAGATTGGAATATATCAAAAGATGTTGTAATGCCTGATAATATTGAAAAACTTTGCTTCTATTCTGTAGCAGAACTCTCGGAACTTATCAAAGCAAAGAAGGTTACTTCTTTAGCTTTGACAAAAATGTATATCGAGCGTCTTAAGAAATACGATCCTGAATTGCATTGTGTTATCACTTTACTCGAGGAGAGCGCATTGAAGCAGGCGCAACTTGTTGATGATGAGATTGCAAAAGGAATTTATCGTGGCCCACTTCATGGAGTTCCTTATGGTGTAAAAGATTTGCTTGCATTAAAAGGTTACCCTTTCACCTATGGTTCAAAAATCTATAAAGATCAAATTCCTGATTATACATCGCCAGTTATTCAAAAACTCGATAAGGCAGGGGCGGTGCTAGTTGCAAAATTATCGCTTGGCGAATTTGCTATGGATGATGCTTGGTATGGTGGTATTACCCGCAATCCTTGGAATACAGCAAACGGATCGAGTGGTTCATCTGCCGGTTCTGCATCAGCTACATCAGCAGGGTTGGTTGGTTTTTCAATTGGATCTGAAACATGGGGATCAATTGTTTCCCCATCAACGGTTTGTGGTGTAACAGGGCTTCGCCCTTCGTTTGGTAGGGTTAGCCGATCAGGTGCAATGTCGCTTTGCTGGACAATGGATAAGATTGGTCCTATTTGCCGTACAGCTGAGGATTGCGCTTTGGTATTTGATGTCATTCGAGGAACCGATGGTTTTGATAAAACCTTGGTTGATATGCCATTTAACTATAATTCAAAGAAAGAATTAAAGGATTTAAGAATAGGATACGTTGAGGATTATTTTAAGGCTAAATACGATTTTAAGGAGAATGATAGTATCACTCTTGAAGCGCTAAGAAAGATGGGGGCGAAGTTAATCCCCATTAAACTTCCTGAGCAAATACCAACTATGGCAATGAGCATTATCGTAGAGGCTGAGTCTGCTGCTTTCTTTAGCGATGTTACCCTCTTGAAAATGGATACAATGCTTGTTCGTCAGGAGAAGATGTCTTGGGCAAATATATTCCGTCAAGCCCGGTTTATTCCTGCTGTGGAGTATATTCAGGCAAATAGAATTCGAACCAAACTTATTGAGGAGTTTATTAAGGTTTTCAAGGATGTTGATATTATTGTTAGCCCTACTTGGGGAGGCAACCAGTGTTTAATGACTAACCTAACCGGTCATCCTGCTTTGCTTATTCCTAACGGATTTGATAAGAATGGTTTGCCAACAAGTATAACTTTCATCGCCGATTGGTTTAACGAGGCCGATTTACTAGTTGTTGGCTCAAAATATCAGAAAGAGGCTGGGTTCTTTAAAAAGCATCCCGATAAGTTTTTGCCATAAAGTGATTTTTTAACCGCTGACCTGCCTGCCGGTAGGCAGGGACGCAGAGAGCGCAGAGTTAATCTCAGCGTCCTTCGTGCCTCTGCGGTAAATTTATAATGTTGTTTAAACTTCGACTGGACAATACTGTCAAACCTTTTGTATTTTTGTAAAAAAAACATTGAACCGTTATCTCGATATAGGGTTATATTTTCAGAAGATAGGATTTGCCTTTCGTTCCTTAAAAAGCCCAAATTTCAGGCTTTTCTTTTATGGTCAAATAGTCTCACTTCTTGGTACTTTCATTCAAAGCATTGCTCTTGGGTGGCTGATTTATAAATTGACCGATTCCGCATTTTATCTTGGTATTATTGGATTCTCAGGACAAATTCCTTCTCTTTTTCTTACTCCCATTGCAGGTGTTTATGCCGATCGATTAAACCGACGTAAAGTGCTTGTTGCCGTTCAAGCGGTATCTATGACTATGGCTTTGCTTATGGCAACACTCTATTTTACCGATTCAATTCAAGTTTGGCATATCATTGTAATAGCCATTATAAATGGTTTTGCATTGGCATTTGAAACTCCGTTTCGCCATGCTTTTTTACTCGAAATGGTTGGTGATAGAGAACTTTTACAGAATGCAATAGCATTAAACTCAACGCTTATTAACTCCGCTCGATTCATAGGCCCAATGGTTGGTGGTTTCTTAATTGCCATTTTCAACGAAGGGGTGTGTTTTTTAATAAATGGGCTAAGCTTCTTAGCGGTTATCGTCGCGCTTCTTTCGATGAAGGTCAAGTCGGTAAATCGAGGTAAGGAACATAACTCTGTAATTCAGGAGATGATTGAAGGATTTAAATATTCATTTCAATTTAAACCCATTAAATATTTGCTTATTCTAGTTATAACAACTGGTTTCTTTGGCTTGCCCTACAACGTTTTTTTACCCGTTTTTGCTCGCGATATCTTACATGGCGATTCGCAGATGCTTGGATTCTTAACTGGGACTATGGGTGCAGGAGCGTTAATGGGTGCTTTTTACCTTGCCTCTCGCAAAGGAGTTTGTGGTTTTCCAAAGCTTATCCTAATATCTGCATTTACTTTTGCTATAGCATTGATGGGATTTTCGTTATCAGAAAATGTATTATTATCGCTAATAATGATGTTTTTTACTGGTTTTGGGATGATAATCCAATATGCAGCTACCAATACGCTTGTACAAACCATTGTTGATGAGGATAAACGGGGTAGAGTTGTTGCTCTTTACGGCATGTCGTTTATGGGAATAACGCCCCTTGGAAGCCTTTTATTAGGCTCAATTTCGCCTTGGGCAGGGGTTCAATACACCCTTTGTGCTTCAGGATTTTTCTGCCTTTTAGCGGCTATTTCATATTCTAGACGAATGCCTGTTGTTAAAAGAGAGGTTTGTAAATAATGATTATTTTTGTTAAAATAAGACTAATAAATATTTTATTATGAGAAGATTACTGTTATTTCTAACTTTTATTATCCCTTTTGGTTCAATTGCTCAGGATGAGCAAACTCTTAAAAAGGAAATTTTACAGCTTAAAGAGGATAATGTCGACCTAAATCATCGTTTAGATCAGCTGCAAAAAATAGTTGACGATGGGCTTTGGTTCGATCGAATCAAGGATTATGCTTTTATCGATAAGGTATTTATGTATGGACCTCCTCCAGCAAAGGTGAAGAACCCAACTGCCATGGGGGCAAAGAATCCAGTAAAATTTTGGTCATATGTTTTTATTCCTAAAAACATCGATTTAACAAAAAAATACCCATTGCTGGTTTTGGTGCATGGCGGGGTTCATGGCGATTTTACAACATATCATGTTCACATGATTCGTGAAATGATGGCTCAAGGGTATATTGTTGTTGCTCCTGAGTATCGCGGAAGTACAGGGTATGGTAAGGGTTTTCACGATTTGATTGATTATGGCGGATTGGAAAATGATGATTGTGATGCAAGTCGCAAGTATATGATCGAGAATTACGATTTTGTCGACAAGGATAGGGTAGGAGCAATTGGTTGGAGCCATGGCGGCATGATTTCGTTGATGAATATTTTTGAGCATCCAAACGAATATAAATGCGCTTTTGCAGGTGTACCTGTATCGGATTTAATTGCCCGTATGGGTTATGCAACTCAAGATTACAGAGATATTATGTCGGCAGAGAATCATATTGGTAAAACTGCTCGGGGCGATATAAACGAGTATCGTAAACGCTCGCCTGCTTGGAATGCAGCAAAGCTGCAAACACCACTGCTTATTCATACAAATACAAATGATGATGATGTTTATAGCCTTGAGGTGGAACACCTAATTCAGGCATTAAAAGCCGAAGGTAAAAAGTTTGAGTATGAGATTTTCAAGGATATTCCAGGAGGGCACTCTTTCGATAGGATCGATTCAAAAATAGCCAAGGAGATTCGTGTTAAGATATACAAGTTTTTGGCACAATACCTTACTCCTCAAAAACCAATAACAAGCTTACAGGATATTAATAAAGCGGCTTATTTTCCAATTAAATAGGTGACAATGCTCAGTTGACAGTATTTAGAAGTACAAATTATACTGTCAACTTTGAACTGTTAACTAACAACTATCACTTAAGCATTCCAATAACCTCGCCAAGCCGACCATCAACTTGTTCAGGTTTTATCTTTAGTATGTAGCAAATTAATGGGTAAAGGTCGATATTCATGAAGGATTCCTGTTGGTATCCTTTTTTGAATGCAGGTCCATAGGCATAGAAAATGCCATGCATTTCGGGGTATTGGTTATCGTAACCGTGCGTACCACCATCATAGCCTTCCTTGTCATCTGCCCAGCTAATGCTATAACCTAAGTTCGCTTCAACAAGTATGTCGCAAACACGTTTATTCTTCCCGTAATGGTATCGTTTAGGAATGCTATCGCGTTCCCAAACTTTGATATTTGGAATCTTCTTAAGCTTTTCGAGAGCTTCTTTATAATACTTATCCTTAGGTTGAAGGCTATAAATAGGATTTCCTCCAGATATTACATCAAACCAATCTTTATTCAATAGGTTAGATAAGTTAATGAGTTTATCTTTTGAAATGGATGCCATTCCATGATCAGAAACAATGATTATGTTGATTTTTGAAGCGTTAGGTAACGCTTTTATCTTTTCAATATAGATACCTACAAGGCTATCAAGTTTTTCTACACTTGCCTTTGTTTGTGGCGACTCAGGGCCATAATCATGACCTGTCCAGTCAGGATCATGAAAATACCAGGTAATTAACCTTGGTCTTGAGGCCTCGGGGAGGGTTAACCAGTGAATTACTGTATCTATACGGTATGTGAAGGGTACCCTCTTATTATATTTCTTCCAGTAAGTTGGTTGCATGCCTTTAACCTGCGCTTCTGATCCAACCCAATAGAATGATGCAGCTTTCACACCCTGCTTTTCAGCCGTAATCCAAATTGGCTCGCCACCATAAAAATCAGGAAATTCAACGCTTTGACGATCGCTAATGGAATAAAATCCTAGTTCTGAATCGTAAAAGGAATTATTGACAATGCCATGATGGTCAGGATGTAATCCAGTTGCCATGCTATAGTGATTTGGAAATGTTTTTGAAGGATAGCAAGGAATCATAGATTTTGCTTTTACACCTTCTTGTGCAATCTTATTTAAGTTTGGTGTATCATACAAGTCACAATAATCCCATCGAAACCCATCAAGCGATAGCATTACAACGTAGTTATCGGGTTGCTCCGATTTTATATCTTGAGCATTGCTATAAGAGAATAACGAAATGCTAAGAAATAGTAGAAGAATAAACTTTTTATATGTCATATATATGATATTTTTCGAACTAGAAAAGTACTAAAAACTTTTACGAAATGTTCCCCATCCTATTAATATACTTTTCAACATCAAATTTTCGTTTACACCCGTTATAGTTCATATAACGAATTTTTCCAAAAACCTCTCTCTCGCCCCATGCTCTATCGTGGACACCTCCAATCGACCAAGCAATGCCAGTATATCCGTTAGGATCGCGACCATCTATGCTATATTTATCATTTAAATAAATTGCAATTCTCATTGCATCTTCAGGTGACAAAGTCCATTCCAAAATCTTTTTTGCCCAATACATTCTCATAAAACCATGCATTTTTCCTGTCTTAACCATTTCCATTTGTGCAGCATTCCAAAGCTTATCATGTGTTGTTCCATTTTCAAGTTCATCAAGTGAATAGATAAATTCTCGCTTATCAGAGCGATGCACCCTATGCGTTTCTTTTGCCCAAGCATGAAAACCTTCGGTTATATCATAATTTGAATTATAAAAGCAAAAGTTATCGGATAGTTCGCGCCTTACAATTAGCTCTTCGAGGAAAGCAGCCTTATCAATTTCAGGTGCATATGATTTCATTACCTCAATGGCAACTCTTTGTGCCGATATTTGCCCAAAGTGCAGATATGGCGATAGGTTCGATTGCCCATCGAGGTTAGGATCATTCCTTCGAGTGGAATACCCATTCAGACGATTATTGATAAATTCGATTAGTGCTTTTCTTGCTTCAACCTCACCGGGTTTAATCCAGTTTATGGGATTAACATTTGTATTAGGATTTAACCAGTTTATTATCTCTTTGATATCAAATGGAGTATGGGCAATTGGCTTTGTATCAATGTCCGAAAGATCGGTTAAGAATTCAGGTATAAGTTTTTTGATTTTGGGTCGTATGGTGTAAGCCCCAAATTCCAACTTTTCGGAGGCTATCCAGCAAGGAACAATGTTATGGGCATCAACCTCGTGGTGTGGTGCATCAATTTGAGTATTCAGTTCTTCTTTCCACCTTCTTTTTACCTTGAGCGGATCGAAATCGCTTACAATAAAACCAGCATTATTTTTTGTAATGAAGTTTGCTAACTCTGTGGAAGGTTCACCTTTAAGGACAATGAATTCTATCCCCTTTTCAGCTAAACCTTTGCTAACATCATCAAGTCCTTTAAGCATGAAATCGTAATGTCGAAGGCTTGCCTCGATGAAATTTGGGGCAAGAGTAAAAACAACTATAAGTTTCTGATTTAGTTTTTTTGCTTGTTCGTATGCGTAAAGTAATGCCCAGTTATCGGAAACTCGCTGATCGCGAGACATCCAGTATACAACGGCACCATCGCTAATTTTACCACTTTTAAGAACTCTTACTCTTTTAGGGTTTACCATTTTAAAATTATTTATACGAATCAGGGGTTGAAAACAATTTTCACCAACATATTAACTCGTAGATTGTCAGTGATATAGTTAATGTGCATTTCGTGAATCTTTGTGTTTTTATGACTTGGTGGCAGTTTTTGATTTAGCCACTAAGGCTCTAAGTCACTAATTTTCGCAAAGTTTTAGCGATTAACAAGATGCTCAACCCTTAATTCACATTTTTTATGAAATATCAAAAGAGGTTAAACTAGTTTAGATTTTTGAATAATATCGTTGTTTCTCATCAAAATCTCAACGTATTGAGCCCTGCGGTATGCAAAAGGATCTTTCAAATTTTTCTTTGCAAGTTTGCCCCTAAAGTCATCAATAGTTTTGTAACCTTTTCCATCCATCCAAGTTTCGAGTTCATTAAGAATCTTTGGTATTTGACCAATTCCATTCTGGTAAATAGTGCTTACCACTTCAAAACAGGTTGCCCCTGCAAGTAGCATTTTTATTGCATCTTCGCCATTCATTATCCCAGAACAGCTACAAATATCCGCAGCAATATTACCATGAAGCAAGCCTGTGAATTGAAGCGTTAAACGTGAATCATTACTAGTACTTAGGAATAACGATTGCGCAAGTTCCTCGTTTTCGATATCAATATCGGGTTGAAATAGGCGGTTAAAGATTACAAAACTTTGTACCTCTTTGGCATCCATCTTTTTAATAACATCAAGTGGATTTGTATAGAATGGACTTAACTTGACGCTAACGGGTATTCGCAGTGATTTCTTTATGCTTTGTAATATGTCAAGTTGCGATTGAATTATTACTTTACCTTCAACATCAAAATCTTTAGGTGTTGTATAGAAATTAAGTTCAATTCCATCAACACCAGTTTTCTTGATTTCTAGGGCGTATTCAAGCCAAGTATCAGCATGCATGGAGTTTAAACTAGCAATTATTGGAATGTTTAATGTCTCCTTAGCCTTTTTTAATTTAAATAAATGTTCCCTTGTGCCAGCATGATGAAGGTTCGGAAATAATCTGGTCATTTCTGCATGGCGCTCTGTATACTCTTCGAGCTCATTTTGTAGCTCTAGCTCCTCGAGTTGAATTTGTTCTTCAAAAAGTGATTTGAACACCACTGCTCCAGCACCAGCCTTTTCTATAGCCTTAAGTATATCCAAATCTGCTGTTAGGGACGATGCACCAACAACTAAAGGGTTGTTTAGCTCGAGTCCCATGTAGGTTGTTTTTAGATTTGCCATAGCCCTCTGTGTTAAATGTTGGTTATTATTGAGAAGATCTATATAAATGGAAAATTTGTGGTATCAATTTAATACAAAACAGGATGCGAAGTCCAGAAAAACACAATCCTTTATTACATAAACAATAAAAAAAATGATTTGTTGAGGACTATTCTACAGAGGAGAGAATATTTTTAATAAGTTGATCGATGCTTTTTTGCCACTTATAGTCTGTAAAGTTTTTACCATTTATGGCTATTACGAGTTTTTTATCGGGAGCAATATAAACGAACTGATCACCATAGCCAGCAGCGTATACTAGTTGGTTCCCATCAGGTTGTTTGGTTACCCACCAGTGTAAACCATAATCGGCCTTGCCGTTTTTCGATTCAATTTTTGTGGATTTTTCAATCCACTCATCTGATACCACTTGAATGTCGCCTAAACATCCATTATTCACAACCAAAATACCTAAACGAGCCATATCTCGAGTTGATAAAGAAATTCCTCCCCATGCTGGCGCATCATTTCCAGAATATTTATCCCAGTGGTAGGTTGAAATGCCTAGAGGTATAAAAAGGTAATTGTTAACAAGCCATTCAAAATCGTGTCCTGTTGCTTTTTTTAAGATTTCGGCAATCACCTGGGAGTTGCCACTGTTATATGAGAATTTAATACCTGGATTACATTCAACAGGAAGTTTTAGTGTTGTTTCAACCCAGTTTTGGTTGCTTTGGCTTAGTTCTATTAGTGCATTGCCAGCATAGGAGTAATGGGTAGTCCATTCGTCCCAAAGTAGTCCAGTTGTTTGATTTAGGAGATGGCGGATAGTTATTTTTTTTTTGATTGTATCCTTTTCAAATATGGATTTGAACTCGGGGAAATAGGTCCAAATTGGGGTATCAATGGATTTGATATAACCTTTATCGATACAAATACCTGTTACTAACGAAGTAACACTTTTGGTAACTGAACTGATTGGATGTATTGAACTTGCGCTACTGAAGCCATAGTATTGCTCAAAAATAATCCTAGTTTTTGAGTATACCACAATCCCCGATATCTTACCATAAACATCATCGCGAAGCTCTGCATCAATTTTTTTTAGAGAGTCCTTATTGATTCGGTTTACTAAATCAATGGGATTTGCGTGGGTATGGCTGTAACCAAAGCAAACTATTAAGAATAGTAGGATTATTAATTTCTTTCCTGTTATCATAGTTTACAATTTGGCATTTAACCAAAGATAATAAATTTATCGATCCTTTAAGGCTTTGTAAATTCTTTCAAGCGCTTCGTTTACAATGGTTCTTGAGCAGGCTAGGTTCATTCGCTCAAAGCATTTGCCCTGTTCACCAAAGATAGAGCCTTTGTTTAACCCAACACCAGCCTCGTTTACGAGCAAATTATTTAGAGTATCATCATCAAAGCCAAGTGCCCTAAAATCGAGCCATAGGAGATAGGTTCCCTGCAATTCATAAACTTTGATTTTTGGAAGTTTTTCTGCTATAAAGTCTTTAACCAATTTGGCATTTCCATCAATGTATTCCATTGCTTCGTCAAGCCATTGTTCACCATTCACAGTATATGCTGCTTTAACTGATTCGAAACCAAAGATATTGCCCGACCCTGCGCCGGTTGAATCTAATGCTTGATTATACTTTGTAAGAAGTTCGTTATTTGGAATAATTACGTGACCTAAGAATAGCCCTGCCAAGTTGAACGTTTTGCTAGTTGAAGCAAAAGTCACTGTATTCATTTTTGTCTCTTCGCTGAGGCTAGCAAATGGAGTATGCTTATGTGGTTTTACAATTAAGTCGGAATGAATCTCATCGGACACAACAAGTATGTTATACTTTAGGCAGATTTCAACTAGCTTTTCAAGTTCTTGTTTTGTCCAAACCTTCCCAACTGGATTATGTGGATTTGAGATGATTATCATTTTTGCACCCTTCGAAGCTAAGGCTTCGAGATTATCATAATCCATCCGGTAATGCATATTCTCCTCAATTAGTGGATTTTGGAGAATTACACGTCCATTATTCTTGATGGTCGAAAAAAATGGATGGTATACTGGCGTTTGTATTATAATGCTATCGCCTGGTTCAGTAAACGCCTGAATTGCATGGTTTAAGCCTGATACAACTCCTGCACAAATGCTTATCCATTCTGGTTTAATATCCCAGTTATGACGCCTTTTGTTCCACCAAACTATTGATTCGTGAAATGCTTTATCGCGAATTGTATATCCTAATATTGGGTGTTTTAGCCTTTGGGCTAATGCATCAATGATGAAATTTGGGGTTGGTAGATCCATATCGGCAACCCACATGGGAATAACATCCTCTTTACCGAAAATAAATTTTCGGAGATCATGCTTAACGCATGACGTATTCTCGCGAGGAATAATTGTATCGAAATTGTATTGACCCATAAATAAAAAATCAGTTTTCCTTTTGCAAAACAATTGCTGCTTAGGAAAACTGATTAAAGAGTAATTTGTTTAACTATTTCTTTGCAGATAGTTTGCTTAGCTTTGAGAATGATTGGTCAATTGCGCCTAGTAAATCAGCGTTAATTGCTTTGTAGTGTGCTTTAACCTGTTTAGTATCAAACGATTTATCTTGGTTGTTAACTCTGCTGATTAGATTATTTCTTGTATCAACAATTTCGCCCATGATTTCGATAACGCCATCGCGATTTTTTTCGCCATTAATTAAAAGGTATGTATAGCAGTCGCTAATAACCTCCCCAATGAGGAAATCAACATCCTTCTTAATCTCTCTTTTGTTTGCCATGTTTAAATTCGTTTAAATTGAGCTGCAAAATTAGTATTTTCTTAAAAATAAAGTAGATATAATTCAATAATCTGAGCTAATTCTTTCGAATAATAGGATTTGAGAGTGTTACAGGCATGCTTTTGTGTTTATAAACTATCTAAAAACAAAAAAAATCGCCATTAAGCGATTACATATTATAACAATAACTAATAACTCTAGGAGTAAGGAATGCACCTATAAGGAAGTTTAACCTCTGGAAGTTCAAACAATACAGTTCCTTCGTTGAGCAAATCCTCATCATCTTCGTGATAGTTCCAAATCACCTCAACGCTAAGCCCATTATTCCTGAAGTTGGCAATTTTTCGCATTATTTCGCGAAGGTACTTGTAAGAAGATGAATTGATGTACTTAAAGTTTAGGTCCACAATGATTTTTGTTGCCTCTTTATCTTTTATATCCTCGTAAAATTCATCAAGCCAATTAAGAACTTGTAAGTAGAATTCTTTAGCGTTTTCGGGGTGTGAAATACCAGAAATAGAAAATATTTTGCTCTCCGAGTCGAAGAAAATCTCAGGTGTATCAATTGCCGCTTCTATTTTTAAAGGTTTCATTAATTTCCCCATTAGGTATGGTAAATATAGTTGATTTATGTAATTGGAACAAGCTAAATTATCCTATAGATGGAATTGATTTGATTAAAGAGCTGATTTGTTGACTAAACATCTAATAATAATTGACAAATTTTGATATATTCTTTAATACATTTACGTATAACAAATTGTTTGGAGAATGTTTAATATTTACTTTTCAATCTCTACTTTATATAATGTGTTGATATTTAGATTTATAACATTCAAAGCTCTTTTTTTCAAAGATTTAACATTAAAAATGACCGTTTTTTGGTTCTAAGGTGTATTTTTACGGTAAGTTTATAAACCTGATTTGAGCAAACCTGATTTCTACGTGGAGGTTTTTTGATTTTGGTTATGTTATCAATGGTTGCTCAAGTTTTTTCGTTCTTCGTTTAATTTTTTGTGTGTTTGGGAAAAGGAGGTCGCAAGGCCTCCTTTTTAATTTTATGACGTTTTTACTTCTTGAAAATAAAGTAAACGGCAAGTACAAGAAAAACGAAGCCTATTAAATGATTTATTCGGAACGATTCAGTTTTAAAAGCGATTAACGAGAATCCTACAAAAATCACGAGTGTTATAACCTCTTGAATTACTTTAAGTTCAACTAGACTGAATGGGCCACCATTCCCTTTAAAGCCAATTCGGTTTGCAGGTACTTGGAAGAAGTATTCGAAAAGTGCAATTCCCCAGCTAATAAGGATAATTGCAACAAGCCCTAGACTTTCAAACCATTTCATCTCTTTGAACTTCAAGTGTCCGTACCATGCAAGGGTCATAAATGTGTTGGATAGAACCAAAAGGGCTATTGTACTAAATACTTTCATCGTATAAATTTAAGCTGCAAATCTAGAAAATGATTCGATTGGTTATGAACTTGAAGGTATAGAATTGCTATTTTTGATAAAAAAAGTAATGATCTCACATAAGCGATTTAATGCTATAATTGCATCGTTTTCAATAGTTTATTTGATTCATAACCTTGAGGAGTGGTTCTTGTTTTCGCGAAAGATTAATACTATAGCTGAACTAACACCAAACTTTATTAAAGGCTATATTGTAGATAACTCAACGTCTGTAGTAACAATATTTAGTATTGGGTTAATAGTTGCGACGCTAATCCCATTGGTTGTAACCTTTTTAGTTTGGGATATACCAAATACGTTTAACCTTAAACTTCTAACTGTTATTGCTTTTGCAACTTTGATCAATGGACTCTCTCACATTTCGACATCTTTAGCATTGGGCATCATTGCACCAGGGTTAATAACAGGAATACTTTTGTGTATACCCTTTTCAGTTTTGGTGATTATCCAAGTTTATCAAAACCATCGTTTTACTTTCAAGGATTACTCTATCTTTTTGATATTATCGTTTTTGGTTTATGTGCTAGCCATTGCTATTTCGTGGATTATCGGATTTGGAGTTTTTAAACTTGTAGGCTGATTGAAACTAAAATTGGCACTGATTTAACGATTTATTGCGGGTAGTTTGATACTAGTAATTCATTTATTTCGCCTCGCTTTGTTGAATTTGAGTTGATGCGTCTTTTAGCCTTCACTCTTTTGATTGTAAAGTCTTTATAAAGTAAATCGAAGTAATTATTTTCTGAATCATAATTCATTGGATCGGAGTTGCTAAGTAAAAATTTATGACCCAGAGAATTTATCTCTTTGCAGAAATCTCTTAATCGTTCTTGTTCAGAATCATCAAATGATTCTTTAGCGTAGGTGTTAAAGGATGACGATTTGCTAATGGGTTTGTAGGGTGGGTCGAAGTAGAAGAATGAATTTTCAGAATCAATATGCTTTAACGTTTGTGTATAGTCACCATTAAGGATTGTTACTTTTTGAAGTAACTCACTATCAAATATTATAACTTCGGGAGCACATATTTTAGGGTTCTTATATCTTCCAAATGGTACATTGAATTTGCCTTTACTATTAACCCTGTATAGCCCATTGTAGCAGGTTTTATTCAAAAAAATAAGTATTGATGCTTTATCAAGTGAATTGAGTTGATTTGAGTTGAAAATTTCTCTTTTCTCAAGGAAAAAAAGTTTTTGTTCATCTCCGTTTTTTAAAAAATGATAATCAGATTGAATGTTCGAAAGTCTCTTAATAAGGTTTTCAGGCTCTACTTTTATAATTGAATAAAGGTTAATAAGATCAGTATTAATATCGTTGATAATAGCCTTTTTTGTTTTTGGGAAAGATTTTAAAAACCAGAAAAGAATTGCTCCACTTCCCACAAATGGTTCAAGGTATGTTAAATCGCTTAAATCTTTAATATTTGAAGGGATAGATTCGCTAATTGTGCCAATTAGCTGTGCTTTCCCGCCAGCCCATTTTAGAAATGGTTTAGGGTTACAAGAATTTTTAATTGCCATTAGTTGATTAAACTCCTCAAAAATAAAAACAATATAGCATTAATAAACTAAAGGTTTTACGATTTCTTGTTCAACATGTAAAAATGGGTTTAAACAAAAAGGGTTACATAGCTGTTATATGGATATTTACTGAAAATGCTAATAACTAAAAACAAATAGATATGATTAAAAAACAATTACTACTGGTTGCACTTGCCTTAATGGTTTCAGGTGCGGTAAATGCACAGGCATTAAAGGCAAATGCTGAAAAATCGGAGCTAAAATGGCTAGGTAAAAAGGTAACTGGTCAGCACAATGGCCAAATTAAACTGGCCGATGGCGTATTATCCATCAAGGACAATAAAATCGTTAGCGGTACTTTCAATATTGATATGAAGAGTATCACTTGCGAAGATTTGAAAGACGCTGGTTATAACGGTAAATTAGTAGGTCACCTTAAATCTGACGATTTTTTTGGAGTTGAGAAGTTCCCTATAGCAACTCTAACTTTAGGTGAATCCGCTGCTTTTGTAAATAATCAAGCGGATGTTAAAGGTAAATTGACAATAAAAGGCATTACAAATCCTATAATGTTTACTGTTACTCGCAACGGAAATTCATTCTCTGCCAACATTGCAGTTGATCGTTCAAAGTATGATGTTCGCTATGGTTCAGGTTCTTTTTTTGATAATTTAGGAGATAAAGCAATTGATGATATTTTTACTCTTGATGTGGTACTTGTGGTTGAGTAATTAATTATAACAAATATGTAAGCCGTAAAGATGAACTTCTTTACGGCTTTACTTTTTCTATTTTTTTAACAATCTTTTTCTGTTGCAATACAATAAAGAATTGATTAATTCATTTTTATCTTTGTGGGTATTATAAACAATAATGACTACTTTCGTAACACCAAAATGTAAACTAAAATAAAGTTTAATATGATATCTTCGATTCTTCTTCAAACTGTAGAAACCCCTGTGGTTACTCATGCTTCTGAGAATATGTTTCAGATCATAATGAAAGGTGGATGGATTCTTATCCCTATCTTTTTCCTTTCTCTGGTTAGCTTTTGGGTTATTTTTGAACGTTGGACTATTCTTAAAAGAGCATCAAGAACCCCAGATCTTGTAAAGATTATAAATCCGATGCTAAAAGAAGGAAAGCTCGATTTGGCAATCAATACATGCGAATCAAATAATCAACCCGTTGGAAAAGTTCTTGCAGCAGGTCTTCACACTGTTGGCTTTACAATCAGGGATATTCAAGATGCGATGGAAACCGAGGCGCATCAGCAAGTTGATCATCTTAGTCGCGGAGTAAACTATCTAGCGATTATTGCAACCATAGCCCCAATGTTTGGTTTCTTGGGGACAATCTTTGGTGTTATTAAGATTTTCTACAACATATCATTAACCGATAATATCAGCATTGGTATTATATCTGGCGGTCTTTATCAAAAGATGGTTTCTTCGGCTTCGGGTCTACTGGTTGGTATTATTGCTTTTGCAGGGTATCACCTCTTGAACTCAAAAATCGATCGAATCACTTCTGTGATGGAGAAACAGGCTAACGATTTAATGGGAATTCTTCGTAGCCGTGGGTAATCAGTGCAAAATATTAAAAACTAAGCGATGAAACTGAAACGTAAACGTGAGATGCAAGCTGAGGTGTACACCTCATCGCTCAACGATATCATGTTTTTCTTGCTTCTATTCTTTCTGATTATTTCCACCCTTGTTAACCCATCGGTTATCCAGCTTATGCTGCCAAAGGCATCGGCTAATGTTCAGAAGATATCGAAGCAAACCATAAACTTATCGGTTACTAAGGATTTGAATTACTTCCTTAACGATAAGCCAATAGCATTTGACGCAATTAAACCAAGCATACAAAAGTTAGTCACAAATCCCGAGAACACAACTGTTATTCTTCGTGCAGATAGATCTATTCAACTTCAGGATTTAGTTTCGATTCTTGATATTGGCAACCAGCTGCATTTGAAAATGATTTTGGCAACACAGAAAGAATAAAGATTTGATTATCATGATTTAAAGCCATTCAGGTATCGCTGAATGGCTTTTTTTATTGTAAAAAGGTGGGGTATAATGTTTAGTGGTTGTATTAATATCAAAAGTCAGAAACTAATTAAATTAAATCAATATGAAAACGACAGTTAAAACATTATTTGTTGCATTAGTAGTCCTGCTATTATCTTTTACAAATGTTTTGTCCCAAAACAAAGTTGTTGTTAAGGAGAAGAACCCAAAGGGTAAAGTTGTTGTGGTTAAGCATAAGAACCATAAAGTAAAGAAAGTTAAAGTTTATCGCCCTCGCTGGTCACCAAGAGCAGATTTCCATAGGCGATGGGTTTATTTCCCACGTCATAACTTTTATTGGGATAACCATCGCAATGTATATGTTGTAAGAACAGGTACTGTTTGGGTTGTTAGCAAGAGAGTTCCCAAGGAATTAGAGAATATTGATTTATCGAAAGAGAAAAGCGTAGAGCTAAGTGAAGAAACGGATGAACAAGACTCAATCCAAGAGAAAAATGCAGAGCATCAAAATGAATATAAGATTGAATAAGATGGATTAGGTTTTGGTTAAAACAGAAAATCCAGCTTTATGGCTGGATTTTTTTGTTATGGAATCATTCTGTCGAATGGGCTAAAACTATTGTAACCATATGGCGATGAGCCAAACATTGGTCCGTTTGAATAATTGAACGAACCGCTAAATGAAACTTTGCTATTTAATTTATAGTTAAATCCAACCCCAAATTCTTGAGAGTTATATGTGGCAATTCCACTATAGAATGGGGAGATATAGGGTTGATTTTGTGAAAACGAACCCATCGCAAAAACACTAAATTTATTGTTAATTTGGTATTGAGCATAAGCAAATGCCTGTGTTGGATTTGCACCTTGCTGTTGCATTCTTGAGTTATTTACTCCCTCTTTAGCCATTGGCATGTTAGCCATATTATTATGCGAAATTGTTGCGCCAGCAACGACTTGTACTTTATTTGAAGGAGCAAAAGCAACAGTTGGGGATACTGACGAACTTGAGAATCCATTCCCTCTTCCAAATGATGTATAACCAGCATTAAAGGAAACGCTATACTGCGGGTTGCCTGGTTTTATTATTCCAAAGGGTGAGAAAATGGTAGAATCTTGTGAATTTGTACTTTGACTTACGGGGTTGTAAATCCTATGTAAGTCATTAACCAATTGAGCCTTAGTAAGGGTAAGTGAACATACCAAAATAATCGATAAAAAAAACTGTCTTCTCATTTCTGTATGTATTAACGAACTATTGCAAATTTATAAATGAATTGAACAAATTCATATTATAAAACTAAAATTATTCTCACTTATTGGCTATTTAACAATATTTATTAATCTATTTACTTCGTAATGACTAAAGAGCGCATTGATATTGAACCTAAATCAAATGAATCGTTGAAGTATGACACCCCTTCATTATCCCCCTGCAACGCTAAAATGTAAAGCAGTGGTAAAAAGTGATCGTACGAGGGATGAGCTAGTTTAGCAATGGTGCCAAGATTCTGAAAGTTTATTACACCTTGGTGGTTTCTTACGTCGATATTGTTTTTGATTGTATTATCGAATTCTAAAGCCCAATCATAAGGCTTGTTTGCATAATCCATTGCTCCTAGATTGTGAACAATATTTCCACTCCCTAAAATAAGTACTCCTTTATCTCTTAAAGCCTTTAATTGGAGTCCTAAATCGTAATGAAATTGAGGCGGCTTGTTATAATCGATGCTTAGTTGGTAAACCGGAATTTGAGCCTTAGGATACATTGGCAAAAGTACCGACCATGTTCCATGGTCGAGTCCCCAATCCATATCAGGTAAAATTGATGGATTACTTACCATTTTTATTGTATCATCGGCAAATAGGGGTGACCCTTTTGCTGGATATTGTTGTTGATATAGCTCGTTTGGAAAGCCACCAAAGTCATGAATGGTTTTAGGCGTCTCCATAGCAGTTACTTTGGTCGTTCCACGAGTTATCCAGTGCGCAGAGATTGAGAGAATCCCTTTGGGGGTTGGTAACTTTTGCCCAAGTTCAACCCAACTTTGGCTAAATGGGTTATCGTCAATAGCATTCATAGGGCTTCCATGACCTATGAAAAGTGCAGGCATTTTATCAGTTGATTTATTATCCTGCAATGATTTAAGTAAACCAGTATTCATCGTTTTTCTATATAAACAATTTATAAAGTGTAAGGTTTAAAAATGTCAAAACCCCAAGCAATGCTTAGGGTTTTTTATGTTGAAATTTGTTGGATACTTATTTCAAGCGAATTCCTTTATCCTCAATATCGATAAGTCGGAATTTGAAAAGGGAGCCGATGGCCTTTTTGTAAGTCTTTTTGCTTACCCCAAAAAGTTCGTAAATAGTTTCGGGATCAGTTTTATCGGTAACCGGCATATAGCCATTGTTCTTCTTTAATACTTCAATAATCTGCATCGAGATATCGTCGACCTTACCGTAACCTGGTTTTTGAAGGATTAGATCAATCTTCTCGTCTTCACGAATTTTCTTGATATAGCCTTTCATTTTGTCGCCACGGTGAAGCGGTTTAAAAACTTCGTTTTTATATAATACTCCTGAATGTGAGTTGTTTATGATTGCATTATAGCCTAAATCAGTTTCGCTTGCAATAAGCAAATCAACTTCTTCGCCAGGTTGGTATGCAGGAGGTAGGTTATCGAGAAATTTCTCAATTTTAGCCGATGCCACTAAACGCTTAGTTTCATGATCTAGGTAAACCGTAACAACATACGATTTACCCTCCTCCATTTTCATCTTCTGCTCGCGGAAAGGCACGAAAATATCTTTCATCAAACCCCAATCAAGGAACGCGCCAATAGGACGAACAGCAACAACCTTTAAGCATGCAAATTCACCAATCTTAATATAAGGAGTTTCGGTTGTTGCAATAATTCTATCATCGGAATCGAGATAGATAAAAACATCAATTACATCCTCGGGTTTGGTATTTTCGGGTACATACCTTTTGGGCAAAAGAATTTCGCCATGCTCGCCACCATCGAGGTAAAGCCCAAAGTCAACCTCTTTTACAACCCTTAAACTATTGATTTTGCCTATCTCAGCCATTTATTATATCCTTTATATTTGAGGCTGTAAATGTATGATATTATTTTGGTTTGGCGATGATTACCCCGCAATTCATGCTTATTACATCTTAAAAACATTGTTAAATTTGATAAACCTGTGCTATCGCTTCTAATAATGTTTATACTTTCGCAGATATCAATTTTATTAAAAATATTATATGAAAAAATGTATATACTCCACATTAATTGGAAGCCTATTCTTGGGCTTTTTATCGAACTGCTCACCATCAAAAAGTAATCGTACAAATGTCGATGTAAAGGACACGATAAGCATAAGCGTTAAACAAGCATTAAAACTTATTACGGAAAATAAAGACGACTCAAGTTTTGTTATTCTTGACGTACGAAAATCTGAGGATTTTCAAAAAGAACACATTGCTAATGCTATCAATATTGATTTTAAATCGGATAGTTTTTCATATAAAATAGATAACCTTGACAAAAATAAAACCTATTTAATCAACTGTTATGGTGGGTTTAGAAGTAAGAATACAATGAAAATGATGAAGGAAAAGGACTTCCAGAAACTCTATAACATGAAAGGTGGATTCATGAAATGGCGAGCAAAAAGATATCCTGTTGTAAAGTAGTTTAACAATATAAAACCCACAACTCATAACCTATTTCATCCTTATAGCTCTTTGAACTCCTTTTATTTTGTTAAGCTTGTAAAGCAGCATCTCGAGGTGTTTAATATCCGAAACAAAAACTTGAATTCGACCCTCGAAAAGCCCGTCCTTGCTGTTAACAGAGATGCTTCGCATGTTTACTTTTAGGTCAGTGCTTATTACTTCCGAGATTTTGTTAACTATACCAAGCTCGTCAAAGCCATTGATTTTAATGGTTGTTTGGAACGATGTTGTAGTTTTTGTCTCAGTCCACTTAGCCTTAACAATTCGATAGCCCCACTTTGCGTTGAGTTGAGGTGCATTTGGACAGTTAATCCGATGAATCTTAATCCCTTCGTTGATAGTTACAAATCCAAAAATATTGTCGCCAAATATTGGGTTACAGCACTTTGCAAGTTTGTAATCAATGTTAATATGCTTTTCATCAATTACTAAAAAGTCATCGCTTGTTGGGCTTGGCTTTGGTTCTTTAACTTTTGCAACTTCTTCAACTGGAAAGGATTCTTTTTTCTCAGGATTAAGCACAATAGATTTAAGCGAACCAAGATCAACTTTATCGTTGGCTATAAGAGTGAAAACATCTGGTTGACTTTTAACTTTAAGATGCTTTTGAATAATCTTTAGCGCCTCCTCATTATCGGTAATCTTCCAATTCTTGAAACGGCGATAAAGTATTTCCTTTCCCTGTTGTATCTCCTTATTTTTCTCCTCTCTGATGCTTTGCTTAATTCTTCCCTTGGCTTTCGATGTTACTACAACGTTTAGCCAATCCTCTTTCGGTTTTTGGTTTTTTGATGTGATAATCTCTACAACATCACCATTGTTAAGTACTTGGCGAATGGTTGCATTGGTGTTGTTGATTTTTGCTCCAACGCATTGGCATCCTATATTTGTGTGTATATCGAAGGCAAAGTCAAGAACTGTCGCGCCTTTGGGGAACTTGCGTAAATCGCCATTGGGTGTAAAAACGAATATCTCCTTGGTATAAAGGTTCGCTTTAAACTCTTCCACAAACTCTTCGGGTGAGTTCTCAGTGTTATCGAGGATTTCTCTGACGCCAGTTAGCCATGTATCTATATTTTGTTCCTGCTTTATTCCCTTATACTTCCAATGGGCAGCAAGCCCATTTTCTGCAATCAGATCCATTCTGTTGGTGCGGATTTGAACTTCCACAAATCTTCCCTCAGGTCCAACTACAGTTGTATGTAATGATTCATAACCATTACTCTTTGGAACCGAAATCCAATCGCGCAATCGCTCTGGGTTTGGGGTATATTTATCGGTAATTATGGAGTATACCTGCCAGCAATCCGATTTCTCTTTTTCAAGGGGACTATTCAAAATAATTCGAATGGCAAATAGATCGTAAACCTCCTCAAATTCTACACCTTGTTTTTGTATCTTTTTCCAAATAGAGTAAACCGATTTTGTACGTCCTTTTATCTCAAAATCAAAGCCTTTGGCTGTTAAAACCTCATGGATTGGATCGATAAACTCCTTGATATACTTATTCCGCTTTGCAGTGGTGTTCTTCAGCTTGCGGATAATCGATTTGTAATCATCGGGGTTGGTGTACTTCATGGCAAGGTCTTCCATCTCCGATTTAATTCGATATAAGCCTAAACGATGCGCTAAAGGCGCATACAGGTAAAAGGTGATTAACGCTTGCTTTAGCTGAATATCGTTGGGCATTGTGCTAAGCGAACGCATGGTCTCCTGACGTTCTGCAATCTTAACAAGTATAACCCTTACATCTTTCGATACCGAAAGAAGTAGTTCTCTGAAATTCTCTGCCTGTTTCTTTGGATCTTTTGGGTCAAGCCCTTGTATTTTAGTAAGCCCATCAACAATGGTTGCTACGTTTGAGCCAAATTGCTTATCAATTTGTGAGTAAGTTAACTGCTCTCTTTTTATAGATTCGTGAAGAAGTGCTGAGATAATAGATGTACTTCCAAGCCCCATCTCTTCAACACAAATACGAGCAACTCCAATGAGATGAAAGATGTTCAATTGGCTCGATTCCCGTCTAACCCCGCGATTTAGACCTGCTGCAAGGTTAAACGCTTTACGAACCTGCTTTTGGTTTTCCTTTGATACAACACCCCTAGCAGCACGCAGTAATCCGCGATACGCGTTAATTATCTTTTTGCTATCTATATCAGAGTACTTTTCCAATTCGATAAGGCTTTTGGTAAAGGTAAAAATTATTTTGAAAGATATAATTCAAAGGATTCTAAACCCTTTAGGAGATAAATAGTATTTATAAATTATTAACAATTTAGATTATTAATAGTTAAATTGATAGGTGTTAAATTACGATAAACTCAACTTAGGAAATACCCTAAATTTCTATTTTTCCATATCTTTATAAAAATTTTTGAGCATGTCGAACAGTCAGATTCAGCAACAGATTGAGCATCTTCGAAAGGAGTTGAATAGGCATAACTTCAGTTATTATGTACTTAATAAACCCGAGATAAGCGATTTTGAGTTTGATAGGCTATTAAAGGAGTTAAACGATTTAGAAGCAAAATACCCCGAATTTGACGATCCAAACTCGCCAACAAAGCGTGTTGGCAGCGATTTAACTGGCGAATTCAAACAGGTTCAGCATAAATATCAGATGCTTTCATTGGCAAACACTTACTCCGAGGAGGAGATTAGAGATTTCGATGCAAGAGTGTTTAAAGGTATGGGAGAAACGCCTGAGTATGTTTGTGAGTTAAAGTACGATGGGACTGCAATTGGGTTAACTTATAAGAATGGTCAATTGGTTCAGGCTGTTACCCGTGGCGATGGTGTTGTTGGCGATGATGTTACTGCCAATGTTCGTACTATCAAAACAATTCCACTGGTTCTTCATGGTAACGATTATCCCGAGGAGTTTGAGATTCGTGGCGAGATATTTATGCCCCGCAAGGTTTTTGATGATATCAATGCCCAGCGCGAGGAGGAGGGCGATATACCATTTGCCAACCCACGAAATGCTGCAGCGGGTACGCTAAAGCTCCTCGATCCAACTGTTGTGGCTCAACGCAAGCTCGATTGCTACTTGTATTTCATGCTGGGCGATAATTTGCCATTCAATAGCCATTTCGAAAACCTTCGAAAGGCCCAAGATTGGGGATTTAAAACTCCAGAAAATAATGTGCTTTGTAAGAGTATCGATGAGGTTTTAGCCTTTATTGCAAAGTGGGACAATGATAGAAAGCATTTGCCATACGATACCGATGGTGTGGTAATTAAGGTGAACAGCTATCAGCAGCAGCGAGTTCTTGGCTTTACAGCCAAAACGCCACGTTGGGCAATTGCCTATAAGTATAAGGCTGAGCAGGTAAGCACCGAGCTAATCTCTGTGGATTTTCAGGTTGGTAGAACAGGAGCAATAACACCTGTTGCAAACCTGCGTCCGGTTAAACTTGCTGGTTCAACAGTAAAAAGAGCTTCGTTGCATAATGCCGATCAGATTGAACTTTTAGATATTAGAATTGGGGATATTGTTCAGGTTGAAAAGGGTGGCGAGATAATTCCAAAGATTGTAGGTGTAGATAAAACTCAGCGCTCACTTTTTAGCGCTCCATTGATTTTTATCACCAATTGCCCCGAGTGTAATTCGCTGCTGGTTAAGCCTGAAGGTGAAGCAAAGCATTTTTGTCCAAACCAGATTGGTTGCCCTCCACAGATTAAAGGTCGAATAGTACATTTTATAAGCCGTAAGGCTTTAAATATTGATGGGCTAGGAGAGGAGACCATTGAACTCCTCTTTTCAAAAGGCTTAATTAAAGATGTTGCCGATTTATACCTTTTGAAAAAGGATCGGCTGCTAAACCTCGAACGGTTTGCCGAAAAATCGGCCGATAATGCCATTCGAAGTATTGAGGAGTCGAAAAATGTTCCTTTCCCTAGAGTTCTTTACGGTATTGGTATTCGTTATGTGGGCGAAACAACGGCACGTAAACTTGCATTACATTTTGGTAATATTGAAGCCATTGAGAAGGCAACAACTGAGCAGCTGCTAGAGGTTGAGGAGGTTGGCGATAGAATAGCACAAAGTATTGTTGAATATTTCTCGAATCCACTATCGATTGATATTGTTGAGCGTTTGAAAATAGCAGGCTTGCAGCTAAAGGTTGATGAAGCGTTAAATCAAAAGTTATCCAACAAACTCGATGGTCTTTCTATCGTTATTTCAGGCACTTTTTCGCGAATATCAAGGGATGAGCTAAAGGAGGTTATTCAAAAGCATGGGGGGAAGAATGTGAGTAGCGTTTCGGCATCAACATCGATGCTTGTTGCAGGCGATAAGATTGGCCCAGCAAAGTTGGAAAAAGCTCAAAAATTAGGTGTGCGAATTGTCTCAGAGGATGAGTTTTTGGAGTTAATTGGTTAAAATTTTGACAAGTTTATAAGACAATATCTATAGAAGTTGTCAAGACTTAAATTTTTTTTAAATAAGTTTGAGAATTATTATTAACAACTATTAACGATTACTAATCAATTTAACTAGAATAACTATTTTGAACTAAATAGTTAATTTAATACAATTGCATCGTGAAACTAATCGACAATATTAAACGGAACACAGGCTTATCGGCTCTAAATAAAGCCCTAAAAACGGTTAAAAGGAATAAGTTTATTCATAATCTGGTAACCGCTCGTAGTGTTGCTATTATTGGGGTTGTAAATACTATTAAGGATTTTGATGATATTGCAGCACTTCAAAAGTTTTTGGTTGATAAAAACATGCTGGTTGATATTATTGTCTACTATCCTGGTAAAGAAACTCCACAGCAATTTCTTTTTCGGAAGAATATCAACCTTTTCAATAAGAATGAAGTTAACTGGTACGGTAAACCACTACATCCATCAGTTGAGCTATTCTGCAGAAAAGAGTACGATATTCTTATTGATTTAACCTTAGAAGAAACGTTTCCAATGCGATGGATTGCAACGCTTTCGCGTTCGAGGTTTAAAGTGGGTAGCCTTAGCTATACAGGTAATCCTTATGAATTGATCATAACAGTTGATAGTAGGAAGGAAATTGCATATCTATCAGAACAAATAATTCATTATCTGAATTTAATTAATAACCGTTTTGCTCAAGAGCAGGACGACTTTACTAATCCCTAAACAAAGGAAAATCAAACTAAAATGAACAGTAAGTTTAAAGGGTTAGGGGTTGCAATGGTAACCCCTTTTAATCGCGAAAAAGAGATTGATTTTGATGCAACCGAACGCATGGTTGAGCATCTGATTGGCGGTGGCGTAAACTACCTTGTTGTGCTTGGCACAACAGGTGAGTCTGTTACACTATCGGATAAGGAGAAGAAATCGCTAGTAAAGTTTGTTATAAAACAGAATAAAAAAAGAGTTCCTATTGTTGTTGGCGTTGGTGGTAACGATACAAGGCACGTAATCGAAACTATTGATAATTACGATTATGATGATATTGATGCAATTTTATCTGTAACACCATACTACAATAAACCAACTCAAAAAGGATTGGAACTTCATTATAAGGAGATTGCTGCAAAAAGTCCAGTTCCTGTGATCATGTACAATGTTCCTGGTAGAACAGGTGTTAACATGACCGCTGAAACAACGCTTAAACTTGCTCAAGTTCCAAATATTATTGCAACCAAGGAGGCTTCGGGAAACCTTAATCAGATTTCATATATCCTTCGCGATAAACCTGCTGATTTTATGGTGATATCAGGAGATGATGGCCTTATTCTGCCTCAGCTTGCAATGGGTATGGATGGTTTAATTTCAGTTATTGGAAATGCCCTTCCAAAGCAGCTTTCGGAGATGATGAAGCTTTGTGTTAATAATAATTATCCAAAAGCAAATGAAATCAATTTAAAATTAGTTGAGCTAATTGATAATTTATTTGTTGAAGGAAACCCTGGTGGAATAAAGGCTGCATTGAGTGTTCTTGGATTAGTTGAGAATAACCTTCGATTACCTTTGGCACCAGTTAGCGATAGTACTTACAATAAAATATCTGCTTTGTTATCGAACTTTCGCTAGTTAAAATTGTTAATAATATAGATTTTTCTTGATAAGGCTCATTCGTGAGCCTTTTTCATTTTAATATTGATACTTAACCGATATTTTTTTACATTTAGAACATCCTAAAAACTCTTTCTTATGGCAAATTTATCTACTACCTACATGGGTTTAAAGTTAAAAAACCCAATTATCGTTTCGAGCTCTGGTTTAACGAATAGTGTTAAAGACATTATTGCTCTCGAAGAGAGCGGTGCCGCTGCGGTTGTAACCAAATCTCTATTTGAGGAGGAGATAATCTTAGAGACTGAAGAAAACCTTAACAAAATGCATGCTTCAGGATTTACTTATCCTGAAACTACCGAGTTTTTCGATTTTGATAGGATGGAGGATACTGTATCGAATTACCTAAAATTCCTAGCCGATACTAAAAAAAGCGTAAAGATTCCAATTATCGCTAGCATAAACTGTGTTACTGCAGAGGGTTGGACAGATTTTACCAAGCGAATAGAGGATACCGGAGTTGATGGTTTGGAATTGAATATTTTTAATTTACCCGCTAATTTTAATGAGGCAAATACCAATAACGATAAGATTTATACTGATATAATTGAGAAAATATCCAAAGTGTCAAAACTTCCTATTTCTCTTAAGTTAAGCCACTACCATTCAAATCTTGGATATTTTATCCGTCAAATCAGCCATAGCCCAACAAAAGCTATCGTACTATTCAACCGCTTTTATAACCCCGATTTTGATATCCATACACTTCAATTTACATCATCTCATGTCCTAAGTACACCTGCCGAGGGCTCAAATACTTTACGTTGGATGGCCATTATGGCTAATCGAGTTAGCTGCGATTTATCGGCATCAACTGGAATCCACGATAGTTCGGCAGTTATTAAGCAACTTCTTGCAGGTGCAAAAACGGTTCAACTTTGTTCAACTCTTTATAAAAATGGAAATGGACAAATTGGTTTAATACTGAAAGATTTAGAAAATTGGATGGCTGAACACGATTACAACTCATTAGATGAGTTTAGAGGTAAAATGAGCCAATCGAAAACATTCGATCCTAAAGTTTTTGAGCGTGTTCAGTTTATGAAATACTTAAGAAATAGGGATTAACGAGTCCTTTAGGCGCTTAATCTTGTTAATATCATTGCTAATTTGTTAATAGTTTAGAATTATTTAAGACTAGATATCATCAAATTATAGCTAAGTTTGCATCAGATGTAGATTTTAGATGAAGGAAGATAGAGAATTTGGCTTTAATGAGATTGAGACTTTTGAACTAGTTCAGAAGTATGAAGAGTTTATCCGTCAAAAAAAGAGTTTCTTTTTTGATGTGATGGAGTTTGAAGTAATTATCAACTATTATCTCGATAACGATGAGCAAAGTTTTGCGGTTGATGCATTAAGCACTGCAATTGCGATGCACCCATACTCAACAGAACTTCAACTGCTAAAGGCAGAACAGCTTACAGATAATAAAGAATTCGACGAAGCATCCAGAATCCTCGATTACCTCGAAAAGGTTCACTCAGAGAAGTCTGATATTATGTACCTTAAGGGACAAATTGCGTTTAGCAAAGGCGATTTAGTTACTGCTGAAGAATGCTTTAGTATTTCTGTTGAAACGTGTAACGAAGATAAATCAGAACTTTTATACAGAATTTCAAATTTGTATTTTCTCGAGGATGAGTTGAATACTGCAATTCGCTATCTGCTTGAAGCCTATCGACTAAATCCTACACATTTTGCAACCCTTTTCGATTTAGGTTATGGATACGAGAAGGTAAATGATTTTGAGAAAAGTTGCTATTACTACAATAAATTGCTTGATTTATACCCTTTTACACAAAATGTTTGGTATAATATGGGTATTGTCCTTACCAAGCAGGGTAAGTTTGATGAAGCTATTGAAGCCTACGATTACTGTATTGCCATTGATCCCGATTATAGCTCAGCGCATCATAATAAAGCCAATACGCTTGCATCTATCGAAAGATATAAGGAGGCCGCTGTCGTTTTCCAAGACTTAGTTGAGTTTGAGCCCGAAAATCCTCGTGTTTACTGTTCGCTTGGCGAGTGTTATGAGAAGCTCGAAATGTATGAGCAAGCACTTGAGATGTACAATAAAACAATAACCATCGAGCCGGCGTTTGCTGAGGCTTACTATGGTATTGGTATCATAATGAATGAGCGAAAGCAACCAAATCTTGCGCTCGATTTTATCAAAAAAGCCATTGCTCTTGAATCTGAGATGTACGATTTTTGGCTTGGACTTGGTAAGGTTTATTACGAATTGAATCGAATTGACGAAGCCTTATCGGCTTATCGTGAGGCAACCACTCTTAATCCTGATGAACCCGATGCTTACTTGGCATTAGCCGAAATTTATCTTTATCAGGAGAAGTTTAGGGATGTTGAGTATCTTTTCGATGAGCTTGGCCAAAAATTCGATGGCAACGCCTCGATGAAAGTGCTAAACGCAGCTGCGCTTTACCTTTCGCATCGTAGGAAAGAGGCGCTAGATGAACTTAAAGTTGCAAAACGCCTAGATCCTACATCAATTGATGATTTCTTTAGCATCGTTTCGGTTATAAACGACGATGAGTTTATGGATCAAACTAAGCAATTATAGAGTCTATTATTGTATCGGAAATTCTCAGTGTTAGAAACTGGAAGCGCTTATTTCTTGAAATATCCCTACAAACATCTATATTTGACAATCAAATTTGAAAAACTATTACTATGAACTTTGAAATTCCTTATATACCTGAACGCCCTTCGAAACCACGCAATTTAGGGTTAAGCATGATTATGGATAAAGGTCTTAGCCTAGCTGAGGCTGAATCGATGGTTGAAGCAGGAAGCGATTTTATCGATTTTGTAAAATTTGGATTTGGGACTTCGCTTATCACCAATAAACTACAGGACAAAATAAATCTATATAAGCAAGCGGGCATCAGACCATATTTTGGTGGAACTCTTTTCGAGATATTTATCATTAGAGGCATGTTTGATGATTTTTGTAGATATACCGATAAGTTTAAACTCGATTTGGTTGAGGTTTCCGATGGTTCAATGGAGATGGATAACGATGTAAAGTGTGAGTACATTGCAAAACTTGCAAAAAGGTACACTGTAATCTCTGAAGTTGGTTCAAAACAGGCTGATGTTCATATTCCCGATGAGGAATGGGTTGCAATGACCAAAAAAGAGCTACAAGCTGGCTCATGGAAAGTTATAGCAGAAGCAAGAGAGAGCGGAAATATTGGCATCTATAATTCAAATAACTCAGCAAATACAAAGCTTATTAACGATATTATTGCTGGCGTATCCATAGAGAATGTGATTTGGGAGGCTCCAATTAAAAGTCAACAGGCATGGTTTATTAACCTTTTGGGAGCTAATGTTAACCTAGGAAATATTGCTCCAAATGAGGTTATTTCGCTCGAAACGCTTCGCAGAGGTTTACGTGGCGATACATTCTTTCAATTTCTTCCAAAGGAATTAAAACAGGGTCGTTAATGGGCTCGATATATAGAAATATAAAACCGAGAGCCATCTCGGTTTTTTTTATAGCAATTAGTACTTTGCTAATGAGCCATTTGCTTGTTGGTCAGGTACCTCAAAAAACACTTAGTAATACTTTTAAATCGGGCGAGATTGTAAAATACCGAGCAGTTTACAATTGGGGCTTTATTTGGATAAATGCTGGAGATGTAGTTTTTTCTATCAAAGACACAGTTTATCAAGGTGTACCTAGCTATCATTTTATATCCAAAGGCTGGAGCCTAAAAAAGTATGATTGGTTTTTCAAAGTTCGCGATACGTTTGAGTCGGTTGCAAGCAAGGATTCTTTAAAACCATACTGGTTTATTCGCGATACCTATGAGGGAGGGAATGTTGTTTACAATCGCTATAATTTTGATTATACCAATAAGTCGCTTTCCATTTTCAGTTACACTTCCGAACGATCTGCAAAGCAACAAACGTTCCCTCTGAAAACTAATACCTTCGATGTTTTAAGCGCAATTTACTACTGTAGAACTTTGGATTTCGATAACCTTGTAAAGGATCAAAAAATCCCATTAACTATGGCAATCGATAACGAGGTGTTTAACCTTTATATACGATATCAAGGCAAAGAGACCATTACCCTTCATAATGCTGGCACCTATTCAACCTATAAATTCTCGGTTATGCTAGTAAAAGGAACCATATTTAAGGGTGGTGAGGATCTGCTTGTATGGGTAACCGATGATGACAAACGTATTCCGGTGTTAGTTGAAGCCAAGATTTTGGTTGGTTCAGTAAAGGCTGTATTGGTGGGAGTAGAGCAGCAGAATTAGAAGTTATCGTTAAAATCTTTGCAAACTTATTTACTTTTTGCATTTTATTGCAGTAACTTGTTTATCGAAAATTTACTGCTCTTTCAAGTTTTTCTGCCTTTTCTCATTCTTTGTGTTTTGGAATGCTGCCTTTAGGTGTAATTCTAAAGAATAAAGCCATGAAAAGGATCAACCTAACCCTTATCTGTTTACTACTAGTAAACGTTTTATTTGCCCAAGTTCCTCATAAGTTTAACTATCAAGCTGTATTAAGATCAAGTAGTGGTCAAGCGCTTGTCAACAAATCGGTTAGAGTACGAATATCCTTCCTGAATGGAAGCGAAACGGGTAATAGCCTCTACACCGAGGAGCACTCAGTGGTTACCAATAGTCAAGGGGTATTCAACGTTGAGGCAGGAGGAAGTTCCAATGTGATATTGGGAAGTTTCGCGTCCATCGATTGGAGCACCAGCAGTATTTGGCTAAAGGTTGAGGTTGATGAGAACCTAACCGGGAGCTTTACAAACCTTGGGGCCAAACAGCTACTCTCCGTCCCGTTTGCGTTGTATGCCGAGTCAGGTAATCAAGGACCTAAGGGGGATACAGGGAATGGCATCTCAGGAATTGTTGATAATGGAAATGGTACGCTAACAATCAATTACACTAATGGCGGCAGTTACTTAACCCCTAACCTCAAAGGTCCTCAGGGTGAAAAAGGGGAACAAGGATTACCGGGAACAGGTCTTGTTAATAAAGGGAACTGGGTTTCAGGAACTATTTATAATCCAGGAGACTATGTTTTTGCATCAAATACGCAGCAAACGGGTAATGCAATGTGGATAGTAAAAGCAAGTGCATCATTTACTTCAAATGCAGAACCTAGAATAGATTTAACAAACTGGATTGAGTTTCAAGCACCCCAAGGCCCTCCGGGTCCATTGGTATCTGGCACTAGCGGCCAAACCCTTCGAAATAATGGTACAACATGGATTGCAAATGATAATATTTTCAACGATGGAACTAATGTAGGAATTGGTATTGCTTTGCCAACACAGAAACTTGACGTAAATGGGGCTATAAGGCTTAGAGGGAATATTTTCGATTATGATAATTTATCAGGTTCAAATGGTCAATTACTATACAAAACGACAAATGGTATAAAATGGCAATCACCTACCTATGCGAACATAGGCACTAATGGTACAGCAGGTCAGCTGGCTTTATGGTCGAATAGTACTAGTTTACAAGGACTGACAAACCTTACATGGGGTACTAGCCTTCAGGTGCAGAGTATTACTACAGCCGACCCTGACGCCCCAATCCTAGAGGTAAAGAACTCTGCTGGTCAGGTTGTATTTGGCGTTTATCAGGGTGGCGTAAGAATTTATGTTGATGATTCGGCTGTGAAGGGAGCAAGAGGAGGATTTGCTGTAGGTGGACTTTCGCAAACTAAAGCAGGGACATCAACGGAATATTTTAGGATAACCCCAGATAGTGCTCGTATTTATTTTAATAATTCGACTGTTAAAGGTGCTCGTGGTGGCTTTGCCGTTGGTGGATTATCACAAACAAAGGCAACCACTTCATCTGAATACCTAAGAATTACAAGAGATAGTGCACGAATTTATGTCAATAATTCTCCGGTTAAAGGAGCCCGTGGAGGGTTTGCCGTTGGTGGCCTTTCACAAACAAAAGCTACAAGTGATAATTTTATGCAGTTAACCCCCGATAACTATTTTATTGGCCATCAGAGTGGTAGTAAAACAACAACGGGATTGTATAATAACTTTTTTGGCTATCAGTCGGGAATGCTAAACACAACAGGTAATTACAACTCCTTTATAGGTTATAAATCTGGATATTCTAACACCACAGGCTATAGTAACGTTTTCATGGGTTATGAAGCGGGAAGTTTGAATAAAGGAAATAATAACTTATTTCTAGGTAATAATACAGGGCGAATCAACGAGGCCGATAATAATATATTTATTGGAAATGAAGCAGGATTATATAATACAAGTGGACAACACAATGCTTTTGTTGGTATTGGTGCTGGGTACAAAAATACATCAGGAAGTAGCAATGTATTTATAGGTAATTTGGCAGGTTATTCAAATACTACAGGCTATTCTAACATCTTTTTAGGTCCATATTGCGGGTATTGGGGAGCTGGTGGAGCATTTAATATTTTCATGGGGCAATATAGTGGATACAACAATAGTACTGGAACCTATAATGTATTCTTAGGTTATTCTAGCGGTTATGGCAATACAGAGGGAGAGAAAAATGTTTTTATTGGAGTAAGAGCAGGTGAAGCAAATACTATTGGAAAAGGGAATGTTTTTATGGGTGATAATTCTGGGCTTCTGAACACCACAGGTGATAAAAATATATTTATTGGTGTAGATTGTGGAAGAGGTAATCTTACTGGTATTAGCAATGTATTTTTGGGTTCATCGAGTGGGTATAGTAATACAACAGGTGGATATAATGTTTTTTTAGGGAACAGCAGCGGTTTTAACAATCTAAGCGGATTTAATAACGTATTTCTCGGCAGCGAAAGCGGAAAACAAAACAGAGAAGGTTATGATAACGTATTTGTTGGAACATTTTCAGGCCAATCTAATACTACTGGAACTAGCAATGTGTTTTTAGGTGTTTCGTCGGGTTATTTTAACAATGCAAACAATAACATTTTTATTGGAACATTAGCAGGATATTCAAATGTTGCAGGTAAAAGTAATGTGTTTATAGGAAATAATGCTGGTTATAATAATAATGCTGATTATAATGTTTTTCTTGGAACGGAGGCTGGCAAATCGAACACTTCCGGTACATTTAATACTTTCATGGGTTTTCTTGCAGGAAGAGCAAATACCGAGGGGAATAGTAATGTGTTTATTGGTAATCTGAGTGGAATTGCTAATACAACAGGTGGAAGTAATGTATTTATTGGCAACGAATCTGGTATAACAAATTCTACAGGTATAAACAATGTTTTTCTTGGGTATAATGCTGGATATTATAGCAATGCTGATTATAATACATTTATTGGAAACCAAACGGGTTTTAAAAACAATAGCGGCTATAAAAACGTTATGATTGGTTTCAAAGCTGGTTTCGAAAATACTTCGGGTATATGTAATGTATTTGTCGGTCCCGATGCAGGAGGTAAGAATACAACGGCATGGTATAACACTTTTGTTGGAATTGGTGCTGGATATAATACTACTTCAAATGGCTTTAACTCTTATTATGGCATTAATTCAGGGTTTGCAATGACGAGTGGATCTAATAACGCATTTTATGGAAGTAATTCTGGGTATTGGTTCGATGGTGGAAGTGGAAATACCTTTATTGGTGCCGAGGCGGGTAGAGGGGGACCAGATGATGATCCTGCTGATCCTGCTGGCAATTATAACACTGCGCTAGGATCATTTTCTGGCGTTGTATTAGAAGGAGCATCTAAAAACTTATTATTAGGAGCATATAGCGGAAGTTACCTACGAACTGGATCTTCCAATGTATTCATAGGCTATGGCGCAGGTTTTTTCGAAACGGGTTCAAATAAACTATTTGTAGATAATCAGCTCAGAGCTGATGCTGCAACTTCTTATACATCATCATTGATTTATGGAGAATTTAGTTCGACTGTAGCCAATCAATTCCTAAGAGTTAATGGCAAATTGGGCGTAAATAAACAACCATCATACGATATAGATGCTAATGGGTCGATTAATTCTGCATCGTACTATATTGGTGGAACCCGAAAGGATCAGAATTGGGACAATGCATATACATCACGTTTATCATCAGCTAGCGGAACAACTCCCCTAACATTAACGTTAACTAGCAATGCTCTTTCGGGCTCAATTGCAGATGCTACGACATCTGCAAAGGGTGTTGTTCAGTTAAGCAATTCATATAGTGGGACAAGCCAAACTCTTGCAACTACAGAAAAATCTGTGTCTGATGGACTTGGAACAAAAGTTACTGGTAGCGGAATTACAATGGGAAAAATTAACTTATATGGTGATGGTGTAATCGCTTCGGTTGGATTGCATTCACTGGAAAGATCTGGTAATAACATTATTGTGAAAAATAATACTGGTAATTGGAGTCATGTTTGGTGGCAAGGTCAACAAGGGACAACTTTTGTTGGCAATGGGTATGCTATTGCAGCAGGAGGGTCACCAACAATTATAACACTATCGCCCCCAACAAATTCTTGGGGTTATGAAATACATTTTGGCGATGTTGATGGCGGAACCTCTTATTGCTCAGTTTGGATTCAATATTCACAGGGTAGATTGGTGGGGCATTATACAAAGTTTTAGTTGTCTTATGATATTAACCCTATAATTTAGGTTGTTATAACGATACCATAACTCCAAATTCAATGTAATCCGCAACATTCAAGTGAGTTTTGAGGGCAATTTGGCTATAAATTGATTTGCAAGATCTGTATCGTAAACCAATTCTTTGGTATAAAGCATCATTTTGTTTATCGTGATTGTAGAGATAGCTACCCAGATTTGCAAAGGCAGATAGCCTATTTAGAGCCACTTCGGACATTATTGTAACACCAACCTTTGATGCTTTTAATTTGGAGTTGTACTTTACATAATCGTCTCTAAAATGCTTAATAGTTGAGCCATCGTACATGTAATCGAGAGATGTACCATACCTGAAATAGGTCTTGAACGATTTGCTGTATTCAACGGAGAGCGAACCAACGCCATACTTTGAACCTCCAGGTTTATTGGCTTCTTTTATTCCACCCCCGATAACGATTAAAAATCTTGAATTATCAGTAATAAAATCATTTTCTTTTTTATTGATTTTCGGGTTACTTGTTAGTTTGTAATTTATGCCAATACTTCCCGTTAGCATATTAATCCCATAATTAGGCTTTTTTATCGCTCCATTTGAAAGATGAGAGCCAAATATGCCCATACTTGCATTTAGTCTATTTGATACTTTAAAAGCTACTTCTAAGCCTAACGAAGCATACATATTAATATGCGATGAGATTGCAACGTTTAAAGGATTTGAAATGCTATCGTAAACTTTTGTAGCGTATGATAAGCCTAATGCAGTTTTTAGGTTTAAACTTATTGGTTTATTGTATTTGGTTAAAGGGAACGATATGTATGGATAAATACAATGAGCATATCCAAGTACTTTTGTATACCCTAAATCCATGAAAAGATATGATACCCCAATCTCTGGGGAGTTGTAATAATTACTCCAAGATTCAGTATAGATTTTTCTGAAGCTATAGCTAACCTCTATTGCGTTGATTGGACTTTTTTTTAAAGGATTTAACGGTTTTTCGTGAGGAATAATTTGACCAGAGTAATAATTGCAATTAAATCTATCTCGTCGAATAGTAGAATCAATAGAGAAATATCCCTTTGCATTATTAAGTAAAGGGGTTAGAAATAAAATGGTTAGGCAAATTATTCTTGCTCTCAGCTTTTCAAAATTTACATACTAAATATATGAATTTTTAAAGCATTTTTGTTTTTGACTATTAAACGAGAGGTTTTTCTAAGGATTATAAACCTCCATTCCAGCTAATTCCTTATTGTTAAAATCAAATAAGGCCATGTTTTCCCACGATGAACCATTTGTAGCCGTTGAGCCTTTGTAAGCAACCCAATCTGGAGCCCAATAGCAGAAACCAAGTCCGCTATTACATTTCGATATGATTGATTTTAGTTTTTTCAAATAAAGTAGCTGACCTGCTGTATTTGCTGGGTAACCTGATATTAATTGGCTGTTTAGTCCAACTGTATTATTTGTGTAATCATTCCATCCAAGCGAAAAAGGATATGCTGTTTCGGCAATTACAAAAGGTTTATTGTGAAGTATCGATAGCTGGTTAATACCGATGTAGAGGCTATCAAAGTTTTTCCCATGCCAAAAAGGGTAATGCGAAATACCTATGATATCATAATCTACTCCATTTGATGTAAGTTGATCGTAAAACCATTTTGCATTTTTATAGCCAGCAAAATGAATGATAATTTGCGAAGTAGGAGCAACATCTCTTACTGCTTTTATTCCTTTATTTAAAAGCAAAATGAAGTTGCTTATATTACTTATTTTACCATCATTCCACAAAAATCCGCTATTAATCTCATTTCCTATTTGGACGTATTCTGGATTAATGATCTGAACAACTTTCTTTGTATAGTTATAAACACTATCACCAAGAGTAGTTAGATCTAAGGCGTTCCATGCCAATGGCTTTGTTTGTGTTCCAGGATCAGCCCATGTATCAGAGTAATGAATATCAAGCCATACTTTCATATCAAGTGCTTTAACTCTGTTTGCCAAATTTGTTACCTCTGCAAGGCTACTATGTGTATTAGCCGGTGTGTGCCATAATCTAATTCTCACGGTATTACACCCATTGTCCTTAAATATCTGAAGGGCGTTTTTAGGATTGTTATTTTTATCATAATATATTGTTCCTTCTTCTTCAATTTCAGGAAGGAATGATAAATCAGCAGCCCTAATTGATATTTCTTTTTTATTTGAGTCGCTGTCGCTTTTATTACAGCTAATCGCAAAAGGAATTATTAATATCAGGAGGTATTTAACTAGATGATTCATTTTTATAAGCCTTATGGTTTCTCAATAAGAAAGGTTATTATTTTGTCAAACCTCTTTGCCCAAGATCTTTCGGAGTGATCTGCTCCATCAAACTTTATCGTAACCCAATTAGAACTATTATAACCTTTTTCTTTTAGAATCAAATCGATGTTTTTCTGATAAGGTTCGTAATTTGCATCAAGTGTAACTGTACCAAAGTCAAAGTAAAGTTTATGATTGGTAGGAGAGGGTAGCGATTCTTTTGCATACTTTTCAAATGCAAGTGGTATTTCGCGATTGTTTTCAAATGAGCCAATCCAATGGGTTGAAATGCAAGCAGCACCTGAAAAAACATTTGGGTACTCGCAGATTGCATAAAAGGATATTAACCCACCCATGCTAGAACCAGCAATGTAAGTATGCTTGGCATCTGAAAGGGTTGAGTAGTTTTTATCGATGTAAGGCTTAAGCTCGCTAACTAAGAAACGTAAATAGTCATCGGCCTTTGGACCTCCTGGTAATAGGTTTTCAAATTTTGTTTTAATAGTATCGGGTAAATAGCTTAATGCTTTTTGTGGGAAGTATTCAGCATGCCTTTTATTACCATTATTGTTTATTCCAATGACGATAGTTTTTTCGATTTTTCCATCTACAATAAGTTTGCTAATAACCTCGTCAACCTTCCATTCCTGCTTATTCCAAGTTATTGTAGAATCGAAAAGCATTTGCCCATCGTGCATGTAAAGCACAGCATATTTTTCAGAATTGGTATAGTTTTCGGGTAGCCAAATGCTTATTAATCGACCATCAACGTAGTTTGATTTTAGGAATACTTTTTTCACAATACCTGATGATGCTTTATAAATGATTGCTGAATCGGGGTTCCATAATTCTTTCCATCCATTTACCACATCATTATTGACATAACTTCTTCCGTTAGATGAGTCAGTTTCTTCAAATTCCTGTAAAGGTCCACTATAGTATTTGTATTTATTAGCAGGGATCGCCTCGGGAATTAATAACTTGAACTGGTTATCGCTTTGCTTATTCATTTCTCGAATAGCCCAACCGGTCATATCACCTGCAATGAAGCAAGATTTAGTACCTGCTGGTACTGTAACTGAATATGTTAACCCTTTATCTTCAATTTTTCTTTCGCCACAAGCAATAGCGAGTAGCAGAAAAAGTATAATTAATAAGCTATTCCTTTTCATTGTTTTACGATTTATTCATTAAGGTATTTACTCGCAAGTTCATCGTAGTAGTTTAAAAAATTGTTTGAATTACCCTCTTTATCGAATATGGATTCCCAAGTGCTTAGAGGTTCCCAAATACAGGTACCTTTTCCTAAGCCATTAGGGATGTTAAAAGCAATCTCATTGACTTCCTGCTTTACATGAGAGTATTCAACAATGATGATATGCTTTTTGTATCTTTTTGCAAGATCATCGGTATTAAATTTTAAGTCGCTTAAAGTACCATGCCACCTGGGATAGTAAGATAAGCCTATCACATCGCAATCAACACCTCGGCTAAACATATTGTTAAGCCAAAATACCGATTCGTCATTTTGGCCCCCAAGGGCAATATGAAGCATTATTATTATTGAGGGGTCAATTTCCTTTACTCCATCTATTCCGGCCTTAATTAGATATGCTAAACTATCGAGATTGCTAATTTGTCCATCGGGCCATACCATACCATGGTTTATTTCATTTCCAATTTGAACCATATCTGGTGTTGTTCCTTGGGCTTTTAATTCGTTGATAACATCTTTTGTGTAATCCTTGAGGGTGCTTTTTAATTGATCAGAATTAAGATCTTTCCAAGCAGATGGCTTAAACTGTTGACCTGGATCGGCCCAGTAGTCGCTATAATGAAAATCAAGAAGAAGTTTCATGCCCGCTTTCTTAACTCGTTTTGCCATTTCCAAGGTATTTTTAAGGTTACAGAAACCGCTTTGCGGAGAATAACCTTTTTCAACTTCAGGATTTACAAAGATTCTTAATCTTACATAGTTAAATCCGTGATCCTTTAAAATCTGAATAGCATCTTTCTCAACTCCCTTATCCTTAAATTTTATGCCTTTATTTTCAAGTTCTGGAAGAAACGAAATATCGGCACCAAGCATTTTATCGATGTTCTTTTTCGATGTCTCAATTGTTTTTATACTTGTGTTGATATTATCTTTTGGTGATACTGTATGTATCTCTGTACCACCTGCCCATACTCCGTCAGATTCTACTTTCAACTTTATAATATCTGGCTTCTTTCCGGATTGAATAATTATCTGGCATTTACCATTAAAAAGTTTTCGTTGCCAATTACCATCTAAACATTTATCAGGTTCGTGACTGCTAGGATTGCCATTCCCAACACCAATGATTTTAGCATCGCCAGTTAATGTGAACTTTAGTAGATTTTGAGCAGTAGGAATCTCTCTACCATGTTTATCGGTAACCGAGCAGTTTATAACTGTTACATCTTTGCCATCGGCAATCATCGTTGTTTTATAGGGTGTTACAACAACATCCATAGGTTCGTCAGTTGTTTCGATACTACTTTCAAACGTTTGGCCATTTTTATAAGCTATAGCTTTTAAAGTCCCTGCTTGATATGGAACAGACCATTTTAAGTGGCTGTTTCTTTTCATCTCTTTTTTTCCAAGACTAACACCATTTAGGAAAAGCTCAATATTATCGGCATTTGAATTAACCCAAACATCAATTGGCTGTCCTTCTTTGCCCTTCCAGTTCCAATGTGGGGAGATGTGCAAAACAGGTTCATCTTTCCACCATGATTGATAGTAGTAGTAGATGTTTTTTGGGAAACCGCACACATCCATCAACCCAAAATGAGAGCTGATATTTGGCCACTGGTAAGGTGTTGGCTCGCCACGATAATCAAAGCCTGTCCAAACAAATCCACCCATCATCCAAGGGTTATCTGCTGCAATAGGCCACCAATCTTCAGCTTTTGATGCCCACCAAGGAGCCAATATATCCTGATCAGGAACATAGCAGTTAATCGTATCTTTTTCATAAATTCCACGTGTTGTAACTGTACTACCCATTTCGGTTCCTAAGATTGGTTGTTGAGGATGATCTTTATGGTATGCAACAATCGATTTCTCACGATAGTTAAAACTTCGGATAGGAATCACCTCATTAATTCCCTTAACTACATTTCCTAAATCTGCTGCATATGTACAAGTTCTGGAGGGATCGAACTGTTTTTGCTTAGCCATAAGCGATAAAGCTACTCTTTTCCCAACACCATTTTGTTGGATGTAACCTTCCTCATTTCCAATAGACCACAAAAAAATCGAAGGATGATTTCTATCTCTTGTGATTAATCTTTCAAATTGGTTAATGTATTCAGGGCTACTATTTAGAAGTCTTGTTTCATCAAGTACTAGCATTCCAAGGCTATCGCAAGCATCAAGGAGTTCAGGGGTGGGGGCATTGTGGCTTGTTCGGTAGGCATTTGCCCCCATTTCTTTAAGAAGTTTTATTCGGTAGTATTGTAAATAATCGGGCAAAGCGCTGCCAACCCCTGCATGATCCTGATGGCAATTGACGCCTTTTACTTTTACTAATTTGCCATTCAAATACAGCCCTTTTTCAGCATCAATAATGATTTCCCTAATTCCTAATCGATTTACTATTTGATCAATAATAATTCCTTTTTGTTTGATTAGCGTTTTAACTCTGTATAAGTAAGGATCTTCCAATGACCATAACCTCAGATTATCAGCATTTAAGGTTTGGCTAACTGTTTTGAATTCACTGGGAGCGAGGCTGAGTGGTAAATCCTTAGTCGTACTAACTTGTTTCCCACTTCTATCTAATAGAATTGATTGAATTATAAGATCTTTTTCATCGGTTAAACCCAAATTTTCAATTTGAGCATCGATGCTAATAGTTGCTTTTTTAGAACTTAACTTTGACCGAATAAATATAGAATTGTCGACAAAATGAAGGTTATTATATCGATTTAGCCATACATGTCTATAGATACCTGCTCCTTCGTAAAACCAGCCCTCAAACTGAGTTGCGTCAACGCGAACTACAATTACATTCTTACCTTTAAAATTGATGTAATCGGTGATATCATATGTAACGCCAATGTATCCGCTTTGGTTATTCCCTAAATAAAACCCATTTAGCCAGATATTTGAATTACGAAAGATGCCATCAAATTGAATGCTATAGCGCGAACCGGAATCTTGAGCAGGAATTAAAAACTCTTTCCTATACCATCCTATGCTATTCTCAGGATAGCCTGCTCCAATTGCTTTGTACCCATGTGACATAAGATCAAAATTCGAAGAATTTTGAAATGATAACTCTACAGCCCAATCATGAGGGATATCGATACTTCGCCATTGTTTATCATCAAATTTTGGGTCAATAGCTGTTCCTTCCGATTTTCCCGATTTAGCAAAGATATTTGCAATCCCGTAGTTAAAGTCTTTTGATGGATCGGAAGCATTGCCGAGATGAAACCTCCAGCCCTCGTCAAAGTTTATGCGTTCACGTTTTACCGATTGAGAATGAGACGAATTGGCAATTAGAAGAAGAACTATAATTGCTAATAGGGAATGGTTAACAAGTTTTTTCATAATCTACTCAATTTAAAGCATTGTAAATACTTTATAAACAAAGAAGTCCGGAAAAATCCGGACTTCAATATTATCGAATAATTAACTTCTTTGTAGTAAATTGCCTACCAGTTTGTATTCTAACTAAGTATATTCCTGGTTTGACATCATCGTTAAAATTGATATTGTATGAATTATGACCAAAGGATAAGCCCTCAATATTTTTTTCAAATACTTTTTGCCCAATAATGGAGTACAAAGCTATGGTTAAATCTTTATTATCTCGGTTTTCAAATGCGATTGAAATTTCTCCATCACTTGGATTTGGCCATAAATTGACATCTAATTCAGAAACTAATATAGGATCGTTGATGCCAAGGAAAATATCTGTTTTCTTTAATTTCTTGGAAGTGTAAAGTCGATATTCTCCGGGAAGGAATGATTTGCTATATGCTGTAGTTGCTAAATTTATTGAGTCTTGGCTGAAATACTCATACCATTTACCTGAATTAGGAAAAGCAAGAGTGTAATTTTCTAATTGTACATTAAAATTACCCATAACAACTACATCCATATCTGCCCCTGTTAGTTTTATCCATTTCTTAGCACCGGCAAGTGACATAGAAAAGTTACTTGTACTAAAAACGGGAAAATTCTTTTTTAAGTCTATCAGTTGAGAATATACTCCTAGCAGATGTTTCCGCCTTGAATCATTAAAGTATTCCCAATGAATTGGTTTCCGACCAACCCTATCGTTGTTATAGTTAATAGATACGTCGTATCCAAGTTCTCCAAATTGCCATATCATTTTTGGACCAGGTACTGTGAAGAAAAATAGGGCAGCCATTTCGTTTCGAGCAAGACCAATGGGTATATCTCTAACATTGTATGTTGAAACAGCGGTGTTACCGTAATTCATATTTTTAAACATTAACCTTTCTTCATCATGGCTTTCCATGTAACCAACAAGATGCGGATATATCCATCCTCTATTCTTATACGAAATGTTTGAGAAGTCGGTATTATCAGGATCGGATGTTATCCAGCTCATAGTAGCTTCACCATAGTTGTAATTCATGTTGCCCCAAATTAACATTCCGTAGTTAGAGAGTTCAAATTCTTCGGAATTAGCGCAAAAATGCTCAAGAATCAGGTATGCATTTTCATTAACATCCCAAATATGGTCTGCATAATGCTTTAAAATAGCAATTCGTGAAGCATCGTAAGCACCTCCATCTCCAGCAGTATTAGTGAAACCTTTTGTGAAATCGAATCTAAAACCATCAACTTTGAATTCAGTTAACCAGTAAGTTAAAATGCTATCAACAAATTGTTTTGTGTATGCACTTTCATGGTTAAAATCAAAACCCCATGAATAGCTAGCATTTGGACTATTAACGTTATACCATGGATTGTCGGATGTTACCTTACTTGTTGAGGAGTTATAGTAAAGTTGCACTAAAGGCGATTGGCTATACGAATGGTTTAAAACGATATCCTGAATTACGGCTATGCCTCTGCTGTGGCAATCATCAATAAAGGCTTTATAGTCGTTTTTAGTGCCGTAGGCTTTATCAGCAGCAAAGTAGAAAGATGGGTTGTAACCCCAGCTATCGTTCCCTTCGAATTCGCTAATTGGCATTAGCTCAATAGCATTAACTCCCAATTTCTGCAAGTAGTCGAGTGAATCCTGAACGGTTTTAATATAATCGCCGCTAATGAAATCGCGGATGTGTAATTCATAAATAACTAAATCCTTTTTTTGAGGTGGTGTAAAATTAGTTGTATTCCATGTGTAAGTTTCTTCATTTATCTTAAATGTTGAAACAATACCTATAGTAGAATCTTTGGGGTAATTGGTTAAGTCAGGATAGTTTATTTGATTTATGTACTGATCATTGGGATCGCAAGTTTTAGTACAATAAGGATCTGCTAGTTTGATTTGACCATCAACAAAAAACTGGTATGAATATTCTTTGTCAGGGTTAAGGTTTGTAAGTGTAATCCAGTAATATTTTCCATCTGTGGTTCGCTTCATGTAGTATAGGTCATCGGCAAACCAATTGCTAAAGTTTCCAATTAGATAACTATATTGTTTCAATGCTGGAGGATCAAAAAGAACAAGAGTTGCTGTAGTATTATCAATTTTGTTAAAACCGGGTTTTAAGCCAGATGGCAAATCTTCTACAGTAACGGCTGGTCTAACAAGGATATATGTTGAGTCCTTTTTTGTTTGAGTTCCATTGGTTGCAATAGCTTTTATCCAATGTTTCCCATATGTATTTGCAGTGTATGGAAGTGTTATCGAGTTAGATGAGGTACTGTACTGTTCAACATTATCGATATAAAGTTTGAGGGTAGTTGAACTATTTGAGTTTACCTGTATTGAGAGGTTTGAGTTATATTCAACAATTGGATTTTCTTGACTGGGGTTTGTAATATCCACTGAAAGCCCTTGTGTGTAAACAGTGTAAATAATATCAGGACTTGTTTGCTTTGTAGCATCGCTACTTCTAAAAACAAAACAGAGGTTGGTTATCTTTTTATCGGCAGGTACTCCATAGTATTGCCTTATACTTGGGCTAATTGAAAGGGTATAGGTGTTCGCTCCAGTCCTGGTTAAAGCTGGTTGAGTAGTGTTACTTCCCCATGTACCTTTTACATAAGCCCATGCTGTGCTACCCTCAACTTTAACACCTGTATGGGCATAAACTGTTCCAGTGTAATTTTTTAATGCGACACTTTGTGTTGCGTCAAATGTTACAACTACCGCATCTGCGTCAGTTGGAAGTGCTGGGATTACAGTTATTACTTGACTTTTACAATTAATCGAAATTGTTAATAAAGCCAAGGTTAAAAAATAGGGGGAATATATTTTCATAAATTTTAATACTTTGAGTTAATTATAGAGGGCTACCTAAATTAAGTAGCCCTCTTTATTAGTATTTCAAATAACCTAAATAAAATTAAATACTAATTTTTAGTAATCGTATATGAGTAAGAGCCAACAGGACTTACAGGAGGTTTAAGGTTTAATGTAATTGTATAGTTACCTGCAGTTCCAATAGAAATATTTGCTCCACCTGATTCAAGCGTACCATCAGCACCGCTATCACCATAATTGAAGCCATCAGCCCAAGATGCATTTGCTCTAAATTTTAAAGCTCCTGCCGTTAGGTCAGTAGTAATAGTCCAAATATCATTTACGGCATCGTAGGTCATATTTGTATCACTTCCCCAACCACCAGCTGTAGCGTCACCAATAATACCCCATGAGAATTTAGTTGCTTTCCATGACATATCTCCAAGGTTTACCTCTACACGATAATAATCAGGTACAGTTGCTACAGTACAATTATTCTCACCATTGGCTATTAATTTACCTGGATTAGCAGGATCATCGCCAATATCGCCAGCCCATGAACCGGGTGCAAAAATATATTTAAACCCATTGCTACCTATATTTACATACAACTCGTATTTTAATGAAGGTAAATTTTGGAACATACGAGGTGCTGTATTAGCATTCCAACCATTGAAATCGCCAACCATATAAAGAGGATCTTTTGCAAGGTATGGGGTTACAGTATAAGCAACAACATCAGAGTATAATGTATCGTTTGGAAGTTCAGCATCAGGAATATATGCCATAATCCTAAATTCAATATCATTTTCAGTTTCAGCGGTTAGCCCCATTGCAGTGAATTTGGTATTCAATCCACCAACTGTTATAATTATTGAATCAATACTCGAATTAGCAATTGAAAATGGAGAGGCAAAATCGTTTCCATCCATGTCAGCCTGCAGAACATACTGAACGGGAATGTTAATTCCATAATCAGCCTTTTCCCAGTTAAATATTAGGGTGTCGCTAGCATTTGCCTTTAGAAGAACAACGTTAGCACCAGTAGTTGGGTTAGTTAATACCGGCTCAAGGTAGGTGGTATCGCCACCAATTTGAGGTCCATCCTCTTTCTCGCATGAGATCAGCAGAGAAAGCCCAATTACTATAAATAAGAGATATAAGTATTTTTTCATGATGATTTATTTTAGTAACCTGGATTTTGAGTTAGTTTTGGATTTGCATTAATTTCAGCTGCTGGAATTGGGTAAAGATCACGTGTTGCAGCAACAGATGTACCTGCCTTAACGTTTCCTTTCCAAGGCCAAACATAGGAAGTATTACTAAATTTACCATGTCTAATTAGGTCGGTTCTTCTTGTGCACTCCCAGTACATTTCACGAGCACGCTCATCGAGTATGAAATTTTCGGTAAGATCTCCTAGAACAACATCTCCAGTGTTATCCCCATAAGCTCTGAATCGAAGGTCATTAATATAGCCAAGTGCAATAGAGCCAGTTCCGCTACCAGCCATAATATAAGCCTCAGCGTACATTAAGTAAGCATCAGCTAATCTGAAAATTGGAAAATCGGTGTCAACAAAATCTGGATGGTAGTGTTCGGGTTGCGTTCCTGCTTTCGTTAGATTTTTAAATTTAGTTATTGCCACACCGTGTTGGAAATTGCCTACATCATCAATATCCAATGTTTGTCCGCTAGTCCAAAACATTGCTCTTTTATCGGTTGCGCCAGAAGGATCAGCAAATTTATCATACAACCCTTTGGTTGCTCTGATTCCACCCCAACCACCGCCAACGCCATAATCTGCCGCAGGCATTGATCCTCCAACTTGAGCGTGGATAACAAAATTTAATCCACCCCAGGTTTGGGTATATAAACCATCGTGAGCAAAACAGAAAATAATTTCAGGGCTAGTATTGTTATCTGCTAAAAAGTTATTTTCGTATTCAGGAGCAAGAGTGTATCCACTTGTAATAGTTTTAAGACTATAAATTGAACAGTCATTATACCTTTCGGTGCCTGTATACACCTCAGCGTTCAAGTATAACTTTGCAAGAAGTAACCAAGCTGCAGCTTTATCAACCCTAGCATACTCATTGGTTTTTGGTTCATAAAGGTTGCCGTTATCGCCTGAAATTTCTAATAACTCAGATTCAACATACTCAAAAAGAAATGTTCTTGATTTTTGAGGAGGAAAGTAAGAGCCTACAGGATCTGATTCGGTTACGAACGGTACGCTTCCAAATAAATCAATAGCGTTCCAGTATGCATATGCTCTAATAAATCGGGCTTCATCGCGGAAAGCTCTTACTTCATCAGCATCAGCACCTGTAATTCCTCTATCGCTTAATTTTGAATCAGATGATTCGCGAATGAACTCGTTGCAAAGGGTAATTTCATAATAAATTCTATAATACAGAGCCAAAATAAAACGGTTTGATGGTGACCAGTTTTGGTTATGGAAATCCCACAAACCTTCATCACCCCAACCGCAAATTGCAGTCTCTGTAGATTGCTCTTGGGTAATAAAGATTGTTCTTAAAAAAGAAGAGAAACCTTCGTCAACACCCTGAACATCACCATAACCACCGTCTCCTTTTCTTCCAGTTAGGGCAAGTCCACCATAAATTTTAGCTAAAAGGCTTTTATAGCCTTCAACATTCGTCAGAACTGTTTGGGAAGAATCGCCCCTAAGAGGAGTAACGTCAAGATCCTTAACGCAGGCAGTAATTCCCAAAAGTAAAGCAAATGTAAGTGTTAGTATTTTGTACGTTTTCATATGTATACTTTTTGTGGTATTATTATAAATCAATGCTTAACCCAACGATAAAGGTTCTTGACCTTGGGTAGATGTTATTATCGATACCTCCATCAACCTCTGGGTCGAGCCCTGAATACTTGGTAATAGTAAGTACATTTTGAATTGTTGCTGAAACGCGAATATTAGTTTTGCCTTTTATCATATTTTTGAATGTATAGCCAAAATTAATATTATCGATTTTTAGGAAAGATGCATTTTCAACATAGAAATCAGAGTAGTACTGAACCGTTTTAAAGTTACTCTTTGTAACATCTTTAGGAATGTTGTTAAGGTATGCACCTCCTACGTTCCAATAAATATTATCGTAGTATGCACGTGACGATATATTGTTATTGAAAACATAGTTACCTATGTTTGCCCTAGCCGAAATCCCCATATCCCAATTTTTATAATTTACTCTTGAAGAGAATCCTAGAACAAATTTTGGGGCAGCTTGTTCAAGCCTGTACTTGTTAGTATTATCATCACTTGCAACGGCTGTTCCTTTACCGCTAATATCAACGTATAAGCCCTCGATAGGATTGCCATTAGCATCGTAAACTTGCTTATTAACAAAAAATGCATTTGTTGGATATCCTACGCTGAGAATTTGAATAGTATTTCCAACTGCACCGGAAATATTACCCGTAAACACACCTAAGTAGTTAGGATCATTAACTTTGGTTAGATTAGTGATCTCATTTTTATTATAAGTAGCATTTAAACCAACTTCCCAGAAAAGGTCTTTTCTTGCTATCGGCTTAAAATTAATGCTTAGTTCAATCCCCTTATTTGAAATATCTCCAACGTTTGTAATAAGTGTATTTGAAAAGTTAGTTCCACCAGGAACGGGGATATTGTTTAAGGCATCTACTGTTTTTCTATCATACAGTTCAATCGAACCATTGACTTTATTGCTAAATAACCCGAAATCAAGACCTATGTTATAGGTTGTTGTTTCTTCCCACTTTAGGTTAGCATCGTATGCTTGTGGAGTGTAAGGGGTATAGAAAGTGCTTCCGAATTGATATTGGGCATTTGATAGGTTAGGTATATAATATGGTATATAACCATAATCATTCCCTATATCTTGCTGGCCTGTAATACCCCAACCAAATCTTAGCTTAAGGTCTGAAATTGCATTTACATCTTTTAGGAAAGATTCTTCTTTGATTTTCCATGCTAATGCAACAGAAGGGAATAAGGACCAATGCTCTTTAAATCGAGAAGAACCATCATCGCGGATAGTAGCAGTAAGTAAATACCTATCTTTAAAGGTATAATTCAGTCTTCCAAAAAACGACACAAGGAAGTTCTCGTTTTCATATGGATCTTTTTTTACAGTAGTTCCTGTTGTTGTTGTTGAATTACCTTTAGTCCAAAAGTGTTGGTATGAATAACCAGCAGTAACATCAAAAATGCTATATAGCTGTGCTAAGTCTTTTTTATAGTTTAGGTAGGTGTCAAAAAGATTTGCTTTTCTATCCTGATTGTATTTGCTTTTGTAACCACCAACAGCAGTCTGCCATGCAGCAGTAATTGGTTGAATATTTTCACCATCTGAAGAAGTGTAGTCAAATCCCGTTGAAATTTTTAGGTGCAAGTCAGGAAGAAAATGGAATTTATAATCGAGATCTAGATTTCCAATAAAACGATTTGCGATTGAGGTATTGTCGGTTTGCTCAAGAAGCGCCAATGGATTTGATGGTGCAGTAGTATTTGGAGCTGTACCAGCAGGATTTAACCATGTATAGTAGTTTCCATAAGCATTAGTTGCATGAATTGGTTGAGTGGGATCGTATGACATTGCCGCTCCAATTGCTCCTGAGTTAGCAAAATTATTGTCGATATTCATGCCTTTTGCATTAATCCCAATTGTTAAATGATCATCTAATAAACTTGGGTTCAAGGCAACCATAAATGTATGCCTTTTCATATTTGTTAACTTAAGCAAACCATTCTGATCGGTATAGCCATAGGATGCTCGATATGGAATTTTATAGCTAGTTCCAGACAAATTGATGTTATGATCTTGCGAAACAGAAGTTCTGAAAATCTCTTTTTGCCAGTCAGTATTTGCACTACCAAGAGAATTATATGCTGTAGATGTATTTCCATATTTTGTTTCAACAAGTTTTCTAAACTCTTTGCCACTGTAAACGTCTAGAAAAGCGGTAGGAGTACTAACAGATACATTTCCGTTATAGCTCACTTTAAAACCTTTTTCACCTTTTTTGGTGGTAATTATTATTACGCCATTCGATGCACGTGAACCGTAAATTGCGGTTGCCGAAGCATCCTTGAGTACTGTGAACGATTCAATATCATTAGGGTTAATTAAACTTAATGGATTTCTTACCCCTGAAACGCCCTTATTATCAACAGGAAACCCATCAATAACAATTAATGGATCGTTGCTTGCAATTAGAGAAGATCCACCTCTGATTCTAATTGTTGCACCAGCACCAGGAGCTCCATCGTTTTGAGTAATTACAACGCCAGATGTTTTCCCTATTAAAAGATCTTGGGGTGAAGAAATAGCCCCTTTGTTAAAATCTTTTGAGGAAACAGAGGTTATTGAGCCTGTTAAGTCGGTTTTCTTAACTGACCCATAGCCAATTACAACTAATTCTTCTAACGATTCAGAAGCTGCTTTTAAAACAATATCTATAACAGATCTTCCGTTTACAGGAGTCTCTTCGGGTGTATAGCCAACAAAGCTGAAAACTAAAATGCTATTGGCATCGGCCTGAATAGAGTACTTCCCGTCTATGTCAGAAGTTGTACCTTTTGTAGAGCCTTTTATCAGAATTGTAACCCCTGGAATAGGACTACCTGCATCGTCTTTAATTAAACCAGATACAGCAAGTTCCTGACCAAATGAGAAATTACAATACATGAAAAAGGCTAGTAGGATTAGTAAACTCCTAGTTAAATGCTCTTTCTTCATAGTTGTTATTATTTAAGTTTAGGTATTTAATTTGCTTTGCCAAACTAGTGATAAATTTAAAACTATTTAACACTATAAGCAATTATTAATCAATAATTTACGCAAACGTTACCGCAAACGTTTGCATACTGAATAAGTAGGATTTGAACTATATTTTTGATTTTTGAAATGATATTTATCAGCAACACTCTAAAAGATTAAGAGTTTATTAAGTTTTTATTAACTTTGTTTAAATTAGTAAAGCATGAAGTCGAACCAAGTTACTATCAAAGATATTGCACGCGAATTGGGCATTAGCCCTTCAACCGTTTCGAGAGCGTTAAAAGATCACCCTGACATTAGTCAGGAAACCAAGAACTTAGTTAACGAGTTAGCGACTAAACTTCATTATAGGCCAAACGTTATTGCGTTAAGCCTCCGTAGCCAAAAGAGTAATGTCATTGGTGTTATAATCCCTGAGATTGTTCACTATTTCTTTTCTTCTGTAATATCAGGAATTGAAGAGGTTGCCAATGAGAATGGCTATAGCGTTATGATTAGCCAGTCTAGCGAGGATTATAATAAGGAGGTTGCTACCTGTGACACTTTTTTAAATGGTATTATTGATGGGCTTTTGGTATCTGTTACAAAAGAAACCAAAGAGTACGATCACCTTAAAAGAATGGAGGAAGAGGGTATTCCTATTGTTTTTTTCGATCGTATGGTTGAAGAGATTCATGCAGATAGCGTAATCATTGATGATTTAATTGGAGCATATCAAGCCACTGAACACTTAATCATTCAAGGTCGCAGGAAGATTGTTCATTTTCAAGGACCACAGAATCGATTGATTGGTCAAAATCGATTGAATGGCTATTTAAAGGCCATGTGTGATAATGGTGTTGTAATTGATAAATCGTTGTTGATCCCTTGCGATAATTTCCATTCGGCAATTATTGAAACTCAAAAGCTGATTGATAATAAAGTTAAGTTTGACTCTATCTTTACCGTAAATGACTTCACTGCTGCTGGTGCAATGAAGGTTCTTCAAAAGAATGGGCTAAGGATTCCTCAGGATGTATCCGTTGTTGGGTTTGGCGATGATTTAACTGCCGAAATGCTTGATCCTGCTCTAACAACTGTTAAACAGCCCGGTTTCGAGATGGGTAAAAAGGCTATGGAAATGCTAATTCGTAGGATTAAGCAAGCAAAACCTGAGCCGCCAAAAACAGAAATTCTTAAAACAAGTCTAATTGTTAGGGATTCATCAAAGATTAGGTAAGGTTTGTTTATAGCATTATTCAAAAGGCAGTTCAAATTTTGGACTGCCTTTTTTATAGATTAAAACTTTTAAAAAATTTATTTTAAAGAAAATTAAAAAAAAATAAATAGTTCCGTAAACGATTGAAATGCCCCTTTCAGGTTTTAAAACCCTTATATATAGGCCTTTCTAGAATTTTTAATGATCAATCGAATCTTATTTTTACTTACTTTTGATTTTCGAGATTAAGAAAAATCACTTTTACCTTAATTATATATTATGAGCAAAAGACCCAAACTCACTTTTTGGCAGATTTGGAATATGAGCTTCGGATTTTTAGGAATCCAGTTCGGTTTTGCGCTGCAGAATGCCAATGTTAGCAGGATATTCGAAACGCTAGGCGCTAAAATTGATACTATTCCAATTCTTTGGCTTGCTGCTCCATTGACTGGTTTGATTATTCAACCAATAATTGGTCATGCAAGCGATAAAACTTGGGGCCGATTTGGTAGAAGAAGACCTTATTTCTTGGTTGGAGCGATTCTTGCATCACTAGCCTTGCTTTTTATGCCAAATTCTCCTGTTTTATGGGTAGCTGCTGGTTTGCTTTGGATAATGGATGCATCAATTAATGTCTCGATGGAGCCATTTAGGGCATTTGTTGGTGATATGCTTCCATCGGAACAGCGAACAACTGGATTTGCAATGCAGAGCTTCTTTATTGGAACAGGTGCGTTTGTGGCTTCATCGTTACCTTATATTCTTACCAATTGGTTTGATGTTGCAAATACTGCTCCCGTTGGTGAAATACCAATGTCCGTTAAGCTATCATTCTATTTTGGGGGGGCAGTTTTTATTGCAGCAATACTGATTACTGTTTTATCAACAAAGGAATATCCTCCTGAAAAACTTGATGAATTTGATAAGGCTGAAAAAGAGGCTTTAAAATCCGAAAACAATTCAACTTACGAGAAAATAAATACTCCTAAGTTGAAGTTTCAGGTTGGTGTTATTGGTCTTATACTGGGCATTTTATTAAGTATCCTACTCTTTTTTATTCATGTTGAGAAAGAGGTTTATGTTGGGGCGTTTGGTTTGATAGCTTTTGGTTTACTTGAGATTATTGCCGGTTATTTACAAGGGCATACAAGCAAAGCAAAAGGTTTGGTTGAAGTGATATCAGACCTTAACACAATGCCCGCAACCATGAGGCAATTAGCTTTTGTGCAATTCTTTTCGTGGTTTGCTCTTTTTGCGATGTGGATTTACACTAATAGAGCGGTAACCAGTCATATTTATGGAACAACTGACCCCACTTCAGCATTATACAACGAGGGCGCTAACTGGGTTGGTTTTTGCTTTGGGATTTATAATCTTTTCGCTGCTATTTTTGCATTCTTACTAATAATATTTGCTCGATATACCAGTCGAAAGACTACTCATATGATTGCTCTCTTTGTTGGAAGTATCAGCTTTATTTCAATATACTTTATATCAAATCCCAACTTATTGCTATTCTCATTCCTAGGTATAGGATTAACTTGGGCAAGTATTCTTGCCATGCCATATGCAATTTTAACAGGCTCTCTACCATCTAAAAAGATGGGGGTTTATATGGGCATTTTTAATTTCTTCATTGTTATTCCTCAAATTCTTGCAGGAAGTATCCTCGGATATTTGGTAGGAAAGGTATTTCATGACGAAGCAATATACGCACTCGTCCTTGGAGGAATTTCGCTTTTTATAGCTGGAGTTTTAGTGTTGTTTGTTAAGGATAATAAGTAGTAGAAAGTTTTTCATCGGTTAAGTTTTAGAGGTGATTGTTGAGGAAAGGAAAGCTGGATGTAACGAGAGTTACTCCAGCAGTTCCAATCCGAAAATGTTTAAAGAATTCTTTTAAATGATAGATATTAAGGCTTGTATATTCGATTTGGATGGTGTTGTTGTTGATACAGCTAAATACCACTTTTTAGCATGGAAGCGATTAGCCAAAGATTTGGGCTTCGAGTTTCATGAAAAGGATAATGAACGTTTAAAAGGGATTAGCCGATTAGATTCATTAAACATTCTTTTGGAGATTGGCGGAGTTAAGCTTAGTAATAATGAAAAGGATCGTTTAGCTGCATTAAAGAATCAATGGTATTTGGAATATATTGATAGGATGACACCTGAAGAGATTCTTCCTGGGGTAAAGGAATTTATCGAAGAGTTAAAAAACAGTGGCGTAAAGATAGGATTAGGCTCAGCAAGTAAGAATGCAAGTTATATTCTTGAAAAACTAGGTATCATTCATCTTTTCGAAACCATTGCCGATGGAACAAAGGTACATAATGCTAAACCGCATCCTGAAATCTTCTTATTAGCTGCAAAAGAGTTAAATGTGTTGCCAGCCCATAGCGTGGTTTTCGAAGATGCTGAGGCAGGAATCGAAGCGGCAATTCGTGGAGGGTTTAGAAGTGTTGGAGTTGGTGAACCTAAAATTTTAGGTAAGGCAAATGTTGTTATTCCCAATTTTATTGGGATGACAAAGAGCAAACTTTATAGCATGATTTAATAAATCGTAATAATTAAAATATGAACCAATACTTAAAGCACGACGAGTGGTCAATTATCGAGGAGGGTTTCGACCCAAAGAATGCACGTGCTTCGGAAAGTATATTTAGCCTTGGCAATGGCTTAATGGGTCAGCGGGCTAATTTCGAAGAGAAGTATAGTGGTAAGTCGTTACAAGGGAGCTATGTTGCTGGGGTTTACTATCCCGATAAAACACGGGTTGGATGGTGGAAAAACGGTTATCCCGAATACTTTGCAAAGGTTATAAATTCTACCAACTGGATTGGTATTAATGTTATTGTTGATAATGAGCAACTCGACTTAGCCGTTTGTAAGATCGATTCTTTCGTAAGAGTTTTGAATATGAAAGAGGGATATCTCGAACGCAATTTTGTTGCCGAAATGCAATCGGGGATTAAGGTTAAAGTTAGCTCAAAGCGTTTTCTCAGCATGAGTACTCCTGAGTTAGGAGTTATTCAATACTCAATAACACCGATTAACTCTAATGCAAAAATTACCTTTCAACCTTATCTTGATGGAAATGTCATTAACCAAGATTCCAATTATAACGAGAAGTTTTGGGTTGAGGTAAATAAGGGTTTAACAAGCAATGGAGGCTATCTTATAACCAAAACTAATAAACTCGATTTTGAGGTTGGACACGGAATGGTTTGTAACGTTTCGTTAGATAGTAAAAGCATTGTCAATGTAACAAGTCAGGATCAAAGTAGCAATCATGTAAGTTGCAATTATACTGCTGATGTTATCTCGGGAAAAGAGTTTTCGATTACTAAGTATGTTGCTGTAATTTCATCGCTTAATAGCGAAAAAAATAATATTCAAAATGCTATTCAGCACTCATTGGATTTTGCTTTGTCTAAAGGATACAATACGTTATTAAAGGAACATATCGATGCTTGGGCTGATATTTGGGTTCATAGCGATATTACGGTTGAGGGTGATGTTGCTGCGCAACAAGGGATTCGCTTTAATATCTTTCAGCTAAGCCAAACCTATACCGGCAAGGATGAACGATTGAATATCGGACCTAAAGGCTTTACAGGTGAGAAGTATGGTGGGTCGACCTATTGGGATACTGAAGCATATTGTTTGCCATTTTATATGGCTACCCACGGGCCGAGAGTTGCAAAACAGCTGCTAATCTATAGATATAAACATCTCGAAAAGGCAATCCAGAATGCTCAAAAACTTGGATTTACTAATGGTGCTGCGCTTTTCCCAATGGTTACAATGAATGGTGAGGAGTGTCACAACGAGTGGGAGATAACCTTTGAGGAGATTCACCGAAACGGAGCAATCGCTTTTGCAATTTTTAATTATATCCGATACACTGGCGATACCGAATATCTTGCAAACTATGGTTTAGAACTACTTATTGCTGTTTCGAGATTTTGGGCTCAACGATTTACCTATTCCGAATCAAAGGGTAAGTACGTAATGTTAGGCGTAACTGGACCAAACGAGTACGAAAACAACGTAAATAACAACTGGTATACAAGTACAATTGCATGTTGGTGTTTAGAGTATACCGAGCAAGCAATTAATTTTGTTAAGAAAAACGATCCAAGTAGGTATAATAATATCGTTGAATCAATCTTCTTCAACGAGGCATCTGAACTTGCAACTTGGAAGGTGATTAGAGCTAATGTTTATCTTCCTTACGACGAGAAACATAAGGTTTTCTTACAGCAAGAAGGCTACATGGATAAGGAGCAAATCTTAGTTAAAGATCTTGAGCCAAGTCAACGCCCTATTAACCAGAAATGGAGTTGGGATCGAATACTCCGTTCTTGCTTTATCAAGCAAGCCGATGTTTTACAAGGCATTTATCTTTTTGAGGATAGATTTGATATTGAAACAATCAAAAATAACTTTGAGTTCTACGAGAGCCGAACTGTTCATGAATCTTCGCTTTCGCCTTGTGTTCATTCCATTTTAGCGGCAAAAATTGGTAAAATAGACCAAGCCTATAGCCTTTATTTGCGCACAGCCCGCTTAGACCTTGATGACTACAACAAGGAGGTTCACGAGGGATTACACATTACCAGCATGGCCGGAACATGGATGTCGATTGTTGAGGGCTTTGGTGGTATGAGAATTCAAAATGATATGCTTATCTTTAACCCCAGTATTCCTAAGGGATGGAAATCGTTTAGCTTTAAAATCTGGTTTCGCGAAAACCTTATTAAAGTCAAAGTTGCTCACGAAGAGATAATTATTATCAACGAGCAAGGCCCATCTCTAGATGTAAAAGTATGGGATAAGCCATTATGTATTAATAGTAGTAGCCTAATCAAAATTTAGGTTTTACTACAAAAGATTTTAAATTTTAATATCATGAAAAAAATTTCATCTGGGGTTTTAACCGGGAAACAGCTTTCGGAGCTTTTCTCTTATGCAAAAGCAGAGCATTTTGCCTTACCTGCTGTAAATGTAACAGGTACAAATACTATGAATGCTGTTCTTGAAACAGCTAAGGCCGTTAATTCGCCTGTTATTATTCAGTTTTCTAATAGCGGAGCATCATTCCTTGCAGGAAAAACTTTAAGCAACGATGGCCAAAAGGCCAGTATTCTTGGTGCAATCAGTGGTGCAAAGCACGTTCATCTTTTAGCCGAGGCTTATGATGTACCAGTGGTTCTTCATACTGACCATGCAGCTAAAAAGTTACTTCCTTGGATTGATGGACTTCTTGATGCTGGCGAAAAGCATTTTAAGGAGACTGGTAAACCCCTATTCAGCTCACATATGCTCGATTTATCGGAGGAAAGTTTAAAGGAGAATATCGAGATATCAAAAAGATATTTAGAGCGAATGGCCAAAATAGGCATGACTCTAGAAATTGAACTTGGTGTTACTGGTGGGGAAGAGGATGGCGTTGACAATACAGGTGTTGATAGTTCAAAACTATATACTCAACCCGAAGAGGTTGCTTACGCATACGAAGAACTTTCAAAAATCAGCCCAAATTTTACTATTGCGGCTTCGTTTGGTAACGTTCATGGTGTTTACAAGCCAGGAAATGTTGTGCTAAATCCAATTATTCTAAAGAATTCACAAGCGCTTATTGAGCAGAAATTTGGAACTAGCCATAACCCTGTAAACTTTGTATTCCATGGAGGTAGCGGTTCTGAGAAGGAAAAGATTGAAGAGGCTATTGGCTATGGTGTAATTAAAATGAATATTGATACTGATCTTCAGTGGGCATACTGGGATGGCATCCGTCAGTTCTACATTGCAAAGCAAGGTTATCTTCAAGGTCAAATAGGTAATCCCGAAGGACCTGATTCTCCAAATAAAAAATACTACGATCCACGTGTTTGGTTAAGAAAAGGCGAGGAGTCAATTGTTGTGCGATTGAAAGAAGCTTTTGCCGATCTAAATGCATTGAACAGGTGGATTTAATTGCATAATCTAATTTATCAATGAAAAGAAGAATAGCTTTTATTCTATTTCTAACTTTAATAAGTGCAGAAATGGTAGTTTCCCAATCAATTTCAAGAGTAGAACCACTTTGCTGGTGGGTTGGTATGAAGAATCAAAACCTTCAGCTTATGGTATACGGAAAAAGTATTGGGGATGCTAGCGTAGAAATTAATTACCCCGGAGTAAAGCTATTAAGCGTTAACAAGGTTGAGAATCCGAATTACCTTTTCATTGATTTATTAGTTAGCAGCGAAGCTAAACCTGGAGCATTTAATATTAATTTGGCTTTTAAAGGTAGAAATTCATTGAGCTATAAATACTCTTTGCTTGAACGAAAGAACGAATCATCCCTTCGTAAAGGTTTTAGCTCAAAGGATGTTGTCTACCTAATTATGCCCGATAGATTTTCCAATGGCGATACATCTAACGACTCACTCGATGCTTATAAGGATAAACTTAAGAGGAAAGAGCAATATGGTCGTCATGGTGGCGATATACAGGGCATTATGAATCATATCGATTATTTCAACGAACTTGGGGTTACCACGTTGTGGTTAACCCCCGTTCTTGAAAATGCTCAACCACAGGCATCGTACCATGGATATTCTATTACCGATTATTACCATGTCGATCCTCGACATGGCTCGAATGATTTGTATAAATCCATGGTTGATTTAGCCCACAAGAAAGGTCTTAAGGTGATAATGGACATGGTTTTTAATCATTGTGGGAGCGGGCATTGGTGGATGAATGATTTACCTTCAGCCGATTGGCTGAACCAATGGCCTGAGTATACCAATTGTAATTTCAAAGCGGCAACACTTTCGGATCCTTACGCCTCTGAATACGACAAAAAGAGGATGTCAAAAGGATGGTTTGTGCCAACCATGCCAGACCTTAACCAGGATAACCCTTTTGTTGCTCGTTACTTAATCCAAAATAGTATTTGGTGGGTTGAGTTTGCTGATCTCGATGGTATTCGAACCGATACTCATCCATTTTCCGAAAAATCTTTTACCTCTAATTGGGCCAAGGAGATAATGGAAGAATATCCAAATTTTAACCTTGTTGCCGAAGCTTGGTTCAATGATATCCCCACTTGTGCTTATTGGCAGAAGGATGCTAATAATCGAGATGGATATAACTCGAATGTTCCATCGGTAATGGATTTTCCATTAATGTTTACATTACAAAAGGTTTTTAACGAGGAGCCAGCATGGGATAAGGGTGCTAATAGACTTTATGATCATTTATCCAAAGATTTTCTATATCCTAATCCAAACAACATTCTTGTTTTTGCTGATAACCACGACGAAACAAGGTTTTTCTCCTTTGTAGATAGCATCAATAAATATAAGATGGCAATGGCTTTTTTGCTTACAACTCGAGGAATACCACAAATTTACTATGGTACCGAACTGTTGATGAAAGGTCTTAAATCAGAAGGTGATGGCAAACTCCGAAACGATTTTCAAGGAGGATGGGAAGGAGATAAAAGAAATGCATTTATCCTAGAGGGAAGAACTAAAAGAGAGAACGATGCATGGAATTACATGCAGAAAATTCTTAAATGGAGACAATCTACCGAACTTATCTCTAGTGGTAAGCTTAAACAATTTGCTCCCGAGGATAATATCTATGTATATTTCAGGTATACAGAGGCTAAGGCAGTTATGATTATATTGAATATCAATAAATCGTCTAAGAAACTTAAAACTGCACGTTTTGAGGAAGTGTTGTCTAAATACACTAAAGGGCTTGATGTAGTTTCGAGTGCAACTATTGATATTCAGAAAGAGATAGAACTTTCACCTGAATCGGCTACAATTTTAGAGTTAATACCCTAAATATCAATATAAATTTAATGTTATGACAAAATGGTTACTGCTTGTTGCTTCTACATGCGGTTTGATGGCATGTTCCAGTAACGATTTAAAATTGATTACCCCCATTGAATCTGAAATAAGGGGATTAGCGACTCCGATCCAGCTTACCGGCGAGCAATGCGACATTGTTCTTGAGGACTATTTTCTCGATGTGTCAGCTATCGACTCAATTGTAGCCAATCCAGCATTTAACATTGAACTTTCGCCCGATAAAAAGTTACTCAACGTTCATTATGAGACCGCAAAAGCCCCATTGCTCTCCGAGATGAAGGTTTTGATTAAAGGCTCATCATATTCTCTTCTTATAAAGAAGAGCAAAAAGTTACTTGCTAGCTTCTCATTCGATCCAAACTCGAAAAAGTATAAAACCGTTCAGATTAAGGGACAAATGAACGATTGGAATCCAGCAAAAACGGTGCTTGAACTGAAAGATGGAAAATATGAAACATATATGTGGTTAAACCCTGGCAAGTACCAATATCTATTTGTATTAGATGGTAAGGAAACGCTCGATCCTGCAAACCCAAATTCGGAAGATAATAACATTGGAGGCAGAAATTCTATTATAGTTGTTGGCAATAACATCGATAGCCTAAAACCAACCATATCAACTGATAATATTGATAAGGATTTTACCATTAAGGTTAGCAATAAGTTCGATGAGTTATTTGTATTTTGGGAGAATTATCGCTTAGTGAAAGAGTTCATTTCAATTGAAGGGAATTCAATTACTATAAGGATACCCGAGAATGCTAAAAACATTAAAAGATCTACAATTAGAGTATGGACTTTTAATGAGTACGGAGTCTCAAACGATGTGTTTATTCCATTAGATTTTGGAAATGTTGTTTCTAATGTAGCTCAGCTCGATAGAACCGATAAGCAGTCGCAGATTCTCTATTTCTTAATGGTTGATAGGTTTTTTGATGGCAACCCAGCAAATAATAAACCTGTTAAAGACCCTGAGATTCTTCCCAAAGCAAATCATTTTGGTGGCGATATTGCTGGCGTAAGCCAAAAGTTAAAAGATGGATATTTCGATTCGTTAGGAATTAACACAATATGGCTATCTCCAATAACTCAGAATCCTCTTGGTGCTTGGGGACTTTATAAGAATCCGCGTACCAAATTTTCAGGTTACCATGGTTATTGGCCTATATCATTAACCAAGGTTGATTTTAGGTTTGGAACATCTGATGAGCTGCATAATCTTATTAGCCTAGCTCATCAAAAGGGGATGAACATAATTCTCGATTATGTTGCTCATCACGTTCATTCTGAGCATCCTGCATGGAAAGAGCATTCCGATTGGTTTACTTCATTATATCTACCCGATGGAACAATGAATACCGAAAGATGGGATGAGTATAGGTTAACAACATGGTTTGATGTATTTATGCCAACTCTTGCCTTAGATAAGCCTGAGGTTTATGAACCTATGTCCGATTCAGCTCTATTTTGGATTAAGGAGTACGATATTGATGGTTTCCGACATGATGCAACCAAGCATATCCCCGAGCCATTCTGGCGTCGATTAACCCAAAAAATTAAGCAACAGCTACCTGCTGATAAGTCAGTATTCCAAATTGGTGAAACATACGGAAGCCGTGAGCTCATCAACAGCTATATTGGCAGCGGTATGATGGATTCCCAGTTCGATTTCAATGTTTACGACGATGCCGTTGCCGTATTTGCTAAGCCTAATGTTTCATTCTCAAACTTAAATAGTTCATTGCTCGAGAGCCTTGGATACTATGGTTATCATAACTTGATGGGGTATATTTCTGGAAATCAGGATAGAGCTCGTTTTATTTCCTATGCTGGTGGCTCATTGAAGTTTGATGAGGATGCTAAATTTGCTGGATGGACAAGGAATATCGAGGTAGGCGATCCTGTTGCCTACAAAAAGTTATGCATGCTTAACGCATTCAACATGACAATTCCGGGTGTTCCTACAATTTACTATGGCGATGAATTTGGCTCTCCCGGTGGCAATGACCCCGATAATCGACGTTTGATGAAATTCAACGGCTTAAATAGCGATGAAAAGTCTACCATCGATTTTACTAAGAAAATTGTAAATATTCGAAAGAATAACCTTGCTTTAATTTATGGCGATTTCATGCCGCTTTTAGTAGAGCAAGATGTTTATGCCTTTGCTCGCGGATATTTTACAAATAGAGTAGTTGTTGTGTTTAATAAAGGCAACCAAGCTAAAGAAGTAAATATCACAATACCAAATGATTACAAAGGGAAAGGGTTTACTGCATCCTTTGGGTCAACTTTTACATTGACTGGCAATAAGCTAAGTCTGAAAATGGTTGAAAACTCCTTTGAAATTCTCATTTCCAAATAATTAACAGTGTAGGTATTAACAAAAAAAGGCTAACCAATCGGTTAGCCTTTTGCCTATAAACTTGTTAATTTTTAGTCTCCAAAGCTGATACCAACACCCTTAGCTGTTTTAAGCAGGTCACTGGTTGTATCAACAAAGTTAGGTTTGTTAATTGCATCAATCAATGGAACCGAAATAATATCGGGGTGACGATAAGCTACCATCTCACCAAATTTACCTTCAAGAACCATCTCGAATGCCTTAACACCGAATTGAGTTGCAAGAATTCTATCGTAAGCAACAGGAACACCACCACGTTGTAAGTGCCCAAGAACAGTTTCGCGCATATCTGCTTCAAAACCTGCATTCTTTAAGTCGTGCATTAGCTTGTGAGCAACACCTCCAAGACGAAGGTTATGGTAGCCAACCTCATCGCTTTGCTCCGAAATAAGGCTTCCGCCTTGTGCAACTGCACCTTCAGCAATTACAACAATTGCATTTCCTTTTCCTTTGTCGTAGCGGCTATTCAGCTTAGCAAGTACTTTTTGAGTATCGTAAGGGATTTCAGGAATTAGACAAACCTCTGCGCCACCTGCAATTGCAGCGTGTAAGGCAATCCATCCAGCATATCTTCCCATAACCTCAAGAATCAAAACACGATTGTGACTTGCTGCAGTGGTTACGAGTTTATCAACAGCCTCAGATGCAATTTGAACCGCAGTCTGAAAACCGAAAGTGAAATCTGTCGCAGAAAGGTCGTTATCAATAGTTTTTGGAACACCAATAATGTTCAAACCCTTTTCGTAAAGCTGCTGTGAAATCTTTTGTGAACCATCACCTCCAATACTTATAACTGCATCGATTCCTAAATACTGAAGTTTGCGAATCATCTCATCGGAACGATCAACCGAAGTCCAACTACCATCTTTGTTTTTAATTGGCCATGAAAAGGGGCCTCCCTTGTTTGTTGTACCTATAATTGTTCCTCCCTGTACATGAATCCCGGCAACAGCTCTTTCGTCTAATACCCTAATTTCAGTTGGTTCACGTAGAATCCCATCAAAAGATTGAATACTTCCAATAACTTCCCAGTCGCGCTCTTGTGCGGCACGTTTAACAATTGCCCTAATTACTGCATTTAAGCCAGGACAATCACCACCGCCAGTTGCAACCATTACTCTTTTCATAAAAAACTTAATTTGAATTAAAAAAACTTATATAAATGAAATACTTTTTAAAGTATGACAAAATTTTCCATTATCGCAAAAATATAAAAAAAAGCAATGCTATATTAGCAGAATCGAATCTAATTCACGCATAAACTGGTAGGTAATTCTTGCAAACGATTGAAATAAAGAAAATAGATTTTAACTTAAAAGAAAAAATATGAAAAAGAATTCAATTTTCGGGAAACTTCTTCTCTTTTTCCTGGTAGTGACTACTACAATTATTATTTCTACCTCATCTTGTAAACCAAAAAAGGAAACAGTACAGGAACCTTTTAAAGTTGTTCACAACGAATGGGTGTATAATTCAACCATGTATGAGGTAAATGTACGTCAGTTCACTCCAGAAGGGACTTTTAAGGCTTTTGAAAGCCATTTGCCTCGTTTAAAAGAGCTAGGCGTTGATATTATTTGGTTTATGCCTATACACCCAATAGGTATTGAAAATAGGAAGGGTTCATTGGGTAGTTACTATTCTGCAAAGGATTACTATGGTATTAATCCAGAATTTGGGACAATAGATGATTTTAAGTCTGTTGTTGAAAAGGCTCATGGCTTAGGTATGAAAGTTATTATTGATGTAGTCGCCAATCATACATCTCATGATGCTGTTCTAATCAAA
>CAYMII010000002.1:0-165090 GCA_964390565.1 uncultured Rikenellaceae bacterium
ATTTCATTCATAATTATCTCAATGCTGTGTCGTCCGTTACAATGACCGCTAACGGTTGCTGCTAAAAAATCGGTGGGGAGTTCGAAGCAGCGGTCTTGTCCCCCGCCAAAATAAATGCCAATATACAAAAATAAATCGCATCTAACTATCTGCCCCAGTGTTTTTTAGCAGCTGTTAGGGGCTGGCTGTTTTTATTTCTGTCAAGTTTTAATATCAAATTTGTTGTAATGTCTTTTAGACTGCGCGTTTGTATAGGCAAGCTCTTTTGCAGGTTTTGGTATTAGCGTTGGCTGGTGCGACCTGCAAATGTGCTTGACTATGAAGCGTTGAATTATTTTTTAAAAATTAATGGTACAATTAATTCTATTTTTTCCTCAATTTTTTTTATTTCTTTCTTTTTGTTCTCTACATATAATTCATGTGCCTTTATTGAGTATTGCGATAATTCTTTATGATTTTTATTTTTGGAATTATATTTTGGGATATTAATGTTTTTGACAATATCAACACCTTTTTGAACATCAATGGTATATGCTTCAATTATTTCTCCAATTAATCTAGAATTCAAAACTGCGCATAAATAATGTGCTTCATCTTTATTGTCAAAAGAAACATATAAAACTTTTGAGTCTGTTACAATTTGTTTTTCACCCAAAAAGTCATCATTTAATGTTGAAATTACTGAAGTTGTCATTTGTTTACTTTGCTCTTTCCAAAGTAATTTATATTTGCTAAATGTATATTCTCCAACATTATCTAATCTATACCAAGGAAATTGTTTTGGGTCATAAAATTTCCCGCTTCTTATCCTTGTTTCAAGTAACAAGTCTTTAAAATAAAACAACCATTCATATGTTTTTTTATATCTTGTTTTAAGTTCTTTTTCATCAACACCTCGATAAATTCCTACGCCTGAATTTTTATGAGGAAGTATCATGTATAAATAAGAGTTTATGCCCCATTTATCAAAATTTCTACCACCAACCATTGGGTAAATAAAATCTTTTTCAACCACACCTTTTTGGACACCTAAACTTTTAGCTTTTTCTAAACGAGACCTTTCTATCAGATTCTCAATTTCAATATTATCTCTAACTTCCTTATTAATCTTAACAAGATAGATGCCTTTAGCACCACATGGCTCTATGCCTTTACGTGCCTGATATGGTGATTTTCCTAGATAACTTTTGAGATTCTCCAATAAGTCTTTCTTTACTGTCAACCAAGGACTCCTTATGTTTTTATTAATTGGTGTTGCTGAAAGTTTTGTCAAGTTTAATTTACTTTTTACATTCTCATAACTGTCAGAATATTTTATTTGATTATTTTTATTTATATTTTCACAAATATAGTATTTATGCATGGGGTATTCCATTTTCTTGTTTTTTTCAAAAACATAAACAGATGTTCTATTCGTAGCTTCACTATTAAATGGATTAATTTTTAACATATCATAAACTTCAATAATTGAAAAAGGAATCATTAACCCATCTCTAGTAATTTCAAATTTTCTAAAGCCTTCACCTCCTTTAAGGGATTTGACAAATGTTTGAGGTAATACAAAAGCGGTTATCCCATTCTTCTTCAAATAATGGTCGATACTGACGTATGTAACAGCCATAGCAAAATCATCATGGCTTGTGATTTTGTCATAAGCGCTTTTTTCGAAAATCCCATAACTTAACCAAATATCCAAAGTTAGCTCTCTATAAGTATCAGACATAGCTTTCCAGGTTATCCAGGGTGGATTTCCTATTACAACATCAAATTTGTCATGTGAAAACAAAGGTGCGAATGAATTTTTTAGAATAATAGGCCAGAATCCATTTTTTCCACTTAAATGCAAATTGTGGAGTTTGTCGTAGAATACTTTTGCAAGTTCTATTTGTTCATCATTAATTTTAATTATATTTTCATTTTTAATAAGTGTATGGAATTCATCAAAAGAAGTGTAATCTTTCAATATACAAGAAGATGCAGTTTTTAAGAAATAGTCATTCTTTTCTCTGCTATCAAAAACGGGAATCTCGAAATTACCAACAACTGTATTTATATCGATTGAATGTTTTTTTTCTATTTGTTTAGCATGAACAGTTGGAACTAATATTGAATCACACATATAGACTGGAACAGATATTTCATTTTGTAATTCAGTAATATCACCTAAAGAAAGTATATAGTTCGCTTTTGCAGAAATAACAGCAATAGGATTAATATCGAACCCAACAATATTTTTAGTAATTATATTTATTAAAGCATTTGTTTCGACGGTATCTTTATGTTTATCTCTAAACTTTTTAATTAAATGAGTTAAAAATGTACCTGAACCACAGGTAGGGTCGAGGATTGTTGAGTCCAGATTAAAATTAAAATTTGACTTTTCAATTGTAAAATCTACTAACCAATCTGGTGTATAATACTCTCCCATTAAATGCCTTAATCCTCTAGGAATTAAGTTTGAATAAACTTTTTTTAATACATCACTGACAATTTCTGGTTTAATAACAGAGGCCGTGGTTTCATATGTGTCTAGTTCATTTATAATGTCGTGTATCATTTCTATATCAAAATGTTCAGACAAAATGAACCATTCGAAAAAATGAATCTCAAAGAAGTTGTCGATTGAATAATTTGTGTAATGGCTACCAGAGAATAATGAACTTAATTCATTTTTATATTTTGGCTTCTTTGTTGATGTAGTAGGGTCTGATAATGATTCTAATAAGTTGTGTATTAACAATTTTATTACTATACTATAAAATGTTTGTAAAACAAAAAGCGATTTTCTTATTTCAACTTTTTTTGGTAATGAATACATTGAAATTAATTCACTCTTAAACTTAGTAAAATCTGTTTCTTGTTTACCATAAATGTCACCAAAAATTCTATTCCATTCATCAAAAAGCGTTTTTATTCTATGATTCTCTGTTAAACTGTTTTCCAGTAAATCATATAAATATTTAATACTTTTTTTACTTATGATAGAAGTTGATGAAAATGAACTTAAAAGATTTTCAGCTGACAATACTTTTCTATTAGTAGAACGAGCAAAAAGCAAAAACTTTTTTATACCTAACTCAAAGTTATCAACTATCTCTATTTCAAAAGTTAAATTTTGTTTTTCGGAAATATCATTGGGAAAGTCTTTCGTTTTGTAACTATCTTTTATTTGTATAAGCGTATCTGCTTTTTTAAAACGACAGAAAATAAATTTAGAGCCATCAAAACCTATTCCGACTTTAGTTGTTAATATGTACTTAAAATATTCGTCATCAGGTATTTTTGTGTTTTCAAAAGTAAAGTTTACAAGATAGTGGAACAGACCTCTATCTTTATCATCACGACCGTAAAGTGCTTCATTAATTCCCTTTTGATTCTTGAACTTTTTAGGAGTTTTAAATTCAAAAATAATATCTTGATAGATACTATCTGCTCTGCCACCTTTTAATGAAGTAACTTCACTTGAAGTAATAATGTTTAAATTAAATAAAGTAGATAAACTATTTATAAAGATATTTGTCGCAATCCTAATTTCTTCTTCATTTTTAGCAATATCACAACTTTCTTTAAATTTTTTCTTTATATCGTCAATCATTTTCTTGTATTTTATTTACATTACAAATGTACCAAATTTATCTAGTGTGTCGACAAAATGAAGGCTCTTTTGGCTGCGAAGCGGTCGCCCGTGCGCAAGGGCAGCCAAATGTGCCTGAATGTGGGCAGGTTTTACTTTTCTTTCTTGTCTTCAAGTCGTAATTTACCATTGTCGTTGTCGTTTTTTCAGCTTGCCCCTAACGGTCGGCTGTTGCTTACGCTGGGGAGTTAACCGCCAGCGGCGTTATCCGCCGTTAAAAAGTTAGTTAAAGGTAATAAAAATTCTGCATCTGCATCATCAGCCCCAGTGAAAGTAACAGCCTGTTGTGTGCAGCTATTTCTTTCTTCTAAAATGAATAACTTGAAAAATATAAAAACTTCCTCCCATAATTGCTACAATTGCGCCTGCTTTATTCATTGTATTTGGAGTCAAGAACAAGGAAACTATTAGAAATGCAATGCATATTGCAAAAATATATGCAATATAAATGCCTTGTTTCGTTTCATAAAAATTTAATACTCTATATATTTCTGTTTTGTTTTCATCGTTTAGTTTATTTACGATACTCGAAAATCTATTCACGAATTTATTGAATTCTTTGTTTCTATTTACTACAGTGTCTAGTCTAACAAGCCTAATTGTTTTTCTATTCTTTAACTTGATTTTCAGCGTGTCAAAGTTTCTGTCTGGAGTGTATTTGTACTCATCGATTTCAGTAAATTCAAACTCTTTCGTTTCATAAGGTAAAATACCTTTTAGTTTTCTTATTTTTATCTTAGATTCATCAATAATCACTTCTAGTTTGATAGTTGATATTGCCCAAGAAAGGATAAAGGAAATTACAACTTGAATTAGAAATAAAACAAAGCCTAAAAACCCTTCATATGGTTTCAGTAAATCAGATAATATAATTGATACTGAAACAATAAGGATAATCAAGATAGGTAAGAAAATCCATATTCTCGTCGAGTTGAATTTATATGTTTTAATCATATTCTAAAAAGTCGATTCATTAGAAGTTGTATCGTTTTGATAGTTGCACACAACTACTGGCTATCAACACCTCTATTGCCTTTATTTCGACTATATCCGTAGCTGGTTTGCCTGTTTTTCATCGTTTAACGTATCGAAAGTACTATTTTTTTCATATACTGAGTCCATCGATGGGACTTTTTATTTTTTGTAAATAAGCGTTGCTTACATGGGTGTATATCTCAGTGGTTTTTGATGAACTGTGCCCCAATAGGTTTTGAATATACCGTAAATCGGTGCCTCCCTCCAGCAAATGTGTCGCAAACGAATGCCTTAGGGTATGTAGGCTCCCAACAATATTCAACTTCTTCTTCTTGATTACCTCGTTTAAAACATTTCTTATGCTGGTGGCAGAATATTTGCCACCATATTGACCTTCAAACAGGTATTCCTTTGGCTTGTATTCCAAATAGTATTCGCGCAACAACTTAAGCGTATTCTCAGCAAGTATAGTATATCTGTCCTTTTGACCTTTGGCCTGACGTACCCTAATCTGCATCCGCTCCGAGCAAACATCACTTATCTTTAGATTTAATGCTTCGCCAACCCTGAGCCCTGCCGAGTAGATGAGCGTGATCAGCGTCTTCTGTTTTAAGTTGTCAATTCCACGTATTAGCTCCTGCACATCATTCAAACTCCAAACCTTAGGAAGCAACTTTTCCTTTTTGGGACGAATTGCTGTAAAACTACCCACTTCGCGTTTTAGTATTTTTGAATAATATAAGTTTATTGCGTTTACCGATTGATTTATGGTTATTGGTCCATAATTACGGTTCTGAGCCATCTGTTCGTGGTACTTATCAATGTGCTCAACGGTAAACTGGTTTATCTGCTCAAGGGTTGATTTGCTATACGTATTAATAAACTTATGAAGGTAAAAATGGTAAGTACTTATAGTCTTTTCGCTATAGTTTTTTAGCCACATATAGTTTAAAAACTCGTCTGGGCAAGCTTTATAACCATATCCCTTTTCGTATGCTTGCTCTAAAAGCAGTTTTCGAATCTCAATATCAGCAATGGCTAACTTATGATGAATTGCAATTTTAAGTGTTACTGAGAATCGCTTCAAAAAATCAACCAACACCTTCCTGGAAGGGTAAAGGGTAAAGCATTCCAACTTCCTATTCCACTCAACGGAAGCAGCATCTTTAATCAGCTTATCAATTTTTGGATTATAGCTGTATTTTATGCAGATAATTTTTTTACCATCAACTTCTGTAGGCACAAGGATTACCTGTCCAACCTTTTGGGCATACTTCAGCGTATTGAAAAGTGCAATAGGCTTTCCTAAAAAGATATCTTGGGCCTTAACTTTTGGGGCGTTGTTTAGATAAAAGGTATTTACGTGTGCAATATCATCAAAAACGTCCATCAAAAGGTTAACGGTATTATCGGAAAAAAGTGCATAGTATGCATCCTTAAAGGTATCGTGAAGAACCCAGCTGTTATTTTGAATACGCTTTTCGATTGTTTCATCAGCTTTAAAATAGATATAAATACGCTTCTCGCTATATTCATCATTGATATTTAAGTACAAAACCGGTTTACCATGATATTCCATAGCTCATTATTTTATTAATAATCTCTGATATGAATAATTGATGATAAAATTAAGGATCGAATGAAACAAAAAACGTTATATAGACGTATATAAACGTATATAAACGAATAAAAGATGACTACTGAAGAAAAAAAATGTCTTTACTGTAATGAAACCTTAAAAGGTCGAACCGATAAAGTGTTTTGCGATAGCCAGTGCAGATCAGCCTATCATAATAAAAATATCAGCTCCAATGAAGCATTTATTAAGGAAGTGAATAAAACACTTCGTAAAAATCGCTCAATTCTCCGATATATCTGCCCCGAAGGAAGGGCAACAATTCGAAAAAAAGCACTTGAGGATCGTGGATTCGATTTTAGATACTATACTCATACCTGGGTTTCAACCAATTCTAAGAACACCTACCTTTTTTGCTATGACTACGGCTATCTCCCCATCGATGAAGATAAAGTGCTAATCATTCAAAGGCAAGCGTACATGTGATTTCAAAACATTAATTGAAATTTGTTGTTTTGAACAAACAAACCTTGCTATATGTTACTTGAACAAACAAAAAAAATGGCTAGGTCAAAGTTATCTGCATTCATTATATCAATATTTATGCTTATAGCCATGGCTACTTTTGGTCAAAGCAAATTGAATAGAGGTAATATGGAAACTTCATCAAAATACGAAACAATTACTCTAGGCGCTGGTTGTTTCTGGTGTGTAGAGGCAATCTATAGCCGTGTTAATGGCGTTATTAGCGCAACATCGGGCTATTCGGGAGGAGAAAGTGAGAACCCAACCTACAAAGATGTTTGCAGCGGTGAGACCGGTCATGTGGAGGTGGTTCAAGTGGTTTACGATCCATCAGTTATCCCTCTAGCTAAAGTATTGGAAATTTACTTTAAAACTCACGATCCTACACAGCTTAACCGTCAGGGTGCAGATATTGGCGAGCAGTACCGCTCGGTTATCTTTTATCAAAATGAGAACCAAAAAAAGGTTGCCACCGAGGTTAAGGAAATGCTAGGGAAAGCAAGTATTTGGAACGACCCAATTGTAACAGCAATTGAACCTATTAAAAACTTCTATAAAGCAGAAAACTATCATCAAGATTACTTTGAAAATAACCCTAAGCAGCCCTACTGTCAAATGGTTGTAAATCCAAAAGTGGAAAAGTTTGAGAAACTATTTAAGGATTATTTAAAGAAATGAGACAATGTGCCAATTATTCAATATGCCAATTAAGGTATATATAAAGTTGGCATATTGCCGCATTGAGTAATTGTCTTATTGTTTCTTCTCACCTAACCCATCATGCCCTGTGTCGAGAACATATTTCCATTCGCCACTGCTTTGGCGTTGCCAGAATGTGACGTAGGTTCCCTCGCCATTCTTTGTAGAATCGGCTTTGACTTGTAGTTTCCAAGTACCATATGTATAGCCCAAATCGCCCGATTGAGATGCGCGAGCATACATAGGCTCCCAAGTCAAAACGTAGGTTGAATCAGACCTATTTACTTGGCGCTCTTCCAGCGACTTTAAACCAACCATTGGGTATTTATTTGGCCCTAGAAAAGTAACATCCTCGGTTGCAAATTTGACGAATGCCGCATTTTTTCCGTGCAAAACAGAGTATGCGCTAAAATCACGATCGGCTTGCAATATCTCATCACAATATTTTTGAGTATCGACCTCTTTTGGTGAGCATCCGAATAGAAGAATAAAGAATAAGACTAAGGTTGAGATTGAGGTTAAGGTTAAGGTTAAGGTTTTCATGAGTTATGGGTTTTGTGTTATAGCGACTTCCTTTTCTTGTATTTTTCCACTTAGCACTTACATAACCAAAGATACAAAAAACACTCTTTACCCTATATTTATTAATAAAAAAAATGAAGTTTCTCGCCGCAAGCGGACAGGGTAACGACAAGGGATTTCTTAATAATATCGCCCCTAAGGGCAGGGAATAAGACATTAAAGATCCCTCGACTTCGCTCGAGATTGCTGCCTGCCGGTAGGCAAGAGTTCGACTAAATATTTTTTTTCAAAATTATAGTCTCACTGATTTAACTTTTATTAACGAGCTATCTTAAATATATTTATATCAGTTTTTTAAGTTTGCATAATAGCATAAAATCTTATATAAAATATTATATCTATGATTAAAAATATAATTATAACTGCTTTAAGAAACTTTCTTAGGCAGAAAGGATTCTCTGCATTAAACATCATAGGATTAGCAATTGGATTAGCCGTTTCGATGCTAATTCTAATAAAAATAACCTTCGAACTTGGATACGATAAGTTTCATAAGGATTACGACAATATCTACCGAGTAGTTTCCGATATCAATAACGGTGGGCAGGAAATGAAGGTTGGCATGTCGCCCGCAGTTATTGCTGCAGAACTTAACAAACAGTACCCTGAAGTTGTCGACTTTGCTAGGATGAAATTTTTAAACGAAAAACTACCACTCAAGCAAGGGGATAAAATTTTTGATAACGCCAATGTAATCTATACCGATTCAACTTTTTTTAGCTTTTTTGGATTTAAACTCCTTAAAGGTGATGAAAAGCAAGTTCTAAAATTTGCTGATAATGTTGTAATATCGAGCACATGGGCGAATAAGATGTTTGGGAATACTTCGCCAATTGGCGAAAAGATTCAAATTGGTTCAGATAAAGTTAAAATTGTTGTTGGAGTTTTTGAGGATTGCCCTAAAAATTCAACCATTAAGGCCGATATCCTTTTAAGCGTGGCAGATTATCCTGAGCAGTCGGACTTAACCAATTGGTTGAATTTTGAATTTTTCAACTATATAAAACTACAACCCGAAGCAAACCCCGATTCCATAAATAGCCACATAAAAAAACTTGTTGGTAAGAATGTACAAGTTGAAGAATATAAAAAGGCTGGTTTCATTTTCACTTTCTTTTTACAACCTCTAAAAAAGATTCATCTTTACTCCGACCGAATGGGCGATGATGGCTCAGCAGGAATTGGCTATATCTTCCTGTACATATCAATTTCAATTATTGTTCTATTACTTGCAATCATAAACTTCACAAATCTTACCACTGCAAAATCTATGGCTAGGGCTAAAGAGGTGGCAATTCGTAAGGTTGTTGGGTCGAAACGAAAGTTCTTGGTGCTTCAATTCCTTGGTGAATCGGTTCTACTATCGATTATTTCATTTGGGATTGGGCTTTTGATCGTAGAGCTAGTATTACCTTGGTTTGGAACTATAACCGGCTCAGATCTTTCATTCGGAGTTCTCGATAATTTCGGGTTAACCTTTTCGTTCCTCGGTTTGGCAATATTTACAGGCTTAGTTTCGGGACTTTACCCTGCAGTAATTCTATCAAAATTTTCTCCAACACTAGTATTCAAAAGACTTAGCAGCAAAGGTAAAGGTGGGAAAACATTAAGAAATGCTCTTATAGTTTTCCAATTCTCTGCAACAGTTATCCTTATTATCTGTACGCTTACGGTTTATCGTCAACTTGAATTTATTCAGAATAAGAAGTTGGGATTTGATCGCGATAATATTGCTGTTATTCCACTTAACAACCTTGGTACGAATATCAATCCACAAACGCTTAAAAGTGAGATTGAGAGCATCCCTGAGGTGAAAGCATTATCACTTTCAGAATCAACACCAATTACCAGCCTTTCGGCACGTGACTTCGAAGTTGGTGGTGAGCCAAAAGATAAACCCTTAATGCTGCCATTCTGCGTTGCAGATTTTGATTTTTGGAAAACAATAGACCTGAAGGTGATTCTAGGCCGAGGCTTTTCGAGAGAATTCCCATCCGATGAGCGTTCGATAATGGTAAACCAGGCTCTAGTAAACCGATTTGGATGGAAAGATCCACTTTCGATGACCATAACATTCGATTCCGTTGAACATAAGATTATTGGTGTAGTTGGTGATTTTAACTTCGAGGATCTTAGAAAAACAGTTAAGCCAATTATTATTATCCCAAAAGTTAATTCGAAAAATTATCTCCTAATCAAAATTCAGTCAGGCGAAACAACCGAAACGCTTAAAAAGATTAATGCAATATGGAAAAGATTGGGTAATGAATACGAACCCAACACTACGTTTATCAATGAAATGGTTAATGGCATGTACAATACCGACCGAACACTGGCTCAAGGATTTCTGTTTTTAACTGTAATTGCAATTGTTATTGCATGCCTTGGGTTAATTGGGCTGGCAGCATATTTATCGGAATCGCGAGCAAAAGAGGTGGGAATTAGAAAAGTAATGGGCGAATCGCCCATGCATATTGTCTACAGCTTATCGAAAGTATTCCTTGGGCTGATTGCTTTTGCCAATCTTATTGCTGTTCCTATCTCAATTTATGCGATGAATAAATGGTTAGATAACTTTGCATTCAAAGCATCATTGAACTGGACTTTGATTGCATTAGCCGTGATTTCGAGCTTTATAATAGCAATCCTATCAATCAGTATACTAACCATTAAAACAGCGCTCAAAAACCCTGTAGAATCGTTAAAATACGAATAGATGAGTTGGCAACGAATTATCAAACACTAAAGCTGAATCTCATTGGTGGCTTTTGATTCAATAATAACACCAGTGATTGGAACTTTTAGAACCTTGGCATTGCTTGCATTGGATTTAATGGTAACAGTTCGGCTCACAACCTGAGGACGAGGCTCTATCCTAAACTCTACTTTTATTATTGCTGATTTACCAGGTAGAATAGGAGCTTTAGGCCACTCCTTCACATTAGTACCACAACAACCCTCAACGATGTTTAAAATTAAAGGGGCATTTCCTTTATTTAGTACAACTATTTCTACTTTACCATTCTGCTCAGTTAGCTCATTTAAAGCTATTTCGCCAATATTAACAGTATCAGGTGTTGTAACTATAAACGCTCCGCTATTTTGAGCATCGAGCACCTCAGTTGCTGCAACCAATAAAACAAGCAATAAAACAACCCTCATAATCATTTACTTTTAAATATTACTTAATAACCCCAACCCCTTACAAAGGATTGGAGTTTAAATATCATTTTTATTTACCAATATTGCACTATCAAATTTCAAGCCTAAAAATAGTGAAAAATAATAACACATTTCAAGCAGCCATCTTAGATATGGATGGAGTAATTGTGGATAACCACACCTATCATGTTAAAGCATGGGAAGTTTTTTGTAATCGTCATGGGATTCAGTTCGATGAAGAATCTTTTAGAGCCAAGTATTTTGGCAAAAATAACTTTGATATTCTGAATGGGTTAATGAGCACACCACCCACAACGAGTCAGATAAACTATCTTGGAGAAGAGAAAGAGACTATTTACCGTGAGCTGTATCAAAAAGATATTTCACCCGTGAAAGGCTTGGTTGCTTTCCTTATCAAGCTGAAGGAATCGGGAATTAAAACGGCAGTTGCAACATCGGCACCAACTAGCAACCTTGATTTTACGCTCGACAACCTAGATATCCGGCATCTTTTCGATGCCATTGTAGATGCATCGGGTATATCAAAGGGCAAACCCGATCCAGAAATCTATCTAAAGGCTGCAAGTTTATTAAATATCAAGCCTGATAATTGTGTTGTATTTGAAGATTCAATTTCGGGTATCAAATCGGGGCAGAATGCGGGAATGAAAGTTGTTGCGCTTATTACTACACATACTATTGACGAACTCCCTAAAACATCTATTGCTATTAATGATTTTACACAAATTTCTGTTGAGATTATTAGTGATATTCAATAGAAATTGATAAATTTAGATTAGAATCATGCTTCTTCTTCAACAAGTAGTTTCATTTTAATTACTTGGTTATTCCCGCAGAATGAACATCTTTTGGTTGATACTTCGGTTACTCCTTTTGTCAAAGTAACAGTATTTTCAACAGTATCTACGTTTCCACATTTTTCGCATTTGGGAATAAATGTCACTGAATTGCCTTTATGTTTTGAAATAACACCTCCTGTAATTTTAATCATAACTCTTTTCTGTTTATAATATACTTTAATTAATATTTGAATAACTAAATACCATACTCCTTGTAATTGTCATACGCCATGCTTATTAAACAACTCTTTCCTTACGGCGCATATGCATAAGAAAGAGCTACCGAATGACAACTTATAGTTGCAATTCACATTATCAGAGCAGCTTATAAAATGCACTTTTTTGCTTATGCAATTCTCAACTTTACAACAAACCTGATTGCCTATTTTCAGGCAGTCAAAATTCTTTTCGCAATGCGCAGTTTTACTAATAGCTATCTCGTTTACTTCGAATACCATCGTGATCTGATATTTAAAAATGTAATCCAACCAAAATTTCTTTCACAAAACTAGATAGCATTTCGCTCAATAGGGCAAAAACAGGGTGGGACAAAAAGTGGACAATTAGAAAATAGAATCTAAGATATTATTAATCTGATAATTAAAATACGAGCAAGTTGTTCAAGTGGGTTTTACAAATCGAATACTCAATGAAAGTGGAAGGTTAACCAATAAAAAAGTCCCTCCAGATATTGAAGAGACTCATTTAAATTTTTAGAAAAACGCCTTTACGGTAGCAAATTTTTGAGTTGACTAAACGTTTTGAATGAATGTAACAAGGTTAACCTCTCTGTCAATTCCGAGTTTTTGTCTTAACCTCAAACGTGCTTTTTTTAAAGCCTCCTCTGATTGAAAAGTAATCTGAGCGATATCTTTATTACTCATATTGAGCTTTAAGAATGCGCAAATCTTTCTCTCGTTTGCTGTGATAGTTGGATATTGAGAATTTAGCCGTTCGTAAAATGAGCTATGGACTTTCCCAAATAGAGTTTCAAACTCATCCCAATTAGAGTTGTAGGATAACCGTTTATAGTCGGAAATAAGAGTATTAATAATGTTCTTACCTTCTTGATTTGTATTCTTTTCAACTTCAATTAATCGTTCAATAGTTTGGGCATCACGTTCTGCATTCTGAATTAACTTTAAAGTTGCAGCAGTTATTGATTTTTGGTTAGTTTCAAGTTCTGTATTTATTCTTTCAATCTCTAATGCCATTAACTTAGCCTTCTCTGCTTCGCTTTCTTTCAATGCTTGTTCGATTTTTTTTCTTTCTGTAATATCTCGGATATTAGTTACTACAGAGTTTATTGCAGGATTATCAAGGAAATTCTGCGCAACTGCTTCGAACCATACATAGCCCTTTTCCTTATGCTTATGCCTGTATTGAACGGTATCTGGAGTTTTTTTATCCGACAAAACTCTATTCCAATGCTGCTGGACAACTTCTACATCATCAGGATAAACAACATCTTTAATCGAGCCCATTAACTCCTCAACACTATAGCCTGTAAGGTCTTTGGCTACATCGCTTATGAAGAACTGCTCGCCTTTTTCATTTACCTGAACAAAAATATCGTTAGAGTTCTTAATCAATAACTTTAGTTTCTCTTCGCTCTCCTCAACTAAATTCTTTGTATAATACAGCTGTTCATTTGATTGGGTTAACTCCTCATTAAGAGCCTGATACTCTTCGTTCAGCTCTTCGATTTCACGTTTTTGTTTGGTAAGAATGATGTTGGTTTTGTGCTTAACACGGTATGAGTGCAGAATGAAAAGAGCAAATAAAGACATCAAAATAAAACCACCAATTAAGAAAAATATGATTATTTTCTGCTGCTTTTTTTCAGCAACTTGGATAGCATCTTTTTTCTGTTGCTCCATTAAGATTGATTGTTTCTCTTTTTCGTAATTATAGGTGTATTCGAGGCCTGTAATTTTCTTTATATTCTCCTCACCAAAAAGGCTATCGTTTAATGTTTTATACAACTTATGGTTTATATAAGCATTTTTATAATCATTAGTAGCGGCATAAATTTCAGATAGCTGATTACGGATATCTTTTTGGGTATCTAATAGTTTTAACTCGTTAGCAATAGCCAAACTCTTTAATGTATAACTCAACGCATTGGGATATTTCTTCTGCTTGAAGTATATGGTACCAATTTTATATAGCGCTTCACAGGATGGGCGCTTCTTTCCTAACTCATCAGCCTTTGCTTGAGCCTTTGAATAGTTAGCCATAGCATTTTCATAATCACCCTGTTGAAAATAGAAGTCGCCAATATATATCAGCGTACTTATTATGAGCAGTTTATCATTCCTTTCTTCATTTGCTTTCAATGCCTTTTGAAAGTATTCTAAAGCAAGGATATTGTTCGTTCTGAGATATACAAAGCCTATATTTGCTAAGCAGTTTGAGATTTTGTTATTCGCTTTTTGTCCTTCGGCAATTTTAAGCGCCTTTTGGAAATTCTCAAGCGCTTTAGGATAATCCATTAGCGATAAATAAATATTCCCAACATTAACTATACCTTGGAAATCAGGAGCCCCATTATTTTGCGCCTCTCTGATATTCAAATATTTTTGAAAATGTTCAAGTGCTAAGGGATAATTTCCTTGATAAGCATAAATGATTCCTAAACTATTTAAACAATTGGCCACTTCCGACTTTTCACCCAACTCTTCAAAAATTCTCATCGCTATCTGAAATCCCTTTATGGCATCATCATAATTGCCAATGGCACGATAAATCATAGATACACTTTGCGACCAATTAGCAACTTTTAGTTTATCGCCCAAGTCCTCGTACATTTTAATACCCCTTTGATAGCACTCTATTGCTTTTTCATTTTCGCCTTGTGTTTTATAATAAATACCAATACTATTTAAACACTTTGCAATTCCATCTATATATTTTATCTCTTCCGCTATTCTTAAAGCTTTTTGAAAATATTCAATTGATAATTGTTTATCGGATTTATTGTAGGACATTCCGATTAATCGATTGCTTTCGAACTTCCCATTTAAAAATTTTATTTTATCAGATAATTCGAGGGCTTGAGTAGCATAGCTTCTCATTTTAGCAACATCTTTATTATAAAAGTTGTAGGCAATTTTATTGAGAAGATTAACTTTAACAGAATCGTCTACCTGATGAATCCTCAAAAGGTTTTCTAGACTATCTACTTTTACTGTCTGTGCATTACTACTGTAACCTATAAAAATTGAAATAAAAAATAATAAAATTCCGATTTGCTTATTCATTATATTCTTTATAAAGGCATTAATACTTCAATATATTGGTAAAGGAATCAAATCTGAGGCATAATTTACTAGTAGATAAATACCTTGATTATTGCATTAATCTAGCATTGATAACTCTTTCCTTACAAACCTCATCAAGTCTGAAACATACTCAGGTGTAAACGAAAACTCTATTCCTGCAACTTTATATAATTCAGGAAGCGGTCTTGAATAGCCCAATTCCAGCATCTTCTTGTACTTCGCTAACGTTTCTTTAGGGTTTTGACGATAATTCTTCCAGATAGCAAAAGCACCAAGTTGTGCAAAACCATACTCGATATAGTAGAATGGCATTTCGAAGATGTGAAGTTGGCGTTGCCAAGCAAAAACAAATGCCTCTTCTACACTCTCCCAATCAATAATTGGGCTTGAATACTCCTTGTAGATGTTTGTCCAAGCCAGATTTCGTTCGTGGTGTGTATGCTCAGGGTTTTTGTATAGCCAATGCTGAAAACGATCAACTACAGCAATCCAGGCAAGAACGATTACAGAACCTTCCAACTGCTTACGCTTAGCCCTTTTCAGTTCTGCTGAATTAGTTAAAACGCTATCCCAATGCTCCATCGAAATCAACTCCATCGACATGGAGGCTAATTCAGCCACCTCTGATGGAATATTCTTATAATCAATTAGCGGCCAATGGTTGTAGTAGTGCGCATGGAAAGCATGTCCTCCCTCGTGCATCAAGGTTTCAAAATCGCCCATGCTACCTGTTGCATTCATGAAAATGAACGAACGATTACTCTTATGTAGAGGATAGTTAAAGCCCCCGGGGGCTTTTCCAAAGCGCGAATCAAGATCGAGTAATTTCTCTTTATAAAGTTGACTAAATATTTCAGCAAAATCAGGGTCTACCGCTTTAAAGCAATCGATAGCCTTTTGCGTCAATACCTCGGTTGTTGGAAATGGTCGTAATGGGTCCTTGCCCTCTATATCAACCTGCAGATCCCAAGGTTTTAGTTTATCAACCCTAAGGGCATCCTTACGATTCTGCATGATATCATCAATTACAGGATTCACCTCAGATGCAATGGCCTCATGAAACGAGAAAACATCATCAACAGTATAATCGAATCGACCTAAATTGAAATGCTGGTAATCTCTATAATTTTTATATCCCGCATTTATAGCAACGTTATAACGCTTGCGAAGCAAATCAGAAAGAAGCTTATTTAAGGGTTCTGATTTCTCAACCCTTTTCTCAGCTATGCTTCGAAAAACAAGTTCTCTAAATACTTTATCGTTTTCCTGAAGAAGTTCGGCCGCTTGCTGTAAAGTATATTCCTTACCATTTACATGAACCTTTATCTCTGAGATTATTGCCCCAAATTCCTGTTCTTGCTTTTGCATCTCGGCAAAAATGGGAAGATTCTCCTCTCTAAATATCTCGATACTCTTTTTTAGCAAACGTACAGGGATAGCATGTTGTTTCTCGAAGAATGGAAATGCAACCGATTCGGTTAACTTTTTATTCAACCGATTAAACCAGCTCTCAACATTGGGTTCAATCTCATCAACAAAAAACTCAAACGCATTCTTTGCCTCCTCGTTCCGAGTATCAACGTTGCAACGAATATACCTCCATGCCTGCTCTTCATCGATGGTCATCTCAAGTTCGGTTTTGCATGCTAGGTATCTATTTAGCTCATCCTCTGTTTTTAAAGGCATGCTTTCGAGTTTAACAAAAAAAGGTTCGAGCGAATTCCAATCGTTAATTTGGAAATCATGAGGTAGAAAAGTGATTGTATTCATTTTTGTTGATATTACTAAAGTTAAAATCGATTATCTATTGGATTTATTCTCGTTTAAAACGTTGATAATGGCAAATAGGATAATGGCAATTAGCTTTGCCGTTTGGTTATCGTGATCGAAACGTGGCGAAACCTCAGCCACATCAAAGCTAACAACCTTTTTCGATTTAAATATATGCTTAATAAATGTCAAAACAACCTCGGCGTTCATGCCAAAAGGTTGAATTGCTGAAACACCTGGGGCAAACGAAGCGTTAATAACATCACTGCACAGCGTAAAATAGATTTTATCGTGCTTAGCAATAAACTCGTCGATAGTTTGGCGAATACTCTCAAAATTGGGCTCAATGAAGTCCTTTCCCATGATATATTTTGCACCAAGTTCATCAGCCTTTTTGAAAAGGCTAATGGTATTGCTACTTGCCTGAACGCCTAAGCACATGTATGAGAACGGGCGTGATTGCTCTTTGCAACCATCAGAAATTTGGGCGAACATGGTTCCAGAGGAACCACCTTTGGTATATGGACGTAGGTCGAAATGCGCATCGAAATTGATAATTCCAAGATTTTTGGAATCGGACAAGTGATCAACAATGCCATTATAATGACCTAAAGCAAGCTCGTGCCCACCACCAAGAACTATTGGGAAAAAACTATGATTAAGAATTAAAGCAACGGCATCCTTTAGCTGGGCTTGAGCATCTTCTAGATTTCCATCAACGCATTCTATATCACCAGCATCGTATATGGCAACTTGTTCGCCAAAGGTTACGGGCAGATTTGCAAACTCCTTTCGGATATACTTCGATCCTTGCTTTGCCCCCTCGCGACCAAGGTTACGAATAACTCCCTCATCGCTATTAAAACCTAAAAAGCAAATGTTTAATTTATGAGAATCCACTTCTACCAAATCGATTTTTGTTAAATCGATAAGTTTAACAATTTGATGCATCCGAAAGGAATCTGAATCGTTGGGGTCATCAACTCTTCCAGACCAAAAGGTTTTGTTTGGAGTGCTGTAATTTTTTAATTCCATAATTCAAACTTGATGCTAAAAAAAAAGCCGAACCAAAGGTTCGACTTTGCTATCTTGATAATTTGATTATTTCGATTCTTCTTTTGCTTCCTCAGCAGGAGCCTCTTTTTCCTCAATGATATCTAAAAGATTAAGAGCTTGAAGCTGATTATACCAAGTAATTACCTTTTTAATATCACTAGTATAAACCCTCTCGCGATCGTAGTCAGGTAGTATCTTCTCGAAATACTTCTTTAGCTCCTTATCGTCCGATTTTTGGTTAATTGCTGCACCACCGTTCTCAGTTTCTTTGATCTTCTTAAGAACATCTTTAAACGCAATTTCGCCATCATTTGTAAAAATTGCAATATCAGTTAGCGAGCTAACTTTTGCCGAAGCATTGATATTGTTACGTTTACCATCGGTTAACGATTCAACAATAATCCCATGGCGACCTTGTGAGATAAACTTAAATAGGCCTGAATGCCCCGAAATTGCCATTATGTCTTTTAATTCCATACTTTATTTATTCTTCAATTATGATTGCAAAGATAATAATTAATTCGTTGTTCGTAGGTTGTTGTTTGTTGTTCGAATTTAACTAAAATTTCTTTTACGTTATCAACATTAATCTTGTCACTTGCCACTAGTCCCTTGCCTCTTTCATACTAAACAAACCCTCTCTCCTTCTTAATTTTTTCGTATGCCTCGTTGATTTTCTTAAATTTTTGCTCTGCATTCTTCCTCACATCTTCGCCTAAATAGCTAACCTTATCGGGGTGATGCTTAACAGCAAGGCTACGATAAGCCTTTTTAATCTCCTCGTTAGTTGCAGTAGGCTCAACTTCAAGAATTGTGTAAAAGTTGTTGATGTTGACAATAAACATCGCCTTAATGGATTCATAATCTTGTGCTGAAATATTTAGGTGACCTGAAATTTCATGAATAACACGTTCCTCTTCAGCGCTAACTACACCATCGGCGTAAGCAACACCAAATAGAAGGTGTAGCAGCTGTAAACGTGATGAATAATCGACATTCTCGCGAATTTGAACACAAACATCTCTTAGAGGAACTTGCTGCTTAAGTATATCGCGAAGAAGAATCATTGCCTCGCGAGATGCATCAACACCAAAATTATCAAGAAAGTACTTTTTAACGAAATCTAGTTCTGATTTCAGTACCTTCCCATCGGCCTTCATAACAGCCGAAACGAGTACGAGTAAACTAACAATAAAACCGTTACGGCTCGATTCGCCAGTATAAACCTTTGTATGAATTTCGGCGCTGTCGAAAATTGAGCCCAATGCAAAACCTAGAATACCGCCAATTGGGCCAAAAAAAGCCCAACCTAATCCGCCGGTAATCCACTTTCCATATTTTCCCATTCCGCTTCTAAACTTTAGCTAAATCGTTTACTATTTTGATTACTTGGGGTACAATAAGCTTAACCCCATCATTATCTATAATATAATTACTTCTTCTTATTAATTCATCCTGAGGGAGTTGTCGACTCATTCTTTCAGAAATTAGCTCTTGACTTAGGCCATCGCGAGCCTTAATACGCTTAATTCTAATTTCGTTGGGAGCTATTACCGAGATAACCTTATCAACACCCTTATCGGTTCCGCTCTCGAATAGTATTGCGGCCTCCATTACAACAATTTTTTGCTGTTTGTTCTCCTCAACCCAACTAAAAAACCTATTAATAACGGGAGGATGAACAATGCCATTCAACTTTTCAAGCAAACTAGGGTTTGAAAAAACCATTTCGCCAACCTTTGCTCTATTCAAGCGACCTTCAGCATATATACTCTCACCAAATAAAGACTTTATCTCATTTATAGTATTAAAATCATTTTCAACTACTAATCGTGCCTCATAATCAGCATTAAAAACTGGGTAACCCATTGCTGAAAAAATTGAGCAAACCAGAGATTTACCGCTACCAATACCTCCTGTTACACCAACCTTAATCATTTGCGTTCCTCTATAATATACTCAACATATTTTGGGCTATAATCGACTAAGTTTACGAAACTGTGTACAGTAACAAGTTTAACTTTTAGCTTTTTACTGAGTGAACTTGAAATCTGGGTATAGTCTACCTCTGCTTTAAACATTGTAGGAGTTAAAGTAAAATACTTGCTTAAAACAACATTGCACTTAACATCAACAGCTTTTGGAATAAAAAGTAACTTAAGGCTATCGGGATGGTTGTTACTAATAACAGGAACCTTTACAGTAATTTCGGTGTATTTCTCAACAGGCAATGATAATACTACAGAACGTTTCGAAAAACTAACTTGATTTACAGGGACTAATGATATTTTCTTTGAAACCTTTTGATTCAACTTCTTAAGTTTAACTTCTTTGGTGAAAACTTCATTAATAGTATCAATAATTGACTTCGGTCCACTAATAGTTATTGAGTCAGGATCAAGATCAAGGAAACCACTCTGCATATATTGTTGCTCAAAATTGAACTCAACATTTGGTTTAACTTGAACTTTTTTACTAGCCATATCTGTTAGTTCAATGACAAGGGTATCAGGTTCAATCCCCTCCAATAATATCTCGTTACCAAGCTGCTTTACAACGCTATTCCGAAGCCTATAAGTCAACACAAACTGCTTAACTTTTGTTCCCTCATACGAATAACTTAGATGCTTATTAAGATCCAATTCAATTGGAGAAAGCGCTGCACCTAACTTACATTTCAAGAGAGTATAACCAAAAGCTTTAACTTTAAGTTGGATTTTACGAGGAGGCTCACCAACAAGCACCTTGCCTTTAGGTAAGCTCTCATATCGAACAGGGTAATTCAGCGAAGTTGAATACTCGTGGTTAAGCTTGCTTAAATACCAGATAACTGTTGAAACAATCAGAAAAAAGATAAAAATAACAAGGCGTTGGTTAAGTTTAGCCCTATCCTTATCGAAAACATGACCAAATTGACGAAGTAGCGATGAATCCAATTGTTCAGAATTAAGTTAAAAAAGAAACAGAGTCCAAAGCGGTTTTGTTAACCGCTCTAAACTCTGTAAAGATATTAAATTTCTATTACTTCTGAGGCTGAATATCGGAAGAGTCGCGAACAATAGTGCTCTTAACTACTTTCACCTTAACGTTTTCGTCGATTTCAACTACAACATACTCTTCTTTAACCTCAGTAATTTTACCATAAATACCACCAGCAATAATAACCTTATCGCCTTTTTGAAGTGATTCGTGGAATTTACGTAGCTCTTTTTGACGCTTCATCTGAGGACGAATCATGAAAAAGTAAAAAACTACGATGATAAGTACCAATGGTAAGAAAGTTGCCAATGGACTAGCTTGTTGCTGTAATGTTACAAAAAGTAAATTGTTCATCTTGAATTATTTTTATGGTTTATATTTACGTTGTTTGTTGATATTAAATCGTTTTCAACTTGTCTAAACTCTTAAATTCTTTATTCCTTTCCCTCAATTACATTCGCTCTAATGGTTACAGATTTATCGCGTATTGGGGAATTAGAACGTATGGTAACCGACTTGTATTGCGAACCATACCAACCTTTGCTATCGAAAATAACTTCAACAGTGCTCTCCTCGCCAGGTTTTAAAATCTTTTTTTCGATTTTTGGCCTTGTACATCCACAGTCAGGGATTAAATCCTTAATGATTAAAACATCATCACCAGCATTATATAGATGAAATGTATGCGAAATAACCTCTCCTTGAGTAATAGTTCCAAAATCGAAAAAATCCTCTTTAAACTTCAGGTTAGGATATTTATTATCGGTGCTATCGCTTGTTACTAAATCTAATGTAGTTTCAACCTTAGGAGCACGATTACACGAAAAAATAACTAAAAGAACTCCGACTAATGAAATATTTATGAACCTTCTCATAAAACGATGTAAAAATAAATATTTATTCCAAATCGTCATCAGATACAACTAATCTATCATCCTCCTCGCCAATAAGGCCTCGACCCTGCTTTGCAATCAAATTCTTCTTACGAAGCATTTGAATTATTTTATCTAGAACGCCATTAATAAACGTGCTACTCTGGTCGGTGCTATAGTATTTTGCAATCTCGATATACTCATTAAAGCTAACCTTAATTGGAATCGATGGAAACTCCTTAATCTCGGTTAAAGCCAATTCCATGATTAGCACATCCATGCTTGCAATTCGATCAACCTCCCAGTTCTTGGTGTACTCCTCAATAAGTTTAACATTCTCGTCGTGATACTGAATAACCTTGCGAAGCAATCTTTTTATGTAGTCTTCGTCATCATCGCTACGATACATTGGGAATAGAGCAGTTGAAGTTGGTTGACCTTCGCAAAACTTCTTAAAAGTTTTAACAACCATGCTTAGCATAAACTCAAGGTCGTCGTTCCAATAAATACTTTGCTCTTCGAGGAAAAGGTATAGATCTTCAAAATCCTCAAGTTCCTTTGATAAAATATTTATTATTAACTGCTTATCCTCATTAAATGATGAGGTTGATGACTCCATGTACGCCTTGAAATAATCAGAAGCAATAACTCGTTGATAAAGGTTACGAATTATCTCGGGATACGATCCCCAGCTAATCTTATTTTTAGCAGTATATTCGGCTAAAGCTTCATTTTCACGTAGAACTTTAACCAGCGAATTATCAATAAATTTTGTATTAGGATTTAAATCCTCGTGAGTGGGAACAAGTTTCTGCTTAGCAAGGTTTATTTTGCCTTCGGCATGATCAACAAGTTCAATCGGCAATAGAAGTAAGTAGTGGTATAAATCGTAGGCTTTTTTAGTGCTTTTAAGCAATTCCTTTTCGACATTGCTAAGCGTCTCGTTTTCGCTTTTGTAGTAAGCAAAAAGTACTTGTAAAATCTTTACTCGAAGTAATCGTCTGCTAATCATTGTGTTTAAGAACGAATTCTATCTGTTAATTGTTTGAATGAAGTTGCAAAGATAAGGGCATTTTTAGAATTGAAAAATTAAATAGTGCTAAAAACTAAGGATAATGACTTGCTCTTTGGCTGCTTTACTGTTTCTGGCTGTTTGTCTATTTGACTTTACATTAATGACTTCAGATTTCCCATTTTAAAAAAATATTACATCAAGGCTTAGTACATTAGAAAAAATATAGAATAAGAATATATAGAATTTGTCTTGAATTCCATTTTATGGAAAAAAACTGTTTGTTTTTAAATTATTTTTCTATTTTTGAGAAGTATACGATGTTTTTTTAACCTATAATCTTTAGAAATAATGACAGAAAGATTCGAAAATCTTGAAGATGTTGAGAGAATAGACAAGGAGGATATTTACTCTAAGGTGGTGAGAGCAGGTAAAAGAACTTACTTTTTTGATGTAAAAGCAACTCGCCGTAATGATTTTTACTTAACAGTTACTGAAAGCAAGAAACGCATTGGTCGCGATGGTAAATTCTACTTTGAAAAACACAAAATTTTCCTTTACAAAGAGGATTTTGAGAAATTTGCTGAAGGTTTAAACGAAGTGGTAGAATACATTAGGGCAAATCAGCCTGAGATGGAAGAGCAACATGAACTTGTTGCTGAGGAGGTAGGTGCTGAAAGCAGCGCATATACAAGCATCGATTTTGATGATCTTGACAAATAGATTACTTCCAAACCAATAATAAAAAAGCCGATTCAGTGAATCGGTTTTTTTATTCCCTTAGGAATAGATCTTCAGGTGGAACGTTATTGAGGATACCCTCTATCTCGCTATCGGTAAGTATTTTAACATTTGTAATCAAGTATCCCTGCTTAATAAACTGCCCAAGATTATTACACTCCCCAATGGCCATCTTTATTGGATCTTCAACTGGGATATTCATTGGAATTAGCGCAACAACAGCAGCATAATTTTTAAAGAAACTAACCGATTCTATTTCGGCTTCATATCGTGGGAAAATGAATTCAAACTCACTTTTTATCAAATTTCGTTGAATCTCAGAAAATTCATTGCTCGACTCAGAGAAAAGCGCAATAAAATACCTCAACTTACCCCTTAATCCTCCTAAGCCAGTAGATATATAGACTTGATTCTCCTCTAAAAGTCTACTCTCCAAAAGCATCCTACTCTCTTGCAAAGCAAGAATAGCCCAATCCTTTAGCTCGGCAGGAGCAACTTGAATAAAACGTTCAATAGCCCTGTATGCCTCAGGCTTATCAATAGATGCAAGTGAAACGAGCAGATCCTTCTTTGATTCGAGGCTAATCTCAGGCAAAAGAAGGTTTCCTTCCTGTTTTAACATCAATTCAGGGTCAAAATCACGCTTAACATTCCTCGAAAAATCAAAATACTCCATCTGCACCCGAACATCCACTTGATGCTCAAGGATACTGAAGTTCCCGCTAAAACTGCCGAGAATCTCCTGAATCTTTTCGAATATGTTTTCTTCTTGATCCATCAATCTACACAAAATTTGCTAAACAAATATAATACAAAGAGTTAAGAATCCTTCATTAAGATTATTAACTAAAATCATCAATAATTTTGGGAATATCGGTGTATCAAGCAGATGCGATGTGAATAATTGCAACTATTTTGCCTTTAATTAATCCAAATAAGATTATTTTTGTCACCCTAAAACAAAAGTTAGACTTTAAGGGTTTTATAGAAGTCAAGTAAATTAAAATGAGATTATCGGAATTACAGAACGGGGAATTTGGTATAATATCGAAGGTTAAAGGTCGAGGCGCATTTCGTAAACGAATTACCGAAATGGGGTTTGTAAAGGGGAAAAAGGTAACAGTCATCAAAAACGCACCCCTTAAAGATCCCATCGAATACAACATCATGGGCTATGAGGTTTCGCTACGACGTAGCGAGGCGGCTCTAGTTGAAGTTGTAACTCCTAGTGAAGCTAAAGAATTACTCAAAGATAACTATAGCGGTGTTCACTCATCGGAGCCTGAATTAGAAATACTCGAAACTGGTGCAACAGTTCAAAGTAAAGTCATCAATATTGCACTTGTAGGTAATCCAAATGCTGGTAAAACCACATTCTTCAACTATGCTTCTGGATCGCACGAACATGTTGGCAATTATGGTGGAGTTACTGTCGACTCAAAAAATGCCCGTTTTAAATACAAAGGCTACACATTCAATATTACCGATTTACCTGGCACATACTCGCTTACAGCATATACCCCCGAAGAAGTTTACGTTCGTAAATACATCCACGAAAACAATCCAGATATTGTCGTAAATGTTGTTGATGCATCCAACCTTGAGCGGAATCTCTACCTTACCACCCAGCTTATCGACATGGATATTAAAGTGGTGGTGGCGCTTAACATGTATGATGAGCTTTTGCATAAAGGCGATAAATTCGATTATAAATCGCTTGGTAAAATGGTTGGTATTCCTTTTGTCCCAACGGTTAGCTCAAAAGGGAAAGGGGTTACTAACGTTTTCGATACAATAATCAACGTTTTTGCCGATAAGGATAAAACCATTCGTCATATCCACATCAATTATGGCGATTATATTGAACGATCAATAAAAGTGATTCAGCAAAAGGTAAAAGAGAATTGTAATATAACCATTGACTATTCAAGCAGATACCTATCCATCAAACTTCTTGAAAAAGATAAACTTGTACATTCGCTTTTAGTCAAGGTTGATAACTACGAAGAAATCAAAAAGATTACCGAAGAGGAGATTAAAAAACTCGAGGGGATTTTTAAAGAAGATTCTGAAACCCTTATCACCGACTCAAAGTATGGATTTATTGCTGGTGCACTGAAGGAAACCCTTCGCGAAGGCGATCATAGCAAGCATAAAACCACTGAGATTGTTGATACACTAATGACCCATCAGGTTTTTGGGTTTCCAATCTTTATATTCTTCATGTGGCTAACATTCTATACCACATTCACATTGGGATCATACCCAATGAACTGGATCGACAGTGGGGTTCATCTGTTTAGCAACTTCTTGAGCGGTATTATGGCCGATGGGCCATTTAAAGATCTGCTTATTAATGGGATTATAAACGGTGTTGGTAGCGTAATCGTTTTTTTACCTAACATCCTAATCCTTTTCTTCTTTATTTCACTACTTGAGGATACAGGTTATATGGCTCGTGCAGCGTTTATTATGGATAAATTGATGCACAAAATTGGGTTGCATGGCAAATCATTCATCCCACTTATAATGGGTTTTGGCTGCAACGTACCTGCGATTATGGCTACACGTACCATAGAGAATAAAAATAATAGAATACTCACGATGCTCATCACCCCATTCATGAGCTGTAGCGCACGACTTCCTGTTTATATATTGATAATTGGTGCGTTCTTCCCATCAAATGCAAGTTTAGTGCTATTCTCAATTTACATGTTGGGCATTCTAATTGCTATAGGCACTGCGCTATTGTTTAAACGCACCTTCTTTAAATCCGATGATGTTCCATTTGTGATGGAATTACCGCCATACCGAATCCCAACAATGCGTTCAACGGTATTACATATGTGGCACAAAGGCTCACAATATCTACAAAAAATGGGGGGAGTTATTCTTATTGCTGTAATATTTATTTGGGCATTAGGTTATTTCCCTCGCGATACAAAGTTTTCGAAAGATTACAATAGCCTAATCATTGAAAAAACACAGTTAATTGCTGTTTCCACTGTTGATTCAATATCTAAAGTCCAATTAGCAGAAGAAATAAAGATACTAGAAGCAGAAAAAGAAGCAGAAAGACAAGAGCAATCGTATTTAGGTAGAGTTGGGAAATTTATTGAACCAGTAATTGCCCCTCTTGGATTCGATTGGAAAATGGGTGTAAGCCTTCTTTCGGGTGTTGCTGCAAAAGAGATTGTAGTAAGTACTATTGGTGTACTTTATCAGGCAGATAAAGATGCCGACGAGCACTCATCTACTTTAATAAAGAAATTGCAGAACGAGAAGCACAATTCTGGTAAAAATATTGGCGAGAAAGTTTTTACACCTTTAACGGCATTATCGTTCCTTCTTTTCATACTTATTTATTTCCCATGTGTAGCAGTAATTGCAGCAATTAAAAAAGAATCGGGAAGTTGGAAATGGGCACTGTTCACTATTTTCTCAACCACGATGTTAGCATGGCTGGTTTCCTTTACAGTATTTCAAATTGGTAGTTTAATATTCTGAAAGATATGGTACAAGAAATATTAACATTCACAGTAATAGCAATAGCACTTGGCTATTTTGCGTACTCTATGTTTCGAACTTTTGTCCCCAAAAAAGGGAAAACAAACACTCATTCTTGTGCTGGATGTAGTGGAGGGTGCGGTATAATAAAAAACTAAAAACTAATTATAAAAAATCCGACTAATAATTTTAGTCGGATTTTTTATTCAATCATCTAAATATCAATTCACTACCATCAAAATAATCAACAATTATTTCCTTATCTTTCATTACTTTACCTGCAAGTATCTGCTTAGAGAGTTCATTTAAAATATACTTCTGCATTAACCGTTTTAGCGGACGTGCACCATAGGAAGGGTCGAACCCCTGCTCAGCAATCCAATCAATAGCGCTGTCGGTTATATCAATATTCACATCGCTTTGTGAAAGCATCTCCTTTATTTTTTGGAACTGCAATAGTACTATTTGTCTAATCTCCTTTTGATTCAATGGGGTAAACATAATTATCTCATCTACCCTATTCAAGAACTCTGGTCTAATGGTTTGTTTTAACAACTCAAACACCATCCTTCTTGAACGTTCAAAGGCCTCATCACTATCCTTTTTGGTCGCCCCAGAAAGATTCTCCTGAATGATATGCGAGCCAATATTTGAGGTCATTATAATGATGGTATTCTTAAAATCAACTGTACGACCTTTATTATCGGTTAAACGACCCTCGTCGAGCACTTGTAACAAGATATTAAAAACATCAGGATGTGCTTTCTCAATTTCGTCGAGAAGTACCACAGAATAAGGCTTATGCCTTACGGCCTCGGTTAACTGCCCACCCTCATCGTAGCCAACATATCCGGGAGGTGCACCAATTAAGCGCGATACAGAATGACGCTCCTGATACTCGCTCATATCGATACGAGTCATTAGGTTGTCATCATCGAATAGAAACTCGGCAAGCGCTTTGGCAAGTTCAGTTTTACCAACACCCGTTGTTCCGAGGAATATAAACGAGCCAATTGGACGTTTGGCATCCTGAAGCCCTGCCCTACTCCTACGAACAGCATCGGCAACCGCTGCAATTGCCTCATCCTGTCCAACAACTCGTTTATGAAGTTCTATCTCAAGATTTAGAAGTTTTTCCTTTTCGCTTTGAAGCATTCGGTTAACAGGAATTCCAGTCCATCGCGATACTACTTCGGCAATATCCTCGGCATCAACCTCCTCCTTTATTAAAGCATACTCCAATTGAATTGAGGTTAACTCCTTCTTAAGCCTTTCTATCTCATTTTCGGCCTCTTTAATTTTGCCGTAACGAAGTTCTGCAACCCGTCCGTAATCGCCTCGGCGCTCGGCTTCATCAGCCTCAAACTTAAAATTTTCGATATTTTGTTTATTTCGCTGTATTGAATCGATAATGGTTTTCTCATTCTGCCATTTAGCACGAAGCCTTGTTCGTTCCTCATTTAGGTTGGCGATTTCTTTACCAAGCTCATCAAGTTTTATTTTATCGCCTTCGCGCTTAATAGCCTCTCGTTCAATCTCTCGCTGTTTAATACGACGCTCAATCTCATCGATATCCTCTGGAACAGAGTTCATTTCAAGTCTAAGTTTCGATGCAGCCTCATCCACAAGGTCAATTGCCTTATCGGGTAAAAAACGGTTAGAAACATATCGATGCGATAACTCTACAGCAGCGATAATTGCTTCGTCCTTAATCCGAACCGAATGATGACTCTCGTAACGCTCCTTCAAACCACGAAGGATTGATATAGCGCTCAATGTATCGGGCTCATCAACCAAAATGCTTTGGAATCGACGTTCTAAAGCTTTATCTTTTTCGAAGTACTTTTGATACTCATCAAGAGTAGTTGCCCCAATTGCACGAAGTTCACCACGAGCCAATGGAGGCTTAAGGATATTGGCGGCATCCATGGCTCCATCGCCCCTACCCGCTCCCACAAGAGTATGAATTTCATCGACAAAAAGAACAATCTCACCGTTTGATGAAACAACCTCTTTAACTACTGATTTCAATCGTTCTTCAAACTCACCTTTATATTTCGCACCAGCCACAAGAGCACCCATATCAAGTGAAAATAGCTTCTTCGATTTTAGATTTTCTGGTACATCACCACTTACAATACGATGAGCAATTCCTTCGGCAATTGCCGTTTTGCCAACCCCTGGTTCACCAATTAGGATTGGGTTATTTTTAGTTCTTCTTGTTAAAATCTGAAGGACTCGACGAATCTCGTCATCACGACCAATTACAGGATCGAGTTTACCTGATCGAGCCATATCGTTAAGGTTGATAGCAAAACGGTTTAACGCATTGTAGGTATCCTCGGCTGTTTGGCTATCGACCTTTGCTCCTTTTCGAAGTTCAGCAATAGCTAATTTCAGTTCTTTTTCAGCCATACCAGCATCTTTCATCATCTGCGAAACCTGATCACCACTGGCAAGTAATCCTAAAAGGATATGCTCAACGGAAACATATTGGTCCCCCAACTCCTTACTATAATCTAACGATTTTTGAAGAACACGACTTGCCGATGAACTCAAGAATTGATCCCCTCCAGATACTTTTGGGTACGATTCAAGAATTTTAGTTAAGACAGCATCAAAAGCAGATGGATTTACACCTAACTTCCTTAATACAAAACCTGCAATATTCTCGCTTTGGCTTATTATACCCTTAAGTAAATGCGCAGGCTCAATTGTCTGATGGTTATATCCTTGAGCAATTGTAAAGGCTTGTTGTATGGCCTCTTGGGCTTTGATTGTAAAATTATTAAAGTTCATAATCATAAATTTTAGAACAATAATTTACTTTCAAATCAATTGCCAATGGAATAATTAAGCCATTTTGACAACAAACACCACGTTTTTTTAGGCCATTTTGGCTGAGTTAAGGTAAAAAAAGGGCGATGCAAATATGCACCGCCCTTAAAATATGAATTGAAAAAATCTATTCAGCCGGAGTCATAACTACCTCAACAATATTGCCTTGGCTAAATAACTTTGCAGCCATAGCCTTAACATTCTCAACTGTCAAAGCATTTACCAACTCCTTATACTTTGTGTTGATATCGATACCATTCTCGTATTTCTCGCGAATAGCACTTGACCAATAAGCATTCTCGCGCTGATTTTGATCGAACTGTTTCAGCATAAATTCTTTAGCCTTAACAAGGTTTGCCTCAGAAGGACCATCAGTCATAATAACCTTAACCTCATTGTGAATAATTTCAATCATTCTATCCTTACGAGCAGGATCGGTATCGAAATTAAAAATGGCACCAAATGAAGGGTAAGGGAAGTTTCTTACATAAGCCCTAACACCTACACCATAGGTAGCTCCTTCTTTCTCGCGAATTTCCTCGATATACTTGTTGTTTAAAACACTCTTAATAGCATCAACTAGCACTTTATTTTCAAGAGTATACTCAATATTTCCAGTGTATGCGATATTAATGGTTGCTTTAGGATCCTTTAAAGTTTTCTTGAAATAATTTTGAACTTTACCTTTTGGAGGGCGAACGTTGTTATCCTTTGCAGTTTCAACTCTTTTAATATTTGGTAAACCACCAATATACTTTTCAACTAAGCCTTTAACTTCATCAGGATTAACGTTTCCAACAAATACAAATGTAAAGTCAGAAGCATCGGCAAAACGGTTTTTAAAGAAATCGAGACTTTGCTTATAGTCAATCTTATTTAAGAAATCAAGATTCATAGGCATAACCCTTGGGTTATGATTTGCCATCATAGCCGAAACGCTATCGCGGAATGACATACGTGGATCTGCTCCTGCATTAGCATAGTATGCCTTCATTCTATCCATGAAAGAGGTATAAGTTGGCACATCCTCACGGGGTTGGGTGAAATATAAGTAAACTAGTTGAAGCATGGTTTCAAAATCCTTAGGTGATGAACTACCCATAAAACCTTCACTCGATTCACCAATCATAGGCTGAACGCCTACCATCTTACCTGCTAGCATTTTTTCTAAATCGGTACTAGAAAACTCACCAACTCCTCCGTTAGCAACAAGTTGTGAGGCAAACGATGCAGATGGAATAGTTTTCACATCTACTAATGAGATACCTCCTTTACTAAATGCATTTAACTGTATTTCATCTGCTTTGTAATCAGTTTTCTTGAAAACAACTTTAACACCGTTTGATAAAGTCCACTCAGTAGTTCCAAAGTCTTTATCCTCTTTTACGCTACTAACCTTTCCAACAGATGCAACATTTTCAACTAAAGGTTTATTGGAAACTTTATCAACATATGCTTCTAATTTTTCAGTGTAAACATCTTTAATAGCTTTAGAAACCTCATCAACAGTTGGAAGTTTAATGCCATCTTTCTTTGGACCATTAATTGTGATAACCAAGTTCTGCTCAGTAATCATGCTCTTAGCGTAAGCATTTATCTCATCAATTGAAATTGAAGGTAAAACACCTGCTGCAAACATATAGCTAAACTGAACACCAGGAATTGGTTCGTTTTCAAGGAAGTTATTTACACACTCGTTAACATACTTCTCATTTTTTTCCTTATCCTTTTCCTTTAATTGATTCTCAAGACCACGAAGATAATCAGCTTTCATACGCTCAAGTTCCGTTGCTGTAAAACCGAAAAGTTTTACCCTTTGAGCTTCGCGAATCAAACCTTTAACACCATCGGTAACATTATCGTTTTTTGCAGCTGAATATAGATAAACAACATCCTTAGTTCTAACAATTGAACCAATTGCAAAACCTGCAAATACAAAAGGAGGATTTGGCTTTTGAATTAATTCACTATAACGAGCATTCATCATGCTTGAGATAAGTGAACGCTGCATTGAAGTTCTTAAATAGCCTAGGTTCTTAGGCTCATTGATGTCTGTTTTTTGTTTAATAAAAACAGTAATCATTGTATTGCGTGCCTCGGCATCGCTAGCAACACCAATAAGAGGTTCAACATTATCAGGAAGATCAAAATACTCTCTTTTAGCAGGATTAACTGGCTTTTTAATATCGGCAAATAACGTCTTTACCTTTTGCTCAATCTTGTCAACATCGATATCACCAATAATCACAATCGCTTGCAAATCTGTACGATACCATTTAGCATAATAATCCTTAATGGTTTGATAATTAAAATTATTAATTACCTCAAGATCCCCAATAACATCGCGTTTTGCATATTTAGAATCTTTAAACATAATTGGACTTAGTTCCTTACGCATTCTTGCTTCGGGACCACGACCTGTTCTCCACTCTTCGCGAATTACTCCACGCTCATTATCAATCTCTTTATCTTCTAATGAAATAAAATTTGACCAATCATGTAGCACTAACAGCGCTGAGTCAACAATCCCTTCACGTGTTGTTGGAACATCAGATAGGTTATAAACAGTTTGATCTTGCGAAGTATACGCATTGATATTCTGACCGAACTTTACACCAACTGACTCGAAATAATTTAATAGCTTTTTACCAGGGAAATTCTTTGTCCCGTTAAAAGCCATGTGCTCAAGGAAGTGAGCTAAACCGTTTTGGTTATCCTCTTCAAGGATTGCGCCAACATTTTGAGCAATATAAAAATCGGCACGCTGCTTTGGCTCTGAATTTTTACGAATGTAATAGGTTAAGCCATTCTCAAGTTTACCAATCCTAAAGTTTGGATCAACTGGGGCTGGCGAGTTCCAATCTATCTGCTTTGGTTGTGCATTTGATATAAACAATGCAGAAAGAAAGAATAACAATGTTGAATAAATTCTTCTCATTTTTAAATAATTTGGGTTAGAAATTGATTAATTGGTATCAAATGTAATCAAATTAATGTTTTTCAGCTATAATTTATTAAACTTTAACACATTCTCAATGTCATATAGAAAACATATGATTTCCAATTTCTCAAAAATCCTATTAGTTTTGCAACGTGAGAAGTTTAAGAATTAACATAATTACTAGAGTACTCTTTTTTATTGTTTCTTTATGCTTTATTGGGCATGAGGCGACTCCTCATCATCATCACGATATACTTAAGGCTCACAACGAATGTTGTCATAATCACGACAACCATAAATCAAACGATAGTAGTTGCAAAATACTTAACTATATATCTAGCAGTAAAGTAATTACATATAATTTTAGAATTGAATTTGTTGCAATTATTGAGCTTTGTTTTGCAGATCTATCCAACGCATTAAATGTAAAACTTAGTAATCAACTGATCAGAGTGCTTGAGCAAATCCCAATTTTGCTCAAATCCCAATATAACAATTCATCGTTCTCGCTAAGAGCCCCTCCTGTAGCATAGCTATTCCTTTGTTGTTTTTTTATCTTTATTAACTCACATAACTAAATGGCTATGAGAATTTTATATTTATTAATTATTTCGACCTATTTTCTTTTTATTTCAAGTTGTAATAGCAGTAAAACTCAGGATCATTCTGCTGAAGAGGCAACCCATGAGCACGAATCGGAAAGCACTAGCGAAGATGCAAATGAAGCAAGTGAACATAACCACGAAAATGTTAAGCAGCAAATAGCTGCCTACTCAAATGAATTTGAACTCTTTGCCGAGGCTGATCCATTTGTATCGGGCGAAGAAAGTGCAATTCTTGCTCACTTCACATACTTAAACAACTTCAAACCTTTCGAAAAAGGCAGTATTAAAGCATCAATAGAAGTAAATGGTAAAATAGTGAGCCAAAAACTTGATGCTCCAACTCGAAAAGGGATTTTTAGCTTTAAACTAAAACCAGAAACGAGCGGAAAAGGTAAACTAGTCTTTGATATAAACGATGCAAAAGGTAATTACCAGCTTATTGTTGATAATATCACTGTTTATTCTGATGAACATGATGCAATTCATGAAGTCGAAGAAGCCGCAATATCGAGTCCAAATGCGATATCATTTACCAAGGAACAATCGTGGAAAATCGAATTTGAAACCCAAAAACTCGAACAGCAACCCTTCGGTCAAATTATTAAAGCATCTGCTAAAGTTGAATCAGCCCCTTCCGACGAGTTTACCATATCTGCTAAAAGCGCAGGAATCGTATATATATCTAACGATATGCTTGTTGAAGGGATGAAAGTAAGCAAAGGACAAAATCTACTACAAATTTCAGGTAATGAGTTTGCTGACAATAATCTTAAAGTTAGATACATTGAAGCCCAAAGCAATTTCGAAAGAACTAAGGCGACTTTCGAGAGAAATCAAGAGCTGGTTAAGGATAAAATCATCTCCGAAAAAGAGTATCAACAATCGGCTTACGATTTTGAAAATGCAAAAACGGTTTACGAAAGCTTAAAAAGCAACTTTGTTGCTAATGGTCAAATCGTAATAAGTTCATCAACTGGAACAATACGAAATATTTGGGTTAAAAATGGACAAAGCGTTGAAGCTGGCACACCTCTTCTTTCAATCACTAAAAACAATAAATTGATTTTGGTTGCAGGAGTACAATCTAAGTATGCTTTAGCCATAAAAGATATTGAATCGGTTAACATTCGGCAAATAGAGGAAGATAAAACAAAAACTCTTTCTGAACTAAACGGAAAGTTAATATCTATTGGAAATACAACTAGCGAAAACAGCTATTTACTCCCAATTACTTTCCAAATAGACAGCAACGATGAGATAATCCCAGGCAATTTCGTTGAACTCTTCATCAAAACAAAATCGCAAAACAAAAGCATTTCGGTTCCTAATAGCGCTTTAATTGAAGAGCAAGGGTATTTTGCTGTATTCGTTCAGCGAACACCTGAACTATTCGAAAAACGTGAGGTTGAAGTTGGCGTAACTGATGGTTTCAACACTATAATTAAAAGCGGTTTAACTGATGGTGAAAGGATTGTTACCAAAGGAGCTATCCTTGTTAAACTCGCAGCTGTATCGAATAGTTTAGACCCACATGCTGGTCACGTACACTAGACCAAACCCTTAAATCGAAGAATTATGCTTAACAAGATTATAAAATTCTCATTAAGTAACAAGCTATTCATCCTGCTGAGCGCAATCGTTTTAATGGTTGCTGGGACTTACACTGCAGGAAAAATGGATGTTGATGTCTTCCCTGACCTCACTGCGCCAACAGTGGTGGTTTTAACCGATGCGCATGGAATGGCTGCCGAGGAAGTTGAACGGTTAGTCACCTTTCCTATTGAAACAGCCATAAATGGAGCTACTGATGTACGCCGCGTTCGTTCCGCATCAATGCAGGGATTCTCTTTTGTTTGGATTGAATTTGATTGGGGAACCGATATCTTCAAAGCTCGTCAGATTGTAAGCGAGAAAATGGTTTCATTGGCCTCGATGATTCCAAGTGGTCTAGAACCAGAATTAGCTCCTCAATCGAGCGTTATGGGAGAAATCCTGTTTGTTGGCTTACAATCCGATTCATCATCGATGATGGATTTAAGAACCATCGCCGAATGGAACATAAAACCTGTTATCCTAGCAACAGGAGGCGTTTCGCAGGTAACAATTATTGGTGGCGATTTCAAACAATACCAAATACTTGCCGACCCATTTAAAATGGCACACAGCAACGTTTCGTTGGATGAGCTAACCGAAGTATGTAGTGGAATCAGCATGAACTCCAGCGGAAGTGTTGTAAGGCAATATGGTAACGAGTATAATGTGAGAGGAATTGCTCGCACTTCAAGTATTGAAGAATTAGGAAAATCTTTCATCAAATCGAATGCTGGGAAACCAGTCTATTTAAGAGATGTTGCTGAGGTGAAAATTGGCGATGCAGTAAAAATGGGCCATGCATCCCAAAACGCGAAACCGGCTGTTATTATATCAATTGCAAAACAACCAAATATTAATACCTTAAAGGTTACTGAGAATATTGAACGAAACCTTGAACAGCTAAAAAAATCGTTACCGAAAGACGTGAAGATGGATACAAAAATCTTCCGACAGGCAGATTTTATCGAAACTTCGGTGAATAACGTTCAAAAAGCACTGCTCGAAGGAGCCCTATTTGTAATCATAATCCTATTCATCTTTTTAGGTAGCTTTAGAACAACGATTATTTCAATAATTGCTATTCCATTATCGCTTTTGGGAGCAATAATAGTCCTTTATTTATTGGGATTAAACATCAACACCATGAGCCTTGGAGGTATGGCAATTGCTATCGGGTCGTTGGTTGATGATGCTATTATTGATGTTGAGAACGTTTACAAACGGTTAAAGCAAAATCACAAAAAAATAGGAAATGATCGGGTTTCGACATTTACAGTAGTATTTGAAGCATCCAAGGAGATTCGCGCCTCAATACTAAATGCAACACTAATAATAATCGTTGCTTTTATCCCTCTTTTCTTCTTATCAGGAATGGAAGGGAGGATGCTTAAACCACTTGGAATTGCTTATATCGTTGCACTATTTGTATCACTAATTGTTGCAATGACAATAACTCCGCTACTTTGTAAGATGCTACTATCAAAAGATAAATACCTAAATAGGAAGCACAAAGACAGCTGGTTGGCAAGCAAGCTATCAGCTATATATGGAAAATCGCTTGTATGGTCACTCAAGCATAAAAAGATTGTAATCCTAAGTTCGCTAGTATTATTCATAGTCTCTTTGTTAGCTTTTACATCAATGGGGCGAAGTTTCTTACCTGATTTCAACGAGGGTTCGCTTACTATTGGCGCCGTTAGTAAACCGGGAATATCATTGGAAGAAAGCAATAAACTTGGAAATCTTATTGAAACCGAGCTTCTTTCAATACCTGAGGTTAAAAGCACAGCGCGAAGAACTGGTCGAGGTGAACTCGATGAGCACTCACAAACAACCAATAGCGCCGAGATTGATGTGAATTTTGAACTCAAGTATAGATCTCGTGAAGAATTTATGGCTGATGTTAGAGCGAAACTAGCTGGCGTGCCTGGCATTGCCGCAACAGTTGGTCAACCTTTAGGGCATCGAATTGATCATATGATATCGGGAACACGAGCCAGCATTGCAATTAAACTTTTTGGGACTGATATCTCTAAAATGTTTATGCTGGGAAATCAAATTAAATCGGCTATTATTGATGTAGAAGGTCTAGTTGATGTTAATGTTGAGCAGCAAACTGAGGTGCCACAAATTCAGATTCGCGCAAACCGCGATATGCTTGCTGGCTACGGGATAACCATTGAAGAATTTAACCATTTCGTAACCTTTGCCCTAGCGGGTGAAAAAGTTGGTGATATTTACGAAGGACAACGCAGCTTCGATCTCATCCTTCGATACAAAACAGATTACTCAAAAAGCATCGAGGGAATTAAATCAGCACTTATTGACACTCACGATGGCAAAAAAGTTCCTCTCGAGCAAGTTGCTGAAATAGTTTCGGTTACAGGACCAAACTCAATAAGTCGCGAGAACGTTCAGCGCAAGCTAGTTATTTCGGCCAACGTAGCCGAAAGGGATATGCGAAGTATTGTAAAAGATATTCAAACCAATATTGATACAAAAATTAAATTTCCAGAAGGCTACAGAGTTGAGTATGGTGGTCAATTCGAAAGCGAATCGAAAGCATCGCAAACGTTGCTTCTTGCGTCAATCCTTGCTATTTGTATAATATTCTTACTCCTATTTCAGGAGTTTAAAGATGTTGCACTTGCTGGTATAGTTTTGCTAAATCTTCCTTTGGCGCTAATTGGTGGCGTTTTCTCAATCTACTTTACATCATCAGTAATTAGTATTCCTGCAATTATCGGATTTATAACCCTTTTTGGTATTGCAACCCGAAATGGAATACTACTTATCACTCAATATCAAAGGTTACGTTGCGAAAACACATCACTTGCTGAAACAATTATTTACGGTTCTGTAGATAGGCTTAATCCTATCCTAATGACCGCCTTAACTGCTGCTCTTGCGCTTATTCCACTTGCAATGAGTGGCGATGTTTCGGGCAATGAAATTCAAAGTCCGATGGCAAAGGTTATTCTTGGAGGGTTACTAACCTCTACCCTATTGAATATTTATGTAGTACCCGGTGTTTATATGATCTATGAGAATTTTAAAGCGAAAAGGGAGGTAAAACGATGAGACGACACATAATATCTTTTACATTGATTATTTCAGCAAACTTTTGCTTTGCTCAATCGTGGATAGAAACCGCCCTGAAAGAGGTTGAACAGAATAACCCAAATATAAAAAGCGGATTACTTTGGAAAGAGGCAAAACAAGCTGAAGCGAAGATGGATATTGCACCAGAAAATCCGTTCGTTAGCGCTGGTTGGTTTCCGGCCGAAGATAAAGGTGCTGGGACAAAAAAAACATGGGGTGTATCGCAAGCATTCAATTTTCCTACCGTGTACTTTCAAAAAGTAAAGAGAGGCAATACAACGAAGGCAATTGCTGATATGGAGTTTAAAATGCTTCGTCAGGAGGTGCTACTCGATGCAAAGATTACAATGCTAGAATTTATTTACGAAAAGCGATTAAATGAAAAACTGATGGATAGAGTGTTGCAAACAGAGCAACTTGTATTATGGTTTAAAAAACGCCTCGAAACTGGTGATGCATCAGCGCTCGACTACAATAATACTCAAGCACGTTTACTCGAAATTAACGATCGCCTTCTCAATAGCGATGCTACTATTAAAGCGTTAATTACTAAGATTTACACGCTTAATGGAGGAAATCCAGTTGCAATAAAAGATTCTATTGATGTAATTCCAATTCTACCTTATAGCGATAGCATTTTTGCTGATATTAAATCGAACGATCCAAGGTTTTTACTACTTGCATTAAATACTCAGCAATCCATTCAGAATCTAACCCTTGCAAAACACCAAAGGTTACCAAATTTTGAGATCGGATATGAGAGTGAGCAAACAAAAGTTGAAACCTTTAGAGGAGTAAAAGTTGGCCTATCGATTCCTTTATGGGGAAATGCTGGACAAGTAAAAACTGCAAAAGCAAATAGATTGGCTACCGAGGCGGATGCTAAAACTGTCGAAAGCCAGCTTAAAGAGGAGATAGAACAGCTTTACAACGCAACCCAACACAGCCTAAAAAGAAGTCAAAATTTAAAGGATTACATCACGGTTGACAATAGCTACTCGCTTCTAAAAAAATCGCTTGAAATGGGTAATATATCTGTCATTAATTTTTTTAATGAGGTAGAGTACTTATTCGAGTTAAATGAAAAACTAATTGAGGCGGAAAAGGATTTTGCTGTAGGAGTTTCAAAATTAGAGAGATATAAACTTTAGGGGAAGTTAATTGTTATTGCAATTATAAATAATGAACATGGACAAAAATAAGTTACTAAGAACAGCGCTATTTCTGTCAATAATCACAATTCTTTACAATATTGCCGAAGGACTATTTTCGGTATTCTTTGGGGTTAGCGACGATACCCTTGCATTGCTTGGGTTTGGGATTGATAGTTTTGTGGAAGTAATTTCAGGTATTGGAGTTCTTCATATGGTTTTAAGAATGCAATATTCAAGTACCGAAACCTATGATAAATTTGAAAGACAAGCTTTAAGGATTACTGGGACTGCGTTCTACTTACTCACTGTTGGTTTGATTGTTGGCTCTGTTTTAAACATCATTATAGGCGTAAAGCCTGAAACAACGATAGTTGGGATAATCATATCATCTATCTCATTAGTTACAATGTTTTTCCTAATGAAAGTAAAGCTGAATATCGGTCATAAGCTGAATTCAAGCGCAATTATTGCTGATGCAAACTGCACAAAAACGTGCTTTTACCTATCGTTCATTCTGCTAGGCTCTAGTTTGCTTTACCATTTTTTAGGCATTGCTTGGTTCGATGTAATTGGTTCGTTGGGTATAGCATGGTTTGCCTTTACCGAAGGACGCGAAGCGTTTGAAAAATCGAAGGCTGAGAAGATGGGATGTGCCTGTGGATGCAATCATTAGTTGACAGTTGTTCGTTAACAGTTGACAGAAAACAGCATTTAGTATTTGTTTAACTTAGAACCTTGACTTTTATCTTTTTATTTTTCACTTTTATCTTATTATATTGTCATCTTATAAACTTTTTAAATAACACATCATGGAAACAAACCAAAAAGTACTTGACACTCTAAAGAAATCGGGTAAACCAATGAAGGCTGGCGAAATTGCAGAGGCCTCGGGAATTGATAAAAAAGAGGTAGAAAAAGCTATTAAAAAACTAGTTGTCGAAAGCAAGCTACACTCTCCCATGCGCTGTTTTTACGATATCAAGAAATAACAAGAAGCCCCGAAATAATCGGGGCTTCTTGTTATTATTAATCCTTTCTTTTCACCAAAACTCCTTCCCAAAATATCATTAACTTTATTTAACCAAAAAATATCTACACTCTTCCACCAACATAAAACATTTGCAATTAATAGGTTACAACATTTTCTTAAGCTATTTGATTTAAAACTGATTTTAAACACATATTATGTATACGGCTCATTATATGATTATTGACAATCAAATGGCTTTAAACATAATAATTATCATAAAAATAAATTGGTGAAAAATGTTATCTTCGTTATCCAAAATAAAAAAGAAAAAAGAAGAAGTCTTTTATCAATTAAATGAAAACCCAAACTAAGATATTAATATTACTTTTTGCTACAATTATTGTATTTGCTAGCGTTTTTATGGGATATGTAATGCTCAACGCTAGGCAAGAAAAGATTTTCTTAAAAGCAAATGAGGAATCAAAAAAACTTGTAATTGACAATATACTTAAATTTAAAGAAAAAAGTTTCAAAAACCTTGTCACCGATTATTCATGCTGGGACGAGATGGTTAACTACATTAGTAAACCAACAAAAGAATGGGAGGAAACAAACCTTTCAACCCTTGATGCATTTCAGCTAACAAATACATGGATTTACAATAAAGATTTCAAAAAGATTTTTTCCACATATGATTCATCATACTTTGATAATGAACTCTGCCTTAGTAAAGAATTAATAGATAAGGCTTTTAAAGACAATAATGGATTCTGCCATTTTTACATTAACGTTCGTGATAGCATTCTTGAAATAACAGGTGGAACAGTTGTTCCATCGGACGATAGTGAGCATAAAAGTTATCCTAATGGTTACTTCTTGGTCGGTAAATTCTGGAGTAAAAAGTACATTACAGAACTAGAAAACGAGATGGATTTTGCTATTGGTATGAGACCTGTAAAAGATTCATTGTCTATTCAATCAAATGATGTAACAAAATTAACAATCACAAGAAAGTACGAAGATCTTGCATCAAGCAAAGATATAATTGTCGATTTTTCCAGTAAAAATCAACTTCAAAAAGATTTAAGTTCAACAAAATGGATTTCTACTTTGCTTATTGCAATGATAATCCTAACCATGCTCATATTTTCATTCTTTATCAACCGTTGGGTTAGTAACCCACTCTCTCATATCACAAAAAGTTTAAATACCGAAGATAACTCTATTGTAAATGAACTTGCAGAGCATAAGGGTGAATTTGGAGAAGTCGCAAATCTTATTAGAAATTTCTTTGAACAGAAAATCCAACTCGAGATTGAGATTGCAGAGCGAATTGACACTCAACAAACGGTTAAAGAACTCTACGAAGAAACAATAAACCTTAACCATGAACTTCAAGCAAGCGAAGAAGAATTAAGACAAAATCTCGATGTAACCATCGAACTAAACGATGCTCTATCAAAACAACAACGCGAAATCACAGATAGTATTAACTATGCAGGAAGAATTCAGGCGGCCCTTCTTCCTCCTATAGATCTTATAAAGAACTTAAATCGAGAATTCTTTATCTTTTATAAACCCCGTAGCATAGTAAGTGGTGATTTTTATTGGGTTATGCAACGTTGTAATAAAACGATTATTGCAGTTGCCGACTGTACGGGACACGGTGTACCCGGTGGTTTCATGAGTATGCTTGGTATGGCATTCCTTGCGGAAGTGGTAAACCAAAGCTGTGAATTAACCTCAGGAGAAATTCTTGACCAACTACGTAGTAGAGTAATCGACTCTTTACACCAACAAGGCAAGAGCGGAGAATCAAAAGATGGTATGGATATCGCTTTGTGTGTTATCGATTTTGAAGCAATGAAGCTACAATTCTCGGGGGCGCATAATCCTCTATATATCGTTCGAGATAGCATTAACGTGGATGGTAAGGCAATTAGCGAGATGATAGAGGTGAAAGGCGATAGAATGCCCATTGGCTATTCGCCACGCCTTGATGAACCATTCGTAACAAATGAGGTAGAAATCTATAAAGATGATGTTATTTACATGGTTACCGACGGATTCCAAGATCAGCTAAGCAATAAAACCCGTCAAAAATTCAAGCGCTCCAAGCGAAGAGATTTGCTGGTTGAAATTCATAATCGCGATTTTGAAGATCAAAAGCGTCTACTTGAAATCATTCTAGATGCTTATAGCGACGACTATCCTCAAATAGATGATGTTCTTACATTTGGAATGAAACTTTAGGCGCTAACGCTTTAATTAAATCATTACCTTTGGTTCAAATCCATTTAACTACGATTTGAATATGAACCTCTTAAAAGTTGCGCTAGGACAAATCGCTCCTGTATGGCTGAATAAGGAGAAAACAATCAAAAAAATTGAAGAAACAATTTCTGATGCCATTAAGCTGAAATGCGAACTTATCGTTTTTGGTGAAGCGTTATTGCCAGGTTATCCATTCTGGACCTCATTAACCAATGCAACTGAGTGGAACTCGAAGGTTCAAAAAGAAATACACGCCCATTACATCCGAAACTCCATTCAAATAGAGGCTGGCGAACTCGATACAATATGTAAACTTGCTAAAAAAGGGAAAATATCAATTTATCTAGGAATTATTGAACGTGCTAAAAACCGTGGTGGGCATAGCCTATACTGCTCGTTAGTTTATATAAATCAACTTGGTGAGATAAAATCTGTTCACCGAAAACTTCAACCCACCTATGATGAACGTCTGACTTGGTCTCCCGGTGATGGAAATGGATTGCAGGTGCATCCTTTAAAGCAATTTACCGTTGGTGGATTAAATTGCTGGGAGAACTGGATGCCATTATCGAGAACGGCTCTTTACGCTATGGGTGAAGATTTGCACGTTGCTGTATGGCCAGGTGGTGATCACAACACAAGGGATATCACAAAGTTCATTGCTAAGGAATCTCGCTCATTTGTAATTTCTGTTTCAGCATTAATGACCATAAAAGATTTCCCTAAGGACACGCCACATCTCGATAAAATTCTAGAAAAAGCACCAAAGGTGCTTGAAAATGGTGGCTCATGCATAGCAGGCCCTGATGGCGAATGGGTAGTCAGTCCAGTTGTAGATAAAGAGGGCATAATTGTTGCGACAATTGATTTCAACAGAGTACTTGAGGAACGTCAAAACTTTGATGTGGTTGGCCATTATTCCCGACCAGATGTAACACAACTGGTGGTTAACAGCAAACGTCAATCTGTAATTGAACTTAATAACGAATAAAATATACCATGGAAGCAGAGATCAACAAATCGAAAGAGTTAAAAGCAACACTTAAGCTTATTAACGACAAGTTACATTTCGAGGGGCTTGTAGAGGGCAACGATCCAATTGCAATCGATTACACACCGCCACTTGGAGATAACCTAGGCTATACATCTCTTGAACTATTCCTACTAAGTCTCTCCTCGTGTTTAGGTAGCGCATTGCTTGTTTTCCTTCGCAAAATGAATAAAAATATCATCGGACTAACCATTTATTCCCATGGTATTCGAAAAGAGGATCATCCAACCTGCTTTAAAACCATTGTTATAAGGGTAAATCTTTACTCAAATAATACAACCCTCGAAGATTTTAATAAAATTGTGAAAATGGCTGAGGATACTTATTGCCCTGTTTGGGCAATGATTAAGGGTAACGTAGAGGTTATTGTAAAACCAAATATCATAAGTCAATAGCAAATTATAAGAAAACAACCTTCAACCATTATTAAAGATATGTACAATTCATATAAAAATTACATTCTAGCATTAAGCATATTAGCTTTTAGCGTAAGTTGTACTTCAGTAAAAAAGTTCAATAGCCAAATAGATAAACCTAAAAGTCCGGATGAGCTAAGAGCTGACGTCGATTACGTTTATAAAAAATTGCAAAAACTACACCCAAGCCTATACTGGTATATAAGCAAAAAGGATTTAGACTACAAATTTGATAGCCTAAAAGCCACCATAACCACACCAATGACCAGCAATGAGTTTTACTTTAAATTAAGTCCTATCGTGGCATCAGTAAAGCAAGGCCATATGCGATTATCTTATATCTCAAAAAGGCAAACAAAAAAGGAGATAAAGTCAATAAATAAAAAAGGACTCTTCCCCCTTTCACAGCTCACCTATGAGGTTCTCGACAATAAACTTTACATAACTAAAAATCTTTCGAACGATACCACTATCAAGGTGGGTTCTGAAATAGTTAATGTTAATGGGATTAAGCCACAGGATATATTTTCAAAGTTTAGCAAAGCCTTTGCTTCTGATGGCTTTAACACAACTTTAAACCATCGTTTCTACAGTTGGCAATTCCCTAATTACTTTTATCTATATACAAACCAAAGGGATAGCGTAAATATTCAACTTCGGATTAAGGATTCATTAACTGTTGCCAATTTGGTTCATGGAGCAAAAAAGAAAACAGATGAAACTTCTAAAAAAGATAGCGTTGTTAAGGTTGATAAAAAACTTGCAAAGTTAAAGGCTAAGAATGAATCAAAAAAGAAGAGGTTGCAGGGCTATAATCCACAAAATAGAACATACAGTAAAGAGTTAAATTTTGTTGGCTCCGATAGCAGCATTGCCCTTGTAAAAATCAATGATTTTTCGCGAGGCGATTACAAGAAATTTTATAAAAACACTTTCTACAAACTCGATTCATTAAAAACTCAAGCCCTTATAATCGATATTCGCGATAATCCTGGCGGAAAGTTAAAAGAGGTAAGCAACTTATATTCGTATTTAACTGATAGCAACTTTGTTTTTATTGATAAAATGGAAGTTACCTCTCGTACAAGTTTTGTGCTTGGTAGTATCTCTAATACAACTCCTATAGTTGTTAAAGCATTAACTTATACCATTGGATTACCTTTCCTAATTGGCAGAATGGCTAAAATTGAGAAAAAAGATGGTAAATTCTACTATAGAATATCTGACTCCAAATCAAAAAAACCAAATGTTAAGAATTTTAAGGGAAAAGTTTATGTTCTGATTAATGGTGGTAGTTTCTCTGCTACGAGCATAATCTCATCAAATTTAAAAGCCACAAAAAGAGCAATATTTGTTGGTGAAGAAACAGGTGGTGCATTTAATGGCTGCGTAGCAGGTACAATGCCTGTTTACACACTACCAAAATCGAAACTAAAATTACGTTTAGGACTCGCTGTAATTAAACCATACTACAAAACTGATATTGATGGACGTGGAATTTTTCCTGATATGCCTATAATTCCAACAGCAAATGATTTATTAACAGGAAACGATCCCGAATTGAAATGGGTTATTGATGATATTGAAGGGAAGCATTAATATTGAGTTGCAGAGATTCCAGAGTTACAGGGTGGCAGTGTTCAAACAATGCTTCTAATTTTTAATTACATATTGAATTTATAATTGCAAAAGATACTATTTTCTAATGATACCTGAATTTAAAAAAACTATAGATGGAATTAATAGTTCCATACAAAAGTGGGAACCTATTCTTTTGAACCTTTCAAATGAGGCAATAACCACCAAACGAAATAGCCAAAATCGAACCATAAAGCAGATACTTGGTCATTTAATAGATTCTGCATCAAATAATACGCATCGAATTATTCATTTACAAAACTTACCAAGCCCACTTACCTATCCAAACTACGCATCTAATGGCAATAACGATAGGTGGATAGCCATACAAGACTTTCAGAACGAAGACTGGCAAACCTTAATCCAGCTATGGAAGTATTCAAATTTGCACCTTACCCATGTGATTGGGAACGTTGATAGCAGTAAACTCAATAATGAATGGTTCGCTGCTGCTGATAAAAGAATCTCTCTAAAACAAATGATTCTCGATTACCAACCACATCTAGACCTTCATCTTTCGGAAATAAACGAGTTAATGAATTAACCTTAAGCATCTATTGGAACTTAAACATGAGGAAAACACATAAAACATACACCTATGATAATTGATTTAACGCATCCATTGAAAAATAACATCATCTATTATCCAGGAACACTTGAGCCACATTTTGATAATTTCTACACCATTCAAAAAGATGGTTTTGCAGAGATGAAAATTTCGATGCTTACGCATAATGGAACTCACATTGATGCCCCTTGTCATATTCTGCCTAATACTAAGTCGTTGGATGAATTTCCGCTCGATAAATTCATTGGCAAAGGGATTATTATTGATTGTACAAAAACAAATTCAATCACTTTGGATTTATTAAAATCAAAAGAAGAAGAGATAAAAAAGGTTGACTTTATTCTATTTTACACTGGTTGGCAGGAAAAATGGAATACTCCAACCTATTTCGATGAGTTCCCTGTTCTTACTACAGAAGCAACAGAATGGTTATTAAACTTTAAATTAAAAGCCCTTGGGTTTGATACAATCTCGGCTGATAAAACTACTGATTCGCATTTACCAATCCATCACCTTCTTTTAAGTCGTGAAATTCTGATTATTGAGAATCTAGCAAACCTAGATAAACTAATTGGTGCTAATTTTGAGTTTAACTGTATCCCTTTACATATCGAAAAAACGGATGGCTCACCCGTTAGGGCTTTTGCAAGACTTTTATAATTGATATCCTTTACTAATCTCAATATACATCATTTAACAACGCTTTCCTAAAAAACAGACTACACGTAAATAAACAATTCTTATAAGGACTAACTTATAAGTCCAATTAGATTTTCAGGATTTCTATTTTGTATATTTGTATGTAACAACTTAAAAGACTTGACCAAATCATTAAATAGTAAAGATTATGAGAAAACCCATTCTTTTTATCGCAGCAATCCTACTATTATCCTGCAACCATAAAGAAAAGCAAGTAGCTTTTTCGAGAGGAAACCTACAAGATTTCAATCCAACCTCATATGAACTAAAGGGTTATGACACCAAATTAGTGAGAGGCCAAGTCCTTTACTTGCCAATTTATTCTAACATTCCTCATTTTATGGATTCAGTAAAAATCGACATGAGCGCATTTGTTGCTTTCCACAATACTGACTTTACACACTCAATTAAATTACAAAAGGTTCAATACTTCGACACGAAAGGCAAACTAGTACACGATTTTCTTCAAAACAGCTTTAGAGAATTAGGTCCACTTGAAACAGCCGATTTTTATGTTCCTTACCAAGATCAAAGCGGCACAGGAGCTAATTTCTTAATTGAGTGGAGATCGGATAGTTTAGTAAATGAGCCGCTAGTTGAATCGGTAACAATAAACACAAAAATTCACAACTGCGTTGCAGTTCTCAGCCAAGGGAAAGTTATAAAAGAAATAAAATAGGTGAGTTTAAAATATATAGAAAAGCTGCTCTTAAGGCAGCTTTTCTATATAACACTTTAGTTGAATTTCTATAAATCAAAATTCCCAGTATAAGAATCGGTATAGGATGGAGCAACTCTTACTTTATTCTTTGAAGCCCAAATCTTCATTTGATCGCAAGCATATTTGCAATCAGGCTCTAAATAAGTGTAACCAAGTTGATCAAAACCAATCATTTGATAATAGGTAAATACGCCGTTCTTCATAGTAGCATCACCATCGTATGAATAAACAGTTTTATTTGAAGCAACGGCAATCACTCTACCAGTTGCATTTAAATCTGTAGCCATTGCACCAATTTGACAAGCATCAAAGCAGAACATCATTTTAGTGCTTTTTGCAGTAGAGAATTTAGTTTTAAACCAAGTACTTGCGATGTAGTATAAATCAGTTGTAACAATATTGCCCCTACTTCCGTGACCTGAATAGCATAAAGCAATTTCATTACCTGCAATTGATTGACTTGCAAGAGTAGTAACAGCAGCCTCAATAGCAGCTTTTGTAGCATTTCTGTCTAATAGAACAGTTACGCTATAGCCTTCAGCCATTAGACGAGCTTTCCAATCGGTTGCATCATCGTCGCAGTATTGAAGATCATTAGATGTACCTGAATAGTCAGAAATACCAATTACAAGTGCATATTTAGCACCTTTTGTAGTGTTCTCTGCAAGCATAACAGGTTCAGTTTCGGTAACTTGGTGCTTAGCAATAACATCAGCAGGTCTTGTGTCCAAGGTAGCAAAGTCAGGTCTTACGCTATAAGCAATTTGCTCTTCGTTAACAGGGTTAAAATCATCCTTTTTAGAACAGCCAATTAAAGTCACCCCAGCAAGCAATACAACAAATGCTAGTTTAGTCAATTTTTGAATTTTCATAATAAAATTAATTTAGGTTAGGTTAGTTTGTAAAATCACTTTACATTTTCAAATGTCAGCCATTCCTAAATCAAAGTCAATAGCTATAAGCTAACAATCTTATTAATTTATTCACAGATACGTTTAATCATTTAATTGCCTTATGGTTAATTGACCAAAATCAAACACGTTCTGATTTTCTGATAGTTTTATTCTATATTGACTTGCTTGAAATACATTACTTCAAACCTTGAATAGTTTAAGTTTTCAAAAATTGATGCGCCAAATCACCTTTTCGATTGATCAAATGAAGAAAGGTTGCTAGATCTGAAATTCCCTAACTTTTTATCTTTGCAACAAACCTTAAAACATAATATTTCTCAATTATGGCAGCTATTACATGGACTGAATCATTAAGTGTAAAAATTGAATCAATTGACGATCAGCACAAGAAACTAATCGATATGATAAATGATTTCTATGAAAACATCAGCAAAAAAAATAACGATGAAAACATCCTTAAGTTGATAAGCGGGATGAAAAGTTATACTGTGATGCATTTCAATAAGGAAGAGTTTCTAATGAAACAATATAATTACCCCCATCTCGAAGAGCACAAAAAAGAACATGGAGAGTTTATATCGAAAGTAAATGCTCTTGAAGAAAAGGTGAAAAAGGGGACTATAATTGTTTCGTTTGAGATTACAAACTTCCTTAAGGATTGGTTAAAGAATCACATCCAGCATACTGACAAACAGTATACTGAATTCTTTCTAAAGCATGGTGTAAAATAATGGTTTTGAATAAAATATAAAAGCGTAGCATCCGCTACGCTTTTATTCATCCCCGAATTTCTCTAGCAAGTTAAATATCATTAAACCCCACAAGCTTTTGCTTCTCCTCATCCCATAACCTTAGCCTTAATGATTTAAGACTTGAGAAAAACGTAATAGGCTTAATGTCATGAAATATTGAGTTCTCTCTATGGCATTTTGCCAGTTTATAGTTTGGAATTCTTGGGCTTAAGTGATGTATGTGATGAAAACCAATATTTCCCGTAAACCATTGAAGAATAAAGGGTAGCTTAAAGTAGGAACTCCCTTGAAGAGCTATAGTTTTGTAATCCCATTTGTTAGCGCGCTCCCATTTAACCGAATCGTACTGGTGCTGAACATAGAACAGCCAAACACCATGAACAGATGAGATATAGGTAATAGGAAGTTGAATTAAAAGATAGGCTTTCCAACCAACAGCCCAAATCATCAGCAAAACCATTAATACCATTGCAATATTCGACAGATGAAGATAAAGATGCTCCTTTGTACTCATATATGTTTTTGGTAATCGATATTGAATAACAAATAAGAGCAAGGGTGCAAACCCAAAAAGGAAAATTGGGTTTCGATATAAACGGTAAAGGAATTTCTTCCACTTCGTTAATCTTTTATACTCCTCAACCGTAAGCGTCTCAACATCACCAATTCCACGTTTATCGAGGTTACCTACAGTTGCATGATGCTCCTTATGGTCACGATGCCAACGATGGTAAGGCGTAAATGTGAGGAATCCCAATGGAATCCCAACAATACGATTCAAAAGATCCGACTTAAAGAAAGATCCATGGCCACAATCGTGAAATATTATGAATATTCGCACTAAAAATCCTGCCGCAAATATCGACAGAAGCAGTGTTAACCAGTAAGAAATTTCTAAACTATAAACCATTAATACCCAAAGAGCAAAATATGGAATAACTGAATTTACAACCTGCCACCAGCTCTTAAAAGTGCTCGGAAAGTTGTAGTTCATTACTATTTTAACCCAATTAGCATTTGCATTATTATTGGTTTGATTTGATGTTGTCATCGGAGATGGACTTAAGGTGAAATGAAACAAGGACTCAAGAAAAAGGCGTAATTCAATACAAAATTAGGCTACCTAAAGAGGAAGATCAATTATATATCAGAAAATAAACAACTCTGATTATCAAAAAGTTCAAAATGAAAAATTATACCAACAAAAAAGGGTATTAGCAATAATTTATGATATCAAAAATATATTGTAAGATCTTTAAATGTAATTTGTATCCGATTGCTCTTTATCTTCCAACAAACCTCTAATCACAACAGAGGCTATAAAACATCCAAATATTGGAGGCATATAGGAGATGGTTCCTACAGTAGTTTTTTTATTTGGTTCGCCCTCACAAGGGCGAGTTGAACTTTCATCTACCTCCTCAGGTGAAAATACAACTTTAAAACCTTCTTTTATGCCCAATCGGCTAAGTCTTTTTCGAAGTATCCGAGCTAATGGACAATTATATGATTCAGAGATATCAGAAACCTTAACTAACATAGGATCGACCTTTCCGCCAGCTCCCATTGAACTTACAATACGATTTCCAAATTTGAGAGTATCGTGAATCAAAAAGATCTTAGGGGAAAGGGTATCGATAGCATCAACCACAAAATCGTAGGGCTGTGAAACGATCTCTTTCATCCGCTCATCACGGATATACTCTTGAATAATATGAAGTTTCAGTTCAGGGTTTATATCCATCATCCTTTGGCCTAAATACTCAGCCTTTGGCTGACCTAAAGAGCTATTCAAAGCAGGTAACTGACGATTGATATTTGTAAGATGAATTAGGTCGCCATCAACAATAGTCATCTCTCCTACCCCTGCGCGACATATCTGCTCAGCCGCATAAGCGCCAACTCCTCCAAGTCCAACCACAAGAACGTGGCTATTACTCAACTTATTTAACTTTCCCTCGCCTAAAAGTAGCTCTGTCCGCTCCAGCCAATGCATATTCGATAATCGTTGATTGTTATTCGTTGCTTGGGAGGATTGTCACTTATCACTTATTACCTTCCAAAAAACTCCGCAAAATTAAAATTTATATTCTCTTCGAGATCGCGAGTTGTAATTCTTTTTATTTTCGAAATGGTGGTGTATAAATATTTCAACGAAACGTCGGCATCATCAGTCTCTATAAATATTCTATTCATCGGAACAATTCTAATTGCCTCTTGTAATCCTTCCGATGCGTTTAACGATTCTGGTCCAAATGAGATATACATTCCATTGCCAAGAAGCTGTTTTACCAATTCCGATTGACCACGAAAGCCATGTATTGCCCAAGGCATTTTAGGCTGAATTCTTTTTCTTGTCTCTAGTAGTTCAGCCCAAGCCCTAACGCAATGAATAACAACTGGTTTATTAACCTTTTCGGCAATCATAGCCTGCTTTTCGAAAACTTCAATCTGCTTTTCAATAGGAGCACCGCGATGCTTATCGAGTCCAATCTCACCAATTCCAATGACATTACTCCGTTTTGCATATTCATTTACCAAGGAAAACTGTTCAGCCAAGTCAACTTCTTCGGTGAACCAAGGATGAATTCCAATAGTAAAAAGATCATGTGGAGTAAATTTATCAACCTCTGAGATAAGCAAGCTACGAACCGATGAATTATTATCAACAGGTGGTTGATGCGTGTGGAAATCTATCATTTTCTGATAATTAGTGGATGATAAAGATACGACATTAAAGACAGAAACACCTATTTATGTTTCTTTATAAATCAGCTTGCACAAAACAAACATTTTAAAATCAATGAAATACCTCGCCGCAAGCGGACGAGGTATCTATAAAAAGTTTCTTTAAATTTTGCCCCAAGGGCCTGGAACCTACCTCCCGGCAGGCGAGGTAAGACCCTATAGATCCCTCGACTTCGCTCGGGGTCCCTGCCTGCCGGTAGGCAAGAGTTCGACTAAATAATTTTGTTTCTCAAAATTATAGTCTCACTGATTTAATTAATTTTACATTCAATAAACAAATCTAGATTATGTCGAGTTCAAGTTATATCCACGCAATGCTTGTGCACTTTCCGATTGCGCTAATCGTAGTTGGGTTTTTTACTGATTTCTTCGTCCTTTTCTTTAAAAGAGAAGTTTGCACATCGAAGATAGGATTATCTTTAATGGTAATTGGAACGGTTGGAGCCATTGCTGGCGTTTTAAGCGGTCAAGTTTCGTCAAAAGTATTGGATCCAGAAGGATTATACTATCAGAAACTGCATATCATTTTTGCTGCATTTTCGATGGTTATTATGGTTATCGGTTCTATCCTTAGATTATATCAATTTTTTAGGAAAAAGGAGAATAGCATCATTGGCTGGACCGTTTTTGTGCTTTATGGGCTTGGTGCAATTGCGGTAAGCGTCTCTGGGTTCTTTGGTAGCGCCCTTGTTTATAAATTTATTGACGAAATCTAACAAATAAAACATAATATATGAATAAGCGTAATTTAATGGTTATTGCAACATTTTGTATTGCTGCATCAATAGTGGTTAGCTGCACCCAACCAAAACCAGTAAAGACAATAGAGAATTTAAAAACAGCAATAACTGGTGAATCGAACGCTAGTTCGAAGTATGCCTTATTCGCCCTAAAAGCTCGAGAGGAAGGTTTTGACACCATTGCAAAGATGTTTGATGCTACTTCAAGGGCTGAGTTCATTCATGCAACAATCCACACGACTGAGTTGTCTAAACTAGGAATTGAGTTTACTCCAACTATTGATTCCATTAAACTTTCATCAACTCAAGAAAACCTTAAAGTTGCAATTGAAGGTGAAACCTACGAATTCACAACAATGTACCCTGAGTTTATCAAAATTGCTAAAGAGGAAAAAGCAACAGGAGCCGATTCCACTTTTACATGGGCTATGGATGCTGAGAAGAAGCACAAGGATTTCTATCAGAAAGCATTAGAAACGATAACTAGTTCAACAAAAGAGACAGGCTTGCCAGCAATTTGGGCTGTATGTCCAAAATGCGGGAACACTTTTTCGGAGGGGAATATTGAGGATGAGTGCAGTTTCTGTAAATCACCCAAAATTATTTACTTGACTTTCTAAATATAAAAGGGCTGCGAATTGCAGCCCTTTTACTTTGACAGAATCTATTACTTATTCGTGTAAAGTTCAATAATCTTCAGCATCACTTCGGATGCTTTAACCATACTCTCGACCGGAACAAATTCGTACTTTCCGTGGAAGTTCATACCTCCAGCAAATAAATTTGGGCAAGGTAACCCCATGTACGATAAACGTGCACCATCGGTACCTCCTCGAATTGGACGAACTAATGGTTTAACCCCAACCTGTTCCATAGCCTTGATGGCTGTATCAACAATATGGTAAACAGGTTCAACCATCTCACGCATGTTGAAATACTGATCGGTTAACTCAAGTTTTATTGTTCCTTCACCATATTTAGCATTGATGAAACTTGCAACTTTCTCAATATAAACCTTTCGGTTATCGAATTTCTCACGTGAATGGTCGCGAATGATATACTGAAGCATAGCATTCTCAACACTTCCTTCGGATTTAATTAGATGATAAAACCCTTCGTAATCCTGAGTATACTCGGGGCGCTCGGTCGCTGGTAGAAGAGAGTTGAATTCCATTGCAATATGCAACGCATTTTTCATCTTATTCTTTGCATATCCAGGGTGAACATTCCTACCCTGAACATGAACCTTAGCACCAGCAGCATTGAAGTTCTCAAACTCAAGTTCACCAATCATTCCACCATCAAGAGTATAGCCAAAATCAGCATTGAATTTCTTGACATCAAAATGATCGACGCCACGACCAACCTCTTCGTCAACAGTAAAACCGATACGAATTTTACCATGCTTAAACTCTGGATGATTAACCATATACTCCAAAGCAGTCATTATTTCGGCAATACCAGCCTTATCATCAGCCCCAAGCAGGGTTGTACCATCGGTAACGATAAGCGTTTGTCCAACATAATCTTTGAGTTCAGGAAAATCCTTAACCCCAAGGATAACATTATTCTCCTTATGAAGAACGATATCTTTTCCATCGTAGTTCTCAACAAAACGAGGATTTACACTGGTTCCGCTCATATCCGGAGCAGTATCCATATGAGCAAGAAATCCGATGGTTGGAATTTTCTTATCAGTACTTGCAGGCAGTGTAGCCATTACATAGCCCCACTCATCAAGCGAGACATCCTCCAATCCCAAGGCTTGAAGCTCCTTAACCAGCAAATTCGCTAAATCGAACTGCTTTTTTGTGCTAGGAAATGATGTTGAGCTATCATCGCTAGTTGTATCGATTTTCACATATCTGACAAATCGATCTATTAGGTTTTGTTTATTAATCATGTCTATTTCAGTTGACTGCTATCAGTTAACAACTGATAGTAAGAATGGTTCTTAAATCAATTTGTAATCTACTAAATTATGCAATTTATATTAACGAAGTATTATCCCTGCTCCAAAACGTCCCTTATCTCCTGCCCTTGCTGAGAAAAAGAAGTTATTATGGCATTTAGTACAAAGTGATGCTATTTCGATATTATTTTCGCTTATTCCAGCCTCTACTAGCGAACTTTTATTTGCTTTCCAAAGATCAAAAACTGGTTTAGAAAACTTCTGATTATTAATTATCAGCCCTTCTGTATCACCAAATGATTCGTTTGCAAGCTCAACAACCTCATTGCCCACCTCGTAACAACAAGCACCAACTGATGGTCCAATGCCTACTAATATATCTTTTGGATCTGAACCAAATTCCATTAACATTGCCTTTACAACTTCTGTTGGAATTTTTGCAACCGTTCCTTTCCAACCAGCATGAGCGGCACCAATTGCATTTTTATTAGGATCGTAGAAAAGAATAGGTACACAATCGGCAGCTTGGGTAACTAAGCAAATCCCTTTCCTATTTGTCACCATAGCATCGATATCACAGAGATAAGATGAGCGCTCAAAGGCTCCCTTGCCCTTATCCTCATCCCTAACAACTGCCACCTTATTATCGTGAACTTGTGAAGCAAAAACGTAAGAATTGGGCTGAAAGCCCAACTGCTCAGCAAGATGCTTTCTATTATTTAAAACGATATCATTTTCAACAACTCCATTTAATCCAATGGTAAAATAGTTTTGAGATGATGGCGGTAAGGTCTCATTTCGGGTAGTAACAAAATGCAATATATTATCCTCAAAAGGCTTAAGAATTTCGAATTGGGCAAATGGAATTGGCTTGGAGTTATCGAAGATCATTGCTCTTAAAATTTCTAATGAACTAAATCTCAACTATCGGACAAGATATCTAAAAAAAAATTTTACAATATAGCCCAAAGAGGTAGATTATTAAAGCTAATAGATCCCTCGACTTCGCTCGGGATCAGTTCGACTAAATAATTTTGTTTCTCAAAATTATAGTCTCACTGATTTAAGAGGCAAAGAAAGAGAAATGGTTTAAATCATCCAATGATTATTGACAGAACGTTATTTCTCGAGCCACTCCTTGAATTCACCAACTCTTTCGCGGCTAACAATAACATCCTCATCGGTATTTACATCTAACTTGAGCTTGAGGCGGCTATTTGAATAAGAGATAATATCTTTTATAGATTTTATATCGATAATAAACTTTCGGTTTACACGAAAGAACCTCTTTGGATCAAGCAGTCCCTCCAGCTGATCCAAGGTAAAATCAATTCCATAATCGCGTCCATTGTGGGTTCGAATGAAAGTTGATTTCTCTACGCTAATAAATATTGATATCTCATCAACCTCAATCATTCGGAGATGCTCACCTACTTTAACCAAGAACCTCGATTTGTAATTATTCGTGAGCATCTGCAATGCCTTTGCTACAGCATCATTGCCTAAAGCCGAAGGCTTGGTCAAACCTGACCTAAACTTTAACACTGAATTTTTCAACTCAACTTCATCAATAGGCTTTAGCAGATAATCGATACTGTTTACTTTAAAAGCTTTAATAGCATACTCGTTAAAGGCAGTTGTGAATATTACAGGAAATTGAAGTTTAATCTGTTCAAAAATCTCAAAGCTCAGCCCATCAGCCAGCTGAATATCAAAAAAAGCCAAAGAAGGATGCTCGTTACTCGATAACCACTTTACGGCAGATTTAACCGAATCGAGGGTTTTTACCAGAACAAAATCGGGGAATAGCCGATGAATCATCCCTGCTAGTCGCTCGGCCGATAAACGCTCATCCTCGATAATGATATAATTCATATAAAAGTGCCTAAAGTTTGGAGTGCCTAGAGTGCCTAAAGTTAGTTAGAATACCCAAGGAATTAACCTTTTTGTATTTGATTGATAAGTTTTATAGGTATCACCAAATTCTTCTACCAAAACCCTCTCCTCAACCACAATCCGATAAAGAATTACCAAAAACATTAATACTATAATAATTATAGCCGAAATAACACTATTCATACAAATAGCGAAACCAACCATAATCAATAGCAATCCCAAATAGCTAGGGTGACGAATAATTTTATACAATCCATCGGTTTTGAGTTTATGCTCAGTGATTATTGCAACATCAACAGTAAATGCTTTTTTGAGCTGAAGTATCGAAGCCCAACGAATAATAAAGCCGATCAAAATAATGAATAACCCAATTCCATATGCAAGGTGTTGGCTAAAACCCCAGTGATGATAGTTGGCAAATATAAACCCAAGCATAAAACTTATAGTTATTGTCACCCAAAGCAACACTAGCGAACCTTTATCCTTTTGAACCTTACTCGACTTAACGCCTGATCGTTTAACAATCATTAGCCCTAACTCTGAAAAGAAGAATAGGTACGACAAATAGATTAGATATTTAATAAGTAATCCCATGTAAACTTTATGATTAAATCAAATTACTAATAATGGGGATTTTAACCCTAAAATATCCACCCTCACTTTGAATAATTAGTGGCTCCGAAGTTAGCATCTCATATCTCTTTTGGATAGTTTCTAACCCAATCCCATTTGCATCGCTAATAGTTTTTCGTATCTGCAAATTATTTTGAACAATCAAAGCGCTATTCTCTCGAGATATAGTTATTGTTAAGGGTTCCTCTTCAGAAATAATATTATGCTTTAATGCGTTCTCAACCAAAATTTGTAATGAGAGCGGAATTACAAACCCTTCAAAATTATCTATTCTTATATCAACCTTTAAATTATCGCCATGCCTAATCTTATTTAAATCGATAAACGATTTAATAAACTCGAATTCAACCTTTAATGGAACCAACTCCTTATCCTTTTGCTCAAGCACATATCGATAAATATCGGAAAGTTGCTTAATGAACTGCTGCGATTTTTGGGTATCCTTTTCAACTAATGAACTTAAAACGCTTAAACTATTGAAAAGGAAATGAGGGTTTACATAACTTTTAAGCGTTTCGTATTGCATAGATAGCGCATCGCGCTTATATTTCTCGCTTTGAATAAGTGATTCGCGCCATGAAATAAAAAAGTGATATAGATAAATGATAGTAGTAACAAGCATTGCAATCACAAATGCAACAAGAGCATAATTAATGAGTGGCCTTATATTATCAAAAACATTAATTTTATAGATATAAGTATAAATCAGATAGCTAACTATTACAATATCAACCATTGAGAATATTACAGAGGAGATTATCCGATACAAGAATGATTTTGTAGGATTCTTATCCCAAGGCATTTTATAATCAAAATACAAACCTAAAAGTTGATTCCCTTTCCAAATGGTCCAACCCAACAAAGCACCATAAAGGATTGAATTAGCATAATGAGAAAAATTTGTAAAAATCCTATTCCCAGCAAAAAGGTAAGTTGGAACAGTACTTATAATTATCAAAATTGCAATATCACGAAATTCTTGCAACAGTATCCTTTTTATCCCAATTTTATGTGATGCCATATTTTCAAAAATTAGCACCCTATTTTATGCAAAACAGGGTGCTTAAAGTTAAGTAATTTATTAGCTTTCTTTATTACAGCTTTCAATCATTCTTAGGTTTGACTTCTCACCCCATTTAGGTGAAATGCCTTCAACGCCTTTCTCTTTTTCGAATTTTTGCTTTGCTTCAATGAATTTTGAAAGGGCATTCTTTGCACCTCCACCAAACATTCTTGGAGTAAAATATATGTTCTGTCCCATTAGGAATAGAGCTCTTGGGTTTTCAGGATTCTCCTTTAATGCGTTTTCAAACATTTCGGCTGCCTTTTGTGAATAGGTCATTCCACGCATTGCGCTAACTTGAATTCTTCCTTGATATAGAAAACCTTGCAAAGCATACAACTCCGACTTATCACCATTAATAGACAAAGCCTTTTCGATATTATTTTCAGCAAGATCAAGGATTGCATCCTTCTTTTCACCATCAGTTTCTCTAAAACTCATATTAATCTGTGTAAAAGCAGCGTAGTAAAGGGGTTCCCAGCGAGCAGTTTCAGCCATAGCAATACGCTCAAATTTACTTACCACTGCCTGCATTTGCTCTATAGTTTTTGAGCTATCAAACTGGGTCAATCCATCTTTAATGGCTTTTTCAAATGGAGTTTGTGCATTAAGTACAATTGCAGAAGCAACTAGAAAAATTGATAATAATGTACGTTTCATAATCATTAGTTTTTAAATTATTATTTGAGATTTTGTTTTATTAATCAAGTGTGATGAATAATCCGAATAAGATAAACCTTTTCGATTCGGAGCGAACTGGTATCGACTCGTATACATTCGATGTGTTCTTCGTTGAATAGTAGCGATACCCAAATATGTTGTTGCGACCTAAAACGTTGCTAACCGAAGCATACATGATTGTTGACTTACCAAACATCTCGGTTAAATGACTTACGTTTAGGCTAACATCCATGTAATCTGATGTGACTTTATCCATAAACTTCGTTGTATTTGGGTCGTCGTATGGCCTACCGCTCGACCAGGCGAAGGTTGCACCAAATTGAGTAGTGATTTTTTGAACCCATTGCTTTGCAACAACTGTAAAGTTGTGAGTAGATGCGAATGGTGGAGTTACATACGATGGATAATCTTTATACTTACGCTTTGAGTCGATGAATGAGTATGATACCCAATAATCAAGGTTTTTAAAGGTTTTTCTATCGCGATAGTAAACATCAATACCCTTAGCATCTCCATAACCAGAATTGTTATAATAAGAAGGATCTGAAAATGGATAAGAATTATTGAAAGATACAAAATCAGAATATTTCTTATAGTAACCCTCAACCCGCAATAGCCTATCGTTCTTCTCGTACTGAAGGTTGGCAATATAATGCTCAGCCTTCTCAAAGCCTAGTTCAGGCTTAAACTTCATAATTGATTCTTCGGGAGTTTGATAAAATGTTCCATAAATCATCGAGAATTGAATATCCTTACTTATCAACCATGCAGCAGAGGTTCTAACAGCAAGCCTTGAATCGTTTATCAACGATGAGTTTTCGCCTCTTAAACCAACCCTAACTGCAATTCTAGAAAAAGGACGTGCTTCTGCCTCAGCAAAAAGTGCTGAGTTGTAATCGGTGAACTTTCCTTTGAATTCAAAGCCACTTGTTTTTTGATAATATTTCTCGTTAAAGAGGTTTACAGTTTCCTCACCACCAAGGTTAAGAGATAATCGCTCGCTAAACTTACCTTTCATAGCGAATCGTGCTTGGAGATTAGTATTATAATCGTTTACACCAAAAGTATCGAGTCCAAGCAGGTTCTCATCGTAAGTAAACGCAATACCAGTTTTCATTGACCACTTTCCATAAGGACGAGTATAATTGACATTGGTATAACTATTCTTATTTGATAAAGTGATATTCTGCATTGCGCCGGGAGTAGTCATTTCGGGGTATTCAAGTCCACTTTTGCCAGTGCTAAGAGTTGACATAATTTTCAATACGCCATCCCCTTTTGTACGAATCCTTGAGTTTAATGTAATTCCCAATTGTTCAGGAAAGCTATTCCATTTAACCTTTTGGTTTACTAGACTGAAATATGGTTTAAGGTTATAATAATCAGCGCCAATAGATAACGAGGCATTTTTACCTGCATAGGTCTGCGTAGCACCAAGACCAACGGTTAAGAATGAAATATCAGTTTTTGTCTCCTTTGGAAAAGCATTTGTTGTTAAGATTAATGCCGATGATAATGCTTGTCCATACTCTGCTGAATAACCTCCAGTACTAAAAGTTGTTCCGCTAAAAAGGGTTGGAGAAAATCTTCCACGCGATGGCAAATCGGGAGTATTCGCTGAATAAGGCTTTTTAACAAGCAACCCATCGATAAAGGTTTTGGATTCGTAGCCATCGCCACCACGGACAAACAAACGACCATCCTCTCCTACCATCGATGCACCGGGAAGTGATGTTAATGCGCCATAGATATCGCCTGCTGCGCTTGGCGTTGTTAAAATATCGAGGGGTTGTAGGGTAACACTTTTCTTTCTATCTGATGTTTCAAAGGTACCTGCTGAAATAACCACATCGGCAAGTTGATTGGCTATCTCCTCCATCGAAAAATCGACAACCATTTTCGAGCCTGATAATTCAATATCCTTTTCCTGTTGCTTAAATCCAATAAAACTTGCAACGATTACCTGTTTGCTTTTCTCATTTGTCACAAAATTATAGCATCCATTAGCATCGGTGCCAGCACCATCATAGGTTCCTTTAAGCATGATGCTGGCACCGGCCAAAGGTTCCCCTTTTTCATCAGTTATTTTTCCATTGATTTGTGTTTGCGAGTACCCTAGAATGGTTGCAAACACAAACGCTAAAATTAGATTAACTTTTTTCATGTGTTTTTAAATTATTAACGAGCATACTTAATGTTAAATAGATATTACCTTTTGCATATGCATTCATATGGCTCACATGGAATGTCCATTTTTTAATCTTTGCATTTAGTGTAAATTATCACATGGACATTTCATACTTTTTTTCGTGTAAAATTGAATCCTTTATTCTATTATCATTTATCCAATCTTGCTGAATGACAGAACAAAGATTATACTTAAGAAAGGGGTAAAAAATAAAATCCCGACGAGTTGTTGGTTCGTCGGGATGAAATGCAAAAAAGGGATACCGAATCGTATAACTTGAATACCAATTTACAATGCTAATTCCAAATTATTGTGATTTTTGAAGTAAGATTAGCCCCATCAACATGATTCTCTACATCAACCTTCAATGCTGATTTTAAAGTAATTTCAAGGGTTTTCTCAATCCATCCAGCAATGCGATTCATAATCAGCTTATCGTTTGGATGAAACTTCGAAAGCTGAAGCACAGCTTTCTTATCCATACTCTCAATAACCTTAATATCTGATGGTTGATAATACGTTGCAAAAATGCTTGAAGCCCGACTAAGAACGAAATGAGGAGAGCTAACTCTAATAAAAATTTTATAAACACCTTTTAAAGCAACATCAGCGCTATAACGCCCAATTTCGTTTGCTGCTTTTGCAGCATTTCCCGCATAAAACAAATCAGCAACCTTTTGAGTTGGAAGTATAACGGAATCGGTAAGCGAATACCATGTGGTTGCATAAATGGGTTGTTCAATAATATTTTTCGATTTTTCGGGTAAAGATTTTACCCATTCGCTATAGCGCGAACCAAATTTTTCTCTTACAAAATCGGGGGTAGCCTTTACAGCTGATCCTTTTATCTCCATAATTTTTCTAATATTATCGGTTTGTTATTCAATTTTACAAAAAATAATCATCATCTCAAAGTTTTTTTAAGAGCCAAATCAAACTTTAAGCAATCGTATTTTTTACTTCATTCATTTTTTCTATATTTGCAAACCAAAATCTTAAAGTAATTAATAATCAACATAATATTAGTAATCATGGGAAAAGGAGATAAAAAAACCCGTCGTGGTAAATTGTTCTTGGGTTCATACGGTAACACCAGACCAAAAAAAAGTTCAAAAAAGGTTGAAGCAACTGCTGCTCCAGTAGTAGAAAAACCAAAAACGACAAAAGCTAAGGCTAAAAAATAAAGATAGAAATCGAACATTTTTAAAAACCGGCAATGCCGGTTTTTTCATCTATCCACTTACCCAATGAGCATAGCATTATTAGATAAACATATTAATGAGATTGCCAAAACGGTAACCCTTCCTGATATCACAAAAACCCAGGATATATACTTGGATATGGTTGAGATAATCATATCTCAACAGCTTTCGGGGAATGTAGCAAAGGTTATATACAATAGATTTCTCGAACTTTTCAAGAATAAATACCCAAGTCCAAAGGAGCTGCTTAGAACTGATGCTCTAAAACTTCGTGAGGTTGGCCTTTCGCAAGCTAAAGCCAATTACATTAAAAACCTTGCAGAATTTGCCCTTAATAACGATTTAAGCCTTTCGCATATCGACTCGCTAAGCGATGATGTAATTATTGAATTACTGACTAAAGTAAAAGGCGTTGGCAAATGGTCTGTTGAAATGCTACTAATTTTCTCACTTGATCGACCAGATGTTTTCCCTTACGACGATTTAGTGATAAAAAAGAGCATGATTGAGATATATGGCATCAAGAAAGAGGGGAAAGATCTAATAGAAAAGATGAATAAAATCTCCGAGAAATGGAAGCCAAACAGAACAATTGCATCAAGATATTTGTGGGCTTACTGGGGGTTGAAAAACAAAAAAGGAGAGTAAAAACTCTCCAAATATTTAGAATAAATACCTTTTTTGATTTCAGCAAATTCTAAAATCTTTAAAATCCTTCGTCTCAATTGGTGTTGATTTGCAATTGTTAACCTTTGATTGAGGCGATCCTTTTTTACAGTGCTCAACAAACACATCCATGGTATGACTATCGCACTCTGCCTCTATGAGAACTGAACCATCGGGCATATTTTTAACAAATCCCTTCACGCCAAGTTCTCCAGCAAGCCTGTATACATAATACCTGAAACCAACCTGCTGCACTCTACCAAAAAGCTGTATCGATTTACTCTTTACTCCCATATCTAGACATTACCATTCATCGCGAAATAATGCAATAAAATACATCTAAGACAAATACAGCAATAATACCCTTACTGAAAAGAGCCTTAAACTTTTAATAAAATGAAAAACAGAATCGGAAAAAGAAGCAAAACTACTCCTGAGGCGTTTCAGCGGTATTTTTACGGTGAGCGTTATTCACCTTAATATTCCTACCTTTTACCTGAGTGTCGTTTAAGGCACGAATAGCATTTTCTGCTTCCTCATCACGTTCCATCTCAACAAATCCATAACCTTTAGACTTCCCCGTTTGTTTATCAACAATAATCTTAACATCAGTTACATTACCATAAACTAAAAAAATTTCTTTCAAATCCTCAATAGTCATGGTATAAGCAATGTTACCAACATAAATTGTCATAGCAAGAAAGATTTTAATTACAACAAAATTAAAATTACGGCGTTTTTTAGTAACCACAAAAAAAAAGGCAGCTTTTCGCTGCCTTTTTTATCTTTTTTGGAAAAATTTACTGACCCAATGTAGCTACCATAACTGCTTTAATAGTGTGCATGCGGTTTTCAGCCTCATCAAACACGATTGATGCATTTGATTCAAAAACCTCCTCGGTTACTTCCATCTCAGCAAGGCCAAACTTTTTAAACATATCTTCACCAACAGCTGTCTCACGGTTGTGGAAAGCAGGTAAACAATGCATAAACTTGCAATTTGGATTGCCAGTTAACTCCATTGCTCTCTTATTAACTTGGTAAGACTTTAGAAGATTAACTCTCTCAGCCCATACTGAATCCGGCTCACCCATTGATACCCAAACATCAGTATAAAGGAAATCACAACCTTTAACACCCTCTTCAACACTTTCGGTTAAAGTAATTTTAGCGCCTGTTTCTTTTGCAATCTCACGACATTTAGCCACTAAATCTTCAGTTGGCCAGCAAGCCTTTGGAGCGCAAGCTCTAAAATCCATACCCATTTTGGTAGCACCTACCATAAGAGAGTTACCCATGTTGTTACGAGCATCGCCTAAGTAGCAGAAAGTAACTTTGCTCAAAGGTTTATCGGTATGCTCACGCATGGTTAGGAAATCGGCAAGAATTTGTGTTGGGTGGAATTCAGTTGTTAAACCATTCCATACTGGCACACCAGCATATGCCGCTAAAGTCTCAACAATCTCTTGAGAATAACCACGGTACTCAATACCATCGTACATACGACCAAGAACACGAGCTGTATCCTTCATCGATTCCTTTTTACCCATCTGTGATCCTGAAGGACCTAGGTAGGTAACGTGAGCACCTTGATCTAAAGCAGCAACCTCAAACGCACAACGGGTGCGGGTTGAATCCTTCTCGAAAAGCAAAACAATATTTTTGCCTTTTAGCTTCTGTTGCTCTGTACCTGCATACTTTGCAGCTTTTAATTCAGCAGATAAATCAAGTAAGTATTGAATCTCTTTTGGAGAAAAATCCAAGAGTTTCAAAAAACTACGATTCCTTAAATTGAATGCCATAGCTATTATATTTTATTGGTTAATATTAATCTTCGTATTCTAAAGTGATTTTTGTACCATAGCTCATATCCTCGAGCTTTGTAGCTTCGGTAATTACGCTCATCTTGCCACCATTCTCAACAAAAGATAGGCAAGAGCGAATCTTTGGAGCCATATTGCCTTCACCAAACATACCCTCTTTAAGGTACCTATCGGTATCAACTTTATTTAAAAACTCCAATTTCTTTTCACCTGGCTTCTTATAGTTAATGTAAACAAAAGGAACGTCGGTTAAAATATAGAATTCATCCGCACCAATGCGATTTGCAAGAAGCGATGAAGCAGAATCTTTATCGATTACAGCCTCAGATGGACGAATATCGCCAACCTCATCGATATAAACTGGTACGCCACCGCCACCAGATGCGATAACGATAATGCCCTGACGAACAAGCTGATTAATCACCTTTTCGTTAAGAATCCCAACTGGTTTTGGTGATGGAACAACTCTACGCCATCCGCTGCCAGTATCTTTTACCTCTTCCTTAAACATCCAACCTTTGGATTTTGTTAGAGCATCAGCCTGCTCTTTGTTGTAGATTTTGCCTACCCTTTTAGTTGGATTTTGGAATGCTGGATCATCTTTATCAACAATAACAGGGGTAACTAAACAGCAAACCTCTTTGTCGATACCATGCTTACGAAGCACGTTACGAAGCATGCGCTCAATCATGTAGCCAATACCACCTTGTGAGTCAGCAACACAAATATCTAGTGGCATCTGAGGAATTCCATACATCTCCTCGCCTGCATCGTTTCTCATAAGGATATTACCAACCTGTGGACCATTACCATGGCTGATAACCAAATCGTAACCCTCTTTAATGAGGTAAATAAGGTTCTCGAGAGTATCGGTTGTGTTCTGCTCTTGTTCCTCGATAGTCCCAACCTGATTTCCACGTAGCAAGGCATTACCGCCCAACGCTACAACCGCTAATTTATTCATTGTCAAATTATTATTTATATCAAATTCTAGGAGTTGCAAAACTATAAATTTTTTCATTTTCCTAAATCTTTCGCCCCCATCTTCTGCTATTTAACATGCCTTTTTAAGTATGTTAAGAAACATGTTTTTGCTCAAATATAAATAAGCATAAGGTATGCAGGGTTCATCATTTCATAACAATACCATTTTCTTAAGCTATGAAATTAAGTTTGATAATATTCACTTTATCATTGACGATTTTCGATAACAATACCCATTCGATTAAAAACAAATACGTATTTTTAGCTCTTGGAAAACAAAATTATTAAATGAAAAAAAAACACACCCTATATCTAAATCTAATTCTCTTTATAGCTATTTCATTTATTAGTTGTAGTGAATCTCTAAATAAAAAGGACTTCAATGAAGGCACAATAGAATATGGCATTCAAGTTGAAGGGGGCGATAAAGCAAAAATCAGCAGTTTCTCAATTCCAAGCAAATTTGTTGTAAAATTCAAAGATAATAATACATCAAATCATATCGAAGGAATGTCAGGAAGTGTCAATCTTACATTTATAAAAAATATTGATGATCAAACATTCATCGTGCTTGTAAATCTTTGGAGTAAAAAACTTTTCTACCAAGATTCGTTGCTTAAGAAGAATTTACCAGAAACTTACCCAGGGATGGAACTCCTTTCCATTAAAAAAACAGATGAGATAGTTGAATTCAATGGTTTTAAATGCAAAAAAGCTGTTGCTCATTTCATGGATTCAACCAGTTTAAAGTTTGATATTTTATACACCAATGAGATTAATATTGCAAACCCAAACGTAAACACTCCCTTTGAGCAAGTTGATGGGGTAATGCTAAAGTTCAGCGTAAAGGTCAATAAACACTTAATGAGCCTATCAGCAACTACTATTAAACGAGAACGCATCTCGATGGATGAGTTCTCGCTCCCTAAAGGATATGAGAAAGTCACAAAACGCACTATTGAAGATCTTGTATCGTTAATGCAATAGCAAACTCTTTTCCCTATTCCTATTACAAAATCAGAATAATTCTATTACTTTGCATTTGATAAAAAAACACCTGTATAATTTGTAAAATGGCAAAGCAAGAAGAAAAACCTATTGATAAAAAGGCTGAACCAGAGATTCAAAAGAAATCATTTTTCAAGGATGAACGCGTTCGATTTACCCTAGGTGTTTTCACAATCTTTTTTGCCATTTACCTGACAATAGCATTTGTCTCTTACCTATTTAGCTGGCAAGTAGATCAAAGCTTCGAATGGCAAAATATATTCTCGGGCTCCGATACACGAGTACAAAACTGGACAGGCAAAATCGGCGCTTCTTTCTCAGTCCAATTCATGAATAGATGGTTTGGAATTGCCTCTTTCAGCGTTCCTTTTATAATTGGCCTGTTGGGTTTAAGGTTACTCAAAACAAGGCCTCTCCCATTCCGTAAAACAACTTTCAAACTTATCATTGGCACAGTTCTTCTGTCTCTTGTTCTTGGCTTTTTATTTCAAACAACAGGTGGCTTTTTAGGAAGTGGACTCGGTGGCGCTCACGGACTTTTCGTTTCGAACTGGATTTCGGCACTTGTAGGTAAAGTAGGAACGGCTTTCCTGCTGCTGCTTGGTTGCATTGCTTTTTCAATTTACATACAGCCTAACTCTTTGCATTGGTTTAACCGTATGTATGGTCAGATACTTCTCCTTTTCAAACCAAAAGAGAAAAAAGTTGAAGAAGCATCAGAAGAAACATCCATTAAGAAAACAACTATCATAAATAGTCATGGTGAGGCTATTGAAATTGTAGAAGACAAAGACATAGAAGAAGATGTCGAAGAAGAGGAAGAAACGCTTGTTTCGCCACACCCGGTTTTTGAGGATAAGTTAATCGATGAACCTAATGAAGCACCAGTAATCGAAGAGGAATCGGAGGAAATAGAATCGGAATTGGTTGAAGTTGAATTTAGCAATAAGGTTGAAGAAACGACAGGTTCTACTCACCAAATACAAGCAGTTATTGCTGCCGAAGGTGAAGGTGATGTAGAGTTAACCATTGAATCGGTACAGGAAATTGAAGCCAATGGCTCTGTAATAGATAATCAAGAACTTTACGATCCAACACTAGAATTATCAAGCTACCAAAGACCTCCAATTGAAATACTCGAAGAGTATAAGAATCAGGAATCTCCTGTTTCGAACGAGGAGCTTATTGCAAACAAGAATAAGATCGTTGAAACCCTTGCTAACTACAAGATTCAAATTGACAAAATCAAGGCAACCATTGGTCCAACTGTTACTTTATACGAGATAGTTCCAGCTCCAGGCGTTAGAATCAGCAAGATAAAGAATCTTGAAGATGATATCGCTCTTAGCCTTGCGGCTTTGGGCATTCGTATCATTGCCCCTATTCCCGGTAGAGGAACAATAGGTATTGAAGTTCCTAACCAAAAGCCTGAAGTTGTTTCGATGTACTCCATCATTAAATCGGCAAAATTTCAGGAAAGCAAGCATGAACTGCTAATTGCTTTAGGAAAAAATATATCAAACGAAACATTTATTCTTGATCTTACAAAACTACCCCACTTGCTTGTTGCTGGGGCAACAGGACAAGGTAAATCGGTAGGCTTGAATGCTATCATTACATCACTGCTTTACAAGAAGCACCCATCGCAGCTTAAGTTTGTACTAATCGACCCTAAGAAGGTTGAATTAACGCTTTATAGTCGATTAGAGAAGCACTTTTTGGCTAAACTTCCTGATTCCGATGAAGCAATCATTACTGATACTCAAAAGGTAATCTACACGCTAAATTCGCTTTGCATCGAAATGGATCAGCGTTACGAATTATTAAAAGCAGCACAAGTAAGAAACATAAAGGAATATAACGATAAATTTACTGCTCGTAGACTAAACCCCAACAAAGGCCACAAATTCCTACCATACATAGTAGTGGTAATTGATGAGTTTGCCGATTTAATAATGACAGCAGGTCGCGAGGTGGAAACGCCTTTGGCTCGCTTGGCACAACTTGCTCGCGCAATTGGAATTCACCTTATTATAGCAACTCAACGACCTTCGATTAACATCATAACCGGTGTAATCAAAGCAAACTTCCCTGCTCGTATTGCTTTCCGCGTATCATCAATGATTGACTCTCGGACTATACTTGATCACCCAGGAGCAAACCAGCTCATAGGCAGAGGCGATATGCTTGTTTCAACCGGTAGCGATATGGTTCGTGTACAATGTGCTTTTGTAGACGTTCCAGAAATTGAAAGATTAACTGATTTTATCAGCAACCAAAGGGGTTATGCTACTGCATTTATGCTACCTGAATACGCCCCTGAATCGAGCGAGGAACATTTTGAGGTAGATTTACGTAAACGTGACGATCTTTTCGATGAAGCCGCGAGACTCGTAGTTCAATACCAACAGGGATCAACATCGCTTATTCAACGAAAATTTTCAATAGGTTACAATCGTGCTGGCAGGATTATTGATCAACTTGAGGCAGCAGGAGTTGTTGGACCTTTTGAAGGCAGTAAAGCTCGAAATGTTCTTATCACTGATGAAGTTTCACTTGAACAAATAATAAATAGTTTACAAAATCAACAATAATACGAATTACAATGAAGAAGTTTGGATTAATTCTGATGGGTATTTGCTTTTCATTAACAATTTTTGCTCAAAGCGCGCCTCTCGGGAAGGATGTCGTGAATAGTTTTAGTGCTAAGATGCAAAACCTCACATCGCTATCAGCAAAATTTTCATTTACGCTAGAAAACCTTAAAGAAAAAATTACTGATACACACGAGGGAGATATAGTTGTAAAAGGGAAAAAGTACAACTTAGAGCTAATGGGAATGGAAGCTTATTTCGATGGTAAAACTAAGTGGCAATTCAATAAGCAAGCAAACGAGGTTACCATATCAGAACCTACCATTATTGAGGGTGGTTTTTTCGACGATCCTACAAAGTTATTTAAGGATTACGAGAAAAACTTTAAATCAAAATTTATTGGCGAAAAGGTGGAGAAAAACAGAACAATATATGAGCTAGAACTTTACCCAATAGACTTAAGTACCCCTTACTCTAAACTAAACCTTAAGTTCGACAAAAAAACGCTTGAGCCTGTTCAAATAAAATATCAAGGGAAAGATGGCAATAACTACATCATTAAAGTAAAAGTTTTCAGATCCAATGTTCCTGTTAGGGATGAAAGGTTTACTTTTGAGCCTAAAAAACATAAAGGAATTGAAATTATAGATATGAGATAAGGTTTTATGCCTATCAAAAAAGAACCGAGTAAGATTTTACTCGGTTCTTTTTTTACTATAAAACTACCTCTCTTCGGGATACTCTACTCTTGAGTGATAGATATTCTGAAGTTTTCGTTTAAACACAGATTTTATTGTTGTAATATCTTTAAATGTGATATTGGCATCTCCCAGCTGATCCTCTTCTTGTAATGTATCAATTATGTTCTCAACCAGCTCATCAATGGCTTGGACTGTAATCTTCTTAAAACTTCTCGAAGCTGCCTCTACAGAATCAGCCATCATCAATAGAGCAGTCTCTTTGCTGTTAGGACGAGGACCCGGATAGCTAAACTTTAGATCATCCTCAATAGTCTCAGTAAACTTATCCTTATGCAATCTATAGAAATACTTAACTTTATTGGTACCATGATGCATTTTGATAAAATCAATTAGCTGATCTGGTAATTTATTCTTTCGTGCAATATGCACACCCTCAGTTACATGCTTAATAATAATTACTGCGCTCTCTTCGTAATCAATATTTTGGTGTGGATTAAAATCCGTAGGCTGATTCTCGATAAAATAAAACGGATTAGTCATCTTTCCAATATCGTGGTATAATGCTCCAGCTCTAACAAGCAGAGGATTACCTCCAATTTTATATGCTGCGGCCTCAGCAAGATTTGCAACCTGAAGCGAATGTTGGAATGTTCCAGGAGCAGCCTCAGCAAGCTTACGAAGCAAATCTTGGTTTGTATCAGATAATTCTATTAGGGTTGCATCTGAAAGAAAGCCAAAAATCTTCTCAATTAAATAAACCAATTGGTAAAGCGCTAGTAATAGCAAGGCATTAACGGCAAACCAAGCTAAAGTAAACCAGTTAACCATTGCAAGTGTTCCATCTTGAACAATAACAAGGCTTAAATAAACTGCCAAATAGGAGATCAGTACTAAAAAAACTGTGTAGAACAGATTCCCACTTCGATAAAGATTTGTCAAACTTGCAATTGCAACAACTCCAGCAACAAAGTTTATGAGCACAAACTCATAGCCATTGGGAGCAAAAAAACCAATCAAGAAAATTGTCACTAAATGAATAAACAAGGCTAATCGAGCATCGTAAAAAGCTCGAATAAAAATTGGGACAATGGCAAACGGAACAACATAAATACTAATAGAATTACTCCGTAGAACAAAAGAAGACAAAAGAACTACAAGAGTTATTAGCAGTAAGATAAATAATATTTTTGAGTCATCGGAGAGAATTTCAGTTCTAAAATTCAGGAGGAAAAGATATAACATGAAGAATAGGATAGCGACAATAAGCGCCTGTCCAACGATTATTAGAAAACCATTATCCTGCCCCATTCTTCGTTCAAACTCCTTTTTAAGCGATTCAAGAACTTGATATTTATCACCCTTAATAACCTCTTCATGTGATATAACTCGCTCCCCTGATTGAACCATTCCTTTTGTCAAGGAAATGTTTGCAAGTATATCTCGTTTCACTTTTTCTGTAGTTCGCTCGTCAAAAAGCAGGTTAGGATGAATTATCTTTTGAAAATTAAAACTTTGCCAAAACTGAAGCATGGTTTGGTTATCCTTTTCAGCTTCCTTCAGCACAAGATTTTGTATATACTCTAATGCTTTAGGAAGGGTTAAAACCTCTCCTATTTCAGTATCTACAGCTTTATTATTTACAAGTACAGTAACATTTAGTGATGTTTGTGATGAAATCGTTAGAAGATCGGCAGGGTCAACAACTCCTTTATCGTAAATAAACTTTAATTGGTTATTAATTAAAGATTCATATTTCAACTTTTGAGCAGTCAATTTTTGATTCGTCGCAACGTTTTCACGAACTGATTTTTGATATTGACTCAAAGTTTTAGATTGAAACGTGCTCCATTCTTTACTAAAATCAGACTGAAATTGAGTAATTGCAGTATTTACAACGCTATTATCGAGATTAAAGAATGGCCTAAAATCTTTAAGTATAATATTTCGCTCTTCAAATATCTCTGCTTCTGTTTTATGAATTGGAAAATCGAATGGGGCAATCAAGTCCTCGTGCATCCAAGGTTTTCCCTTTTGAAATTCATATTTAAACTTACCCTGACGTGGCAAAAATGAAACTATAAGAATTATAGCTATCAGGAAGTAAAGGGATCTGAATATGCCACGATAGTATATCTGAAAAAAGCGTAATATCTTTTTCATCTGTTATTTAGAATATCATAAAACCCAAATCATTCATAGCAAATGTAACAACTTTTCCCTTAAAATGTTTCGCAAAACCATATAAGGCAAAAGTATTAAATGAATTGAAGCATAATTACATTTCTTTAAAAGCTAAGTTTGTTTGGATTGACTAGTTTTTAATGACAACTAATTTTAATAAGACCAATGATGTTTGTACTTTTACATAAAATCAAATATCTATAACAAAAGATGATTACAGGTATTGTAAATCAAAGTCTGGCTGCAGTAAGGCGCGATCCTTCGGAAAGTAGCGAAATGATTAACCAACTTCTGTTTGGCGAAACATTTACGATACTGGAAACTTACAATAGCTGGCTTAGAATCATTAGCACACACGATTCATATGAGGGTTGGATTGATACAAAGTTAACAACAACAATTAGCGACGAATTTATTTCAAAGCACAATAATCCATCAACACCAAACACGCTTTTTACCGCAAAAAAAAGTGGAGGCAAGCATCCTCTAAGGCTATGCCCAGGATCGTCCATTTATGGCTTTGAAAACGGAACTTTTGTGGTTGGAAATAGTGCTTTCGAATGTATCGATAATCCTTTTTCTGAAACCAAGGATAACCTTAACGATGAAATAGTTCGTTTAGCCAAACAATTCATCAACTCTCCATATCTTTGGGGAGGACGGTCGCCGTATGGTATCGATTGCTCTGGTTTAACACAGATTATTTATAAAATAATCGGGTTACAGATTCCTCGCGATGCAGGCCAGCAAGTTAAGATTGGTGAAACGGTTAACTTCATAAACATGGTTCAACCGGGCGATCTTGCCTTTTTTGATAATAATGAAGAAATCATTACACATGTTGGCATTATTATCGACAATGGGAAAATAATTCATAGTTCCGGGTATGTAAAAATTGATAATCTCGATCATCAAGGGATATTCAATGCTGAAACTCAAAATTACTCCCATAAGCTGAGGGTTATAAAAAGAATCCTTTAACTTTTTGTTGGATTTCCTTTTGTGTATTCTTATATTTATCAAGTAATTCAACTGAACGAATAATGATCAAACACCAAATTCTCATACTATTTTTATGTATCGTAGTTGTTGGATGGGTTGCTTACACAGTTAGGGAAAGAAGAAAATCGAAAGAAAACAACAAACCTAGCGATGAATAGCATGGGTTTTACCTACGATTACCCACGAATGCTTGTAACAGTCGATGCTTTAGTTTTTCTCAAAAGGCCATCAGGGAAACATGAAATCCTTTTAATTGAACGAAAAAATAACCCTTACAAAGGGCTTTTTGCATTACCCGGTGGTTTTGTTGATATGGACGAAGTTTTGAAAGATGCTGCAACCAGAGAACTTTACGAAGAGACAGGCCTTAAAGGAGTTGAACTACATCAACTCTTTGCATTTGATGCTATTGATAGAGATCCCAGAGGAAGAAATTTGTGTATTGCATTTTATGGGTTTACAACACCAGATAATGCTAATATCAAGGCAAACGATGATGCTGAAAAAGCCATATGGTATGATTTAAACCACTTACCCAATTTAGCCTTCGATCACTCAGAAATCATTCAATTTGCAATAAAAAAGCTAGGCTTATAAAACCTAGCTGTCTAATACCTAAACCCAAGAGTCCGTTATCCAATTTAAATAATCATCCCTGCTCCTACAGTTACATTTGTAGATTCATCAATGATTACAAGACTTCCGGTAAATCGATTTTGCCTGTAAGAATCAAAAAATAAGGGCTTTGTTGTACGTATCGAAATACAACCAATATCATTCAATCCAATCGAGTTGTTTTCGTAGATTTTCTCAAGCGTATTAATATCCACCTTATATTTAACCTCCTTAATCATACACTTCAAGTCACTGGTAGTATGTTTAATAATATACTTTCCACCAGAAACCATAGGCTTTTCTCCAAGCCAACAAATCATCAAATCGACATCCTGACTTTGGCGAATGCCATTCTCGGCAGATACAATCATACAACCACGGCTAATATCCAAATCATCCTCCAGAGTGATTGTTGCAGATTGAGGTGCCGAAATGGATTCAAGAGAATCTTTATAAAGATCAATCGTTTTAATTGTTGATGTAAATCCCGAAGGGAGGACTTTCACCTTGTCGCCAACTTTAAAACTTCCACTTGCCATTCGACCTGCATAACCCCTGTAATCGTGATACTCTGTCGATTGCGGACGGATTACATACTGAACTGGGAATCGTGCATCAAGTTGATTGTAATCGTTTGATATATAGATATTCTCTAATAAGTACATTAAAGTAGGACCATCATACCAATCCATCTTACTTGATCTATCTACAACATTATCGCCATTAAGCGCGCTAATTGGAATAAACCTTACATCTAAAATATCGAGATGGGTTGAAAATTCCATAAACCGCTTCTGAATTGATGAGAATACCTCTTCGCTATAGTTAACCAAATCCATCTTGTTTACACATACAATAACATGAGGGATTCTTAATAGCGATGCAATATAAGCATGCCGAATAGTTTGCTCAATAACTCCATGTCGAGCATCCACAAGTATTAACGCAACGTTTGCAGTTGAAGCTCCAGTAACCATATTACGTGTATATTGTATATGGCCAGGAGTATCAGCAATTATAAATTTACGCTTTGGAGTATTGAAGTAACGGTATGCAACATCAATGGTAATTCCTTGCTCACGCTCAGCGCGTAAACCATCGGTTAAAAGTGCAAGGTTTATATACTCTTCGCCCTTTTTTATGCTAGCCTTCTCAATTGCATCCAATTGATCCTGAAAAATTGCCTTGGAATCGTAAAGTAACCGACCAATTAATGTGCTTTTCCCATCATCTACACTACCTGCGGTGGTAAAGCGTAGAAGTTCCATATCAAGATATGCTGTAGAAGTGTTATTTAATTCTGTGCTCATTGTTAAACTTATTGATTTTGTGAATTGACCATAGTCAATGGTCGATAGTATAATATCGATTATCTCTGATTATATAAATCAAATACTGCTAATCGATTTCTTTAAAGACTGTATCATCTTTGCCAAAATTTCTATTTCACTATAAAGTCGTCTAAAATTTTCATCGTTAATTAATCCTCTCCTTTTTCCTATAAATAATCCACCTACAACTTCAATTGCAGACCGAAGAGCATATCCAAGAAATCTATTAAATTCGGCGTTACTCTGGCTCGTCGAACCCTCAGCTATGTTCAATGAGATTGAGTCTGCTGCACGTTTTAGTTGAGAAGACAAGACATACATTTCTTCTTTTGGAAATTTCGATACTAATAAGTCTATCTCATAAGAAACATCCAATGCTTTTTGCCAAACACTAAGATTCTCAAACTTAAAACTCATTCCTTTAAGGTTAAAAACTGAATATCCTACTATGGTCTATAGTCTATGGTCTACTTACTAAAAATACCCCTCAATCTTTCTATCCTCCATAGCGGCTTCGGAGCGTTTATCGTCGGCACGTCCGCCACGTTCGGTTACGCGAGTTGCGGCAACCTCACGAATAATATCCTCGAGCGAATTGGCAATTGAATCGAGGGCTCCAGTACAAGTGGCATCACCAATGGTCCTAAAACGTATTATCCGTTTCTCAACCTTTTCGGTATCTTTTATCTTCATAAAAGGAGTTTTCGCATAGAGAATCCCGTCGCGCTCAAAAACCTCGCGCTCATGCGAAAAGTAAAGGTTAGGGATTGCTATATTCTCTAGGTAAATATATTGCCAAACGTCCATTTCAGTCCAGTTACTTATTGGAAACACCCTAAAGTGTTCACCAATATTTTTTCTTCCATTGAATAAATTCCAAAGTTCGGGACGCTGATTCTTAGGATCCCATTGACCAAACTCATCGCGATGTGAGAAAAAGCGCTCTTTTGCGCGTGCTTTCTCCTCGTCACGGCGGCCTCCGCCCATGGCACAATCAAATTTCAACTCTTCTATACCATCAAGTAATGTAACAGTTTGTAGTTTATTACGGCTTGCAGTATAGCCTGTCTCTTCGGTGGCTCGTCCTTTATCAATGGAGTCTTGCACATAACGTACAATCATATTCGCACCTGATTCCTGAGCAAGCCAATCTCGGAACTCAATCGTTTCTTGAAAGTTATGCCCTGTGTCGATATGCATTAAGGGAAAAGGTACTTTAGCTGGGAAAAACGCTTTGCGAGCCAAATGGAACATGATTATAGAATCCTTACCGCCGCTAAAAAGCATTACAGGGTTCTCGAACTGAGCAGCAACTTCGCGAATAACGTATATCGATTCCGCCTCAAGCTCTCGTAAGTGATTAATTGTAAAACGCTTCATAAAGAATATTTATCTCTATCTAACAACAATATATAGCCGAAAAAGGTTCGCAAGGTAGTAAAAGGAAAAGAGAATGTTAAAAATTTAAAAATTAAATATTTCAGTTCAATAAAATTAGTTAATAAAAAAAGGGTAACCAAATAGGTTACCCTTTTCTAAAAATATATTACTTATTACAACTTAGGTTTATTTGGAATTTGTCTTTCAACATTTCCTTTAGTTGTAATTGTAAATACGTCAACACCATTCTCAAGCAATACACCATTCTTAATAATAGCATATGTTAAATCAATCTGTCCTGTAGTTTGGTTAATTATACCAGCACCACTGCAAGAATAAACTACTCCACTGCCAGAGACATAAGTAAATGGCTTCATGGTGATTAAATTCTTAACATAATCTAGAGTGAATTCAGTAGCCCAACCAGAATCCCACCAGTTATCGCACTTAATTGTATTATTGTCAACTTTGGTAAATGCACAAGTATAAGCATAAGCTCCGTTCTGAACACTATTTTCAGCTACAGAATAACTTGCTACAAACTTAGTTACTGGTAATGCTCCCGTAGTAAACGACCTAACAACGCTTTCTCTTTCTCCGCCATAACCATCTTTAACTACAACTTTCCAATAATAGGTAGTTAAAGGTACAAGTACAGGAGAATAAGTAGCTGAAGTTATATCTTTAACTGCAAGACCAGGAGAAGCAGAAGTTCCTAAATACAAATCATAAGTTAAAGTCTGAGTTGCTTCAGGATCTGTGCAAGTCCAAGTTAACGCAGAAGTAATTGAAACTCCAGAGGCTAGATCAGCAGGAGCAGTCAAAGCTGGTACATTTGGAATACTGTTAAGTTCAAAACGCCAAAGATCACTTGTTGTTAAAACGCCTCTTGAATCAATAGTCTCAACCTTCCAATAAATAGTACCACCAGTAGTCAAGGTTGTGTCGAATGAATTTCCAGAAACATTAGTTTTAACCACTTTAGGTTTGTTTGTTCTACCCATATAGATAGTCCAACTAATTGCATCAGTAGCAGTTGCATCCCAAGTTAGATTTAGATCAACTGGAGCACCCGCTAAAGCAACAACTCCATTTAGAGCAGGAGAAGGATTACTCGGTACTGCTGCTGAATATAACACAGGCTTAGTATCATCTTTTTCGCAACTTTGAATTGCAAAAAAACTAACTAAGGCAAGCATCATTACTAAAATTATATTTTTTCTTTTCATAGTTTATTTATTAAAATTTCAGTAAAATCTCAATTCTATTACCAGAATTATTTACTCTAATCTAAAGTTAGATTCACGACATTTACGAGGAGCTGGAACATTATAGTAATAATACAATTCAAATGATTTTGAACTTGGATTATAATAGTTCGTAGGATTACCCTTCTCATCAACAGTATAATAAGCCCAGTCTGTAAGCTCGGGTAAAGCTGGTTTACCATTAGCATCAGAATTAAACATTCTCAATGTACACTTATAAACAGTTTCACCTAAATGGTTGAGCATAGGTTGATCCTCATGTACTGTAATATAAATTCCATAACCGGCATAGTTAGCAACCTGTCCTTTCCAAACGGTGGTAGCATCTATAGTTGATAAATTAACTTTTGCAAAGTCAAATGGTTGTATACCTGCAGTTGGGTGGTCACGGAATCCAACAGAATTGTAATCGCCTTCATACTTGTTTGCAATTGGGAATGCAAAAAGAACAGTTTTCATGTTTTCTGCAATAGGAACAGTTGAATTTGTTATAGTTAATGCAGTCATGTAAAAACCAGCCAAATTAACAGTATCTGCCCTACTAATTTTGAATTTAGCATAAAAGTTTCTAGTACCAGGAGCAATGGTAATGTTCGGTGTCAAAAGTTCAACAGAAGGAAAAGGTTTATAATCTTTCCAGTTAAGTGAACCATCGGCAAGGGTATCATTGGTTTCTCTTGCCTTTGCTTTAAGAGTTGAATCATATGCAGAAATTGCTGCATTATCAAATGCTAGGTCAATTGTAATTGCCTTACTGGGTAGTTTATCAGTAGCAATATTAACCAAGAATTCAAATGTAACGTCTTCAGCAACTGGAAGAATACTCTTTGTTTGCAAACCAGGAGAAGCAATAGTTGCATACATCTTCCCTTTAACATCATCTTGCCAGTAGTCATGATCATCCTTTAAGCAAGAACTGAACATGAACAATACTGCCAGAAGAGCTGTAATTAAAAATATTTTATTTTTCATCTTTTTTCGCTTTTAAATTTGAACAATTTATCGGGTCTGCCAGAATATTTTTGATGTGAACACATTAATAGTTCCTACAGCAAGAACGTTAGCACTGTTAACATTTAGTTCATCTTGAGGGTAAGCTAAACGAACAGGTGGAGTTCCAGGTCCAGCTTTAGCAGGATCCGAGCTAAAATTAAGATTGCTAGGAATACCTGTTCTTCTATAGTCAGACCAAATAGTAACTGGAGAAATACCATTAAGTGCAACCCACTTTTGTTTTAGGATAAGATTTAGCTTATCAGTTGGAGCAGATAAACCAAAATTAATATTAGCATTTTCTGAAGAATAAAATGCTGCTGCATTTCCTGCCGTTAATCCCATATAGACAAAAGATCTTGTCATGGCTGATTCGTACAAAGCTTTTGCATCGGCTGTAATTAGACCTCTTTGAGCAGCCTCGGCTTCTAAGAAAAGTGCTTCAAAATCAGTAAAAAGAGGAGCTGCCTTAGTTGGTGTTCCAATCATAGTTCCAACAACACCCTGGCTATATCCTAATTTAGAAGTAGATGATGCTGAAGCTAAGTTTGCTGGTAAATTACCAAAAATATTTCCAGCATATGCCCCAGAACTATTAGTTTGAAAAAACATTCCGATACGTGGATCTGATAGTGTATTCATGTAATCAACCACATCATTACCAGCAAAATAATAGGTAACACCATCAGAGTTTGAAGCACCAGCAGCATTGTAGAAATACTGATAGAATGGATTCATTTTCCCATCTGATTCAACAAAACCTGGGTTGCAAAGAGCACCATCACCTTCACCTATATAACCTACAGAAGCAGTATTAGCAATTTCAGCAGCAATATATGCTGCTTTTGATGCAATGCCAGATTGCTGAACTAAAATCCTAAGTTTTAATGTATTAGCAAATTTTAACCATTTAGCCATATCACCATGATAAATGATATCACTAGAAGAGTTAAGAGCATTTGCTGTTGATGGAGCATTTTGAATTAATGCAATTGCTTCATTTAACTTAACAACAAGATCGGTATAAATCTCTTCTTGGTCATCATATTTTGGTTTCAAAATTCCTGCCTCAGCTTTAAATGCTTCGCTATAAGGAACATCACCATAACAATCAACTAGATACTGGAAAATGTAAGTTTTTAATATTTTAGCTACTGCCAAATAGTAAACGTCATCAGAACCTGTTGAATTTTTTTCAATAGTAGTTAAGTTATTACCCCAAATATATGATTCTCTGAACATATTCTGATAGTCAGAATTTAACAGCTTATATTGAACCAAACCTTGTGGTTGAGAGTATCCTGCGCTAATAGACCATAAACCATGCCATAGATAAATAAAATCAAAACGTCTAGGGTTGTTTAGGGTAGCAGCAATATTATTCATCGCTGCAGGTAGCATTAGCTTTGGAGCAACTTCAGAAGCATTATTTGGGTTTTTCTCGTTTACACTTAAAAAATCCTCGCAAGAACTACCCACTAAAGTCACTGCAACTAGTAAAGTATATAATATTTTCTTCATCTCTTTTTAAATTTTAGTGTTTAGAAAGTAAGTTTTACGCTGAAACCATAAACTCTGGTAGGAGGTGTTTGATCTTCAGAAGTATAACCAACAGCATTCGATGTTGTAGATGAGTTGTTAAACTCTGGATCGGTCCAATTGTTGGTTTTTGGTCTCCACATAAGTAGATTTCTACCAACAACTCCAATTTGAGCAGCTTTAATTACTTTACCACCCATAATTTTATTAACAGGTAGATCGTAAGTAATAGAAACCTCTCTAAGTTTCCAGAAAGCAGCGCTTGTTACATAAGCCATTTGAGTATTATGATAATCTGAAGATACCCAGAAAGCTCTAGAAGCGTTAGTTACAAGAACGTTAGTATTTGGAGAAAAAGTTCCATCTGCATTCTCAATAACTGAATTAGGAATAACAAAAGGTTGACGACCATTTAAAGTAGAGTGCTTAGAAACACCTGTAAAGTCTAATGCATTACCAACAGCATTTAAAATAACGTTACCAGAACGATAATCAGCAACGACATTTAAACCAATACCTTTCCAAGTAAAGTTGTTAGCAAAACCTAAACTATGGTTTGGGTTACCATGACCAGCCTTAACAAGAGCAGGATTCTTCTTAGGAAGACCAGTAACAGCATCAACAATAATATGTCCTTCAGGATCTCTTAGTACGTCAGATACTTTAAGTAGTGGGAATTGTTGTCCAACTGAAGCATAAGAAACTGAAGTATTAGTACCATCGCTAATAGGAAGTTCATTAAGACCAGGGAAAATTTCTATTACTTTACTTGTTGTATAAGCGTAGTTAACAGTTAAGTTCCATGCAAAACCGCTGAAATTAACAACTGGGGTTAACTTTAAGTCAACCTCAAAACCTTTGTTTTCAAGTTCACCTGCATTGATATAAGCCTGGTAGTAACCAGTTGAAGAAGAAATAGATGCAGGAATTGTTTGATCTTTAGTATTTTGTTTATAGAAGTTCACTTCGAAATGAATTCTATTATTTAAGAAACTTGACTCAAAACCAGCTTCAATCTCGTCAGTCAATTCTGGTTTAAGATTTGGGTTGCTCAAAGTAGTACTTAATCTGAAACCAGCAGTGCTTCCATAAGGGAAACCAGCTCCAGCTACATAAGTTGGTAAAGTTGCATACCAGTTACTTAAAGCAATTTGACCAGTTCTTGACCAACCAGCTCTAACTTTTAAGAAAGATAAAATTGGACCTTCTTTAAGTTGAGGAAGCATATCAGTAATAATAACACTACCGTCGATTGCTGGGTAGAAGAAAGAACGATTACTTTTCACAAGTCTTGAATCCCAATCATTACGAACAGATCCGTGTAAGAATGCATAGTTCTTATAACCTACAGTAGCATCTGCAAATAAAGCGATTGATCTTCTCTCGTTAGTACTTTGAGAAACACCTGCTTCACCAACGCGGTTACTGATATTATAGAAATCAGGAATCACAAGAGCTGTAGCTGTTTCTGACATAAAATCATTACGGCCAGCAACGATGTTGTTACCAAGAATTAATTTACTAGAGAAGTCACCAAAATCCTTATTTAACTTAACTAAGAAGTCGTTAGTTAAAGTAAGGGTAGTATACATACTATAATATGAAGTACCAGAATATGGTGAAGAAACGCCCATATGACCTTGACTCCATGGATCATGTTTTGAATACTCACTGTAAATAGCCTCATCAGTATAACTGTTGTAGTTTTGGTTATTATAAGTAATACCACTACGATTCGTTAACTCCATCCAAGATAACGCCTTATAATTCAAGTTAATAGAACCTAATACGTCATTTCTCCTAGTAAGCTGGCGAGAATGTTCAATTTGCCAGTAAGGGTTTGGATAGTAAGCATTGAAATAACCATCAAGTGTAGCAAATGGGTTATTGTCAATATCTTTATACTTAGTTAGAGGTACGTGAGCAGGTGTGTTAAGAACGTTCCAATATACACCACGTCCTTGGTTCATATCACCACCAGAAACATCAGTGTTGGTTTGAGTAAAGCCGAAACTGAACTCAGCACCAAACTTACCATAACTCTTACCAGCCGCTAAACGAGCTCCTGTTCTTCTGTTCTTATCGCCAGGTACTGTACCTGTTGTATTTACATCTTGAGCAGATAAGTAAAAGTTGCTGTTTTCATCACCACCACTATAAGAAACGTCAAACTGAGAAGAAACGCCAGTTTGGAAAAAGTCTCTTTTTTGGTTTTTGACAGCTTTATAAGGAACCATTTGATAAGAACCATCAACTAATTTACCACCTAAGATAACCATTTGTCCATTATATTCAGGACCATAGCACTGGTTCTCATAAGAAGTATATGGGTCGGTATTTCTATCAGGACCAATCCACATTGTATAGTTATTATCTGCATTATCGATAGTTTCACCAGAACCAGAACCGAAACGGGTTTGTAAAGCTGGTAAATAAGAAATTCTCTCGAATGTAGTTGTGTTGCTGATTTTAATGGTTGGTTTTTGTTTACCACCTTTTTTGGTTGAAACAATCATAACCCCGTTTGATGCTTCATTACCATAAAGAGCAGCAGCACTTGCACCCTTAAGAATAGTAACATTCTCAATATCGTTAGGGTTAATTGAGTTTAAGTAAGTAGCACTTACAGGAACTCCATCTAATACAACCAAAGCTTGGTTTGAAGCTAAAAAGTGACGGTTACCACGAAGGGTGATTTTTGTATCTGGGTTAACACCATTGTTAATGGTATTAATTTGCAAGCCAGAAACCTTTCCTGTTAAACCATTCATCACATTCGAAGCACCAGCATCGGTAATCTCCTTGGAAGAAACCTTTGCGGTTGAAACCCCCATTTCCTTGGGATTTCTCTTAATACCAAAAGCTGTTACGACGAGTTCTTCAACCTGAATAGACTCAGATTCTAGAACAACATCAATAACTGAACGACCGCCAATGGCAATTTCTTGAGCTTTATAGCCTATCGCACTAACAACTAAAGTTTGAGCATCAGCTGGAGCATTTAATTCAAACTTACCATCAACATTAGTTGCAGCACCAGCTGTAGTACCCTTAACTACAACAGATACGCCTGGGATTGGCATACCATCATCCTTACCGGTCACCGTCCCGGTAATCCGCATAGTTTGTGCTTGCACTATATTAATGCACACAAGCACAACAAATGCAAGAAAAACACATAGTTTTTTCATAGAACAAGTTTTAGGTTTACAAATAGAGGTTAATAATTAATTTTCTACCTTGCTAATGTATATATTAATTTTTTTAAATGCAAGCATTTTAACACTGCATATATTGTTAAATAAAGGCAAACCCTATTTTTTGAGTGTTAAAAAATGATGTAAAACATTAAATTTTAGAGTCATTAATCATTCGCAAACAAAAAAAGTTAGCTAAAAAACGTTAGCTAACTTTTTAAAGAATATTAAAAAAATAGGTATTTTGAAGCTACTTCTTCCCTGAAATTTTTGATTCTACAATATCAAGAACCTCTTTTTCTAACAGAATAGTTTTTGCAACTATAGATTCACCCTCCTCAAGAAATTTTGTTACAATTGCCTTATCATCTAAACCAGAGGCGTTTATCTTAACATTTAAAAATGCGCCTATAACGCCAGAACGTGCGGCTAACGCACCTACACCTGCATCTGTTACTGAGTTAGGGTTACCTATTTCAGCCATTGCTTTCATAACAGCCATTGATTCATAGCAGAGTTTCATCACTTTAAATGGTACTTCAGTTGCATATAGGGTTGCATCTTGAATGGCTTTTTTTCTAGCAGCCTTTTCATCATCACTACCTTTTGGTAATCCAAATGCATCCATAATCTTATTGAAAGCATTAGTATCCTCATCAACAAGGTTGATGAGTTGATCCATATAGAATTTACCTTTATCTGCCCAATCTGAGAATTCTTTCCAACGCTCATCCCAGCCTGCCTTATGGGCAGAAAGGTTTGCAACCATTGTTCCTAAAGCAGCGCCAAATGCACCCATGCTTGCGGCTATTGAACCTCCGCCTGGGGCTGGTGATTCAGAAGCAGTTTCGTTTGCAAAACCATCGATGGTTAAATCGATTAGTCTCTTTTTAGTTTTATCCCTTAATATATATTCGATGATTTTCTTTTCAGGGTCGAATGGAACTAACTCATCAAGGCCCATTGATTTGATTGCAATTTTTACGATCTCCTTCTCAGCAATACCAGTTGAACGTTGTTGCTTATTAAGAAAATACTTTCCTGCATCGAGCATTGCTTGAAGAGGAACAACTCCTACTAATTCAGAACCTGTTACCCTTAAGCCGCGTTCTTGAGCCCTTTTTGATGCTTCCTCGAAAGCAACATGTAAAGGCGTAATTGTAATATCTGTTAAGTTGATTGAAACTTGAGCAACGCCGTACTCCTCTATAAACCAACCAATTGCCTTGCATGCCTTAAGGGTTCCTGGATTCCAAATCTCGTTCCCTTTTTCGTCTAATGCGATTTTGCCAGTTACCTGATTACCCACGCGAACTGGGCGACCTTTCTCTCGAATATCAAATGCAACTGCATTTGCTCTACGAGTTGATGTTGTATTAAGGTTAACATTGTAAGCGATTAAGAAATTACGTGCCCCAACAGCCGTAGCGCCAGTTTTAGCATTGAACTGTGCAGGACCAAAATCGGGTTTCCATGATGGATCTTGAAGTTTCTTTGATAATCCCTCGTACTCGCCTGAACGACAGTTGGCCAAGTTGCGTCGTTTCTCCTCGGTTGCTGCGTTTTCGTAGCAGTAAACAGGGTAATTTAACTCTTCGCCAATTCGTTTTGCAAGTTTGCGAGCATAAACAACAACCTCTTCCATTGTAATATTTGATACTGGAACAAGAGGACAAACATCTGTTGCACCAAAACGAGGGTGAGCCCCAGAGTGCTTACTCATATCAATTAGTTCAGATGCCTTTTTCGCTGCACGAAAAGCTGCTTCACAAACCTCTTCTGGTGTACCAACAATGGTAACAACTGTGCGATTCGTTGCTTTACCTGGATCAACATCAATTAAACGAACTCCTTCTACAGACTCAATCTCATCTGTTATCTGTTTAATAATTGTCATATCGCGCCCTTCGCTAAAGTTGGGCACACATTCAATAAGTTTTACGCTACTCATAGTGTTAATAAATATTAAAATAAGATCTATATATATAAGGTATAAATAATATGTCTTGCAATCCTGTTATACAACCTCAACTTTGGGTTGTATTTTTTAAAGCTAAATTATTTGAAAATATTTTTAAGCAAATCGGTGGTTCTGGCTGCAGGGTTCTCTCTGATCTGCGCCTCTTCCTTTGCAATCAGTTTAAAAAGTCCATCAATTGCTTTACTTGTAATGTAAGCCTCCAAATCGGGGTTTATCTTTTTACCACCAGGAATTAAATTGATTTTATTGTATGAACTTATCGCCTTCTCCCAATACATTGTAACCTTTGCTTTTGAGATTGCAGCCTTAACAATTGGTTTAAATGCCTCCTGAAGTTTTGGCTTTGTTTTATCCTTTAAGTAAACAGTTGCCGCATCCTTTGATCCATTAAGGATTGATAAAGCATCCGAAAAAGTAATGCTCTTGATGGCATCAAGCATAATTGGTAAAGCTGTTTTACATGCCTCTTCAGCAGCACGATTCATCGAAAGTTCAAATTCAGTGATTTGCTTTTTCATTCCTGCCTTCTCAAGGGCAGTCTTAACTATTTGAGCATCTTTGGGAACTGGAATGAATATTTCAGCATTCTTGTAAAACCCGTCAGCGGCAGATGCTTTCTCCGTAGATTTTTTAGCACCAATCCTTAGAGCTTCTAAAAGACCTTTGGCAACCATATCAGAACTTACCTGCTGGCTATTTGAATTTCTAACAGGTTTATCTACTCCAACAAAACTTGACGAGATAACTATTACCCCAACAAGTACCAATATTAATAGATTACGCATTGTTTATGATTTTTCCGTTTAGAATTGTAGTATCGACTAGTTTAGTGGTATATGCATATGGTATAAATTCATAAGATGGGATTGGCTTAGTAATAAAAACATTTGCAACCTTTCCCTTAGCGATGCTTCCATGAGTATCACTAATACCCATAGCATAAGCGCTATTTATTGTTACTGCATTGATAACCTCTTCGGGCAACATCTTCATTTTAATACATCCTAACGACATAACAAACTTCATATCGCCAGAAGGAGATGAGCCGGGATTATAGTCTGATGCCATGGCAATTGGCAAACCAGCATTAATCATCTTTCGTACAGGAGGATCAACCATACCTAAAAAGAATGCTGCCCCAGGAAGTAGAGTTGGCATGGTTTCAGACTTCAAGAGGCATTGGATTTCTTCATCACCAGTAAATTCTAAATGATCAACAGATATAGCTCCATACTTTACACCAACCTGAATACCTCCTGAGTAATCTAATTCATTAGCATGGATTTTGGCTTTTAAGCCATATTTCATACCAGCAATCAACATTCTATCGGTTTCCTCAACTGTAAAGAAGCCTTTATCGCAGAATACATCGATATAGTCGGCTAAGTCTTCAGATGCCACCATTGGAATCATCTCGTTGATAATCAAATCAACATACTCGCCCTGTTTTCCTTTATACTCAGCAGGAACAGCATGTGCACCTAGAAAAGTTGCTTTTATTGTAATTGGTGTTGTTTCCTTTAAACGTTTAATGACTCTGAGCATTTTTAGCTCATCTTCAGTAGAAAGACCATAACCGCTCTTAATCTCAACGGCACCTGTTCCAAGTGAAATTATCTCGTTAATTCTTTGCAACGATTGGTTATAAAGTTCATCCTCCGAAGCATCGTGCAATCGCTTAGCTGAATTGAGAATCCCTCCGCCCCTCTTAGCAATCTCCTCGTATGATAAACCTTTGATTTTATCGATATACTCTATTTCACGGCTACCAGCATAAACCAAATGTGTATGCGAATCGCAAAACGAAGGGAATACCATTCGACCGGTTGCATCAATCACTTCAACATCTTTGCTAACCTTTGGAGCTTTTGCCATTTCGCCAAAATCGGCAATGACACCTTTTTCGATATAAAGGAAAGCATTATCAATAGAATTAACCTTAGCCATATCGGCACCAGCAACCCAAACCCGTGGGCTTTTCTCTACCTGAACTAACTTTTTGATATTCTTAATAAGTATCGCCATAAATCAAAAATTAAGCTTCGAAATTAAGTAATTTAAGGCCGACCACCAAAAAAGAAACTATGTTAAGGGAAAGCATAATAATAAGGGTACATAATAAATAATTGTTTAAATTGGCAATCCCAAAATTGAACCTAGCACTATGGAAAAAGAGAAAAAGAAAAGAGAATTCCCGCATACCTATGTTATAATTTTTTCGCTAATTGTTATCGCAGCAATCTTAACATGGATTGTTCCGGGTGGCGAATTTGCAAGGGTTTCAAAAGATGTAAATGGAATTAGCAGAGAAGTAATTGTTCCAGGATCCTTCAGCAAGGTAGAGAGCCAAGGTCAATCGTGGCAAATATTTACAGCCATTTTCCAAGGGATGAAAAGAACCTACGACATAATCTTTTACATATTGATGATTGGTGGTTCATTCTGGCTCATGAACGAGAGCAAAGCGCTTGATGTGGCTATTTATTCATTCTTGAATTTCACCAAACGAATAGAGCGCTTCAAACCGCTCAAAATGATTGGTGTGAACAATCTCGTGATAGCACTTATAATGATATGTTTCAGCTTTTTTGGGGCAGTTATTGGAATGAGCGAGGAGACCATTGCGTTTGTTGTGATATTCGTCCCTTTAGCAATTAGCATGGGCTATGACTCAATTGTAGGCATTTGCATGTGCTTTCTTGGTGCAGGCTTAGGCTTTGCCAGCGCTCTTTTAAATCCTTTTACAATAGGGATTGCCCAAGGCCTTTCAGGTATACCTCTTTTTTCAGGCATAGAATATCGATTTATAATTTGGATTGTAATTAATGCAATTGGTATTGGGTACGTTTTATGGTACGCCAACAAAATCAAAAAGGATCCCAAAAAATCACCTGTTTACGAAACGGATGAATATTGGCGACATAAAAACGAAAACGAAGAGAATGGATTAAAAACAAAACCAATGACCATTACTTGGGTAATTTTTGGTGCAATTGCCTTGGTTCTTGCTATTGCTTCGTTTTACTATCCTATAACTAATTTGTCGATTGGACAAAGTACAATTTCTGCACCAATAATCCCTGTTGCAACTGGTATATGGATATTGTCGGGTTACTTAGCCATTAAGCATTCGGCTCAACTTCTTATTGTAAACATTCTACTATTCACAATCCTCTTTTTAATTGTTGGTGTGATGGGATATGGATGGTACATTAAAGAAATTGCATCGCTCTTCCTAGTAATGGGAATACTTGCTGGTGCTGCTTTTGGTAAAAATGCTAACCAAATTGCTCGCCTTTTTATTGAGGGGGCAAAGGATATTATGTCGGCTGCTTTGGTAGTTGGCTTGGCGAGCGGCATAGTAGTTATTTTGGAGCAAGGTAAAATTATTGACTCACTTCTATTCTACTCAGCCAGTTCAATGGAGGGATATAGCAAATTAGTTTCAGTTGCTATAATGTTTGTTTTCTACTGTTTATTAAATTTCATTATTGCATCGGGCTCAGCAAAAGCTGCACTTACAATTCCATTGATGTCGCAATTCTCAGACCTAATCGGTATTAGCCGTCAAACAACCGTTACAGTTTTTCAACTCGGTGGTGGTTTTACCAACCTTATTACACCAACTTCAGGCGTAATGGTAGGTGTACTTAGCATTGCCAAAATCCCTTATAATAAATGGTTTAGATGGTTCCTACCTTTAATGCTCATACTCATTGTTGCAGGATTTTTACTACTAATTCCTACTATTTATATGAAGTTAAGCGGGTTTTAGCAAAACTATATCAAATTAATTATGTTAACAAAAGGCTTGACAATTCAAGCCTTTTTTGTTCTCTCGATAAAAATCATATATTTGCTTAACTAACCCATCAAACTATGAAGAAGAGTTTACTTTTTACCCTTGCCTTTACCATGGCATTCGCAGTTTGCTCGGCACAGACCGACACTCTTAAGCAATCTACAAAAAAGGAAAAAATCAAAACAGGATGGAACGTAGGAGGGTTACCTGTTGTAGCCTTCGATACTGATCTTGGTTTTGAATATGGTGCTTTAGTTAACTTTTTTAACTATGGTGATGGAACAACTTATCCCCAATATAAACACTCCATATATGCTGAAGTGTCACGCTATACAAAGGGAAGTGGAATTAATCGATTATTTTACGATTCAAAATATCTAATTCCTAACATAAGGGTTACAGCCGACTTGGCTTACCTCACAGATAAAACCTACGATTTTTATGGTTTTAATGGATATCAATCTGTTTATAATGAAAAATGGACGGACGACACTCAACCAAAATCAATTTATGCTAGTAGGGTTTTTTACAAATACGATAGGAAATTAACCCGCTTTACAACTGATTTTCAAGGCAAACTAAAAGATAAACGCTTTGGTTGGGTTGCAGGTATTGGTCTTTATAATTTTCAAATTGACACAGTTGATATTGATAAACTTAATGAAGGCAAAAGCGGCTCGGATAAATTGCCTTACGTAGATGGTGGCTTATTTAACCGTTATGTTGATTGGGGAATTATTAATCCTGATGAAAGAGATGGTGGCTTTGTAACCTATCTTAAAACTGGATTCGTATTCGACACCCGCGATAATGAGCCTAACCCCATGAAAGGAATCTGGTCTGAAGCCGTTTTAACCTATGCTCCATCGTTTATGGGTATCGGAAAAAAATACGAACATCTCAAGTTAAATATTACACATAGGCAATACTTTACATTAGTAAGAGAAAAGTTATCTTTCGTTTACCGATTGGGATATCAAACCACATTACTTGGCGATTGCCCATTCTACCTACAACCTAATATGGCGACACTATTCCTAAAAGGTGCTACAAGTGAAGGTTTAGGCGGCTCAAAAACATTGAGAGGTGTATTGAGGAACAGAGTTGTTGGGGATGGGATTGCCTATGGAAACCTTGAATTCCGTTGGAAATTTGCAAAGTTCTACTTTATAAAACAAAACTTCTATTTATCGTTCAACACCTTTATTGATGGTGGTCAAGTTGTAAAATCAATACCAATTGATCCGGTGGTTAGAAGAGACAATCCTGATTACTTTAGCAATAGCGATGAAAAACTTCACATGAGCTATGGCGGGGGCTTAAGAATTGTTATGAATCAGAATTTCATCATTGCTGTCGACCACGGTAGAGTATTCGATAAGAAAGATGGAAATGCTGGTACTTATATTGGTTTGAACTTCTTATTCTAACAATTAGTAATATTATAAATAATAATTAAGCTCTTCTTCATTCAAGAAGGGCTTTTACTATATTTTAAAGTTACCTTTCTATAACCTAAAGCCCAAAAGCCTATAGCCTCACTTCCCTCTCCCATCTTTCAACTTTTGCAATCCAAACATCTCATCTCTAAACCTTGCAGCTTCAATAAAATCAAGGTCTTTGGCAGCACGCTCCATTGATTTTTTAGCATTATCAATCGCCTTGGTTAAAGCATCATCAGACATATACTTAACTACAGGATCGGCTGCGTAATCAATCGTCTCGGGTTCCTTGTATGGATTAATGGTTTGAGTTTTGCCTTTACCCAAAACTGATGTTTGTGCTTTTACAATTTGGGTTGGGGTTATTCCATTCTCCTCATTATACTTAAGCTGCTTCTCGCGCCTACGATTGGTCTCATCGATGGTGATTTGCATCGAGCGGGTAACCTTATCGGCATACATAATTACCTTCCCGTTAATATTTCGAGCCGCACGACCAGCCGTTTGCGTTAGCGAACGGGCAGAACGCAAAAATCCTTCCTTATCTGCATCGAGAATGGTAACTAGTGATACCTCTGGTAAATCCAAACCTTCGCGGAGCAGGTTGACTCCAACTAAAACATCAAAAAGCCCTTTCCGTAGATGTTCCATAATCTCGACCCTTTCGAGCGTTTCAACATCAGAATGGATATAACGACAACGTATATTAAACTTAACCAAGTATTTTACTAACTCCTCGGCCATTCGCTTGGTCAAAGTGGTAACAAGAACACGTTCGTTGATTGCCACGCAACGGTTAATTTCACCAATCAAGTCATCCACCTGATTAAGGCTAGGACGAACCTCTATTACAGGGTCTAAAAGGCCTGTAGGCCTTATCACTTGCTCAACAATAACCCCTTGCGATTGCTGCAACTCGTAATCGGCAGGCGTTGCGCTAACAAAAACAGACTGTCCAATGAGATTTTCAAACTCTTCAAATTTCAAAGGTCTATTATCAACAGCAGCAGGCAAACGGAAACCATACTCAACAAGGGTATGCTTTCGTGAGTTATCACCACCCTGCATCGCTCGTATCTGCGAAATTGTAACGTGGCTCTCGTCAATAACTGTTATAAAATCTTTTGGAAAATAGTCGAGCAAGCAGAAAGGTCGCATTCCCGATGGTCTACCATCGAAATACCTAGAATAGTTCTCGATTCCAGGGCAATAACCTAACTCACGAATCATCTCCAAATCGTACTCAACGCGCTGCTGAATTCGTTTTGCCTCCAAACCTTTATCAATACTCTTGAAATAGTTAATCTGTTTAACCAAATCATCTTGAATCTCAATAATGGCAGAGTTCATGCGTTCTTTTGCGGCAATAAATATATTTGCCGGAAAAATCACAACTTCAGGTAATGATTCGATTCGCGATCCACTAATGGGATCGAACATTTCCAACTCTTCAATATCATCACCAAAGAAAACCACCCGGATTCCAGTATCGCCATAGGCGATAAAAATATCGACGCTATCGCCTTTAACACGGAAGGTTCCTCGTTTAAATTCAACCTCATTCCTAGAATAGAGGCTATCAACTAGCTGGCGAAGGAACTGATTACGGCTCAACTTCTGCCCAACCCTTAAGCGAATTGTACTATTATAAAAATCCTGCGGATTTCCAATTCCATACAAGCATGAAACCGATGAAACAACAATAACATCGCGCCTTCCAGAAAGTAATGATGAAGTTGTGCTAAGCCTTAACTTTTCAATCTCATCATTAATAGATAGATCTTTTTCTATATAAGTATCGGTAACTGGCAAATAAGCCTCAGGTTGATAGTAATCGTAGTATGAAACAAAGTATTCAACTGCATTCTCAGGAAAAAACTGCTTAAACTCCCCATAAAGCTGAGCGGCCAACGTTTTATTATGACTTAACACCAAAGTTGGACGATTAAGTCGAGCAACTACATTGGCAATGGTAAAGGTCTTACCAGATCCTGTAACCCCTAATAGGGTTTGGTAACGCTCCCCATTAAGAAAGCCCTCCTCAAGCTGCTTAATAGCAGTTGGCTGATCGCCAGTAGGCTGAAAATCAGAAATTAGTTTAAAATCCATCTTAAGAAAATCTGGGGTAAAGATAACTAAAGAAAAGGGCTATAAGAAGAGGTAAATAGTAATGTATTAATTTGCGCAGAATGGATCTCGAAAAACCTCTGGGGCTTCAGTTTTTACCAACTGATTTTGAATCAATTGCATCAAATTTTCAGCAATAATAGGTTTTGGAATATAGGCTGAACAGCCTGCTTGTAAACACTTCTCTTTATCGCCATAAACTACGCATGCAGTTTGGGCAATAATTGGAATATTTGGAGCAATACCCTTAATGATAACTGCTGCCTGAAGCCCATTGATTCCATTCATTTTGATATCAAGAAGTATAAGATCAATACCTCTTGTTCTACGTACAATCTCAATGGCCTTTTCGCCACTTTCGGCAAAAAGCAGTTTAGCCCCTGTTTTTGAAAGGATTATTTCCAGCAGCATTGAGCTAGCTGGATCGTCTTCTACAATTAAGAAGAGTTTATCTTTCCATAAATTAGAACTTCCGGGCATGTTTTCTCAAATAAAGTTTGAAATTAAAAATAAATTAATCAAATAGCAATCACAAATTTATTTTAATTGAAAAAAGAAATCAAAAAAATTGACAGTACCTTTAAATGTTAGATATTTGTTTCTTATGCAGATGTTTTGAATCAATTTAACAATGAACCTTTCTCAATATTTGAAAGGGATAAATCGAAACAAAAGAACCTATTACGCGTTAATAGAATATCAATAAAATTGAGCAATGGCATTCAAACGAAAGGAATTTAATATTTCAACTCTTATTGATAATTTAGTTATCGCTTTTATCTATATAATTGCGGCTCTTGTTACTACCCTCTCTGTAAAAGACTCTTCATTCCCGTTCTACTATGCATTAACAACAGGGCTTATGGCCGGTATTGTTATTGTAAAAGGGACCAAATCTTTGTTGGGCTTTTTTATTGGAACAATAATTTGGCAAGTAATAACGGTAATAACCTCGTTATCGTCGCTTCAACTATCGGTAACCAACTCGTTACTTTTCATCTTTTCTGAAGGGTTAACCCTTTTTATAATATCGAAAGCATTACAATCCATAAATGATAAAAACTCGCTAATTGAACAAACCAATGGTTTGGTTAGGTTCTTTTCAACCTCGCTCCTCGCTCCTATCCCCCAGGCATTAGCAATCTCTTATTTGCTATTAAATAAGGGACTCGCCGATTCTAGCATATCGTTATTTAGGCTTATAAATCTATCATGGCTAAGTATTGTCGTGTCTATAATATCTATTTCACCTATTTTCATTGCATTCTCGAACGGTGTAAACTTTAAAAAGAACTTTTCCACTATAAAATTCTCATGGGAACTCGCCTTATTCCTAATAATCTTAATAACGCCAAATGCCCTTGAGATTTTGAATATTACTGAGCCACCTTATTCCTTTCCTATACAATATTTAGTTTTCCCAACAATCTTCATAATAGCGTTTAGAAAAGAATCAAAAACGCTATCGTTCAGCATTTTAACATTCTACTTAATAACCATTTATGCTGCGAGTACAAGCCATGGGCTTTTCTTTAGCACCAACAAGTTCTTAAATGCATCAAACATATACTACTTTATTCTTTTCTTCCTACTAATGTCTCTAATATTAGGAGTTACTGTAAACGAAAAACGCTTAGCGTTTGAATCGCTAAAAAGATCGTTTAGCAATGCAGAAGAAGAAGTAACTCGACAAATAACAATTTTCAGGGAACTTAACTCAAAACTTTTCGAAGAGATTGAGCAGAAAGGGTTAATAGAAAGAGAGCTGAGCGAAAGCAAAGATATGATTGAAGAATCGCAAGCCGTTGCAAGCATTGTAAGTTGGCAGTTCGATGTTGAAAGAAATGTGATGACTTGGTCAAAATCTGCAACTAAAGTACTTGGATTTGAGAACAACCAACTCCCGTTAAACATTGAAGCCTATAAAAAACTTATACATCCCGACGATATTAAATTTGCCGATGAAGTTATCGGAAACTCATTAAAAACGCCTACTCACTTTGAAATTGAGCTAAAGCATCTCTTCCCAAACCAAAGCATTAGATACTTTCTGATAAGGGGTAAATCCTTTGGAAACAAAGGAAAAATAGACCATATTATTGGGCTATTACTCGATATCACAAAGATGAAGGAGATTGAAAAGCAACTCTTAGAGAAAGAGGAAAAATATCGAGCTCTTTTTGAATCAAATATCGACTCTGTAAGCGTTATTAACCCTGAGGATAAGACTTTCGTTGATGTTAATCAAACCTTTGAAAAGAGATACGGCTATAGCAGAACCGAAATAGTTGGGAAACCTTACTCATTAATTACTGCAGAGGTTGATGAAACCTATTCAGCAATTGATCATGCGTTTCGAAATGGGTCTCATAGAGTACAATCAAGAACACACAAAAGGAAAAATGGTGAAGAGTTTTATGCCGAAGGAATATTTGTAAAATTCATGCTTGCAGGCAAACCTTTAATTTTCGTTATCTCCCAAGACATAACTAAACGAAAAGTTGCTGAAAAAGCGCTTGCAGAAAGAGAGTTGCAATATCGATTATTCTTTGAGTCGGATTTAATTGGAATGGCAGAGGCAACGCCCCAAAAGGAGTGGATAACATTCAACAATAAACTTTGTACAATTTTAGGGTATAAGGCAAATGAACTTATCCAAATGACCTGGGATACATTAACACATCCTGAGGATTATAAAATGGAGATGAAGTCTTATAACGATTTAATAGTTCGTAAAAACAGTGGCTACAGTATTGAAAAACGATTTATAAGAAAAGACGGCACTTACATTTATTGTAAAGTTGCAGTAAAAGCCATTTTAAGTCCAAGCGGTACTATATCTCACTTTGTTCAGCTGATTGAGGATATATCTGCACGAAAGCAAATTGAAAGAGAACTTCTAGAGAGTAGAGCAACTCTACGAAGAGCACAACAAATTGCTAAACTTGGAAGTTGGACATGGAATCCATCAAAAAACCACATTACAATTAACGACGAGGCATACCCACTTCTTGGATGGAAAAGATCTCAAGGTCCTTTTACAATCAAAAATTTCATTGAAACGGTTTCAACAGAAAAAAGAGAAACCGTAGAAATACTAATAAATGATTGTATAAAGGAACAGAAGTCGATGGAAAGCATCGAAATTCCAATTGTATTATCAAACAACGAATTACGATATATTCTATTAAATCTAGGTTACAATTTTGGCAGCTCTGTAAATGTTTCAGAGGTTGTTGCCACCATGGCAGATATTACAGATATTAAGAAAGCCGAAATTGCTCTTAAAGAGGCAAACTCACTTAAAGACCAAATTTTTTCAATTATTGCACATGATCTTCGAGGGCCTATAGGAAGTATAAACCAGATGATTGCCTATATAGCGAATGAGCATGATTCAATTGATATTGAAACAAGAAGAGAACTTCTAAGCTCACTTAAGGATACAACTCAAGAAACATTTAACTTGCTTGAAAACTTACTTGATTGGGCTCGCAGTCAACGAAAAGTTGTTTATAAGCCTGAGAAAATCAATTTGAAAAACTCAGCAGATAATGCTATCTCGTTGCTATCGGGACTTGCATCTCCCAAAAGCATAACAATAGAAAACAAAATTGAAAGTAACATTATTGCATTTGCAGATCCCTATATGCTAAATACGATATTCCGCAATTTGCTCTCAAATGCAATTAAATTCACACCAAAAAATGGTCAAATAAGTATTGAAGGTCAAAACACAGGTGAAATAGTAACTATAAAGTTTATTGACTCCGGTATAGGTATACCAAAAAAGGTAATTGATAAAATATTCGACGAAAATAATAACTACTCGACCCCTGGTACCAATAATGAAAAGGGTACTGGATTGGGTTTAAAACTTGTTCATAGACTCATTAGCCAGAATAACGGCACAATCGCTGTTGATTCAAAACAAAATATTGGAACAACATTCACAATTACCCTCCCTTCTTAGCATATAAAACTGTCATCGAGTTTCAATTCGACTAATCACAGCTACAACTCTTAAAAACCTCGTTTTTTATTTTATTTTTGCAAGCAAATAAAAGGCTATGGATTTAATCACGCTTTTCCTTCTTTCAATTGGTCTTTGCTTCGACACTTTTGCAGTTTCTGTATCAAGCGGCTTACTTAGGAAAGAGATAGTTTTTTGGCAGGCAGTTCGTATCGCTTTTTTTCTTGCAATTTTTCAGGCAACAATGCCCGTTTTAGGCTGGCTTGGTGGGATAACCATTAAAGATTGGATGGAGTCTTTTGATCATTGGGTTGCCCTTGGAATTCTTTCAATCCTTGGCATAAAAATGCTTGTTGAAAGTTTTAAAAAAGATGAAGAAAAGAACATTAATCCGCTTGATATTAAAGTGATAATCAGTATGGCCTTAGCAACGAGTATCGATGCGTTTGCTGTTGGAATTAGTTTTGCAATTATTGAAGTAAACATGCTTTTGGCCTTTATTATAATAGGATCGGTAACCTTTATAACTTCGATGCTAGGTATACTGTTTGGTAAGAAAACAGGCTCACACTTTGGTCAAAAAATGGAGATTATTGGAGGTATTATTCTAATAGCAATCGGAATAAAAATAGTGCTCGAACATCAGCAGATCTAGCTTAACACCTTAAATAAATTACAAACTGTAAGCTAACTAGTTATTGGTTGCTGGAAGGATAAAATAAAACTTACTCCCAACATTCTCTTGGCTTTCAACCCAAATATCACCTTCATTTCTTTGAACAAAATCTTTACATAGTATAAGGCCAAGGCCTGTTCCCTTCTCGTTTTGAGTACCTCGGGTAGAGAAAACCTGCTTTCCAAAGAGTTTACCTATCTCCTCCTTTGGAATCCCTTTCCCATTATCAGCAACACAAACACATACTGTTCCGTTCTTTGATGATGAAGTGATTGTTATAAGGTCTCCACTTTTACTGAACTTAATGGCATTAGTAATAAGGTTTCGCACAACAATCTCGATCATATCTTTATCGGCAAAAACGTTAGTCTCTTTTATTGTATTGTCAACTATCTCAATTCCTTTAAGGCGAGCTGCCTTTTCGTACAGTTGAACCTTATTGATTACAACATCCTTAATGTCAAAAACGATAGGCCGAATAACGCTCCCTTTCATTTGGCTAGATGCCCATTTCAAAAGGTTTTCGAGCAACTCGGTGTTATACTCAACATTCTTTGATAATTCTGCAAGAATTGATTGCTGCTCATCAGCAGTAAAATGCCCTTCTTTTGACATATTTAGCATGCTAATTAGAGATGCTAATGGACTTCTTAAATCATGAGAGATAATTGAAAACAGCTTATCCTTAAGAGCATTCAAATCGCGCAACTCCTCAGTTTGTTTTTCAATCTCATCCTTCTGCCGACTAATTTCAATGTTCTTTGCGCTAAGTAAAGTGTTTTGTTTTTTAATTTTTTGATAACCAAAATATATCAAAGAAGTTATTATCAAACCAACTAAAATAATCCCAATATAAATATTACGCATTATACGCTGCTGTTCTATTTCAGCCTGCATTAAAGCATTCTCTTTATTCTTAAGATCGATTTGCATTTGTTGCTCCTTGGTGAGCTGTTCAACCTTCGAAAGGTTTTCCTGATTAACCTGTAATTCTTGTTTTTTTTGTGCTAACTCCTGTTCAGTTGCCTGCTTAACAGTTTCAACTTCTAAAACCTTAGAATTTGCTTGTTCAACCATCATCTTGGCTTCGCTCTCCTTCTTAGCCATTTCTTGCTGTTGAATATTCTTTGATATTGAGGCAAACAGGTTGAAATACTGCGTTGACTTTTCGCGATCGCCTAGTTTATCGTATACACGAGTCATTAATGAGTAACAATTCCGCAACAATTTTGTATCAGTTAAATCCTTGGCAATAGCTTCTGCCTCATTAAGGAAGGGAATCGACTCATTATATCGCTCGAGTTCGCTATACGAATTAGCTACATTTAAAAGAGATGAGACTATATCTTGTTTACGGCCCATCTTTCGGGCAATTTCCAAACTCTTTGTGAAAAAAGATAATGAATTGTCATAACTTTTTAACTCGGTATAAAGCAAACCTATCTTGGTATTTAGAACGGCAATGCCATTTAGGCTTGATAACTTCTCACTAAAAGTTAGAGCCTTTTTAAACTGTTCAATGGCCTCAGATAAAAGTCCATGAGTCCAATAAGTGTTCCCCGCTTGATGATAGTAAAACGAAGCCTGATTAAAATCATTAGCCGCTTCAGCCTCGCCCCCTTTTTGAATAAACTCATCAATGGACTTTTTAGCCTCGGCAGGAATTGTACTCGAATTTTGCGCAAAGCAAAACTGTGCAATTAGACCGAAAGAAACCAGTATCGTTATTCTAAGTATTGTAATTCTATTTCCTAAAAAAATTCTCATTTATTGAGATATAAGTATTTACAAACTTGGGTTACCAAAAATATAAATAGTTTTTAGATTTTATTGAAAATTGCAATCAATTTCAATTTATATTACTCGAAGAATCTTTGAAAGGTTTTGTTTATTTGACAAAACGAGGTTTTTCATTTATCAATACAAACAAAAAAGCCTATTCAAGATAGAATAGGCTTAAAATTGATTTTACGACTTATCAACTAGAAAATAAACTTTCTAATCTCCATGGTCTTTATAATAATATCAACTATTTCGCGAGTGGTAAGGGTCATGCTATTAAACGATACATCAAAACGAGTATAATCAGTATTTTTCCCACCAAAGTAGTCGCGAAACTCTTCTCGTTGTCTATCAATGCCAAGAACAAAATTCTCAGCCTCTTTCATGTCATCAATTCCCATCCGTTCAGATACTCTTAATGTACGCCATTCAAGTGGTGCCTCAAGATTAATATGTAGTGAACGAGGGATATCACGGGTAATTGCAACTCCACCTCGACCTAAAATCACAACCCTTCCGCTACATGCAATTGAGCGTATTACGTCTTTAACGGTTTTACGAATTGTTCTGTCGCTTTTATAGTATTTACTTGAGAATGAATGAAGGATATCGTCCATCATCGTTTTTTTCTTGGCCTCCATTACATAGTTGATTTCATCTGGGGGAAGATTAAGGGCGTGAGCTGCTGCATTCTGAATCTCCTCTTTACCAACCCATCGCCACTGCTCTCCACTTTTATAGTGGTGCCGATAGTTTAGCTCATTCACAAGCATCTGAGCAACCTGAGTACCGGAACATCCCATTTCGCGCGAAATGGTAATTACAGGTCCCGGCTCGATGCATGGTTTATGGCTTTCCTTGTGCCGATTAACCAAGTATTGGACTAAATCAACTTTTGCCATGGTAGTAACTTTTAGTCGTTCTGAGATTAAGAAAATCCGTCTGACTTACACAAACTCTCCGGCAAAAAACTCTTTCTATTACAGTATAAATTTACCTGAAAATTAATGAAAAATCAATTTAAACTAAAAGAATATCAAAGTTTTGACAAAAAAAGATAAAGAAAAAAGGCATGCTATAATTAGCATGCCCTAGACGGTTTAATCCTTAAAAAGGATCTATTTACTTAAGTTATACTCTTTTTTTATTGCCCTAAAAGTTTCCTTAACCGATTCAATCTTTGTGGCCAAATATGCATTTGTACCAGCAAACGCGTAACCATGGTCGAAATTACCTTTAAACGCGCTTATTAGCGCAGTAATTATGCAGTAAGGGCTTGATGAAACCTCGCAGGTTTTAATGCATTTAAAAGGACATCTTATGGGTTGTTTTTGCCCAAGCCTTACTTTATCCAAAAATCTATTGCCTATAGCCCTACCCGGCATTCCAACAGGGCTTTTGATAATTGTTATATCACCCTTTTGAGCATCTATATAGGTTTGCTTAAATGCATCTGAGGCATCGCACTCGGTTGTGGTTACAAAACGAGTTGCCATCTGAACTCCTGATGCACCCAAGTTCATTATGTCTTTAATATCCTGTCCAGTATAAATGCCTCCTGCTGCAATTACAGGAATAGATTGATTATACTCGTTTTCGAACCATTTTACCTCAGCAACTACCTCTGGTATAAGTTTCTCCAAAGAATAGTTTGCATCCTCAATCTGTTCGGCTTTAAATCCTAAATGGCCTCCAGCTTTGGGACCCTCAACTACAATAGCATCGGGTAAGTAGTTGTATAGCGATTTCCATTTCTCGCAAATTATCTTTGCTGCTCGTCCAGATGATACAATTGGAACAAGTTTAGTCGTACTATCTTTCTTTAAGAAACTAGGTAAATCAAGTGGTAATCCAGCTCCTGAAAAGATAATATCAGCTTTTTCGGAAATAGAAGTTCTAACCATATCAGCAAAGTTCGACATGGCCACCATAACGTTTACGCCAATAACACCCTTTGTTTTCTCTCTAGCCTTACGTAGCTCCTCCTTAAGCCCATGAATACTTGCCTCTAAATAATCTGTTGTAAAGTCGCGATAAAGCAAGCCAAGTCCTGCACTCGAAATTACTCCTACTCCTCCCTCGTTAGCAACCGCTGATGCCAATCCCGAAAGCGAGATTCCTACACCCATACCACCCTGAACTACAGGTACAGCAATTGCTAAATTCCCAATTTGTAATGGTTTCATCATATATATATTTAAGCCGCAAAGGTACTACATAATTAGCGAATTTGTACGATTGTTTAAGCTAATTAGTGCTTTATAATCCAAATCCAGTCATTAGTTTGACATAACATACTGTTATAATGATGATTGTATTTTTTAAAAAATATGAAGATTTTGTCATTACTTAATTTTATATTCGACCTAGATTTTTCCTATCTTTCTCTACTATTTCAAAAGGATAAAACCATGAAACGATTTATCATCGCATTATCGCTTACAATGCTTGTTTTTATGAGCGTTAACGCTCAAGAGGTATCAAAAAACATTCAACGTGCCGACAGGGCATACGAAGATAATAACTTCAAAAAAGCTCTTGATATATATGTTAAAGCTACATCCGAAGAGGCAACAACTGCATATATTGCCCGTCAAATAGGGAACTGTTATCGTATGCTAGGCGATATGGCTCAAGCAGAGATATGGTACGAAACTGCCACTAAGCAAGCCGACCAATCGGGTATAGATTACCAGATGTTGAGCTACGCTCAAAAAGCAAATGGCAAGGATGAGCTATCCTTTAACTCATTAAACAAATCTATATCGTTTCAGAAACTGCCTGAACTTAATGGAAACAAAACCGAAGCCAATTCCTTTGCGGCCAAGTATCGAAGCGGATTCTTGCAGTTTAGAATAATACCGGTTAGCATTAATAGCCCCGAAGCCGATTTTTCACCTGCAATTTGCCGCGATGCTATTGTATTTGCAACATCTCGATTTGAACGAGATTTAGCAAAAATAAAAAACATCAATCCTCAACAGCACCTAAATCTGTATTCAACTAAAATGAGTGCAGCAGGAGAATTAGGCATTCCATTTATCTTTTCGAAAGAACTATTGAGTCAACTTTATACTGGGCCTGTTTCGTTCTCCCCTACATACGATACCGCATACTACGTTCAAAAGAAATACCTAAAAGCCAGATATGGCGATGAGAAGCAAATTGCTGATAACAACCTAAAGATTCTTAGAGCCATATTTAGCCAAGGCGTATGGATTGAGCAAGGTCCGTTGAGCATCTGCTCTGAAACCTACTCAATTGGTGACCCCGCTGTTAGCCCAGATGGGAAAAGACTTTACTTCACTTCAGATATGCCCGGTGGCGTTGGTGGAACAGATTTGTACTATCGCGAAATAAGGCCAAATGGAACGTTTGGCGAGGCCGTTAATCTTGGGACGAGAGTTAATACCACAGGAAATGAGATGACCCCCTTTGTAGCAAAGGACGGTACATTATTCTTCTCATCCGATAAGCAACCTGGTTTTGGTAATCTTGATCTCTTTGTTGCTTACCCAACATCGCATGGTTACGATTATGTGACAAACCTAGGCTATCCTATCAACGGCGCATTCGATGATTTTGGATTAACCATGAGCCCTACCGGCAATTTTGCATTTTTCTCATCAAACAGACCCGAAGGGGCTGGCGATGATGATATCTACAAAGTCGAAATCGATAAAAAAACTGTCACCCATAGCGTTGATGGTCAGGTGATCGATGAAAAAGGAACTCCAATAGCCAATGCTACAATTAAGGTTTTTGAAAGCAAAACGCTTCAAAATACTTTATCTTCAGATGCATCGGGTAAGTTCACTTTTAAAATGGATGATAGCAAAGAGTTCAACCTAACAGCTGAAGCGTCTGATTATTTTCAGGCAACAGCAACGGCTTCATCATTTGGGTTAGGAGTCAAGCCTACTCAAATCCCTGCTAAAATCACACTAAAGCGTGATGTAGGTTACACGCTAACAGGCCTTACCCTTTCGGCAGCAGATGGTTCCCCCATTTCATCAGCACAAGTTGTGGCTTATCCACCCGATACAATCAAAGCTGTTGTGGGTATTTCGGATCCTCTTGGAAGATTCAGCTATAAACTCTCAAATGAAACCGATTACAGGGTTAAAATATCAAAGGAGGGTTATGTAACCAAATGGTTTACAATTACTACAAAAAATAAGGAACGCGGAGAGATCAACCTAAGTCTTCTTTTCGACACAAGACTAGCTCTTGCTGTAAAACCTGGAATCACAGGAATTGTGACCGATGCAAAAACATTACTGCCTATTACAAATGCAATTGTAACAATAGCACAGCCTAACTCAACAAATCCAATTAAACTGGCAACAAATAACCTTGGAGTGTTTCTTCAAGAGAATTTACCCGAAGGCGGCTACAGCGTTTTAATTGAAAAGGAAGGCTTCAAGCCTTTGAATATCCCTGTAATGATGGGCAAAACGCTTGTCAATCTAAACTCAAACTTCAGTTTAGCACTGGAACAGCTTGCCAACACATATGTAGCTGTTGGCTTAGTTTCTAATAAGGACGATAATTCACCAATTCCAGAAGTTACAATTTCTCTATTAAATAAAACAACCAACGAAAAATTACAAAAGAAAACTGATGAGTTCGGCAGCTTCGATTTCAAAGTTGAGCCTAATCTTATCTACATTCTAAAACTTGAGAAAGAGAAGTTTTTCTCAAAAACCATGATGGTTTCAACCCAAGGAATTCAAACCGGTATGCTAAACCTCAACACCTCCTACGACTTAAAGATGGAGGCTATTGTGATGAACAAAGCCATCGAGATTCCAAATATCTACTACGATTTGGGTAAAGCAACAATTAAACCCGAAGCAGCACAGGAACTCGACAAGGTGGTTAAACTACTACAGGATAACCCTTCAATCCAAATTGAGCTAAGCTCACACACCGATGCCCGTGGCAATTCGCCTCAAAACATGCAGCTATCGCAACAGCGTGCCGAATCGGCTAAAAAATATATGGTTTCGAAAGGCATTAACGATTTGCGAATCGTTGCTAAAGGCTATGGCGATACCATGATTAAAAACCGCTGCGGTAAAGGGGTTAATTGTAGCGAAGCAGAACATGCTGCAAACAGGAGGACAGAGATTAAAGTGATAAGTCTCTAAAATATCAGTCTCTTGATATTGTGAGATCTTCTTTATAATTGAAAAAGCCACGAAGAAATCTTCGTGGCTTTTAATAAAAATAAATATTTGTAGTGATTGTTATACAAAAAGATTAAGGTTAGCGCCTTCTGTTCGCTCTAAATAGGTTGCTACGCCGCCAATCTGCACGTTATCAATTAATTCTTCGGACTTAACACCCATTACATCCATCGACATTTGGCATGCAATTAACTCAACACCATTATTAATAGCCGTTTGAATCATCATCTCTAACGGATCAACATTCCTTTTACTTAAGACTTTTCGCATTACCTTACCTCCCATACCAGCCATGTTCATCTTAGATAGACTTAACTTCTTACTCGACTTTGGAAGCATCATTTCGAACATTTTTCCGAAGAAATCCTTTTCGACCCGTGGTTTATGCTGCCGCTTTATAATATTTAAACCCCAGAAAGTAAAGAAAATTGAAACTTTTTTTCCTGAAGCAATTGCCCCATTGGCAATAACGAAGGTGGCTAAGGCTTTATCAAGATCGTCGCTGAAGCAAACTAAGGTAGCGTTACCTCCTCGCTGAACAAAAGCCTGGTTAGATGCAGGTTGTCCTTTTCGGACAACGGCCGTTATCTCGGCACCATTCTGGATAAGATCTACCAATTCATTTCCTGTTACATTAGCCCAAGCTTTCACATCTCTATAAAAACCGGGATCGGAAGCGGTAATACGAATCGCTTCTCCTACAGCAATCTTATCCACAGATTGCTTTAACTTTAAAACAGGACCAGGGCATTGAAGACCACAAGCATCAACGATATGCAACTTCTCGGCATCAATGGGCTTGCTCGACTGCTTTTCTTTAGTTCCCTGGTATATATGATCGTCGTGCCCGATATAATCGTTTGCAAATATATCCTCATTACTCTGCTTCTGCGTTGCTGTTTCGTATGTTTTAAGACCTCCGGAAAGATTATAAACCTCACTTAATCCATTTTGTAAAAGGATTCGGCAGGCTACATGTCCTCTAAGCCCAACACCGCAAAAAACGATAATCTTTTTATTACGAGGGATATCACCTAGGTGAAGGCGAAGTTCATCAAGCGGAATATTCACTGCGCCCTCAATGGTCCCAAGCTGAAACTCATCAGTAGTGCGAACATCCAACAAAAACATTTCTTCTTTTGCATTCTTTCCCACAGCTCTCCATGAAATTATTTTGGTGGTGTCATCCAAAATATTCTCAGCAACCATTCCGGCAATATTCACGGGATCCTTAGCCGATGAGTAGGGCGGTGCATAAGCATGCTCAATATCCCCAAGATCGTACACCGTTTCGCCACGCTGAATGGCATTTGAAAGCAGATCGATTCGTTTATCAACCCCCTCGTAACCAACAATCTGAGCACCAAGTAAACGACCATTATCGGGAGAAAAGGCAATCTTAATTGACATAGGTACAGCTCCCGGATAGTAACCCGCATGAGATGATGAATGTGTTATAGAACCGATATATGGGATATTCAAAGTGTCGAGCAATTTTCCTGAAACACCCGTTGAAGCAACGGTTATGTCGAACACCTTTGCTATAGCAGTATTGATTGCTCCCTTATACTTTTTCTTGTTTCCCCTGACAAGATTATCAGCAACAATTCTCCCTTGCTTATTAGCAGGCCCAGCTAAATAGGTGATCATTTTAGTACCTGTAACAGGGTTTGTAAACTCAATTGCATCCCCAAGAGCATAAATGTTGCTATCGGATGTTTGGAGAAATTCATTAACTGAAATCCCCCCTGTTTCGCCAATATGTAACCCAGCATCCTTTGCCAAACGGCTTTCGGGCCTAACGCCAATGGATAAAATAACAAGATCCGTCTCTATTGTTTTTGAGTTATTCAAATGCACTCCTATACGTTCCTTAATTTTAGAGAATGAAGAAACTGCCGTTTTTAAATAGAACTCAACATTTTTAGTTTTCAAATGCTGATGAACAAGAGCTGCCATAGAATAATCCAACGGGGTCATAACTTGCTCTGCCATCTCCACAATTGTAACATTTACTCCACGACTATGAAGGTTTTCGGCCATCTCAAGCCCAATGAAACCAGCACCAACTACCACTGCGTGGCGAGGCTTTTTCTCCTCAACATATTTCTTAATTAAATCGGTGTCAGGAACATTTCGTAAAGTAAATATCCCATCCTGATTGATGCCAGGTAGCGGGGGCTTAACAGGTTCGGCGCCAGGGGACAGAACCAACTTATCGTAAGTCTCAACATAAGTATCGCCTGTACGCAAATCTTTTACTGTAACCTCCTTATCATTCTTATTAATTGATACTACCTCGGAAAGGTTTCGAACCTGAAGGTTAAATCTTGTACCAAAAGACTGAGGGGTTTGTACAAAAAGGTTTTGACGCTCCGTAATGACTCCTCCTATATAGTAGGGCAATCCACAATTAGCATAAGAGATGTATTCACCTCTTTCAAAAATGATAATTTCGCTCGATTCATCTATACGCCTTAAACGTGCTGCAGTTGTGGCACCTCCTGCAACTCCTCCTACAATTAGGTATTTCATTTATTTAATAATTTTGTTGTTATCTAACTAACAAACGATACTGAATTAAAAATGTTCAAACCATAAAATTAAATCTTCACCCATTACAAATAAGACTAATATTTCTACGCATAATAAACTTCGTTACTGTTTTAAGCTAGATACTTTAGGGACTTACAAACTCTAATAATTATCTTGTTGTGAATTGCTTTGGCTGCGCCGAGTTCCGATGTGCTTCAGTTGCCTACGGCGAACTCCGCTTCGCTACGGTTCAGATTGTATCCCTGCCTACCGGCAGGCAGGTTTGAAATATTGGTCACAGCTTTATCTCTTAGAATGCTATTCTGACCAAGTTGTGAATTGCTTTCAGATTGTATCTTTGAAATATTGGTCACAGCTTAAATGCTTATTTATACAAAGGGTTAAATGTTGTGAAAACATTTAAGCCACCCTCGTCTTACAATACGGGGGTATTTTTTTGTTCAACTTATTCCTTATAAAAGTATAAAATATTTTGGCTGACGGCCAATCACTTCCCCTTATTTATTTTTAACTCAGTCAGGGTTCAGAACCCTGACTGAGTTTTACAAATTCAAACATTTCCTACCTTCCGCTGTTGTTACTGATGAATAATATCGAATAATGGAAAAACAGATTTACCCTGTTACAGGGATGTCATGTGCAGGCTGTTCAGGCAGTGTAGAATCAATGCTTAAAGCGCAGGGTGGAGTTAAGGATGCCGGTGTTAACCTCGCCAACCACACTGCATGGATCGAGTTCGACCCAAAAGTTATAACCCCATTAAAACTTCAAGAAACCATTCGTTCTATTGGTTACGATTTAATTATTGACTCAGTTGATACCGATAAAACGGTGAGCGAGGCTCGAGAAAAGAATATCCATTCGCTTAAAACCAAAACAATACTTTCTGCAATATTCTCAATACCTGTAGTGTTGCTTGGTATGGTTTTTATGCATTGGGAATACTCGCCTTACATTTCGATGGTGCTATCGGCCATTGTTATCTTCTGGTTTGGTCGCAACTTCTACATTAATGCTGTTAAGCAGACAAGGCATCTAAAAGCCAACATGGATACATTGGTTGCGCTTAGCACTTTTATTGCGTTTGCGTTTAGCCTTTTCAACACGTTTTGGCCTGAGTTCTGGCATAGTCGTGGTTTGCACCCACATGTATACTACGAATCGGCTGCGGTAATTATCACATTCATCCTTTTAGGGAAATTCCTTGAGGAGAATGCCAAGGGAAAAACATCTTCATCAATAAGAAAGTTAATGGGCTTACAGCCCACGACAGTTTCACTTTTAGTTAATGGGCAACCCGTTGAAACACCAATCCACGAGGTAAAAGTTAACGATCAAATTGTTGTTAAACCGGGCGATAGAATCCCCGTTGATGGCAGTGTTGCTGCTGGCTCTTCGTTTATTGATGAAAGCACGATTACTGGCGAACCAATTCCTGTTAGCAAAAGTAATGGCGATAAGGTATTTGCAGGAACTATCAACCAAAAGGGTTCATTAACCATTGTTGCCGAAAAAGTTGGCTCCGAAACGATGCTAAGCCATATTATTAAGATGGTTGAGCAGGCTCAAGGGAGCAAAGCACCCGTTCAGCATCTAGCCGATAGAGTTGCAGCCATATTCGTTCCTGTTGTTATGGCAATTGCCCTTTTAAGCATGTTTATCTGGTTTATCTTAGGGGGTGAGAATGGTATAATTCAAGGAATACTTGCGCTTGTAACTGTTCTTGCAGTTGCATGTCCTTGTGCGTTGGGCTTAGCAACGCCAACTGCAATTATGGTTGGAGTAGGGAAAGGTGCTGAAAACAACATTTTGATTAAGGATGCCGAAAGCCTTGAAATTGCTCATAAAATTACAACTGTTGTTCTTGATAAAACAGGAACAATAACCGAAGGAAAACCTGAGGTTGTTGACATCGTATGGGCAGATGGAAATGCAGATATTGAATTACTCTCAAACGCTCTTCTTGCTATAGAATCGTTATCAGAACATCCATTGGCTGATGCTGTGGTTAAGCATTTCAGCAAACAATCATCGCTAAAGGTTGATGGTTTCGAATCAATCACAGGAATGGGTGTTAAAGCAATAGTAAATGGAAGTCAACACATCGTTGGCAATCAAAAACTGCTAGCAAACTATAATATTCAAGTCCAAGACTCTTTACTAACCAGAGCAGTTCAATGGGAAGAGGAAGCAAACACCGTTATCTTTTTTGCTGAAAAAAATCAGACAATTGCAGCAATTGCAATAGCCGATAAGGTTAAAGCCTCATCAGCCAGTGCCATTGCCAATCTTAAACAATTGGGCATCGAGGTAGTGATGCTAACAGGTGATAATCATAAAACGGCCAAAGCCGTTGCTCAAAGAATTGGTATTGATAGGTTTGAGTCAGAACTATTACCTTCCAATAAGGGCGAATATATTAAATCGCTTCAAAATGAGGGTAAAGTCGTGGCAATGATTGGCGATGGAATCAACGATTCTCAGGCGCTTGCCCAAGCCGATGTAAGTATAGCCATGGGTAAAGGATCAGACATTGCAATGGAGATTGCAAAAATTACGTTAATTACATCCGACCTAACCTACGTATCAAAAGCAATTCAGCTATCGAAACGAACCATGAAAACGGTAAAGCAAAACCTTTTCTGGGCGTTCATTTACAACCTAATTGGAATTCCGCTTGCTGCGGGTATCCTCTACCCTTTCACAGGTTTTCAGTTTGATCCAATGATTGCAGGGGCAGCAATGGCATTAAGTTCAGTCTCTGTGGTTTCGAATAGTTTAAGGCTGAGGAACATCCAATTAAAGTAGTTCGACATTTTACCACAGAGTTTAAATAAGCACAAAACAAAACCAGGATTCTTTCGGGGTGAAAAAATCCTGGTCACTAGGTGCGGACGTGCCGCCGGAGTGTCAGACTACTGTTATTTCGGTTGACGGGACTCAAACGCTTTCGCGTTTGGTTTGCTTTCGTCCATGCTAGGTTTCGAATTGCTTGTATGGCTCATCTTCGCCTTAACATCCGCGCCTTGATTGGTTGAACCAGCGATTTAGTTATCTTGCGATGTCTACTTTGCTGCTCTCAACCGACTTTTTCTTGTTCTACCAAAACTAGTATCGGTTTTTACTCGTTCAAGGGCAAACCTTTTATCGCTCATCTGATAAAACAAATTTACGTTGGCAAAAAGCCCATTTCAAGTTTATTACCGATTTGATACTCACCAGATTTCAACAGGCGATATTAACAATTGTTTATAACGCAGGGAGTTATTATTAACTCTAGCTTTCAGGAAAAATACAACTATTTAAAAATGAAAATATTAACACCCTTAAAGATTATTATTGAATATTTCTGAATGCTTTTCAAGCATAAATTTAAACCAGTAGGTATACTTATCGGAGAATGCAGATAATGTCACTAAATTTTACTGAGGTCAATTCGCCTCACCTAAAAAGAATCGCTTGAGGTTTCATTCTCACTTTACAGGCTTAAACTTGATAAAGTTCCCATTATAAAACTCTTCAAAAGCAACTTCTAGTTCGGTATCTGTATTCATCACTATTGGGCCTCTCCATGCAATTGGCTCACCAAGTGGTTTGCCGCCAATTAGAATTAACCTTGCCCCATCGGCACCCGCTTTTATGTTTATTTGATTCCCTTTTTCAAACATTACGAGTTCTTCGGCTCGAACAAACTCCTCTCTGCCAGGAAATGTAGTTACCCCATCGTAAACATAGGCAAAGCAGTTAAACTCATCATCAACAGCGTATAAAAAGTTAGCATCAGGCCAAATCTTGATATCAAAATAGATAATATCAGCAAACAAATCATTAACAGCCCCTTCGTGCTGCCTGTACTTACCAGCGATTAACTTAATCCTTGCTTCTGGGTTTTCGACTAGAGGTATATCATTTGTAGTTATATCTCGATACTTTGGATTTGTCATTTTATGTGCCTTTGGCAGATTTACCCAAAGCTGAAAGCCATACATCAGCTCATTTTGAGGCAATGGCATTTCCTGATGTACAATCCCGCTGCCAGCAGTCATCCACTGAACATCTCCAGCGCTAATCACACCTGAATTACCTAAACTATCGCCATGTTCAACCTTACCCTCGAGCATGTAGGTAACCGTTTCAATCCCCCGGTGCGGATGCCAAGGGAAACCGGCCAAATAATCCTTAGGGTTGTCTGAACCAAAATGGTCGAAGAGTAAGAAAGGATCTGTTTCGCAACGAGTCTCGTAACCAAAAACTCGTTTCAACCTTACTCCTGCCCCTTCGAGCGTTGGGTGTGCCCTTAGCACTTTCTTAACTTTACAAATCATCGCCATCAAATTTAGCATCAAGTTAAGCCGAATATGGATGAAAATCAAGTTATTTGGTGTATTGGCTATGAATACTGAATTCTGACTTCTAAATTCTGATTTCTGACTCCTTTTAGCACGAATCCTTTCCACCAAAACCTTTATTAACAATCGCTTCGCAATAATTCAACTTATTAACAGTTAAGTGTTGATATAAAAGATTAGGATTAATAAACTATTAAGCCATTTCTTAGTACTTTTATCGGAATTTCAATGAGATATAATATGTTAAGTCGCAACATCAGGTTTGTCCTCATTTTCATAATAATAGCATTCGCAGAGAGCATCCAAGCTCAAGAATCAACCATCTACACAAATTTCGACGCATCGTTTCGACGAGGGCTTGAACTTTACCGCAAAGGCCAGTTTGGCGATGCCCAAAAGCAATTCGAAAAGGTTGCCTCATCGATGGAGCCCGGCGCAAGCCAAATTAAATCGGATGCAGAATTCTACAGAGCCATGTGCTCAATTGAATTGACCAATAAGGATGCTGAGTTTTTGATCGGAACATTCATCAATAGCTATCCCGAGAGCCAAAAGGTTGATTTCGCTTATCTCGAAATGGGACGTTTGCGTTACAACGAAAAGGATTACAAAAACGCCATAACTTGGTTTAAAAAAATCGATAGAAAAGCCTTTAACGAAGAGCAAAAAGCCGATTTACAGTTTATGATTGGCTACAGCTATTTTAACTTAAACGACTTTGACGCTGCTAGTCGCGCCTTTTTTGAGATAAAAGACACTGATAATAAATTTGCATCACCTGCTACTTATTACTACTCTCACATTGCATACACGCAAAAGAACTATGCCACAGCACTTAAGGGATTTCAAAAACTTCAAAAGGATGAAACCTTTGCTCCTGTTGCGCCATTCTATATCGCTCAGATTTACTACTTACAACATCAATATGATAAAGTTGTAGAGTTTGCTCCTGCCCTTATCGAAACGGCATCTGAAAAGCGTGCCCCAGAAATTGCAAGGCTAGTTGGCGACTCATACTATCGCCTTAAAGATTACGAGAAGGCCGCATCATACTTTGAGAAATATCTCGAAAAAACTAAGAATGCTTCACGCGAGGATTACTATCTAATTGGTTATAACTATTACAAACTTCACAAAGATAGTTTAGCCGCAAAGAATTTAGAGAAAGTATCAACTTTAGAAGATTCGCTGAGCCAAAATGCCAATTACCATTTGGCCGATTGCTATATCAAGCTAAACGATAAAAACAAAGCCCGTCAGGCTTTGGCTTTAGCATCAAAGTTGAATTTCGACCCAGTAATCAAGGAGGACGCACTGTTCAACTATGCAAAGATTACCTACGAATTGCTATACTCACCTTTTAACGAGGCAATTGATGCTTTCAAAACATATATCGAAACATATCCCAATACCCCTCGAACTGATGAGGCATATAACTATTTGGTTCTGGCTTATTCAAACACTCGAAACTACAAGGATGCATTAGAATCGCTTGATAAAATCAAGAATCAAGATGCTACTATGAAGCGTGCTTACCAAAGGGTTGCATTCTTTCGAGGGCTGGAGCTTTTCCAAAATCTCAACTATGGCGAAGCCATTAAAAAGTTCGATTTATCGTTAAAATACCCCGATTTTAACAGAACCATCCTTGCTCAAACTTACTACTGGCAAGCAGAATCGTACTACCGAACCGAAAACTATGAAAAAGCTTTAGAAACCTACAATCAGTTCCTAGTTTCACCCGGTGCATTTGGGTTACCAGAATACAACCTTGCGCACTACAATCAGGGCTACACCTGCTTTAAGCAGAAAAAGTACGACGATGCAGTGGTTTGGTTTAGGAAATATACTGATATCAGTAAGGGCGAGAAGAACCAGTTTATTGGAGATGCTTTTAACCGAATTGGAGATTCGTATTTCATCCAACGAAAATACTGGACAGCAATTGATTACTACGATAAATCTATTGCAACTAACACCCTTGATGTTGATTACGCGATGTTTCAACGTGGCTTCTCTTTAGGTTTGGTTGACAGACCCCAAAAAGAACTTGAAACCCTACAAAAGCTCATCAAGAATTATCCTCAATCGAGCTATATCGATGATGCTATTTTTGAAATCGCTGAGAGCAATCAAAACTTAAAACAGTACGACGAGGCCATCAAGTATTACAAGAAAATCGAAAATGATTACGCTGGAAGCAGCTACCACGTAAAAGCATTGGTTCAGCTGGGTTTAATATATTTCAATCAAGACAAACCCGATAGTTCAGCGGTTTACTATAAGCGAGTTGTTGAAGAATACCCCGGTTCATCCGAAGCAAAAAATGCTTTGGTTGGTATCAAAAACATATATGTTGATAAAGGTGATGTTGATGCTTACTTTGCTTACGCAGGACAGTTAGGCAGTATTGCAAACATGAGTTTATCAGAAAAGGATTCATTATCATACATCTCTGCTGAAAAGCTTTACATGACCGGGGAGTGCGACAAGTCAATTCCAGTTCTGAAAAAGTATATCGACGATTACGCAAAGGGCAATTTCATTCTTAATGCAAACTTCTATATTGGCGATTGTTACTATCGTTCAGGCGATAAAGACAAAGCTATTGATGCCTTAAGCCAAGTAATTCAACGTCAGAAAAACGATTTCACTGAGCAAGCGTTGCTAATGGCTGCTCAAATCTACTTTGATAAAAGTGATTTTGCTAAGGCATACGAAACCTACGATAAACTCGAGAATCAGGCTGAGCTAAAGAATAACCTGCTTACAGCTCGTTTAGGTAAACTTCGTTCGGCTTCTGGTTTAAGCAAGAATGAGGATGTTATCGCAGCATCAAACAAAGTGCTTCTAACCGAGAAACTTCCGCTTGAAATTGAGCGCGAAACGCGCTTTAAACTTGCCATCGCACTTATGCAAACCAACAAAGCCAACGAGGCATTCGATGAATTTTCAAAAGTAGCCAGCGATGTTAAAACCAAGGAGGGCGCTGAAGCCAAATACCATATGGCTGAAATTCAGTTCAACTTAGGTAAACTTGATAAAGCCGAAAGCGAAGTTTTCTCATTCTCCGAAAAAAACACACCACATAGCTACTGGTTGGCAAAGAGTTTCGTTCTTCTTTCTGACATATATGTAAAAAAAGATGACCTTTTCCAAGCAAAGGCAACCTTACAAAGCGTTATGGATGGATATTCGGTTCCAAACGATGGAATTATTGACCTTGCAACAGAAAAGTTGAATGCAATATTAAAGACCGAAAAGAGCAAGCAACCAACCGAAGTTCAGGACACAATAAAGATTAAGAAAAAATCACAACACATTACAACATTCTAGTAGTAACCGTGATGAATACAGTAAAGATGAAGTATATAATATCAGCAATAGTTACAGCCCTAATAACGATATCGGTTAATTCAAATATTTTTGGGCAAGATGATAAGCTAAACAAAGAGGTTCAGGTGGTTCGTCCATACGAGCCTTCTATCTCCGATGCTTTCAAGATAAACCTTTTGCCAAAAATTGACGATACTTTAAAGCAAGTACCAAAGCTAAATTACAACCTTATCCAACGTCCATTTACTGTTAACTACTCCGTTACGCCTATCTCATCAGCAAAAATGCTAATGGAGCCACTTAGCGATTTATACAACACCTATGTGAAATTTGGAATTGGAAACGGCATATCGCCGCTACTTGAGGTTTACTACAACAATGGTCGTAACAAGGAGTTTAACTATGGTGGCTGGTTTCAAAGCCACTCATCTGTTGGAAATGCAAAATTGGATAACGGCAAAAAGGTTAAAGCTGAATTTGGAAGAACTGATATTAACATCTTTGGAAAAAAGATACTTGATAAAGCGGCTATTTCGGCATCTATGGGATTTAACCGCAACAAGGTTGGCTACTATGGATACGACACAGAGACTACAAGTGTATTAAACACTGATACAGTGCCAAAATCACAATACTACAACCAGCTACATGCCGATTTAGACTACTACTCAACCCATACCGATTCGAGCCATTTAAACTATGCATTCAATACTGGAATAAATCACCTAAGCGATAACTTCAACATACAAGAAACATTACTTAAGCTTTCGCTTAAGATGGATAAATTCTTAAAGGAAGAGCATTTGGGTGGTGAGTTTTCGGTTCATCACTACATGAAAAGTTCAGAACTTGATTCTGCAAATAATACAATAGTTACCCTTTCTCCTTGGATTAACCTTTATGGAAAGCAATGGAGAGCATTGGTTGGTACTAGATTAGTTGTTGACGCAAACTCCACAAGCAACCAATCAACATTTTACCCAATTGGGCATTTATCATACGATATTATTAGCCATTACCTTATCCCTTATATTGAGATAAACGGATACCTTGAGGAGAATTCAAACGCAAAGATTACAGCCGAAAACCCTTGGTTTTTACCCGGGAAAAAAGTTTATAATACAAGTCATAAAATCAATGTAACAGGCGGTATTAAAGGAAATATGAGCACTAAGGTTTCGTATCTACTTTACGCAAACTACTCGATTATCGACAGCATGTACTTCTTTGTTAACACTAGCATCATGCCTAGCAATCCACTATACAACCGATTTACAGTTGTTAGCGATAATGCAGAGCGCACAAGGTTATTAGGTGAATTAACCATCGCACCATCATCGAAGTTTAACGTATTTTTAAGAGTTCAATACGATAAGTACAAACTAAAAGAACAGGCAAAACCATGGCATAAGCCAGATTTAACTGCACTTGCCTCATTCAGATATAGCCTTAGAGATAAGATTATTGTAACGCTTGATATGTTTACAACCGGAAAGCGTTATGTAAAGGCCTCAAATGGGGATTCTAAAATGCTTGAGGGTATTTCTGATATCAACTTGGGATTAGAATATCGATATAACAAGCGCCTTTCGGCTTTTATCACCCTTAATAACCTTGCATCGTCAAAATATGATGTGTACTATTTATACCCTATGTACAGGTTCAATGCTAAGGTTGGCTTGACATATGCTTTTTAAGGTAATTTGAATCTATACCTTCTAACAAGATATAATACTGAAAACCAGTCTCATACAGGCATGTTGTTATAATTTATTAAATTCATTATAACTATCTATCTTTCAATGTATTAAAACCGTAAAAAAGTAGTAAAAAAATAAGAAATTTCAATTATTTTTATTACTTTTGATGGGTTTATTTACTCCCGAGCAAATAACTGATAATCAATAAAATCTATTGTCGATTTAGCTGAGCATATATGTGCTTTGGCTGGCGATTGAAAATAAGATAATGTTAACTGACAATATGAGTAACGAGGAAAATGTAAAAGAGGTAACTGCTACCAATGGAAAATCTGATTATTCAGCAGATAGCATTCAGGTACTAGAGGGATTAGAGGCGGTTCGAATGAGACCTGCCATGTACATTGGCGACACAGGCGTTAAAGGGTTGCACCACTTGGTTTACGAGGTGGTTGATAACTCAATCGACGAGGCAATGGCAGGGTATTGTACCAAAATTGATTTAACCATTAACGAGGATGGCTCTGTTAGCGTAACCGACGATGGCCGTGGTATCCCTGTTGACTATCACGAAAAGGAGAAGAAATCGGCTCTTGAGGTTGTACTTACCGTACTTCATGCCGGAGGTAAATTTGATAAAGACAGCTATAAAGTATCTGGAGGTCTACACGGCGTTGGGGTATCATGCGTTAACGCGTTATCAAAAAAATTAGTGGCCGAAATTCATCGTAATGGTAAAATTTATCGCCAAGAGTTTAGCAAAGGAAAACCTCTGGCAAACGTTGAGGAGATAGGTACTACCGACAAAACGGGAACAATCATCACCTTTTTACCCGACGAAACTATTTTCACCCAAACCGTTGAGTATAAATTCGAAATACTATCATCTCGTTTACGTGAGTTAGCATACCTTAACAAGGGAGTATACCTTACGTTAACCGATAAGCGCGAAGTTGAAGACAACAATGGCGAAAAGAAATTCTTAAAAGAAGATTTTCACTCTGAGGAAGGTTTAAAGGAGTTTGTAAAATTCCTTGATGCAAACCGCGAGAGTTTAATTGAGAAAACCATTACAATCACTACCGAGAAGAATGATGTTCCTGTTGAGGTTGCAATGCAGTACAACACATCATTCTCTGAGAACGTACACTCTTACGTTAACAACATCAACACCATTGAAGGCGGTACGCACTTAACAGGTTTTAGACGCGCCCTTACACGCACGTTAAAGAAATATGCCGAAGATTCTGGCATGCTCTCAAAGCTAAAATTTGATATAAATGGTGATGATTTTCGCGAGGGTTTAACCGCTATCATATCTGTTAAAGTTGCTGAACCTCAATTCGAAGGTCAAACTAAAACAAAGTTAGGAAATTCTGATGTTAGTTTAGCTGTAGATCAGGCCGTTAGTGAGGCGTTGGCCAACTATCTTGAAGAGAACCCAAAGGATGCAAGAACTATTGTTCAAAAAGTTATTCTTGCTGCTCAGGCACGTCATGCTGCGCGCAAAGCTCGCGAATTGGTTCAACGTAAAACAGTTCTTTCAGGCTCAGGATTACCTGGTAAACTTTCAGATTGTTCCGAAAAAGACCCTTCTCTAACAGAGATATACTTTGTTGAGGGTGACTCTGCGGGTGGTACAGCAAAACAAGGTCGCGACAGAAACTTTCAAGCAATCCTTCCTCTTCGAGGAAAAATCTTGAACGTTGAGAAGGCAATGCAATATAAGATATTTGAGAACGAGGAAATAAAGAACATATTTACTGCACTTGGGGTTAATATTGGCACCGATGATGACAGCAAAGCATTGAACATGTCTGGCTTACGTTATCATAAAGTAATCATCATGACCGATGCTGACGTTGACGGTAGCCATATCGCAACCCTAATTATGACATTCTTTTTCCGTTACATGACAGAGCTGATTAAAGAAGGACACCTTTATATTGCAACTCCTCCTCTATATCTTGTTAAGAAAGGTAAAGATGAAAGGTATTGTTGGAATGAAGATGACCGAAAATTAGCCGTTGATGAGATTGGAAAAGGTAAAGATGGTTCTGTTCACATTCAGCGCTACAAAGGTTTGGGAGAGATGAACGCAGAACAACTTTGGAGCACTACGATGAATCCTGCAACACGAATACTAAGACAAATAACCATTGAAAGTGCGGCTGAGGCAGATAGAATATTCTCGATGCTAATGGGCGATGAGGTTCCACCTCGTAGAGAGTTCATTGAGAAGCACGCGAAGTATGCGAAGATAGATATTTAAGAATTGTGAAAAGTGAAATAAAAAAAATCGGAAGAAATTCCGATTTTTTTTATTGATTAGAGTTTAGTTTTAACTTTCGAAACACAACTCCCTTTTCATCGTAAGTCCAAACAGGGCCTACTCCAACTCCATTTAAATAGTTAACCCTGCCTGCAGTTTTTCCGTTAGCATAGAATGTGGTCCATATACCATGATGAAGATTATCAATATAGTTACCCGTAAGCAATAAGTTACCTTCAGTACCATAATAACACCAAGTTCCATTAGATTTCCCTTTTCGATAGTTCCCCTCTTGCTTAACAACACCATTTGGGTGATAAATTATCCAAAATCCTTCAAAAAGACTATTCTTAAAATCTCCAGCACTTCGCAAAACACCGGAAGGGTAATAGCTCTTCCAAAGTCCGTTTTTACTAAAATTAGAATAATAACCCTCTTCTGCAATACCCCCATTTTCATAATATTCTACAGATTTCCCTTCGATATTGCCAGATTTATAATTGGTTTCTATCATTTTTTTCCCAGACGGATAGAAACCAACCACAGCACCTTCAGTGAGTCCATTATTATAATAAGTTTTACGTTGAAGTTGACCACTCTTATAGTAAGTGTAAAGAGTATCCTGATACTTTCCCTTAATCTTTTTACCCTTGTAGTTTAATTCACCTGTATCGTAATAGGTTTGCCATAAACCATTAAGAGTATCATTTTGATATTCCGCAATTAGCTTTGACTGCCCTTCACTACTATAAACTTTGGTAATTCCATTCAGGTAGCCGTTTTTATAACTTGATTCTGTATCAACCTGCCCATTTGAGAAAAAAGTAGTTAATATACCATTCAATTTATCCGCTTTATAATTGCCTTTTTGGTATATCGCAGCGTCATTATCCCAAAAAATGAATTCTCCATTTTTTAGACCGAACTTATAGTTAAACAAACTTTTTCTTGCGCCTGAAGGAAAATATGTAATCCAAATACTATCCGGCTTATTATCTTTAAAAAAACCCTCCTGCATAATACGTCCATTCTCAAAATAAAAACTATAAGCACCAGTCCTAATTGTATCTTTACCAAAAATAGAAACAATACACCTCTCTTTAGGAAGTCCATTTGAATAACTCTTCTCTATAACCTGTTGCCCAACAACCTGATTAAGGCAAATGGTGAGGTTTAGAAAAAATATTATTTTCAGTATGGAAAGTGGCATAATTGATTTGTTTTTTTAGAAAAAAAGCCATCTGGTATATTACCGATGGCTTAGTATATATTATAATATCGTCTATTTAACACGAGAAGTATCAGATGTTACTTTTGTAGTTTCAGAATTATTAGCCTTAAACTGTTCTTTAACATCTATAAAAATCTGAGTCCCTTCTAAAGAATATTTTGCACCATAATCAAGAATAGCAGCTAAGGAATATTTGCCCGGTGTAAGTTCATCTGGCATAACTAATTCAATGGTTCTAGACATTTTTGGGAAAGTCTCAATCTCAATAGAAGTAAATTGCTTTTCCTCTGCTGTTCTCATATTTGATGCGACCAAATAAACTTTGCATTTTGTAATTTTATCACCTAAATTCTCAATTGTAGCAGAGAATTTTCTATTACGATCGCCCAACTTAGTCACCTCCAATAAATTACTTATCTTAATAGAGTGATTTGTATTTGACTTTGGAGATTGATAGATCAAAATACCAATCCTTCCTGTTACGGTAACCCCTGTACCTAAATTTTTATCAGAACTCCAAGATGTTTGCTCAAGAGTTGTCTGTAAATATAACGAACACCAAGCTGCACTAAATTGATCATTTGGCACCATCATGGAGATTTGGACAATCATCTCATCGTTCGGGTTCAACTCAAAGAAAGATGGAGTAATATTCAACCAATTCGCACATGATCTTTTTGTAGAATTAGGTTGCATATAGTTAAACCCTCCAGTGGATGAAGGTAAAAAATCACTAATAGATATAATAAATGATTCTTTTTTATTGCTATGATTTTTAACGGTAATTGTTTTAATTTGATTCTCACCAGGTTCTGTTGTAAACTCAAGCTTCACAGGAGCAACCTCAAAGTCCTGAGAATAAATGTTTTCGTGAATAAAACTAGTAATGAAAACTATTCCAATAAAAATAATTTTTCTCTTCAACATGCGGTATAATTTTATTTTTGCTAAAATTACAAAAAAAAATGTTTCTAAAGGAGATTATCAAACATGATTTTAGTAATATTTAATGCATAATATAAAATACTCCAATTCTAAAAGGATTTTTCACATAAAAACATTTATGGTTACAATAGTTTACATGTTTTATACTAACATATTTGAATAAAAAGTATATTTGGTACATGAATAATTTATAACTTGGTTAAAAATTAGTGCGGATTCCAAACACTGTTAGCATAATATTGTTTTAGCATGCACTATTTTCTCTTAATTGTTTTTTCGATATAAAAAATTTGAATAAGAATTGCTTTACTTTACAAATCTTAATCGTTCAAGGTAATTGATAAAATGAGAAATCAGCAGAAGATTACAGGTTTTATATTCGTGTTCCTTATGTTTTTTTTTATGCCTGCTATCTCACAGGAGATTATTCAACTCCCAAAAGAGAAACAGGATGATATTGATAAGTTCAGAGAGTTAGTTTCACGTTACAAATCAGCCAATAACTCGCAACAAGCTGCATTTTATCTGAACAAAATTGCTTTTATATATTGGGAAAATGGAATCATAAAAGAGGCAATTAATACTTTTCTAGAAACGGTACCGCTAAACCAAAAAATTGGCAACTTCAGTGACATTAAAACAGTATACAGCAATATCGCATTGATTTACACTGACATAGATCGACTCGATCTATCTCTCGAGTATTTTAATAAAAGCCTTGAAGCCCGTCGAAAACTCAACAATAAATCAGAGGTATCGGCTGGTTTAATTGATGTTGCTTACCTGTTAACTGTGTTAAATCAAACGGAGAAGGCCATCGAACGACTTCTAGAAGCACTTGAGTTGGCCAAATCTGTTAACAATTCCCGATTAATTTTAAACTGCGCAAAACTTCTTGCTGCGAACTACGATAAACTGGGTGATTTACGCAAAACGAGGGAATACAATGATATGTATGCAACCTATGAACTTCAACTTTCAACTCAAGATATTAAAACAACCTATGAAAAAGAGGTAACGAAATCTCAGGCAGAAGTTGAAATGGAGAAAAGGCAACGTGAAATCCAGAGGCAGATTATGGAGTTAAATGAATTAAGAGCAAAAACTAAGCAAGATTCCTTGGGTATGGTAGTAACCGCAAAACAAGATAGCCTTAACCTAGCTCAAGAGTATGCCAAATTCCAAGAGAATAAAATCAAAGTTGCTGAACAAGCAAAAGAACTAGCCGAGACAATAAACAGAGAACAACAAGCTCAGGTTAGATTGCAAAGGATAATTATTTTCTCTGCTGTTGGCTTTTTAGTTTTGATGCTAGTATTGGCAATCTTTATATATAAGAACTATAAAGATAAGAAAAAAGCAAACGAATTGCTAAGTTTACAAAACACTGAGATTCAAAAGCAACGCGACCATATTCAGCGACAAAACGAGAATATTAGTAAGAGTATTAACTATGCACAAGGGATTCAAAAGGCATTACTCCCAACACAGGCAAGTTTAACAGCTTACTTCCCAGATTCTTTTATCTTTTTCAGACCTCGCGATATCGTGAGCGGAGACTACTACTGGTTCCGACCAATCTCTAACAGCAAAGAGGTGTTCAATCATGATACGGATAAATTTGCCATATCAGCAATTGACTGTACCGGTCACGGAGTTCCTGGAGCATTCCTTTCTATGATTGGATACAACCTACTCGATGAGATTGTTAGCAAGGGCATTCACACACCAGGTGCAATTCTAAGAGAACTGAATAATGGGATTAGAAAAGCGTTAAGACAAGATGAAACTGACAACAGAGACGGTATGGATATGGCGCTTTGTGTCGTTGACTTTAAAAATAAAATAGTTGAATTCTCCGGGGCTAAAAACCCTATCGTTTATGTTTCGGAAGAAGAGGTATTCAGAATTAGGGGCGATAAAGAATCGATTGGAGGAGGTTATGGGGTATTTGAAAACGATTTTACAACCCATCAAATACTAGTCGAAAAAACAACATGGTTCTATCTTTTTTCTGATGGATTTATTGATCAATTCGGCGGAGCCGACGGAAGAAAATTTATGATTAAGTCATTTGTTGATATGTTAGCAAGCATATCTATACTTTCAGGTGAACAACAACGAGAAATGCTTAAAAACACTTTAAAAGACTGGCTAGGAACACAGTATCAACAGGTAGATGACATTCTAGTTGTTGGGTTTAAAGTGGAGTAATAACAATGAACTAAGTTTTTATATCCAACCTCAAAAACAACTAAATGCCATAAATTCACTTGGTACTTATTTGCTAATATTTCAAACACATTCAACTTCATAAATTCATTAGAAAATCATTTGGCTTTAAATTAACGTTTCTTCTTATTTTCGTTTTACTTTGTGAATAAGTGTTCCAGCCTAGCGACAGGCAGATTAGTGGAAAATTCAATCTAACCACTATACTTACTCCGCTCTGAAAACTATTATGAATCGCTATTAGCACAAGCATTAAGCCTCTAATGTACTCAGGTTAAAATACTACAATGAATTACATATAATCAACAAAATTGTCAAATTTTCAACGTTAAATTATTTTACTTCACAAACTCAAAAATTGGATTAATCAATAAATATGATACTTTTACAAAAAAATGCTTTAATTATTTTTTTATTTAGTTTTTTTTAACCTACTTTTACCTTATTATTAATTTCTGAATAATCTTAAACAATCTAAAACATAAAAACTATGAAGAAATTTATTTTGATCTTCGCAATTTTGCTCAGTGGAAAACTAAGTTTTGGGCAAATGGTATCCGATCAGGCTGTTGTACCTGTTTCTGTTACGCTAAACTCGATCCTCCGCCTTACTGTAACTTCAGGTGGTAATATTGTATTCGTCTTTAACACTATAGCTCAATACACAGGCGGAATAGTTGCAACTCCTAGAACAACAACAACATTTCAGGTCTCCTCATCAAGAGCATACAAAGTTACTTTAGACCCAGAAAACGATACTTTTATTGGCCTTGAGACCGGCAATACAACTTTCGACTTAGATAATGTTGGTTATACTGATGCAACTGTAGGTGGAGCCTTGGAATCTGCTGGTCTTCATGTGTTACTGACAACTCAGGATATTACCCCCGCTGCCGCAGGTGCTCCTGCAGGTGGAAATCACGTATATACATTAGCCTGGGAGGTTGGAACACCTGCTGTAGTCGCCGCTAACACTCTTGCCGCTCAAAGTTTAGCAACTGACATCTACGTTAACAACATGTTTTTAACATTAGCACCTTTTTAAATTTCTCAAAAGTTGAATTAATAGAGCCAAACGATTATCGCTTGGCTCTATTAATTGAATACAGAATAGCTGATGAAACCCATAGGGAAAAAAAAATTCTTTATAGTATTGCTGCTTTTGGGAGTAACCTTAATTATTTCAGGTCCAACTTGTCTATCACAAGGAGTTGGAGTAACGAAAATTACTGGCGGAACAGTTCAGTTAATTGCATCTTCAATTAATCAATATAATTCTGGTGTTACCTTGACAAACTGGAGTAAAGTTAAACTTACATGCACAGGTTTGAATATTGGCCAGGATTGGGTTTTAAAAATTGGGGCTAGTGACCGTATTTTATCGGATGATGGGAATCTTCCTCTTGATTTAAGTTTACTAAAACTCATACCGGTAAATCCTGCTTTTGACTCAGACGCAACTTCTTGTTCAACTAACGCAGGATATGAATTAACAGAATTAGGGCAAGTTTTCTTATCGGGCACAACAAAATTAGCAAATTTTGAAATAACTTTTGGAATCACCTATGAATTGGGTAAAGATGTATCACTTTTGGGTACCAGCCCAGGTTATTATTATATTCCCTACTTATGGTTTCAGTTAGAATAAAGTTTATATTTTATATTTTTAGAATAGTAATTTTTTACCTTTGTATTAATGAATTCTTCCAAAGTAAATGGTAATTAGGATAAAGCATATTGTTGTTCTTTTTATATTCGTTTTATCGTATCATTTATCGTTTGCACAGTATTACTTATATACCGATACCCCTGCAAATATCGAGGCCTACTTTTTGCAACACTCAGTTCAATCATCAGCAAATAAAGCCTTTTTCAATACTCTTACTTTAAAGAATAGAGCAAATCGCCCTGAAACCTTTACATTGAATATAACAGTACCTGACGGTTGGTCTGTTATCGGAACAAATAAAATAGAAATAACCCTTTCGCCTTTAGATTCTACAATAGTGCCCATTAGGATCGCTGTTGGCAGTAAAGTTAGAGGGGACATTGGCTATAGCGTAATAGCCTCACTCACCGATAATAAAGGAAATTCAATACGTAATGTTTACTGTTTTGTTAAAATACCAAGAGAAACTGAACTTGCCGTTAAGTACAACAGTAGAATTTTCTTTCTAGACCCACTAACAAGATCAGCCGAATTTTCCGTTTTTATTCAGAATAAGGGAAATAGAGAGGAATTGGTTAATTTCCTGTTCGATGGTAATCGGACTTTAGGCATTAATAATTTAGATGATGCTCTATTCTCTGCTGATGTATCTATTCCTCCCTTCTCTGATAGTATATTTACTTTTAAAGTAAAGCTAAACCAAGAGGAACAATTTGGTAAAAAAACATTCGGACTGCAGGCAAAAGTATCAACTATTGACACATCTTACCAAAATACATTATGGTTTAAAATCATTGATTCCTCGACTAAAAATGAGATATCATCAGCGGATATGCCTTTAAGATTTGAATTTTATGCTCAAGGATTAGCTGATGTCACCAAGAAACCAAACTACGCTCTATTCCTTGAGGGCAAGACTCTTTTTAATGGCAATTCTGAGCTTTACTACTATTATCGTAACTTTCAATCGGAAAGTAAGGCAGATTTTTATAAAACCAATAGAATGTATATTGGCAGTAACCTTGGACCTTGGACCTTGGAGGTTGGAGATAGTTACAGGAGCATAGAAAGCAGTATGTTTGGAAGAGGTGGTTATGCTGCATACAAAGGGTCTAGAGTAAGTGCGGAATTGATAGCTAACAAAAATGAACAATTAGGCACTGAAAATATAGGTGCTTCATTCTCTTATCGTTTCAAACCTGACTTATTCATCAAATCAGGAGCAGCATACAATTTATATCAAAAAAATAATTACAATTCGAAATTAGGCTTCGTTGGCATTGGCTTTTCAATCAATAATCAACATAGGTTTTATGCTCAAACCATATATAACCCATTGCAGCGAGAAATAAATAACAAAAAAGAACATACTGAACAAGGTTACAAATTAACTTATAATTCAAAGGTTGGTTCATTCAGAACAAACATAACAGCACAATACGGGAGTCAATTACTGAATAGCCCATATGCTGGGAGGTTTGAACTTTTGTCTAATATTATCTGGACCAAAAGCTCTTTAAACCAATACGTTTTCTCGTACAACGAGTACAGAAACAACCAAGCAGCAATTCAAAATGACACACTTGCAAATCTAGAAGAATTGATTACCAGAAATGGGAAGTTACAGATCAGACATTTCTTCTCTCCTACAGTCGAAATTTTTGGAGGACCTGTTGTTGAAAATAATTTAAATAATTCTCCTGATAATGAACTATTCCAAAGCATTAACGGAAAAGCATTAATTGGTGCAAGATTGAAGAATGATGCCAACACAATAATAGTAACTCCAAGTTTTGAGTTTGCTATGGCAAAATTTTTAGACAACCCCTATAAAGGAATCAAAGTTGAAAATGATAAAGAATCGGCATTCTTCCATCACATATCCTTGTCGATGCGAACCCGCTCATTAATGATTATGTTATTTTACACATCAGGTCCACGGTCAGCATTTGAACAAATGAATTTTCTTCGAACTGGTAGGCAAACGAGAAAACTTCAGTTCTTGCCTACATTTGAAAGGTTTGTTTATAAAGATTTCGTCAAGGCTAACGTTGGTTTGAGTTACTCAAACGATATGATTTTGAAATCCACTTATGCAACATTAAATGGTATACTGAACGTGTATTTACCTAAAAACTGGGAATTTCAATTTCTTGGGGTATACTCTCTTCAAAAAAGACTAAACACTCAAGATTTAGCAGAAACATACCAGTCCTTATACCTTGAGGTTGGTGTCAAAAAGGACTTTAACATTAATCAACCTAGAGTAAAATACTACAATATTGAGTTTGGCTTTTTCAAGGATTACAACGGTAATTTTGTTCAGGAAGATAACGAACCAGGACTTAAGAATGTTCTTGTTTATATAGAAAAAATAAGTTCTGAGGTTAGAGGTGATATCCCAGGAGATTTTTCTACAGCAGAATTATTATCTGATAATTTAGGTAGGGTTAGACTTGATAAAATCCCAGAGGGCAATTACAGATTGAACTACAATCCCATTGGCAAAGAAGTTGGAAGTTTCAGCAAAGCCGCAGGTGACATTGAACTAGTAGTAAATCGTTCGGGCAAGTACTTTTTTCCTTTTGTGGAGAAAAATAAGGTTTTTGGAAAAATCATTCTTAATAGAAGTCGTCTCTCTGGTCTTGGTAAGTTAGATATATCAAACGTAAGAATAACTGCAACTGATAGTAAAGGAAGAAATTACACCACATTAACAGATAAAAATGGAGGGTTTGTAATTTTTGCACCAGTAACAGACCAGTATGTTGTTAATATAAATAACATCTTTTACGAAAACTTTGAATTGCGACAAAATAATTTTAAGGTTCAATTCAATGGCTATAAACAATTTGAAGTGAACTTTGTATTTGATGAGAAGATTCGTAGGGTTAACTTTAGCCCATCATCGCAGGATGCTCAACTTGCTAATGTTCTTCAGGTTCGTAGAACGAACCTAAAAGGTTCGATTAAAGACGAAAGTTCATTAACACCTATAAGGGCAAGGGTCAATTTAATTAATACTAAAATAAATACTGTTATAACCTCTATGTACTCCAGTTCACAAACAGGTGATTATAACATCTCCTTTATGGCGGACGACAACTATTTAATTGAGGTTCTTGCTGATGGTTACTGGTACCATTCCGAAAATCTAAATCTCAACCAAGTAACAACATTTTTAAATATTACAAAGGAAATATTACTTAAACCAATAGCTATTGGTTCAAAAATTGATTTGAATATTAGGTTTGAATCAAACAAAATAGATCTTGCACCTGAATCAGTTGCTGAACTAAACCGGTTACTCAAACTTTTAAAGGATAACGGGAATATAAAGGTTGAAATACAAGGACATTCAGATGACCTTGAAGCGTTAAACAACACTCAGATTTCCGAAGAAAGGGCGAAAAGAATAGCACGCTATCTAATTGAAAATGGATTTAGCAACCTTCAAATTAGGGGATTTGGTAATACAGTTCCACTATCATCTAATGATACAGAACAAGGTAGAGAAGCAAATCGCAGAGTTGAAATTGAGGTAGTTAGTAAATAGTTATTCTTTAATAAGGAACTGATTCAGTAATGAGATGACTATTAATTTCTCAAAATACCACGGTGCAGGGAATGACTTTGTTATTATTGACAATAGGGATGAGTCGTTCCCGAAAAGCACAGAATTGATAAATCATCTTTGCGATCGCCATTTTGGTATTGGAGCGGATGGCCTAATGCTTTTGGAAAAAACCACAAAAGCTGATTTCAAAATGCTATACTACAACGCAGATGGAAATGAATCAACCATGTGTGGTAACGGGGGAAGATGCATAACTCTTTTTGCAAAAAACATTGGGCTTATTAAATCATCTACCCATTTTATTGGTATTGACGGGGAGCATGAAGCGAATATCAACACTGAAAATATTATCAATCTTAAGATGCAAGATGTTTCAGGAATTGAAGTTGGAGACAAATACTATTTTTTAAACACGGGTTCACCACATTACGTTCAATTCTTAGATAATGTTCAAAAGATAGATGTATTTAATATAGGTAAGCAGATCCGAAATAGTTTCAACTTACAAAATGGCGGTACAAATGTAAATTTCGTTGATTATAGTCGTGAAATAATCAATGTAAGAACATTTGAACGTGGAGTAGAAAATGAAACCCTTGCTTGTGGAACAGGAACAGTTGCATCGACTATCGCATATTATCTTAAAACGAAGGATCTAAGACCTGAATATCGAATCCAAACTCAAGGAGGAGTTCTCTTCGTTAAATTCGATAAGGTTAACGACTCATCATTTGTAAACATTTGGCTTAAAGGTCCTGCCGTACATGTTTTTGATGGTCAGATTGAGATTTAGTTTTTACTGTGGCTGAATCATCCCCTTATAAAAAGCTTTAACTATCCATATCGCTTTTTTTACTTATTTTGTAATATATTTACAAAAATATTTTGACTATGATTAGTCCATTAAGAATTCTGCCTACAAACGAAAGCCTTGAAGTAATCCTTGATAAGGAAATGGGGCGTTTTGAGTTTCATGGAAAATCCCTTCCTGAAAACCCTAATGAATTCTTTGAACCCATACTTAATTGGTTTAAGGAGTACGTTAAAAACCCCAACAAAGAGACTATTGTAATCTTTAAAATGGAGTACTTCAACACAGCATCTGCAAAAAGAATACTTGATGTTCTCTCAATTTGTCACGAAATCCATAAGAAAAAACTCTCCATAATTATTAACTGGTACTATCGTTTTAATGATGAAGATATGAAAGAAACAGGTGAATCCTTTTCTGAAATTGTTCATCTTCCCTTTAAATACTTTACATATTAGGTTACTTTTCATGTTAAGATAATCAAACTGAAAAACTGTCAGTTTTGGTTAATCTTTGTTAAGAATTAACACTCTCATAGCACAAGGCATAGGCTTTGAACGTTATATGCTATGTTAAACTTTAATTGAAATTTCAACTATGAGAGCACAAAAATTTATTATCCCACTATTCTCTGCATTTATTGGAGGTTTGGTAGCCTTTGCTCTTTTCAATTACACATCAAAAGTAAAGAATGAATCAATCCGACCTCAAAGTGCTGAAAAAGTCATCTACACTCAGAATATTCAAACCGATTCAAATGCAACCGATTTTACTGTTGCAGCAGAAAGAAGTGTTGATGCAGTTGTTCACGTAATGACAGCTTATACTGACAGAAATTCATATTCATCTGGAAATCCACTTCTTGACTATTTTTTTGGACTAAGAGAAAACCCTAACCCAACGCCAATTCAAGGTTCAGGATCTGGAGTGATACTAACGCGTGATGGGTTTATTGTAACCAATAACCATGTAATTGATAATGCTGATGAGATCAAAGTCGTTTTAAACGATAAACGTTCTTATGATGCGAAGTTGGTTGGTCGTGATCCTAGCACTGATATTGCTTTGCTAAAGATTAATGCTACCGACCTACCATTTATCCCTTTTGGTAATTCTGATGAGATAAAAGTTGGCCAATGGGTACTTGCAATAGGGAACCCATTTAACCTTAACTCAACAGTAACTGCTGGCATTGTAAGCGCAAAGGCTCGAAATATTCAAATTATTCAAGGCAGTTATGCAATTGAATCATTCATTCAAACCGATGCTGCTGTAAACCCTGGTAATAGCGGAGGTGCACTTGTTGATCTAAAAGGTGAGTTGATTGGAATAAATACTGCAATCGCATCACGAACAGGGTCCTACTCGGGCTATTCCTTTGCTATTCCATCATCAATTGCAAAAAAGATTGTATCTGACATTATAGAATTTGGAGAGGTTCAAAGAGCAATACTAGGAGTATCTACAAAAGATTTAAATTCTGAAATTGCAGAAAAAAATGGGATAAAGGATATTAAAGGAGTTTTCGTAGCAGAGGTTTTTGATGGTGGTGCTGCTGAAATTGCAGGAATAAAAGCAGGCGACGTAATCCTCGATATCAATGGATTTGAAGTGAATAGTCCAAACCAACTACAAGAGCAGGTAAGTAAATACCGGCCAAATCAGCAGGTTGATATTACTGTAAATAGGAACAATAATAAGAAACATTTTTTAGCAACTCTACGTAACATGAAAGGCGGTTTAGAAATGGTCAAAACCGATGAAACACTTTCAGTTCTTGGAGCAACATTCAAAGAACTCTCAAATAGTGAGAAAAGAAGCCTTGGATTAAACTATGGCATTCAAATCTCTGACTTGAAAGATGGAAAGCTAAAACAACAAGGTGTTAAGCAGGGTTACATTATTACAAAAATAAATAGGACTCCAATTAAAACAATTGACGATATAAAGCGTATTATAGGTATCTCGTCAGGAGGAGTATTGATTGAGGGAATTTATCCAAACGGATATGTTGCCTACTATGCAATTGGAGTAGATTAATAGATAATATCGATTACTTGAGTTTTCAAGTAATTTTGACTTGAATTTAATGATAAATTGGCATATCTTCGCGAAAATTTTATAAAGCCACAATGAGACAGTTAAAAATAACGAAATCAATTACTAACAGGGAGAGCGCCTCACTGGATAAGTACTTACAGGAAATTGGGAAAGAGGAATTAATCACAGTCGAGGAAGAGGTAGAGTTAGCCCAAAGAATAAAAAAGGGCGATCAAGAGGCTTTAGAAAAATTGACAAGAGCGAACTTACGCTTTGTTGTTTCTGTTGCTAAACAATATCAAAACCAAGGTCTTAGTTTACCTGACCTAATTAACGAGGGTAACCTTGGCCTAATTAAAGCGGCTGAAAAGTTTGATGAAACCCGCGGTTTCAAATTCATTTCATACGCTGTATGGTGGATTCGTCAATCAATCCTACAGGCTTTAGCGGAACAATCGCGTATTGTACGTTTACCATTAAATCAGGTAGGTTCTCTTAATAAAATCAACAAGGCATTCTCAAAATTTGAACAAGAATTTGAGCGCACACCTTCTCCTGAAGAGTTAGCAGATATCCTTGAACTTCCAAAGGAAAAGGTTTCGGATACATTAAGAGTCAGTGGTCGTCACGTATCTGTTGATGCTCCTTTTGTTGATGGTGAAGATAATAGCCTATTAGATGTACTTATCAATAGTGACTCACCTAATGCAGATAAACTGCTAATCAATGAATCGTTAAGCCGCGAGATTGAGCGTTCCCTAGCGACTCTAACTGAACGCGAACGTGATATTATCAAACTTTTCTTTGGTATTGGTTGTCAAGAGATGACCCTTGAAGAGATTGGTGAGAAGTTTGGATTAACGCGTGAAAGAGTTCGTCAAATTAAAGAGAAGGCAATTAGAAGATTGCGTCATACTTCGAGAAGCAAACTGCTTAAAACATATCTAGGATAAACAATAAACCCCGCAAATTGCGGGGTTTATTGTTTAAAATAATATCTACTATTTACAGTCTTTACACTCTTCAAGATTTTTATTGTAAACAGCCATTGCGCGGTTACTCATACCCATGCTAGAGAATCCTCCATCATGGAAAATATTTTGCATTGTAATCTTTCGTGTTAAATCACTAAACATAGTCACGCAAAGGTTTGCACACTCATAAGCATCAGCATTCCCAAGTGGCGACATACGATCGGTAAAGTCAACTAATGCATCAAAACCCATTACACCGCTACCTGCAGTGGTTTCTGTCGGAGATTGAGAAATTGTGTTGATACGAACCCTACGTTCACGACCATAGATATACCCAAAACTACGTGCAATTGACTCAAGCAAAGCTTTAGCATCGGCCATATCATTATAACCATATAAAGTACGCTGTGCTGCAATATAAGAAAGTGCAAGCACAGAGCCCCAAGGGTTAATGGCATCAAGTTTCCAACAAGTTTGTAATAGTTTATGAAAGGAGATTGCTGAAATATCAAGAGTTTTATTCAAATATTCGTAATCTAAATCATCATATGTCCTACCCTTTCGAACGTTAGGTGACATACCGATTGAATGGAGTACAAAGTCAATCTTACCACCAAGAATATTCATGGTTTCCTTAACCAAATTCTCAAGATCTTCTACTTTAGTGGCATCGGCGGGAATAACAACAGTGTTACACTTCAGCGCTAAATCGTTGATATTACCTAATCGCATTGCAACAGGCGTGTTCGTTAAAACGAATATAGCGCCTTCTTCATATGCTCTTTCGGCAACTTGCCAAGCAATAGACTTCTCATTTAATGCACCGAAAATAAGCCCTTTTTTTCCTTTGAGTAAATTATTCGACATGGTTATAAGTTTGGTTAACTAATAAGTAACACAGGTTAAACAAAAATGTTTAAAGAGATGATTAATTTCCGTTCAAGGATAGCAATTCTTTAGCATTCGTAATGGCTGCGTCAGACAGTTTCTCTCCGCTGAGCATTTTAGCAATTTCGACTACACGCTCATCCTTATTAAGTAGTTTGATGCGAGTACTCGAAAGCGCTGATTGGTTATCCTTATAAACGAGAAAATGAGTACTACCCTTTGATGCAATTTGCGGTAAATGGGTAATGTTTATTACTTGCATCCCACCTGCCATGCTTTGTATAATATTACCCACTTTATCAGCAATTTCACCTGAAACCCCAGTATCAATTTCATCAAAAATAATTGTCGGTAATCCTGATGATTTCACCATAAGTGACTTAAGGCTAAGCATCAGTCTGGATAATTCCCCACCAGATGCAACCTTAGATAATTCCTGTAGAGGTATTTGCTTATTGGCTGAGAAAAGGAAAGTAATCTTATCAACACCTGTATTTAGGTATGTTTCAGATTTCACAATATCAACTTTAAATGCAGCATGCTTTATTCCAAGTTGTAGAAGAAGTTCAATAATACTAGATTCGATTGAAGGGATTATGGCTTTTCGTTTTTTGCTTAAATCCATTGCAAGCGAATTTAAACGCCCCTCTATTTCATGCAATTGTTTTTGTTTGGATTCAATATTAAAATCGATATTGCCTATTAAATTGACTTTTGATTCAATCTCATCTCGAAGTATAATAAGTTCATCGATATTGGTTACTCGATGCTTTTGAAGAAGACTATATAACATATCCAAACGAGCAGAAACTTGCTCCAATTGCCTTGGGTCTACCTCTACCCTATCGTTTTTTGCATCAATTTCAGATGCAATATCTTTAAGTTCAATGCGACAACTCTCAATTCGTTTTTCAAAATCGATTGATTCAGGAAAAAAAGGAGCAATCTTCTTTAAACCCTGTTCAGTTTCTTTAAGCAAATTAATTACGGAGGTATTATCTTCTGATAGTAAACCAGAAACAATTTGTAATGACACCTTTATTTCATTTGCATGCGAAAGTTGCTGTTGTAACGTTTCTAACTCAGGTAACTCGTTGGGTTTAAGTTTCGCTTGACTTAACTCGTTTAGTTGAAATTGGAGATAATCGAAATCCTTACGAGAATTATCAGCCTCGAATTTAAGTTTATCGAGTTCTGATTTCGCAGTATTATACTGTTTAAATACCTCTTGATATTCAAGTAATATTTCGCTTAGAGAAGCGAATGAATCGAGTACCTTTAGCTGAAATTGGCCATTCCCAAGCAAAAGATTCTCATGCTGTGAATGAATATCGATTAACTTTTCACCCAAATCCTTTAAAACATTAAGATTAACAGGAGTTTCATTAATAAATGCTCTAGATTTCCCTGCCTCACTTATTTGCCTTCTAATTATTGTGTTATCGTAGTAATCGATATCGTTTTCATCAAAAAAAGCCTTCAGATTATAGCCTGAGATATTAAATAACCCTTCAACAATACAACTACGACTTGTATCTTTTAACACATTGGTATCGGCTCTTTGACCAAGAATAAGATTAAGTGCCCCAAGCAGAATAGATTTACCAGCTCCTGTTTCGCCAGTAATGATGTTTAGGCCTTGACTGAATTCAATGTCAAGTTCATCAATTAATGCATAATTCTGTATATGAATATTTTGCAACATAAAAGTTATTAATCAAAGAGACTGTAATTTACTTCTTTTGTTCCAAAATTGCCTTATACTTCGATGCATTTGCGTTATCAATTTCGGTAAGAATATTTACAACTCTTGCCTTCTCTGATGCGTAAGATTCAGTAAATAAGTTTACTAGTTCATCATTTTTTGCATCAAAAAAGATTTGCATGAAAAGCAGGTATGGATCTGGTTTATCGCGGTATACTTTCTGTAAAGTAGCCATACACTCAACAGTCTCAGCACGGCCTTCAACAACTTTCTCACTCATAATATCGAGCCCTAAACGATGGTACCTATAGAGTACTTCGCGAACAGGCTTGTATTTCTCATTCAAAATATTTTCAATAATCCAATATCTATTTTTTCTATTTCCCTCATAGGCCTTCCATCCTCTTTCAGAAGCCGACTGGGCGTTATTCAATATTTTTTCTGCTTTTTGAAAATACTCAGTTCCTCCGTAAAGTGAATAAGTATCGTAATCAATACCTAAAATAATATATACATAGTATGCTAAAACAGAAGTAAGATTGCTTTGAAAGGTATTCTCTGAAAACTCTAATTTATTAAACTCAATATATCTGAAATCAAAGTTGTTATCAAGAAAATTAAGCGTAGTAGTATAATACGATGAATTGAAAATGGGTCTTCGAGCCTGAACTTGTAAGGTAGCCTTATACTCATCAGAACCTTGTTGTTCGCTTAGGTTAATTACAAAATTACATTCGATACGCTCATCGATGCCATAAATATGATTGGTCCATGAAGTATTATTTAAAAACTCATAAAGGGCTGTTTGAAGGGTTTGATAAACATTTCTATTCGTCCCTTGTATTTTTTGTGAGTTAATTTGGATATTACACTTTAACTCTTGAGCATTTATATATGTAGATAAAGCTAAGAAAAGAAATACTAGCAATTGTGCCTTTTTCATAAACGGGAAGTTTAATGCAAATTCATTACCCCCTACCACGAAGTTGCTCGAGCTCATTAGCGATGTAATCAACTATATCATTAGCAACTTCAACCTTCGATTTTAAATCAAACGTAAAGGATTTATTATTCTTATCAATAATTGTGATTTTGTTAGTATCGTAGCCAAAACCAGCTCCTTTATCATTTAAAGAATTTAAAACTATGCAATCAAGATTCTTTGACTTAAGTTTTTTAACTGCATTATCAAACTCCATATCGGTTTCGAGAGCAAAACCTATCAAAATCTGCTTGCTATTCTTCAATTTGCCTAATGATGCAGCGATATCCTTTGTAGGTTTTAACTTAACGGAAATATCATCAGATTTTCTTTTGATTTTAGATGCGCTAGATGTTTCAGGGGTAAAATCAGCTACTGCAGCTGCCATAACAGCAATATCTACTAAAGGAAATCTATTGTTGGCCTCAATAAACATCTGCTCGGCTGTTTGAACAGAAATAATCTCAACATTTTTATGCGAAGGAATATACCTTGCTGGGCCAGTAACAAATATAACCGTTGCACCTTGATTGGCAAGTGCTTCAGCAATAGCTGTTCCCATTTTCCCAGAAGAATAATTACCAATAAAACGAACAGGGTCAATGGGTTCGTAAGTCGGACCTGAAGTAACTAAAACGGTTTTTTGAGCGAATCTTTGTCCTTTAGAAAAAAAATTTACGACTGAAGATAAAATATTCTCGGGCTCTTCCATTCTCCCTTTGCCCGATAAACCACTGGCAAGTTCTCCTGTTGCTGCTTCAATAACAATATTACCAACACCTTGAATTATTTCAATATTCTTTTGAGTTGCAGGATGGTTGTACATATCCAAATCCATTGCAGGTGCAACCATAACAGGGCACTTTGCAGAAAGATATGTTGTAAGTAATAAGTTATCAGCAACACCATTTGCCATTTTTGCAATGGTATTTGCTGAAGCAGGAGCTATAAGATACAAATCAGCCCATAATCCTAAGTCGACATGGCTATTCCAATCACCATTCTCAGGATTGAAAAAATCAACTAGAATTGGATTTTTAGATAATGTAGCAAGGGTAAGTGGTGTTATAAACTCTTTAGCTAAAGGTGTCATAACAACCTTAACTTCGGCACCCTCTTTTACTAGTAATCTTACAAGTATAGCAGCTTTATATGCTGCTATACTACCGGTTATCCCGAGAATTATATGTTTACCCTTAAGTCTCATTACAAGAAATTACTTCTCCTCGTTTGATGTACCTTTACGGTAATAAAGTTTCCCATCAAGAAATTCTTGAGTAGCAATTAGAGTTGGCTTTGGAAGCCTTTCATAAAATTTTGAGATTTCAATTTGCTCACGATTTTCAAAAACCTCTTCAAGGTTGTCAGAATAGTAGGCAAACTCTTCAAGTTTACGATTTAATTCGTGTTTCATTTCTTGACCAATTTTATTTGATCTTTTTGAAATCACTCTAACACTCTCGTAAAGGTTACCAGTTTCGCGATCAATTTTATCTAAATCGCGAGTTACAGTAGATGGGCTAGCATTTGTTTTTTTGAAATCCATATATCAAGTTTCAATTTAGTTACCAAGAAATTTCATAGATGCCTCGTACATCTTTTTGGCATCTTTCATATATTCACTGTTTGGGTACTCCCCAGCAAAAGTATAATATTCGTCAACTGTTGACTGAAATCTTTCTTTCTGCTTTTCAGGAACACTATTATCGGCTAAAAGGTAAGCCGATTTTAAAATAAGGAAAAGTTGTTCTTCCCTATATTTACTTTCAGGGAACTCCTTAACACTATTTTTAATCGCAACAATTGCAGCTTTGTACTCACTTAAGTTGAAATATAGTTTGGAACTTAAATAAGATTTTTCAACAAGTTTAACTTTAAGCTCATTCAGAATTTTTCCAACCTCTTCTCTTTTCTCAGTCTTTGGGTATTTCGATATAAACTCTGTAAAGGCAACGATTGCTGCGTTTGTATTTTCCTGATCTAGATCTGGCCTTGGAGAAGATTCGTAATAACAATAAGCATACATAAACTCAGCCTCTTCGGTGAATACGCTTCGCTGGTATACTTTGCGAAATGTATCGAAGTAATGGCCTGCTAGAATATAATCTCCTTGTTTATAGTTTCCCATTGCATAGTAGAACTGAACAGTATCGGCTCTTTGTGTTCCATTATAAATGCTGATTAACTGTTCTAAAATTGTTGTAGATCTATAATAATCTTTTTTGCTATAGTACTCTAAAGCCTTTTTGTATTTAAAATTGTAATCTTTACTCTTAAGAACTCGTTCAAATTTACTGCAACTAAAAAAGAGAAGACTTGCTAATAAAAGGCAAATTGGCAAATTTATTTTTTTCATCATAGGTCAATGGTCAAAGGCTGTTTAAACTTAAAACATAGTAATACTTACTCTTCAAACTCTCTAAATAAGCAGGCAAAGTTAGTAAGAAATAGTAAATCTGAACATTTTTTTTATTAAAAGTTATTCTTATGCATTCTGTTTAACCAAATTTCACTTTCCAACTACACAATGATTAAAGCACTAGCTTTTCAATTTTTTAATAAACAAACACAATCACCCTGATAAACTGCATCTTAACGGCACAGAACAACAACCGTATCAAAACATTAAAAATATTCATTTTTTGATAGTATTTAAAAAAGAGTACTTTTGCTAGGTTTTTTATAACAACTATTGTATCAACCAAATTATTATAATCGTGGACATATTTGATAAAATCAAAAAAGGGATGGGTCCTATCGGCATGTGGCAAAATCAAGCACATGGTTACTTTGCGTTCCCAAAACTTGAAGGCGAAATTAAGCCAAGAATGACTTTTCGCGGTAAAGAAGTATTAACATGGAGTTTGAACAACTACCTAGGTTTAGCAAACCATCCAGAGGTTCGCAAGGCTGATGCCGATGCGGCTGCTCAATTTGGGATGGCTTACCCAATGGGTGCTCGTATGATGAGCGGTCAAACCCGTAAGCATGAAGAGTTAGAGCAAAAACTTGCTGCTTTTGTTGGAAAGCCATCTGCTTATCTTTTAAACTTTGGTTACCAAGGAATGGTTTCAATTATCGATACCTTGGTATCTCGCCATGACACCATTGTTTACGATTCTGAATCGCACGCATGTATCATGGACGGCATTTTCCTTCATAAAGCTAAAGGCGGAAAGAGTTTTGTTTTCCCACATAATGATATCGAGAGATGTGAGAAAATGATTGGCTTTGCAAAGAAAAACGCGGAAGCAAACGGTGGTGGAATTCTTGTTATTACCGAAGGTGTATTTGGTATGGCTGGAGACCTTGGAAAACTTGACGAGATTGCTGCTCTAAAAAACAAATATGAGTTCCGTCTACTAGTTGATGATGCTCATGGTTTTGGAACAATGGGAAAGACAGGCGCTGGAACTGGAGAACATTTTGGCGTTCAAGATAAGATTGATGTATACTTCTCGACGTTTGCCAAGAGCATGGCTGGTATCGGAGGATTTGTTGCTGCCGAAGAAGAAGTAATTAAATATTTAACTTACAACTTAAGATCTCAGATTTTTGCTAAATCGCTCCCAATGCCTATGGTATTTGGTGCTTTAAAACGTCTTGAACTACTTCAAACAAAACCAGAATTAAAGGATAACCTTTGGGTGATTGTTAATGCACTTCAAAAAGGTTTAAAAGAAATGGGATTGGATATAGGAAAGACCCAATCGCCAGTTACTCCTGTTTACATGAAAGGTGGTATACCTGAAGCTGCAAACCTAGTATTTGATTTAAGAGAGAATTACGGAATTTTCTGCTCGATGGTAGTTTACCCAGTTATTCCGAAAGGCGAAATTTTACTTCGTATCATCCCAACGGCTGTTCATACTTTAGATGATGTTAAAGAAACTATCAAAGCATTTGCGGTAGTTAAAGAGAAACTTGCTGCAGGTAAGTACGACAAAGATAAAATTACTCAAATCTAGATATAATGAAAAAGGCACCTTAAGGTGCCTTTTTTTATTGCTTTTAATTTTAGAATTTCCTTTCTCCAATATACCTTTCGGCATCAATGGCAGCCATACAACCAGAACCTGCTGCTGTAATCGCCTGACGATAGTGAGGATCTTGAACGTCCCCGCATGCAAAAACACCTGGAATGTTAGTTTTGCTAGTACCAGGAATAGTTTTGATATAGCCAACCTCATCCGTTTCAATCCAAGGCTTAAAGATATCAGAGTTAGGTTGATGCCCAATGGCAACAAAAAATCCTGTAATATCCTTTTTTACTAACTCCCCAGTAGCTGAATTCTCAAGCATTACACCAGTAACGCCATTCATATCGCCTAAAATTTCTTTAGTTGCATGCTCATATAATACTTCAATATTTGGGGTTTTAATAACTCGTTCTTGCATTGCTTTTGATGCACGTAAGTAGGGCTTACGCACAATCAAGTACACTTTACGACAAAGACCCGATAAGTATGTAGCTTCTTCAGCAGCAGTATCGCCCCCACCAACAACAGCTACATCTTGTCCCTTATAGAAGAATCCATCGCAAGTTGCACAAGCAGAAACACCTTGACCTTTATACTTATCTTCTGATTCGAGACCAAGATACTTAGCCGTAGCACCAGTAGCAATAATCAAAGTATCAGTAACAAGAACCTTTTCTCCATCAATCGTAACCTTGTAAGGTGAGGATGAGAGATCGGTTGAACTTGCAATCCCAAAACGAACATCAGCGCCTAAACGAATGGCTTGTTTTTTAAGATCCTCCATCATTTCGTTGCCAGTAATCCCTTCGGGATATCCTGGAAAGTTTTCAATTTCTGTTGTTGTAGTAAGCTGTCCACCAGGTTGAATTCCCTCGTAAAGCACTGGGTTAAGGTTTGCACGAGATGCATAAATTGCAGCAGTATATCCTGCAGGGCCCGAACCAATAATCAAAACTTTAACTCGCTCAACAGGCAATTCTTTACCAGAATCGCTTTTGCTATTATCAACATTCATAGATTTAAATAGATCCATATTTATATATTTTAATAGATTACAAAAATAGCTATTAGTTGTAAAATTAACCAACATAGCTTAAGTAACAAAAAAAGAAAGTTTAAGTTTTTTTGATTCGAAAAAAGAATCTATTTTTGCAACCGCGAAAGCAATCGGGGTGTGGCGCAGTTGGCTAGCGTACTTGCATGGGGTGCAAGTGGTCGTCCGTTCGAGTCGGATCACCCCGACCAAAGTCTTAAAGGTCTGTATTTCTACAGACCTTTAGTTTTTACCTCCAAGTAAGTTAATCTTCAAACAATCTTAATTGTCCATAATCATCGTGCTTCTTATTCGGAATCTGCTTTTCACCAAAGTTTGATAGCGTAATTCCAAGCAAGCGCACCTTTTTACCCTCCACTATTGATGGTGTGAGCAAATGCTTTGCCATGCTAAAAATATCATCGATATCTGAAATTGGATTGATGAGTGACTGACTTCGGGTTATCTGCTTAAAATCGCTATATTTAACCTTTAGAGTTAATGTTCGTCCTTTTAAATTGTATTTTTTTAGACGATTGCAAACCGTTTGGGCGATATGACTCAACTCATCGTACATATCGTCAATATCTTTTAAATCGTGCAAAAAGGTATCCTCTGCTCCAACCGATTTAGTCTCGCGTTCAGGCTCAACGCTTCTGTTATCGATACCTCTTACGATATTGTAATAAAAATGGCCAACCTTGCCAAAATGGGTCACCAACTCCTGCTCGGTTAACTTCTTCAAATCTGCGCCAGTGAAAAGGTTCATGCGTTTCATCTTGTCGGCAGTGACTTTGCCAACACCAAAAAACTTTTCGACGGGGAGTTTCTCAATAAATGATTCAACCTTAGATGGTGCAATAAAGGTTAGCCCATCGGGCTTTTTCATATCTGATGCAACTTTGGCTACAAACTTATTAATGGAAACCCCTGCTGAGGCAGTTAGATGAAGTTCATCCTTAATTGCCTGTCGAATTTGCCTTGCAATCTCAATGGCAGAGCCGATATTCTGCTTATCGCATGTAACGTCTAAATAGGCCTCATCGAGCGAAAGGGGTTCGATAAGATCTGTGTATCTGCTAAAAATCTCGCGTAGTTTTGTTGATACCTCCTTATAGGCTGCAAAGCGAGGGCGAATAAAGATAACTTCAGGGCAAAGTTGCAAAGCCCTTTTCGACGACATGGCCGAGTGAATTCCAAATTTGCGTGCCTCATAGCTTGCAGTGGCAACAACACCTCGACCATCGGGCGAGCCACCAACAACGATAGGTTTGCCACGATACATGGGATTATCGCGCTGCTCGATAGATGCATAAAACGCATCCATATCGATATGGATAATTTTACGATGCTTGCTATTTGAGTCGCTTCCCATTAAACCTGTTGATGACTAGTTCTGCAAATATAGAGTATTACAACGGGAAGAAATTGCAGCAGAATATGAGAATCGAAAACTTATTTTCTATTGAAAAAATGCTAAGATTTATAGAAACTACAAACAGTATTCATCACACATGCGCTGCACTTAGGATTTGACGGACGACATATCTCTCGGCCTAAAAAAGATATTGCCATACCCGCTTCGTTCCATTTCTCTTTTGGGAGAACACTCATCAGTTGTTTTTCAATCTTCTCGGGGTTTGTACCCGAGGCAACTCCCAAACGAGGTGCAACGCGCACAACATGCAAGTCGACAATAATGCCTTCGGCATCGTAACCCGATTCACGAATAATTACATTAGCCGATTTGCGCCCAACACCTGGCAGTTTAGTTAATTCCTCCATATTGGTTGGAATCTTGCTATCCTCTAACACTGCATTTGCCAACTTCGAGAGCCAATTGGATTTATTGCCAAAGTTTCGAACGGTGCTAATCTCGCGCTGAATGCCCTCAACGCTTGCCTTGGCAAGATCGCTCATTGTTGGATAGGTTTTAAAGAAATCCTTAGCCACCTCGTTTATATGCCTATCGGAATCCTGAGCCGATAGAATAACCATAACAACAAGCTGATAACGGTTTGCATAATCCAAAGGATGTTTCCTTGTTCCGTACTGTTTAAGCAATGGTTCAAAACTCTTGCTCCAATTTGTTTCCATAGTTTGCAGTATTGTTGAATAGAAAAATTTCAATGTAAATTTAGTCAAAATCGCTGTTGGACGTATATTCGTCGATAATTCTTTATCTTTCAAAAAATGACTTTATCTTTATAGCAGTTTTAAATACAGGAATCATGGCGTTAGATACTATAATTGAAATCAAAAATGCTTCGCTTTATCAGGATGAGCAGCTAATACTATCGGATGTTAACTTCACCATAGACAAGGGTGAGTTTGTTTATATTATTGGCAAAGTTGGTAGTGGCAAATCGAGCTTAATTAAAACCATTACCTGCGAAATTGAGCTAACCGAAGGTGAAGGCACTGTTGCTGATTTCAACTTAAAAGGGATAAAACTTAGCCAAATTCCTTACTTAAGAAGAAAAATTGGCACTGTTTTCCAAGATTTTCAACTCCTCCCCGACAGATCTATTTACGACAATCTGCTTTTTGTGCTAAAAGCCACTGGGTGGAAAGATAAAGCAGAGATTGAACAACGTATCAAAGATGCATTGGAAAAGGTTGGGCTTCCAAATAAAGAACACAAAATGCCACATCAACTTTCAGGTGGCGAGCAGCAAAGGGTTGTAATTGCGCGTGCTTTGCTTAATGACCCTGAAATTATCCTTGCCGATGAGCCAACAGGAAACCTAGATCCCGAAACATCCGAAGAGATTATGCGCCTTTTACATGATATCTCCCTTACTGGTCGTGCTGTTGTTATGGCTACACACAACTATGCTCTTCTTAAGAAATACCCCGGAAGAACCTTGAAATGTGAGAAAGGAAAGGTTATTGAAGTAGAGCAAACAGCAGAGATTGACTTTGACAGCCTAATGGAATAATTAGTTAAGTTTACAAAATAAGGTCAGCCAATTTTAGCGTTTAAAAAACCTTATAATCCAAGGCAGTCTATTCAGTTTTACGCTATAGTAGTGTTCAGGTAAAGCTCCAAAGCCTTCGTTAAAATAAGCCACTCCCTCAAGATTAGACCCAGTAAAATCCAGTATTTTATTTGTCCCTGCATTTACTTGAATAATATGATCGATAATCAGGTGCATAGCGCTTGTCTCCTTTCCCTCATCGGATGAGGCTGTCACCAACAAATAGATTCTATCCTTGAACCAAAAATAAAAAGCTGCCGAAATCACTTCGCCCTTTGCATTCTTAACTGCTAGTGCTCGACCAATGCTATTTTGGGTAGTATAACAAACTATATTATCAAGGATACTCCTAAAGCGCTTATTTAATGGTGGATTGGCATGAACTGTCTTGAAGTCGGTGAATTCTTTGGCTGAAATATCATCAACTATTTGCAGGTTGGATTCTTGGGCATGACTGATATTCCGTTTAGTCCGACGCGAATATCTCTCTTCAAGTTTTACAATTGATTGATTAAGGTTAAGCTCGTGATTATTATAAGCTAAAACAGAAAAATCAATATTTTTGCAATCGTTGTATCTATTTAAATTGATATTGATGTATTTATACATCTTCGAGGCCTTTCTCAGAAATGCGCCAGTATCAATAGTTTTTTCTGATGTCGAAACTACGCCTAGCTGCTGAGTTAAAAAAGGCTGAATTAAATATTTCAAACCGAACTTATGGCGCACAGGCAAAGGCATTACATTCTCGTAATCGCCATTTATCAATGCTTCCCAACCAGGGTTTGTAATATCAAGATACCACGAAAGATGATAAGCCAAACCTTGTAAAGATGCTTCGATGCATGCATCCCACTTATTGAAATCAATTTCGCTATGCTTTAGATGCCGAATCGTCACTTTGAATCTTTTTAACTTTCTCTAAAACGGCTGGCATATGATTTTCCCATCCTCTCCATGACGCCATGCCAGACATATACTCATTATGCCAAATCATTACAAATGTTCCGTTGATCTTTTTCACCTTTTCAACAAGGCTTATCACTCTGTCAACAGCTTCATCGGGAGTGAGTTTTAGCTTTTCGCAAAGTGTAAAATCCATTGCTTGAAAAGGAACAACCTTTACATCTAACACTTTATCTTCCTTAATATTATAAAACTTAAAAGGAGTACAAGTTCCAGCTCTAAAACCAATACAATCGGAGTATCCCATTGAGTAATCCTCTTTTATCCCAAGTAATGAAAGATTGTTATAAGTAGTAGGTAAGAAAAACCTTAAATAGTGCTGCCGGCTATGAATAATTGTTTTGTTAAGAACCCTTGACAAATCATTAATCTCAAATTTTACCTTATCGAAACTTGCTCCTGACTGGTATGAGGGATGAACCCCAACATTAAACCTATCACCTATTCGATGAAGCAGATTCTGCATCTCATACTGCTGAATCGACACATTTCTATCATAACGAGCATACTTCCCAACAAGTACAAACCAAACAGATTTAGGCCAATCCTTTATTATTGAAAAGACTTTATCGTAAATATCAAATGGATCCTTTCTCAAATTGAGGTAAACCAATATCCTTCTTGAAAAATCGCCAAACTTCAATGTTAACAGGGATCTCAAAGTACCCATTACTGCCCTATCGGTTCCTTTATGTTGATATGCATAGGCATTGTCGATATCAATAGTTGGAATAAACTCGAACTTACTAGGGCAAGATTGAAAACTAGGAAATCTTTCCTGTATTTTCTTAACCAACTTGTAAGCCCAAAGGTCGACGATTGGCTCCTCTAGAAATCCACCCTTAGCAGCCAAACTTTGATCTGCAGTGAAGCGATTATGCCTATCGGGCTCAAAAAGCAAATACTCCTCGTAGCGTGATATCAAAAAGAATGTGGCAGCAAACAAATCAAATGGGACATCCGAATCACGAGAGGTTCTAAAGAATGCTGGGAGTCCTTCCCAATCGAAGAAATCAATCTTTTGTCGTTCAACCGAATCCTCAACCATGATGCTGTGAGGGATTATATGGATGCCCTCTTTTACAGCCAGCATGCAATACGAAATCAGTACCCCATTGTGCAGTTTTGCCTCAGAGTAGGAAGAGGTTATACGCACCTTGACGCCAAGAATATCTTCGAAAATAAATTTTAACGTATAATCAACACGTGACGTAAGTCTTTGTGTATATACAAGTACTTCCATACAAGAAAGTGGGAGATTTATGCTATACGAAGATAAATCTTTTTTAGAAATGAACGATTACTTAGGGCTGTGAATTAACTAATTATCGAGTTTCACAACGGTTATTCCTGAACCTCCAAATTCGATATGCTCATCGGCAAAGGTTTTAACACCGGGGTGTGTAGCTAAATACTCTCTTATTAATTGACGTAAAATACCATTCCCTTTACCATGCAAAATTCGGACTTGGCCTATACCAAGCATCAACGCCTCATCAACCAAATCCTGGGTAGCGCTTATAGCCTCATCAGCACGAAAACCCCTTAAATCGATTTCCGATTTAAAGTTAAGCCGTTTCTTGTGCGTATCAACAGTACCGCCAGTACGTGGCTGTGGCACTTCGCGATTAATTTTCCTATACTCGTTTGATGATATTAGCTCTAACTTCTCAATACTAATGCTAGTCATCATGCTACCAAAAGCTATAATAGCATTCTTTGGTCCAACTTCAAATACCTCACCTACAACATCCTGATCCTTAATCCTAACCTTATCGCCTTTTTCAAGACCTTTTGGCTCTGATTTAGACTCTTTCTCAACTTTAGATTCTCCACCTGCGTTACCAGTTCTCTCCTCGCGTCGTTTCTGCTTCTCTTTGAGTTGCTCAATCTTCTTATCAATAGCCTCATCCTGTGCACTTAGATTGCCCTGAAATTCCTCTTTAAAACCATCAAGTTCAGCACGAACTTCCTTTGTTCGCTCCTTCTCAGCATTTGACTCCTTTATGACGCGAATGGTATTCTCTATCTGTCGATTTGTATCTGCAAGCAGTTGCTCAGCTTCCTTCTTTGCTTTTGCAATTATATCTTTTCGCTGCGCTTTAATAGCTAGCAGTTCCTGTTCAAGGATCTTTTCTGCCTCCTCAGCCTTTTTATTGGAGATGCGGATATTATCGCGCTTTTTCTCCCAATATCGCTTATCGCGCGAAATCTCACGCAGGTGCTTTTCGAAGCTGATATGATCCTCGCCAATCTTTGATGAAGCCGTTTGAAGAACATCCTCGGGAAGTCCTATTTTACGAGCAATTTCAAAAGCAAAGCTGCTACCAGGCTTGCCAATCTCAAGTTTAAAGAGGGGTTGAATTTTGCTAACATCAAAAAGCATTGCACCATTCACAACACCTTGGTTGTTTGCTGCAAAATGCTTTAGGTTTGTATAGTGTGTAGTTATAACGCCCAAAGTTCCCTGCTCGCAAAAACGTTGAAGTATCGATTCGGCAATGGCTCCACCAACCATTGGCTCGGTGCCTGCGCCAAACTCATCAATAAGCACCAACGATTTAGAATCAGCATTCCGAAGGAATTGCTTCATATTCAGCAAATGTGAACTGTAGGTACTTAAATCGTTCTCGATTGATTGCTCGTCGCCAATATCGATAAATAACTTATCGAAAATTCCAATCTCTGAGTTCTCTAATAGAGAAGGAAGAAACCCGCATTGCAGCATGTACTGAAGCAATCCAACTGTTTTTAGGCAAACAGATTTACCACCAGCGTTTGGCCCAGAAATTAAGAGAATTCGTTCGTTAGTGTTAAGTTCCATATCAAGAGGAACAACCTCTTTCCCCTCACGCTTAAGCGTTAAATACAGCAAAGGGTGCTTAGCCTGACGGATAAAGATATGTGGCTTATCAACAAGTATTGGCTTTGCACCATTTACCTCGATGGCAAAAAGGGCTTTAGCTCTAATAAAATCGATAGTACCAAGGAAATCGTAAGCAAGTAGCAAATCGGGAATATATGGACGAACCACATCCGAAAACTCAACTAAAATGCGCACCAACTCACGTCGCTCGGCATACTCAAGTTCCCTTAGCTCATTATTTAGCTCAACCACCTCAACAGGCTCGATATAAACCGTTTTACCCGTTGCGGATTCATCGTGAACAAAGCCCTTTATTTTCCTTTTATTTGATGCAGAAACTGGAATTACAATACGACCATCGCGAACCGATGGTGAAGCATCAGCCTCAACAAACCCTTCAGATTGACCTGCTTTCAGAATTGATTGAATTCGCTTTGAAACAGAGGCCTGTTTTGATGAAATCTCAGAGCGAATTCGTGCTAACTCTGGAGATGCATTATCCTTTATTCGTCCAAATTTATTTAGAATCGAGTCTATTCTATCGGTTACAAATGGGTAATACGATAGATTTTTTGCAAGATTTGTGAGGTATGGATATTTGGGTTCATCACTCTTACGAAAGAATGAAAGAAGAGCCTTTATAGAGTCAAGCGATTTTCGAAGATCAAAAAGTTCATGCTCATCGAGCCAAGTGCCAGGCAATTTAATACGCTCTAAATAAGGAGTTGTATCAATATAATTATCAACTGGAAATGTATCATCCATAAGGCAGATGGTTTTCATCTCATCAACCTCCGACAACATTCTGCTTACATCTTCGAAATTGGCAATATATCTTGCCTCCGCTACCTTTTTAATTCCTAAACCACAAAGGCAACGCAACGAAACCAGTTCGCGAATTCGATCAAAGCCAACTTTCTCTTCAAAATTCTTTGGGTAAATAAATTCCATAATGCTTAAAATTCAGGGCAAAGGTAATAGTAATAAGCGTATAGACAATAAGAGAATAAAACGTCAAAAGGGTTTAAATTAAAGACAACACTTTTTCAAGTATGTATTCCTTTTTTATAGAATGGATATTGGGTGATAAGAAACAATACATAATACTTGATTGTTAATAAATGATTCCGTAAAATGCATTTTTAATACATCTCAAAAATGCCTTTAAACATCTCACGTAACACCTCGCTAAAGGTTAAGTTTGCAGTATTCACAGCAATATCAACTGCCCTTATTTTCTTGTTTCTAGTTTTTTACGTTGGAAAGTCGCAAAGAAAAGCAGCCTATTCCGATTCAAAGACACTTGCATTAGAGGTTTCGAGGAAGGCTTCGTTAGAAACTGAGAAGTTTTTATCCACAGCTTTTGAAATAACTAGAGAACTATCAAGAAACTTTGAAGTCTTGAAGAAAAATAAAGTTGAGCGAGATGTCCTATGCCAAATGCTAACTAAATCGCTAGAAAAAAATCGCGAATTCCTTGCAATTTGGCTTTTATGGGAACCAAATGCGTATGATGGAAAAGACAAAGAATACTCAAATAAATACCATTACGACTCATCTGGAAGTTTCTTAGTTACCTATTTTAGAACTGCTGATGGAATAAAAATCGAGAAAAATGACACCATTGATTATCACGAAGATTATTACACTGTTCCAAAGAAAAAAAGGCAAGAGGTATTGATTGATCCTTACGAATATCAGTACAGAGGATATGATAAATTCTTTTATGAAACATCGGTAGTAATCCCGCTTATTTACAATAACAAGTTTAATGGTGTTGTTGCTGTAGATATCAACCTTAAAAGTTTACAGGATAAACTTAATTCAATTAAAATTTATCAAACGGGCTACGTATCGCTCATATCAAATACTGGCATAATCGTATCCCATCCCAACAGTACATTTTGCAGGAAAAATATAAATGATTTCCTAAAGGGAGAAACAAAATCAAATATTGAAAATACACTAGTAGATAAAGAAAGTTCATACGAAACAACATCAGAATTTACTGGCAAAAAGGTTCTACGAATAATCTACCCTATAAAAATGGGTAATACTGATTCGGCATGGTATACAATGGTTGAAATTCCATTGAATGAGATAACAGATAGGCCAAACCAACTTCTTCTTACATCTTTTATTATTTTGTTAATTGGGATATCACTCTTGGTCTACTTAACAATCAACATCCTAGAGAGGCGAAAATATGAGAAAGTGCTGCTCGAAGCCAAATTAAAAGCCGAAGAAAGCGAAAGATTGAAAACTGCTTTTCTTAGCAATATATCGCATGAGATAAGGACTCCCATGAATGGTATTGTTGGCTTTACGGAACTTCTTGCAAACAAAGATACTACTGACGAACAACGAGTATTCTATAAAGAGCTAATCCTTAACGCATGCAACCAGCTACTTTTCATTATCAACGACATACTTGACATCTCTGCGATTGAAACAGGTAAAGTAACAATCAAATCATCAAACGTTTCGATGGCAGACGTAATTTCGAATCTAAAACACTTTTTCACGCCTTTGGCAAGGGAGAAGAACATTGAATTTATAATTCAAATAGATGATAACTCATCAATTAATTACCTTGAAACGGATGAGGTAAAACTTGTTCAGATCCTTACAAACCTTATAAATAATAGTTTTAAGTTCACCGATGAGGGTTCTGTTACTTTTGGATATAGCATTGATGATAATTATATAAAATTCCATGTAAGTGATACTGGTATTGGTATAAAACCCGAGAATCAAAAGGCAATTTTTGAACGTTTCAGACAAGAAGATGTTGGATTGAATCGAAAACATCAAGGCGTTGGGTTAGGGCTATCCATTTCAAAAGCGTTTGCCGAGCTATTAGGTGGGAAAATATGGTTTGAAGCCAACAAAACGGTTGGTACTACATTTTACTTCACCATTCCCTATAAGCCTGAAAAGGCGAATAAGTAATTAGCAATTCAACAATTATGTATTATCAAACTATTTTGAATTCGCTAGGTCCTTGTGGCATTAATTGTGGGAAATGCTTTGCTTTCAGCAATGGAAGCATCAAAAATCACAGCGAAAACCTCCTGAAAAACCTTGGTAATTTTGACATATATGCGAAAAGATTCATTGAACTACTTGATGAACCTATTTTTAAAAAATATGCTGACTTTAAAGAAATGCTAGAATATTTTGCAGCAGTAAGCTGTAAGGGTTGTAGAAAGCAAGAGTGTCATCTTTTTAAATCGTGCAATGTAAGAACATGCTATAAGGAGAAGAATGTTGATTTTTGCTATCAATGCAAAGATTTCCCTTGTGATAATACAGGGTTTGATGAGCATCTCAGAAAACGCTGGCTAGTGACTAACCTCCGGATGAAAGAGGTTGGAGCAGAAACCTATTATAATGAGATTAAGGATAATCCTAGATACTAAAGTCTAAAGCCGATAAAACGAATAGAGTGCCTAGAAATCGTTTCCCAGACACTCTAACACTAATAATTGTGAACCAATGACTTAATAATTTGACGCTTTCTCTTCGAAATAAGCCTCGGGATGGTTACAAACAGGGCAATTCTTCAAAGCCTTTTTACCTTTATGAACATGTCCACACTTACGACAAACCCATTCAGTATCCTCTTCGCGTTCAAAAACTTTTCCTGATTCAACCCGTTCCAATAGCTTTTTATAGCGCTCTTCGTGCTCTTTTTCAATCTTAGCAATAAGTTTAAAGGCTGTTGCAACCTTTTTAAAACCTTCTTGCTCAGCAATCTCAGCAAAATGAGGGTAAAGATCGGTCCACTCCTCGTGTTCGCCCATTGCGGCAGCCTTTAAGTTTTCGGCAGTTGTACCAATTGACCCAGCAGGATAAGTTGCTGTAATTTCAACTGGACCTCCTTCAAGAAATTTGAAAAACTGTTTTGCATGTTGCTCCTCCTGCATTGCAGTTTCAAGAAATAGCGCAGCTATTTGCTCGTAACCCTCTTCCTTAGCTTTCTTTGAAAAGAATGTATAACGATTTTTAGCTTGCGATTCGCCAGCAAATGCTTTAAGTAGATTCTTCTCCGTTTGAGAACCTTTTATGCTTTTTTCCATGGTTTTATTTTTTGTTTGAACATCAAATATAATAAATGTTACAACGCTTTGAATAACAAAAAGAGGGTTGTTTCGATGAAACAACCCTCTTTAGAATGAGTATAAACAAATAAAAAGTACTATTTCTTAACTTTAATCCCACAACCTACGGCTTTGGTTTCTTTCATTGCAATTTCTTTACCAGCAAGCAATGCTTCAATAGCATTTTCCAAAAACTTATCCTTTACGAGAGAAGTATCTTTGTAGTTATCGTCGATAGTTCCAATATATTCAACCACCATGTCGTTCCCCTTTTTAGTTAAGAGAAATACATGTGGGGTTTTGGTAGCGCCAAAAATAGGATAAACCTTTTGACCCTCATCGAATAGATATAAAAATGGAAAAGATTTTTCCTTAGCTCTTACAACCATCAGATCGTATGAATCTTGAGGCTGCACCTCAGGGTTATTTGGATTTATAGCAATAACTGGAAATCCTTTGGCCTCATACTTCTTATGAATATTGATTATTCTATCCTCATATGCCTTTGCATAAGGGCAATGATTACAGGTAAAAATAACAATAGCGCCCTTTGAATTTTTGAAATCGCTTAGCGCAACCATTTTACCATCAACGTTTTTCAACTTAAAATCGGCAACTTTGTCGCCAATTTTATAACCTTGCGCAAAAAGAATTGATGATGTAATCATCAACATAGCAAAAATTGAAAATATTCTTTTCATAGTTTTAATTTTAATTTATTTGTTATTGTGAGATGTTTTTAAATTCAACAGTTAACTCATCGTATGTTAATTCTTTTTCCAAGAAAACGCGTTTTCCATTACCATATATCAGCGTTGCAGGCAATGAACCACTCCAAGTTGAATCAACCTTACCTATCCATTGGTTTTGATTTGGATCATCAAGCATAATGACATCTAAACTAGATTTGCGGTTTTTAAGAAAAGGAAGTAATCTTGATTTGTATTGATCGGGGAAATCGAGGTTAATCATTAACACCTTAACCTTTTCTTTCTTATTCTCTTTTGCAAATTGTTCGAAAACCGGAAACTCCTTTACACAAGGAGCGCACCATGTAGCCCAAAAATTTATAACATAAACAGAATCATTCTGTTTATTAAACCATTTTTCAATCCCATTAAAATCAGTTATCGGAACTTTATGATTAAACGAAATAGGATTACAAGAATCAAAACTTATGATGATGATTACGTAAATTAAATATCTTTTAATCAGCATATTAATTAATTTAGACTCATTCTAAACAACATAATATAAGCATTGTTCAAAAAACTCAGTATTTATAACTAAATTTCTCATCTATAAAACATTACATCTACAATAATTCTGTCTCTGTTAAATCAATAAATTATGCTGAAAAATTATCTAAAAACCGCAACAAGGAATTTGATAAAAACACGACAATACTCTACTATCAACATTCTTGGATTATCAATTGGCATGGCTGCTTGCTTACTTATCCTTCATTATGTCTATTTTGAAAGAAGTTTTGACAAGTCATTCAGCAACAGCGAAAGAATTTACCGACTCCGATATGAGCGTACTAGCGAAACTGGCGAAACAGTGCATTTCTCATCGTGCTGCCCTCCGTTAGGATTAAGGATTCGAAGTTCAATCCCTGAGGTTGAAAAAGTTGGGCGAATTTGGCGATACACTGCAACAGTTTCATACAAAGAAAAGGCATTTATCGAAGAGAAGATGTTCTTTGCAGAACCTGAGTTTTTCGAAATATTTAATTATAAAGTAATAAACGGGAATCCTAACGGAGATCTAAAAAAACCTAATAATGCATTCATTTCACGTTCAACAGCAGCAAAATATTTTGGAGACGAAAACCCAATTGGAAAATCATTTAGTGTTGATAAGAAAACAGAATACAATGTTGTTGGATTATTTGATGATATAGCCCAAAACAATCATCTTAAGTTTGACATTATACTTTCCTGGTCTAACCTAATCAATATTTATGGCAATGATATTGAGGAATCATGGGGAGATACAGGTGCATACACTTACCTTCTTTTCAAGGAGGGGGCAGATATAAATTTTTTCAATGAAAACGTTAAGAAACTTGTTAATGGTGAGATTGGTGAGCTCATGAAAGAGTATAAACTTAAATTTGAGTTTCCAATTCAAAAACTAACAGATATCCATCTAAACTCTCATTACCAACAGGAATATGAGGTTAATGGAGATTCTAACACTGTAAAATTCTTGTACCTTATTGCCTTTATTATTTTAGTTATCGCCTGGGTTAATTACATCAACCTTTCAACTGCTCGTTCACTTATTAGAGCAAAAGAGATAGGAATAAGAAAGGTGATTGGCTCTTCAAGGATTCGAATAATATGGCAATTCTTCATTGAAATAATAATTATTAACCTAATAGCGGTTTTTCTTGCTTGGTTCATTGTCGAACTATTTATGCCTCTTTTCTCAGATATTACAAGCATCTCATCTGAAATTTCGATTTGGAAATTTGCTTGGTTTTGGGAAGCGTTACTATTGATGTTTGTTTCAGGGATATTCCTGTCAGGGCTATATCCTGCAATTGCTTTATCATCATTTAAACCATTAACCGTTTTAAAAGGAAAAATTGGCAATACTCCAAAAGGTGTTAACCTCCGTAAAGTACTTGTAGTATTTCAGTTTACGATGGCAATAATCTTACTAACATTTACTTTTGCAGTATATAAGCAGATAACGACCATGAAAAACATGGAGTTAGGATTCACAACAAAACAGATTATTGCAGTAAGAGCACCTCGTGTTCGAGAGGCTACATTTAAAAGTCAATTAAGTAGTTTTAGAGAAGAGATACTTAAAGATCCAAAAATTGAGAAGTTTTGCGTTCTAACTGAAACTCCTGGAAAGCAAATTTATTGGGACGCAGGTGGAATTCATGCTGTGGGCAACAACGTTGACAAGAACTACCAAATTGTTGGCATTGACTATGATTTTGTTGATCTTTTTCAAACAAAAATTATTGAGGGAAGAAATTTCTCTAAAGACTTTGCTTCCGACTCAATGGCCTTAATACTAAATGAAACAGCCGCAAAATGGATGGATTTCCCCGATGCCAAATCGGCAATCGGCAAGCAAGTTTCTTATTGGGATCAGATTTACACTATTGTTGGGGTTATGAAAGATTACCATCAGCAATCTCCTAAAGCTGCATTCGAACCACACATATACAGGCTTTTGCCCTACGGACGAGGTGTTAGGGGATTTTTTGCATTTAAACTGAGTTCCTCTAATTATGATGAGAGCATTGAGTTAATTCAAGACAGATACTCCAAATTCTTTCCAGGAAATGCATTTGAATATTACTTTCAAGATGATTATTACAACAATCAGTACAAACGAGATCTTGTAGTTGGAAAAGTTTTTGGCATCTTTTCTTTCCTTGCCATTTTTGTTACTATTCTAGGTATCCTTGGTCTATTCTCATTCATGATTATTCAACGCACAAAAGAGATAAGCATTAGAAGTGTACTAGGCGCTGGAATAACAAAAATAATTGTGCGTTTCGGAAAAGACTTTATGTTTTTAATTGGAATATCCTTCCTAATTGCAATGCCAATCAGCTATTACTTAATTTCAAAATGGCTCGAATCTTTCGCCTACAAGATGAATATTGGCATTTGGGTTTTTATTCTTCCATTAATAATAGTAATAATTACTGCAGGGCTTACAATTATCTCAAGAGTAATAAATGCAGCAAGAATTAACCCTGTAGAGAACTTAAGGTATGAATAATGCAAAGCTCATCATTGGATAAAAAAAGGCGGATAATAAAATCCGCCTTTTCTTTTTCATTCAAAATCTAATTTATCTATGTATTTTGAATACAACTCGTATTGGCTTCCGTACATCCAAATCCGGGTAAATACTCGTGACAAAATAAAAGCCTGCTGAAAAATGAACATGATTAAAATTGTGAAACCAGAGGTCATTCCAATTTTACTATTAAGTAAAAGGATAGAGATTAACAGAATAATAGGAACCACAAGTTGAAATAGAAACAATGAAAAGGTGTTTACGAAATGCTTAAAAACAAACTTTATCGATCTAAATATTGACCTAAAAACTTTACGTGAATCCTCAGTAACGAGCCTAATTTTTGTGTAATAGGCTATCATTTGGAGAATTGCTAGAAAAAACAAATGAATAACAACACCAATTAAAACAATATAGAAAAGAGAAGCCTCTGAGGCAACAGTATCGCTAGCGCTATTAACAATTAAAGACATTGGAAGATATACTATTACTGCAACCAAAATATTAAATATTAACATATAAAGGAAAAGTTTAAAGAATCTAAAGAAGTAATGCACACAACCAATTAAAAATGATTTTATGCCAAACCTTTCTTTTGAGTTAAAAGTGAATAAAATTCCTCCTGCCATAAACATGCTCAACACTAGGTATAGAAGTATCATCCAACGAGCCTGAGCAATGGAGCCACCTAACCCTTTAACGGAGCGAATAAATTCAACAAATGAGGTAAAATCGAATCCTTTCAGAAGAGCATCGGGTAGCATTGAACTACCAAAACCCTCTTTCAAGAAGCTTAGCAATGGGAACATTACTAGAAGAGCAAGCGCAAGATTGATGCAGTAAATTAAAAATGTCATTTTAATGTTTCTTAAAGACATCTTAAACCCTGATATATATGAATCAATTACTTTCATTTTTTTTATATTTTAAATTTCAGACTAAGAGAATATCGAGAATGATTGCATCATATTTTGCAACATAAAAAGGAATTTTAAAGCCATTTTCCATGCCGTTGAACTCTTTGGCTCAAGGGTTAGGCTATTATTCATTAGGTTAACATCAATAAGTATCTTGTTATCAGGATCGACTTTTGCCCATAAGATCTTCGATTGTTTTTCGTAAGAAAAATCGATTGACCGTGCTTTACCATCCCAAGATTCGCGAACCTCATCCCCATTCTCAAACTTAATGAGTACATCAATTGGAACATAAACTTCACCTAAGCGATTTAGTATTACTTTTGATTTATACCTCTTTTCCTTGGATACGCTATCTTTAAGCAATACTTTTTCACCATTAACATCAACAAGACCTTTATCAGGATAAACCTCATCATTCTTTATTGAAGCAACTGAATAATCACATGCATTAGAACCATATAAAACTTGATCGAAATACCAATTCATATTCATCCCAAATTTGGTCCCATGATTTTTTGTAACTATCTCGTTAACTATTGCAATAAAATCGGTTGCACAAGGATGTTTAAACTTCCATCGATTGTAGTATGTTTTCATTATCTCATCCATGGTCTCCCTACCAACAATATTATCGAGGGTACTCATCCAAGTTCCTGCTTTCATATATGACAAAGAGCCATATCCACCGTGTTTATATTCCCAAGAGTAACGGAAATTTTCAGCAATCTTAGGATTTCTCATTGAAACATACCCATTACGAGTATTCTCTCCATCACCAACCTTAAGCCCAAGGAAATCAGCAAATGAAGACTTATCACCATAAGCATAATCCATAATTCGAGTTTCGAAATAGGTGTTAAAACCTTCATCAAGCCAAGGTTCTTCAAATTCATTGGAAGCAAGAATCCCCATAAAATAAGCATGACCAAACTCATGAATGGTAACCATTTCAGTAAATCTTAGACCGTCGGGCATTCCCCATAAACAATCGGAAGTTATAAATGTAGTGTACTCCATACCCCCCGAACCTAATCCTCTAAAAGGAGGATCAACGATTGTCAAATAAGGATATGGGTATTCGCCCAGATTTTTATCAAAATAGGCTAACGCTTCTATTGCTGAGTTTATGTACCGACTAGCCTGACTGAAGTGTTCGGGTTGTAAAAGAACTTTAATCTTAACATGCTTCCATTGCGATTCGGCAATTTTGAAACGAGGTGAAGCAGTCCAAGCAAAGTCAACTATATCTTCAGCTCTGTATTTTAAAGTTTTTGTGCCATCTCCATTTTCCTTCTCGGATTGCAGCAAACCTACACTACCTACAACATAGTTATTTGGTAAAGTAATATTCACATTATAAACGCTGAAGTTTGCATAGAACTCTGAATTAGCATGGAATTGATGACAGTTCCATTGACCTTTAGTTGCGTAACGCAGCCCTTTTGGCTCATACACTCCAAGTTTAGGAAACCACTGTCCTGCAAGAAAATAGTTATCACTGTAACCAGTACGAGCAAATATCTTCGGCAATTTTGAAATAAACTTTATATCTAGTTGAATCTCTTCGTTTGGTTTAACAGGCTTTTCGAGTTTAACAGATATTACAGTTTGATCATTCTCATTATTATCATCAGGATGAATAAAGACAATTTTGTTTGACAAATCCTCACCACCAGCAACTTTCATGCTTGTCACATCAATATAACCCCACTCCTCCTTCTTTGATTCATCAAGTGCAAACCCTCTATGCGAACCACCTGATTCTTGCATAAAGGTTGACTTTGTGTTTTTAAATGCATTCAGATAAAGATGGAACTGTAACTCATCCACAAGATCTGTGGATGGATTCTTCCAACGCAATTGCATCTCGCCATCAAGCAATTTCTTATCAGTATCTAATTTTACAGATATGTTATAACTAGTTATTCTTTCGCTGTTTGGTTTAGGGAAGATATCAACCTGAGCAAACGAAATAGCTGTTATGCCTACTGATGCTACGACCAACAAGCATAATTTTTTAATAATCTTTCTCATAAATGGGATGTGGATTAGTCAACTAAATTTAAATGATTTTTATAGACTTATATTATTTTTATATAATGATTTGACGCCTAAACGATTTAAAGGTTACATCCGAATTAACTATATATTGCATTAAGGGTATAATTCGATATAGGTATCATATAATATAGGTCAATTCAAATTTAAAATAATTCAATAAAATTATGAAAAATGCTAAAATCCAAATCCTTGTAATTTCTATAATTACTTTAATGGGATTTAATCAAACAAATGCTCAAGCAGTATTCCCTATTCTCAAAGGAGATTATTTAGGTCAGCCTCTGCCAACTAATAAGCCAGCAGTTTTTGCACCTGAAATTATTTCGACAGGAATGTATGAAAGAGATTTAGCAATTACTCCAAATGGAAATGAAATTTACTATTCATTATTCCAAGGTGATTGGAACACAATTATGATGACAAAAAGGATTGATGGTGTTTGGCAAGAGCCCGTTGTCGCTCCCTTTGCCAGAGATACCATGTTTTTCTTTGCCGAACCAGCACTGTCCATTGATGGCAACAAAATATTCTTCCTTTCTACCAAACCACGAGCAAATGAAAAAGCAAAACCAGGGTGGAATAATCAAAACATATGGGTTGCCGAACGACAAGCAAATGGCTCATGGGGAGAAGCACTACCTCTACCCGAAAACATTAATGGGTTCGAAGAGTTCTACCCTTCTATAACAAAAGATGGAACGCTTTATTTTTGTAGAACAGACGCTAAATCAAAAGTCTCTCAAATTTTTCGCTCAAAACTAGTGAATGGTGTTTACCAAGACCCAATTGCTTTACCAGCTCCAATTAACGAAAAAGGAACAATTTTTAACGCATGTATAGCTCCCGACGACAGCTATTTGATAGGTTGTGTTAGCGAAAGGGATTCAAGCAATATGAAAAGGGTAACTTATATGATGTTTTTCCATAATTCAGATGACACTTGGTCGAAAGGAATTGATTTAGTTAAAGAACTTAATCTCCCTTGCCCTAATGCCATTAGCGTTTCAATATCTCCTGATGGGAAATATCTATTCTTTGCTTCGGCAATTAAATCCATTAAATTCAAGAATCTTCAACCTGATTGGAAATTAAACTCAATTTCAAAAAGGAGGTTAAGTCACGGTAATGGCAACTCGGATATTTACTGGATGAAAATAGAGGATGGTTTTAGCAAACTTAGGAAATGAAACATTTAGTAGTTTTTATAGCTATTATTGTAAACTAAATTATCAAATTCAATGAAGCAATTTCCTTTCGTTTTTCTAATTGCCTTAATTCTTTTAGGCTGCAATAAAAACAAGTTCAATAACGAGGTGTTAGCCATTAAAGATGTAATGGAACAACAAACTCAATGTTGGAGTAAAGGCGATATTGAGGGATTTATGAAAGGATACTGGGAGTCGGATAGTCTAAGGTTTTTGGGGAGACGAGGGTTGACATATGGTTGGGAAACAACTCTTAACAATTACAAAAAGGCATATCCTAACCCTTCGGCAATGGGTAAATTAAAGTTTATTCACATCTCTTTTGAGCCGCTTGGCAACAATAAAATGTTTGTTGTTGGCAAGTGGGCTCTTTATCGAGAAAAAGATACACTAAGCGGTTATTATTCTTTGATTTGGAGAAAATTTGATGAGCAATGGAAAGTGGTTTTTGACCATACAAACTAGCAATAATCAAGGCACTACCTGAATGGAGTCAACGTTCCACAATTCATCTTTTAAGAAAAGGAAGTAGTAACGTCCAACCTTGCTAATGTTACCTTCAAAAGTAGAATCAGTTTTAATTATTTCGGAGTAACATTCAGAATTGAAACTCACATAAGTTGCTGCACCGTAAACTTTATATGCATCATCTGCTATTTGGGTGATGACAAACTTTGTATTCTTCTCACATGAACTTGTTGTTTCTGTACTTAAAAACAAATCAAAATCTACAGTAACCTTAACAGTATCAGGCAAATTCCAATTTGTTAAGTTTAACATTACAGATTGCTTAACAAAACTTTCAGGCTTGCACCCAACAACAACGATTACAACAAATAATATCAAAAATAAATGCTTGAAAATTAATTTATTATGGTTCATATTAACAATTCAAAAAGTTTTATACTTTGTAAATATAATCAAAATAACAGCCAACTTATAAATTAACAGAGTTGGAACTTTATTTTTTTGGAGACAGATTACCCCACAATACATTAATAATCCTCCACTCTCCATTATATTTGGCCAATTGGCAATAATCAAAAAAATTGTATTTTGTGTTTACGGTTTTTGCAAGAGCATAATCACCAGATATATCATAAATTACAACATCTAGTTTAAATGGTTTACCCGGCTCATAATCTCTAGCTTTTGCACCACCCTTATTTCTTTTAGTTATACCAATAAGTAATGAGGAGCCCATGTCAACAACAAAACTAGCACCCTCGGCATCTTGTGATATATTTCTTTTTACAAGTTCTGGAGATACAGCCTTACTAACCCTTTCGGTATTACCCTCGGCCCATCCTTCAACATAATCGCGACATGCTTTTTCAATAGCAATGCTATCTGCCTTTGTTTGTGCATTAATTGATACACTTGCAAGGAATAAAGTAGCAATTAATAAAATTTTACATTTTTTCATCTTTTTCATTTTTTAAATGGTTAGGAATCTCGTTTAAAAAAAATCTTAAAAACTATTATTAAAGAACTTCAACAACTTTTTTAATAAAATTACAAAACATTGATGGAATGAGAAATAGAAAATCACCAGTAAAATACAATAACTATTCATTTAATTTTTTTAAACCATCTATTGCTTCTGGCAGTAAAGGATATTTTTTCATACACTTTAAAAACGCTTCTTTTGCCAAAACCCTGTCACCCTTCACAAAATATGCATCTCCAAGATAGGCATATAATTGCCCCAAATGCTGTATCTTTTCATCTGCAAAAAGTAGCAAAGCGATAGATTTATCGTGTAATCCTTTCGCACTAAGTTCCTTCGAAAAATCGCAGAATTCCATAAAATTTGGCACAGGGACTTTTGCCAACTTAAGCATCTGTTCAAGATCCTTTTCGGTTTTATTATTATTAATGTATCCGTCCTTCCAACTATCGAAAACTAGAATGCTTTTTCTATAATTATCAGCGATTATTTTAATACTATAGTTTTTCAATAAAAAATCAGTCCATTGAGAAAAACTCTCCAATGAACCATATTTCAGACCCTTTGATTTGAGCCAATCCCCAAAGAATAGTTCGGTATATAAATACGATGAGATTTCGGGTTTATAACCATTTAAAGCCTTATAATAATCCAAATATTCTTGAAAAGTCTTAATACTTTTTTGTTTTTTGTTTTTACTAATCCAGTATGAATACAAAACACTCCATAAATAGTCAGTAGAACATGGAGCCTCAAACCATTTATTAGTATTCAAATCAACTTTCCATGAGGAAACTATAGCAACTAATTCATTATTTTTATTGATTACTGGCGATCCGCTTAATCCGGCATTGTTTTGCTGAATAACGCTATTTACAAATAAACTTGAACCTGAATAACCCCTTGCGATAGCAGTAAATGATTGCGGTGCTTGTTTCTTTATTTTGTATGACCAACCAATCTGATAAACGGTATCATTTAATTGCACAGGTTTAGCGCTTAATTTTAAAGGGGTAATTTTTGAATGATTTTCTTTAACTTTAAATACAAGATAATCCATATCAGTATTACGTTCACCAATAGACTCGCTGCTATTTTTGTTTATTAAATCACCCATAATAATATATTGAGAGGGATCGTTAGTAACAACCATCCTCCACTCCTTTAGTTTACCTTTAAAATCAACTGATCTAATATGTTTTGAACGATTAACCCAAAGAGTATGCTTACATGTAACAGCAAGTACTTCATCTCCAATATCAATTAAAAAACCATTTCCAGGCAAATCTGAAAAAGCAGTATCAGTATACTGTATTGAATTAGTCAGATTTATATTTGCAAATGGTTTATCTTGAGAAAATGCATTGAAGTAAAAAAAACAAAAAAATAATAATGATATTTTTTTCATTTCTTTATTTATTAAATTTTATAATAGTATTTAACACGATATCAGGTTGTTCAATCCAAGAATAATGACCACATTTCTCGACAAAAACCAGTTTTGATTTTTTATAATAATTTGAAAGGTTAATTGCGACTGACTCACCAAGAGGATCTTGTCTTCCTTGAACTATTAAAACAGGCTTATCGAAAACTGACTTTACATTCCCAAATTTTAAGTAATTCTTTTCAATATCATTCCAGATCAATTCGCCCATTATAAAGTCGAAATCTGAATATTTTATTGATTTACACATATCAAGCGCTTTATCTCTATCAAAGAAGTATCCTGGCATTTTGGCTCGGATTGTTTCAACAATAGCATGCTTATAATTTTTTGAAGTTCGCGTTGAGTCGCTCCAAATCTTCAATTGGTCTAAATCAGTTGGGTAAAGTTTTGAGATTATGTTATCGTTGAAGTATTTAAATACACTAAAATCGAAACCCATTGAGCCAAGAGTGATTAGTTTTGAAACCGACTCAGGATATTTGCTGCAATAAATCGATGCAACAAAACCGCCATACGAAAAGCCAAGCACACTCCAATCTGTGATTCCCAATTGGTTTCGGATAGCCTCAAAATCAGCAAGCGTAAGGTCTATAGAAATATTTGTAGAATCAAGAATTGCGGGCATTGATTTCCCAGTACCTCTTTGATCAACGAGGATGCATTTAAAATCTTTTGAAAGCAACTCACAAAGGCTTAGGTAACGGTCTGAAACATCGCCTGGTCCACCTCCTATAATTAGAATTGGCTTACCTTGACCAAAGGTTCGATAGAATACATCAAGCCCCTTACTATTTATCTTCTGATATTGAGCATTTAAATTGACTGAATAAAATAATACGAACAATAATGCCAATGCTACTTTATATGTTTTCATAGGGCTATTTTTAATGAAATAATGATTTATTGCCGCTTTATAAAATCTTCGATTATGGTTCTTTTAATATCATTGAAATACGACTTCATCGAGAAATTTTCATGTGAAGCGTCGCTGTTAAACTGAATTGCGATAGCAATTCTATACTTTGGAATATACTGAATATAAGTTATGTAACCTGGAACAAAACCTGTATGACCATAGTATATTACACTGTCGGTTTTTCCAACAAAAGATCCTAAGCCATACCCAGCATTCTCAAACAAACCTGTTTTAAATGGAGCTGGAGTTAACATTAACTCCTGAGTTTCGATTTTAAGTAAATCGCCCCCATAAAGTTGATGCGCCCATTTGGTTAAATCGGAAACATTGGTAACAAGACCGCCGCCTGTCCACTCCATTTGTGGGTTAAAAGCATATTTTCCGTCGCTTAGCATCTTTTTAGGAAGGAAGAATACTTCTGTAAGATTTGTATATCCTGTAACAACAAGTCCTTTTATCTCTCTCTTGTCAGAAGGAGAAGTGTTCAAAAGACTGCAGGGTTTAATTATCAGCTCATCAAGAACATCATAATAATTTTTTCCAGTCACCTTTTCAATAATTAAACCAAGAACTAAATAATGCGAATCGGCATACTCCCATCCTTCTCCGGGTGCATTTGATGGTTTTGAACCAAAAACATATAACAACCGATCCTCAACGCTCCATATTTTATCAGGATTTTGTTTTAATTGCTCCCAAACCTCCTTGTGATAAACATATTCGGGAATACCTGCAGTATGGTTAAGTAGCATCTCAATAGTAATATCCTTTGCATTGGGCACTTTGGAAAACCATGCTTCATCCTTTAAGTATTCAATTGCCTTTGCTTTTAAGTTGATAAGATTTTTTTCGTAAAGTTTAAGAACAACCGCAGCAACATAGGTTTTACCAACGCTTCCCGAGAACATTACATCATCAGGTTTCATGGCTATCTTGCTCTCAACATCAGCATATCCAGAAGCAAGCGATATGTTTGTGCCATTGCCATAGCGAACCGCAAGAGTTACTCCAGGAATAATCTGTTCTTTTGTAAGCGAATCGAGTTTTTGCTGAAGTAAATCGCTTAATGAATTACTGTTATTCGAAACTTGGCAGGCAGTAAAGCAAGCAAAAGTTAAAAAAATGCCAACAGTCAAAAAATTGATTTTTAATCTCATAATCATAGTATTAAATTTTTATATCTCTTTTATATATTGCAAAACTAAACCTAAATTTCGTTTAACCCTCTGTAAATTTGGATATTGATTTTATTATACCTTCCTTTGCATCGATTTTAGCATATTTTAGATCTGTATAGTTAGTATATCTCTCGAATCACCTCT
>CAYMII010000003.1:0-152637 GCA_964390565.1 uncultured Rikenellaceae bacterium
CTCCACCCACAGTTATCAATGCTCCAATCAGCTCCTTGGCATTAAACTTCTCCTTAAAAATCAATATTGCTGGCGCAATAATTATAACTGGCACAATTGACATAATGGCAGATGCCACACCTGTTGAAGTATATCTAATTGAAAGAAGTGAAAAGGTTACTCCTAAAAATGGACCAAATACAGCACCAAGGGTTATTCGTTTCATCGCCACCCGATCTTTTACGGCAGCAAAAAGTGAATCCCAGCGGTTCATAAACAAAAACATCAATGCAAATCCAACAATACCTGTAATTACTCGGATTTGAACCGCTGATACAACATCATAATCTTGCATACCAATTTTACTCAATACCAATCCGCCTGCTTGGCCTACCGCTCCGCCAAATGCCAGCAGCAAACCAACCAAAGGGTAGTTAAATTTAACCCTTTTCTGAGTCGATTCCGGATCCTCCTCGGTATTTACTTCTCTTTTAAGAATAACCAAAGCAATGCCAGCAAATGTAAGCAACATGCCTAAACCCTGTTTTGCAGTTAACTTTTCGTCCAAGGCAATCCAGCTGATTAATGCGGCAATGGGTGGCGCCAAGGCCATAATTAGCATCGAAATGCGAGCGCTAATCACTTCATATGATTTAAAGAGGAAATAATCTCCAAGCACAAACCCAACTAACCCAGATAGCGAAAGCCAAAACCATTGAAAGCCAGTAGCATCTAGAGGAAGAAACATCCCACGGCTAATCAGGGTATAAAATCCAAGAAAAAACAGGGCCATAGTCAAACGAATGATATTTACCGAAAGCGAGCCCACTTTTCGGCTTGCCCTTTCGAACGCTAAAGCTGTAACTGTCCAAAAAACTGCAGTTAGTAACGCTGCATACTCCCCAACATGATTGCTAAACATAGTAATATTGTTAAACGAACATTAGAGGACAAATATGGTGACAAGTTTAGCTGGCAACAAAAATAATTATCCAAAAGCCGTTTATTTTGAAATTTAGTAGATTTGATGTAGGTTTGAGAAAAATAGAGCATAATGAACACGCTGGCAAAATACATTACCATTGGAGCAATAGTCGCTTTAATTGGCTTTTTGCTTTGGTACTTTTCGGCAATTGTTGTTTATCTGTTAATATCTGCAGTCCTTTCATTAATGGGAAAACCTATTGTTGATCTTATTACTAGAATTAAAATAAAAAACTGGCATCCGCCTAAAGCTCTTGGAGCAGCAGTTGCGCTTGTTACAATTTGGATTTTCTTTTACTCGTTTTTTAGACTAATGATACCACTTGTAGTTAATCAGGCCAATGAACTTGGAGCAGTTGATATTTCGCAAATGGTAAATAATTTCTCACAACCTATTGCTGAATTCGAAGCGTTTGTTAGAGAATACCTGCCAGCATCGAGCAGTTTTTCAGTAAAAGAATTCCTATCGGATAAAATCGAGCATGTATTCAATGCAACGATGATCTCGGATCTATTCAGTTCTACCGCAAACATACTGATGAACCTATTCATTGCTGCATTTTCAATATCATTCATAACATTCTTCTTTCTGAAAGAAGAGCGTTTATTCTTTGATGGACTTTTAATGCTTTTCCCCGAAAAGTTCGAAGAGCAGATTAAACATGCCCTCGATAGCGTAAATCATCTTTTACGCCGATATTTTATCGGAATAATCATCCAAAGCCTTTGTATCATGACCTTAATCACTATAGGCCTCTTGATTGTTGGAATAAAATTCGATACTGCAATAGTTATTGGCCTGGTTGCTGGAATATTAAATGTAGTCCCTTATGTTGGCCCATTAACTGGAGCAATAATGGGTGTGTTAATTGGCGTTGCCACAAACCTTCATCTCGATTTCACCACCCAAATCATCCCTCTAATTGGCTATATCCTATTAGTATTTCTTACTACACGTATCATCGACGATGTGCTTTTTCAACCGCTTATCTACTCAAGTAGCGTAAATGCACATCCGCTCGAAATATTTATAGTAATACTAATAGCAGGGAGTATTGCAGGTATTCTTGGAATGCTTTTAGCAATTCCTGCGTACACAGTATTAAGGGTTTTTGCAAAGGAGTTTTTCAATAAATTCAGGGTTGTTGAGAAATTAACCCGAAAAATTTAAAATCAGATAAATCGGTTTTACTATATTTACACAACCAATTGTTAAATAAATGCATAAAGCAGGTCAAATTAGGATTGCCATACTGGTTGTTCTTCTATCAATAAGCAATGGATTATTTGCTCAAACGGCAAGGGATACAATGGGTTTTGTCTGGAGGCTTCTTGAAGTAGCGAACCCTTCCACCGAAGCAAAAGTTGAATTTCGACCTTTAGTACTTGGACCTGTACTATTTACCAGTTGGGATTTTGGCGATAGCAGTACAAACCCAACTGACTCAATAGCAACACACACATACACAACTTTAAATACTTACGATGCTAAGTACAATTTCAAGTTTAATGGTGTTGATTCAGTAATTACTCGTTCTGTAATTGCTAATTCTGCTGCCTTTGTTGCCAGAATTGATTCAAATACAAATGTTACTTACGTTCGAATTCTTCGAAGTGCTTTTTTCTTTCCAACCAACAACATTGCAACTCACGGAGCAATGCGTTTTGAATGGACAATAAATGGGACGGTGCTGGTTGATCCTAACTATCAATTCCCAAATATTCGTTATGAGTTTACCACACCAGGTAATAACACCGTTACCCTTAAGGCTTGGAACACTGCTAGTCCAGCAAATGTTGCAACCTTTACCCGAGTTATCAATATATCTCCAGACTTTACTACAAAGCAAAAGTTAACCGATATCCCCAATGTTTTCTCCCCTAACGATGATGGCATAGCTGATAGATTTATTGTTCAAACCAGCGGAACGTCGCGTATGGTATTTAAGGTCTTTACCCGAACTGGAGCTCTTGTTTACCAAAATGAGGCATACTACATCAGCTGGAATGGCAAAAACGATAATGGCAAAGAGCTCCCTGAAGGAATTTACTACTACATCATTGAAGATTTAGATAAACAATACGAAAGCGCTAAGGGCTTTGTCTATATCTTTAGGGGAAAATAATCTTAACTCGTTTTGTTGTTTTTTCAAACTCAATTTCATAACTGGGTCAAACCTTTCTTTAGGTAGAAAGTCTAATCAGAAAAACTAATTTTCATATGAAAGGAATCTATTTTCTTACCATTAGTGCATTGTTCATATCAAGTTTTGCTTTTGGCCAAAACGGGAGCATCAGCAATGCTGAGTTAGGTATAATCCGAAAGGCTTACGATAAGAACGATGCCACAACCAAGGCAATTACCAACGCATTAACCAATACCGATATCAAAAACTTAGTGGTTAACCGCGAAAACGTTGGCAAAACCGATCATTACTTTAAATATCGAATTAAAACTGGCAATATCACCGATCAAAAAAGTTCGGGCAGATGCTGGATGTTTACTAGTTTAAATACCTTTCGCAACAAGGTAGCTGAAAGACTTAATATGACCTCATTCGAGTTCTCAGAAAACTATCTCTATTTCTGGGATATGCTTGAGAAATCGAACCTTTTCCTTGAAAATGCAATTGCAACCGCCGCTAAACCATGGGACGATAGGTACGTTGAGTGGTTCTTTAAATCACCTGTTGACGATGGTGGCATGTGGAGTTCTTATATCAATATTATTGAAAAATATGGGACCGTTCCTAAAAGTGTGATGCCTGAAACTAACAGTAGTTCAAACACCTCACAGCTACTTCGTATTCTTAATAAAAAACTACGTGAGCAGGGTTATATGCTAAGGGAAATGATTTCCGATAAAAAGAATAAACCTGAGGACATTCAAAAAAGCAAGGTTAAGATGCTAGGCGATATATATAGGGTTCTTTGCCTAAACCTTGGTGAGCCTCCTATAGACTTCACATGGCGTTATAAGGATAAAAATGATAAGATTAGCGAAACTAAAACCTACACCCCAACATCGTTCCTTAAAGATGTTCTACCCGATGTAGTTTACGCCGATTATGTTATGATAATGAATAACCCTACTCGCCCATACTATCAATACTTTGAGGTAGAGAATTATCGCAATACAAAGGAGGGTGTAAATTGGAAATATATTAACCTTCCAAACGATGTGATTAAGCAGCTTTGCATGGCCTCAATAAAGGCAAACGAACCTCTTTACGCATCGTGCGATGTTGGTCAGCAGCTTGATAGCAAGGAGGGCTTACTTTCGCTTGACAATTACGATTATGAATCGCTATATGGTATGAAGTTTGGCATGGACAAAAAAGCACGTATTCTTACACGCGAAAGTGGATCATCGCATGGGATGAACCTTATTGCTTACGATGTTGACCAAAACGAAAAGCCTGTCAAATGGCAGTTCGAGAATAGCTGGGGCAGCACCAGCGGACAGAATGGCTATCTCACCTTTACCGATGAGTGGTTCAACGAGTATATGTTCCGCTTTGTGATTCAAAAGAAATTCTTAACCCCAGAGGTTTTAAAGGTTCTTGATCAAAAACCAACAATGTGCCCTCCTTGGGATCCAATGTTTTAAATAAAATCATAAAAAATGCCCTCGAAAATCGAGGGCATTTTTTATGATTTTAGAATTCTCCTAATCGCCTACGAAGTTCTTTCCCTTTCTCTTCAAAACCAGGTTTGCCAAGTAAAGCAAACATATTCTTTTTATACTCCTCAACACCTGGCTGATCGAATGGGTTTACATTGAGCGTATAACCACTTAACGCGCAAGCCCTCTCAAAGAAGTAAAATGTATAACCAAGCCAATATGGGTTAAGTTCAGGAATGTTTATTTTGATACTAGGGACTCCACCGTCGATATGGGCAAGTATTGTACCTTGTTCTGCCATGCGGTTTACCTCAGAATATCTTTTTCCTGAAAGGAAGTTTAGCTGATCGAGGTTGGCTGGGTCGTTTGGTATTACTAAATTTTTTGATGGTGATCCAACGCTCAACACTGTTTCAAAAAGAATGCGTTCGCCTTCTTGAATGTACTGTCCCATTGAGTGAAGATCGGAGGTAAAATCAACCCCAGCAGGAAAGATCCCTTTATTCTCTTTGCCTTCACTCTCGCCATAAAGCTGTTTCCACCATTCTGTTAGAAAATGGAGTTTTGGGGTATAGTTTACCATAATCTCCACATTCTTTCCCTTGCGGTAAAGAGCATTACGTGCTGCTGCATAAATGCAAGCAGGGTTCTCGTCGAAACGGGTTTCGCTACTAGTAGTTTTTTCAGCCTCTTTTGCGCCTTCAATCATCTCGTCGATGCTAAAACCAGCAATGGCAATAGGTAGTAGGCCAACAGGTGTCAAAACTGAATAGCGACCACCAATATCATCTGAAATAACAAAGGTTCTATAACTCTCCTGATCGGCTAACTTTCTTAATGCACCTTTCGACTTATCGGTAATAGCAACAATGCGTTGCGAAGCCTCGGCTTTGCCGACCTTGTTTTCGAGATGTTGCTTTAGTATTCTAAATGCAACTGCTGGTTCGGTAGTTGTACCTGATTTCGATATAACAACAATAGAGTATGTACGGTTATCGAGTAATTCGACTAGCTCCTTATGGTAATCCTCACAAATATTCTGTCCAGCAAAAAGAACAATAGGGTCTTTTCTGTTTGGCAAGATATTCGAGAAACTATTTCCTAACGCTTCAATTGCAGCCTTAGCGCCAAGGTATGAGCCACCAATACCAACCACAACAACTATTTCGCTCTTTGAGCGTAAATCGGCAGCAACTTCATTAATTGCTTTTAATTCCTCTTTTGAAGTTGATGATGGAAGATTTAACCAACCCAAAAAATCGTTCCCTTTTCCGGTTTTCTCCTCTAGTAACTCTTGGTTACGCATTAACTCTTCCTTGTAAGCAAACACCTGTTTGCTTGTTACAAAATCGTAAATATTACTAAGATCGATAGTTAATTTTGACATAATACGCTGATTATTTAAGCTTATCAGATAGAAGTTTCATCTCAATTGCAGGCGAAATATTTTCGTAAAGAATGTTGTAAACTGCATCGGTGATAGGCATTTTAACGCCATACTTCTTATTAATTTCTCTTATACATGCTGTTGCATTATAACCCTCGGCAACCATGTTCATTTCGAGCATAGCTGATTTAACCGAATATCCTTTCCCAATCATATTCCCAAAGGTACGGTTGCGGCTAAATTGAGAGTAGCATGTTACCAGTAGGTCTCCTAGGTATGCTGAAGCGCTTGTTTTTCGCTTACTTGGATATGTTTTTTCAAGAAAACGTTCAATTTCGAGTTGAGCGTTGCAAATAAGAACGGCCAAAAAGTTGTCGCCATAACCTAGTCCATGAGCAACACCAGCAGCAATAGCATAAATATTTTTAAGCACAGTACTATACTCAGTACCATAAATATCTTTGCCAATTATGGTTTTAATGTAATGCCTTTCAAAAAGTGCCGCAACCTCCTTAGCGTTTGTCTTCTCCTTGAATGAGAAAGTTAAGTACGATAATCTTTCCAATGATACCTCCTCTGCATGACTTGGGCCGCTAATAATGCCTAGTTTATCAAAAGGTACTTTGTAAGTTATATTAAAGAATTCTGCAATCGTTGTATTATCGTGAGGAACAATCCCTTTGATAGCAGAAACTACGTATTTATCTTTGAGCGACTCGGTTAATGGCTCTAGCCATGTTTTGAGATAAGCAGATGGAACAACAAATATTAAAATATCCGAATTTCTTACAACTTCATCTATATCATTGCTAATCTTTATCCTTTTAGTATCGAAAAGAACAGAGCTAAGAAAATGTGGATTATGGTGATGCTTTTTTAGATGATCAATAATTTCTGGCTCTCTGATATACCAGCCCATTTGATGTAAATTTTCATGAAGAATCTTTACAATTGCAGTTGCCCAACTACCACTTCCAATTACAGATACTCTTTTTTTGCTTTCCATTTCGTCAAGTTAAAATTTGTTTACACTTCCAATTAAGGTTAGTGTTTGACCTTATCATTGAAAATTGAATATATTCCACCCTTATTATTTTTGCATTTACACTTAGACTTTTTCTTTAGCTCACCTCCCGGCTTAACCCCTTTGCGAGTTGTTCCACAGCCTGTAACTGCAATTGCAACAATTAGTATTAAGCCAAATACAATTAGTCTTTTAAAACTCCGTATCATGGTTGCATTACTTTTTAGCAAAGGTAGATAATTGAAAAGTAAATAGACTCAAACATCGACCAAAAATTGACATATTCGCAAAAAAGAAAGAGTATCAGCAGTTGTTTTTGCCGATACTCTATGATGTTCACTAAGCCAAATATTATTAACCAGGACTCTCCAAAATTGGCTTAGTGTGTACCGATATCAATTTAAGCTATGTGAAAATTGATCCGGTGGTTATGGGTTAAAGATAGCTTTATTTTGTTTTAATAATTACGCTTTAAAAACGCAAAAGGGTAGTTCATGAAATATCTATACTTTTTTTAGGTTAAATTTGCAAAGCTAATGCTTGCTCAGAATGAAAATCAATATTATAGGTAAATCAAAGATTGAAATTTGTGAACTGATAAATGAACTTAATGGTCAAGAAGCACATGCTTATGAATTAATTAAGGGAATTTATAAAAAAGGGGTTTCTGAAATTGAGGAATTATCAAATATTCCAATTAAAGTTAGAGAGGCATTTAATGAAAAGTACACAATTGGCATTTACCCGCCAGTTAAGGAGAGTGCTTCATCAGATGGAACAACTAAATATCTTTTTGAAAACGGGCTAGGACAACAATTCGAGTCAGTTTATATGCCAAGCCCAAAACGAAATACGCTTTGCATCTCAACACAATCGGGATGTAGAATGGGCTGTAAATTTTGCCTTACAGGCAAGATTGATTTCAATGGGAACCTTTCGGCTAGTGATATATTAAACCAATATTTAAGCATCCCCGTTCGAGAAAAAATAAACAGAATAGTAATAATGGGAATGGGTGAACCATTTGATAATTTTGCAGAGATTAATAAGGCTATTGATGTTTTAACTGCGAACTGGGGAGTGGCTTTTGGGGCATCAAACATTACACTCTCGAGTGTTGGATTGCACGAACCCTTAAAACAGTTTCTTGAAAAGCCTTTATGCAACTTGGCAATAAGCCTTAATAACCCATTTAGCGATGAGCGTAAGCAGCTAATGCCAATAGAATTATCTAATCCGATTGCAACAACAATTGACCTTATTAAATCAAATCCTTTTAAAAAGCCATTAAGAATTTCTTTCGAGTATGTTGCTTTGAGTGGCATAAATATCTCTGAAAAGCATGCAAAGGGAATAGCACAATTACTTGAAGGTATTAAATGTCATTTAAATATAATTCCATGGAACTGCCATAATAAATCATCTTTTATTACCCCAACAGAATTAGAACTAAATGCCTTTATTGATTGTTTAAATAACAATGGCGTTTTAACTTCGGTTCGTCAATCACGAGGCCAAGATATTGGAGCAGCATGTGGTCAAATGGCCGGGGAACAAGTTGAAAAACGAAAAGTTGAAAAGTAAAATATGGAATCAAATCCTGTACTAAAAGCAATTTATGGCCGAAAAAGTGTTAGGCTATATAATGATGACATTGAAGTTACTAAAGAGCATCTAGAAGTATTGTTGCGAGCAGCAATGTCCGCACCATCGGCTCGAAATCTTCAGCCTTGGGCATTTATTGCAATAACAAACCGCGATACGCTGGATAAACTTGCCAATGGATTGCCGTATGCAAAAATGCTTTTCCGAGCAAAAGCTGCAATTGTAGTATGTGGTGTTCCTGATCGCTCGGGACAGGATAGCCCTGAGGGATATTGGGTACAGGATTGCTCGGCAGCAACTCAAAACATCCTTTTAGCAGCCGAAGCAATTGGGCTAGGCGCTGTTTGGACTGGAGTATACCCTCGTCCCGAAAGAGTTGATATTGTTCGCGAAGTACTAGGAATCCCTGAATCGGCAATCCCTTTAAACGTAATCCCAATTGGTGCGCCAAATGGCGTTGAAAAACCAAAGGATAAGTTTAATGCCGAAAATATTTTATGGGAAGGGTGGTAATTAAAGTTAATTTTAAAAAAATAAAATAATAATGAAGACTTTACTTTTTGCAATTGTGTTAATTGGCTTAGCGATTCTTGGGATTGCCATCAAGATGTTTTTTATCAAGGGATCAACATTCACTAAAACTTGCGGGTCGGTAGATCCTGTTACAGGAAAAAAAGTTGCTTGCACTTGTGGTTCGGATGGTAAGGAGCAAGGCTCAAAATGCGATAACAAAGAATAATAAAAAAACCTTAGATAATCTCTAAGGTTTTTTTATTCATATTGCTTTTATAGTTACACACCAAAATCATCGAATGCGATATTCTCTTTAGGAACACCTAGTTCGTCGAGCATTTTAAGAACGGCATCATTCATCTGAGGTGGACCGCATAAGTAGAATTCAATTTCTTCTGGTTCATCATGTTTGCTGAGGTAGTTATCGAGCACAACCTGATGAATAAAACCTACATAACCTTTCCAGTTATCCTCTGCAACTGGCTCCGAAAGAGCCAAGTTGAACTTGAAGTTAGGAAACTCCTTTTCAATCTTTCTAAAATCCTCCTCGTAAAACATCTCGCGCATTGAGCGTGCTCCATACCAATAACTAACTTTTCGATCGGTTTTTTCAGTATTAAAAAGATGAAGGATATGTGAACGCAATGGAGCCATACCAGCACCTCCGCCAATATAAATCATCTCCTTTTTGGTTTGCTTAATATGGAACTCGCCATAAGGTCCCGAAATGGTTACTTTATCGCCTGGTTTACGTGAAAAAATGTAAGATGAGCAAATACCCGGATTAACCTTCATGAAATCGTTTTTTGCTTTATCCCATGGCGGAGTTGCAATACGAATGTTTAGCATGATGATATTGCCTTCGGCTGGATAGTTGGCCATTGAGTAGGCTCGGTAAATTGGCTCAGGGTTCTTCATCTTAAGATCGAACATCTTATAGCATTCCCAGTCAACCTTGTATTTATCATTAACATAAATATCCTTGAAATCTACCTCACACTTCGGAACATCAATCTGAATGTAGCCTCCAGATGCAAAATCGAGCGTTTCGCCTTCGGGCAGTTTTACCTTAAACTCCTTGATATAGGTTGCAACGTTATCGTTTGAAATAACCTCGCATTCCCACTTTTTGATACCAAATATCTCTTTAGGAACTTTAATCTCCATATTCTCGCGAACCTTAACCTGACAGCCAAGTCGCCAATGTTCGTGGATTTGCTTACGGTTAAAGAATCCTGTTTCAGTTGGGAGTATATGTCCGCCGCCACTTACTACTTGACATTTACACATTCCGCAAGTCCCTCCTCCGCCACATGCCGAAGGCAAAAAGATTTTTTCATTCGAAAGGGTTGATAGAAGTGTTGAGCCAGATCCTACCTCAAGATTAATATCATCGTTAATTTTTATTGCAACTGGTCCCGATGGAGAGAGTTTGGCTTTTGCATACAAAAGCATCACTACTAAAAACACGATAACCAACAGGAAAATCAACACACCCAATGTAAGCAGAAGCCCTAAATTATCACTTAAAATTATCATAATGCAAAGAGTATTAAATCTTAATTCCCATAAAACTCATAAAGGCAATTGCCATCAACCCGGTAAGGATAAATGCAATTCCTAAACCCTGTAATGGCAAAGGAATTTTTGAATATTTTATCTTTTCGCGAATTGCAGCAAAACTTACAATTGCTAAGAACCATCCTACACCCGAACCAAGAGAATAAACGGTTACCTCGGCAACACTTGTGTACTCACGTTCCTGAACAAAGAGCGCAACACCCAAAATAGCACAGTTAACGGCAATTAGGGGAAGAAAAATTCCCAGTGAGTTATATAATGGTGGACTTACCTTTTCAACAACCATCTCAACAAGCTGAACCATAGCTGCAATAACGGCTATGAAGATGATGAAACTTAAGTAGCTCAAATCCACATCAGCATAGCTCTCATCGAGCCAAGTTAAGGCACCAGCCTTTAGAAGATAAGTATCAACAAACCAGTTCAACGGGGCAGTAATAATCAATACAAAAATCACAGCAATGCCAAGTCCCACCGATGTTTTTACGGTTTTTGATACAGCAAGAAACGAGCACATTCCAAGGAAATATGCGAATATCATGTTATCGATAAAAATCGACCGAACAAACAGATTGAATAAGCTATCCATAGTAGTATCCTATTTTTCAATTAAATCACGATTCTTGCTCCGCTGAATCCATATAATAGTGCCTATTGTGATTAGCGCCATTGGAGGTAAAATCATTAAACCGTTATCCATATAACCTGCATCGTAAAACGACTGGGGTATAATCTTGTGCCCATAGAAACTGCCCGAGCCTAGTAGTTCGCGGAAAAATGAAACAACCACAAGGATTAACCCATAGCCAATGCCATTACCAATTCCATCAACAAACGAAGGCCATGGTTTTTGAGCCATTGCAAATGCCTCAAGGCGTCCCATCAGAATACAGTTGGTGATAATCAGCCCCACAAAAACTGAAAGTTTTTGGCTAACATCGTAAACATATGCTTTTAGAATTTGATCAACAATGATAACAAGTGCAGCAATAACCACAAGCTGAACGATAATCCTAATACGCGATGGGATAGTATTTCGTAACAACGATATTATTAGATTTGAAAAGGCTGTGACAATAGTTACCGATAGAGCCATCACAATGGCAGGCTTCATCTGTACCGTTACAGCAAGAGCCGAACAAATCCCCAATACCTGAACCGTAATCGGGTTCTCTTTGTTGAATGGGGCTTTAAGTAGCTTAAGAGTGCTCATAATGCTTTATATTGATTGAATATCAACTTATTTTCTAATTTTTGAAAAGTAAACGCTATACTCCTTAACACAGTCGTGTACCATTGCTTCTAATGCTTTGCTTGTAATTGTCCCCCCTGAAATGGCATCCACTCCATGTTTATCGGAATCAGGAGCGCCCCCTTTAACAACCATTACCGAAACAAACTCTCCCTTATCGTTCATTATAGTTTTATCGATAAACTGATCTTGAAATCCGGGGGTATTAATTTCTGCACCAAGACCAGGCGTTTCGCTCTTATGCCCAAAACGAGTTCCAACGATGGTATTTAAATCTTCTTGAAACGAAACGTATCCCCAGATTGGGCCCCATAATCCTTTTCCACGAACAGGAACAATGTAGTATTTCTTAATACTATCTGCTGAACAAATAAAAATGGGAAGATTTTTATCCTCCGACTTTTTCTTATTCTCCAAATGCATCTCAATATCAAAAGCGTTTACACCTTCAATAACATCACCTTTACTATTAACCACAAGCATTTGGGTGATATACTTCTTGTAAAGTTCTTCTGCATTTTTAGGAGTAGACTCAATATGCACAGACATTAAAATATTCTGCATCTTCTCCACCCGCTGATTGTACTCCTGCTTCGGTTTAAGCAGTACTGCAACTATAGTTAACGCTATAGCCACAACAATAACCATTGCCGATGAGTAGATAAATATGTATCGATTACTGAACATACTATTCAATTATTTAGTTACAATATTATTATTAGCGCTCCTTTTTAGCCTGCGGCGAATATTTGCTCTAACTATTGCATGGTCAATAAGCGGAGCAAACATATTCATTAGCAGAACGGCTAACATCATCCCTTCGGGGTATGCAGGGTTAAACACCCTAATCATAATTGCAAAAAGACCGATTAAGAAGCCATATATAATTTTTCCTGTTGGTGTTTGTGACCCAGTAACAGGATCGGTTGCCATAAACACTGCTCCGAATAGAAATCCTCCCATTAGAATCTGAGTGAGCGGGTCAATAGTCATATAAGAATTTGCGCCAATTGCATTAAAAATTAGCGTCATCACAACGCCACCTGCAATGGTCGAAAGCATAATCCTTAAACTGGCAACGCCAGTAATAATAAGTATTACTGCACCAATCAAAATGGCGAACTTTGACGTTTCGCCAATTGAACCGGGAATAAAACCAAAGAAAAGGTCATATAACGATGGTATCTTGGCAATATTATCCGATGCAGCATTTGCTAATGGCGTTGCTCCAGTTATTGTATCAACTGCTTTATCAGAGTTGGTCCAAGTCCAAACTAAATCACCAGAGATTTTTGCAGGGTAAGCAAAAAAGATAAAAGCTCGAGTCATCAGCGCAGGGTTGAAAACATTCATCCCTGTGCCTCCAAATGCCTCTTTTACAAAAAGTACGCAAATTGCAGTCATTACAGCAACAATCCACAGTGGAATGGTTACCGGCATTAGCAGTGGGATTAGCATTCCAGTAACAAGAAAACCTTCGTTAACCTCGTGTTTTCGATATTGAGCAAAAATAAACTCAACAGCTAATCCTGATATATATGATACTGCTACTATTGGTATAACTTTTTGAAACCCAAACCAGAAGTTAGCCCATAGCGAAACGTGCTGTCCAATTGAAAGGTAGTATTGATAACCAACATTCCACATTCCAAAAAGTAAAGCGGGCATAAGGGCAATGATAACAACTGACATGGTTCGTTTCAGGTCAACAGCATCGCGAATATGTGCCCCTTTGCTTGTAACTTTATTGGGAACGTAAAGGAACGATTCAAAAGCATCGAAGGTTGAGTGTAACTTCTCGAACCTGCCTCCCTTTTGAAAATTAGGTTTAATTCTATTTAAATAGCTTCGTAAACTCATCACATTAAATATTGTAGTTTTAAATCAACTCTTTTCTAAGCATTTCGAGCCCACTTCGAACTATCTCCTGGGTTTCGATTTTAGATGTGCAAACAAAATCGCAAAGGGCAAAATCCTCAGGCGAAACCTCGTAAATCCCAAGTTCCTCCATCTTATCGATATCATTTGTTAGAATAGCTTTTATCAGATATACAGGATAAATATCGAACGGGAAAACCTTTTCGTACTGACCAACCATTACATAAGCTCTTTCGCTTCCGTGATAGTTGGTATCTAATTGATAGTTAGGAGCAGGTATTAACTTGCTGAAAAACTGACGTGTATTGCTAAATTTCTTGAAACCAGGTAATGCCCATCCAAAAAATTCGAAGTAGTCGCCCTCAGGAATAACAGTAATTTGATGATGGTAAAATCCAAGATATCCATCAGATTCAATTTTATCGCCAGTTAAAACATTTCCGCTGATAAACCTCAATGGCTTTTTATTATCCTTTAACTGGAACAAATTTGAAATATTAGCACCAATATAGGTTTGGCAATATAAAGGTTTATCAACTTCGGGGCCAGTTACAGCAATAATACGCGATGCATCAAAAATGCCGTCAACCATTAGTTTCCCAATGGCCACTAAATCCTGAATATTAACATACCAAACAGATTCCCCTTTATTGATAGGTTTTGTATGATGAATTTGCACGCCAACATTCCCTGCAGGATGAGGCCCTTTGAAATAATTCTTTTCAACGTTTTTAAGGTTCTCAAAAATCGAGTTTTCATCGGCTTTTGCATTTAACCCTAAAAAAATCTTCCCTGAGGTTAATTTTGATAAAGCATCAACACCTGTTTGAAGGTAATTCTCTTTCCCTTTTAGAATAAAACCGTAATCGGGTGCTAAGGGTGAAGAATCGAACGTTGAAATATAAATATCTCGAGGTATTGAAGCGGGCTCTGGGATTGTATCGAATGGGCGTTGACGAATCATAGCCCACAAACCGCTTTGGAGTAAAAGATTTATAATCTCATTTTTATCCGATGGGATTTGGCTTCCCTCTTTGAACTTTTCATACTTAATGGTTTCGTCGCTTTTTATTCGAACCTCAAGCAGCACTCTTTTTTCGCCTCTAACTATATCCACCACCTCTCCGCTAATAGGCGATGTTATAACTATACTTTCGTTTGTTTTGCTAGCCAGCAAAGGTGTTCCAGCCAAAACCTTATCTCCTGCTTTTACATGGAGTTTATGCTGAAATCCCATAAAATCGGGAGGCTTAATGGCAAAAACCGAAGGTAGTTTAGCACTTTCGATTATTCTCTCGGGAGTACCTTTGAGCGGTATATTAAGCCCTTTCTTAATTTTGATTGTGTGCATCGTAAGCCTATTTAATATCGGGTGTAAATAAAGTAATTTTCAACCTACTTTCTAATATTTTCTTGCTGATAAATCAGCAAAATCCTGATGATATTGCTCAATATAGGTTCTGTTAATAAAATAACAAATAAAGAAACAAACAACATTTTAAAATGTTCTAATAAATAAAAATAAAAAAGGTCACAGTTAAAACTGTGACCTTAAATCATTAATTTATTCAGGTTTATAATAATCTATATCCCTTCAACCCACCTCTTCACATCTTCCATCGATGGATTTGGCAGACCTAACTTATTTTTCTTGTTATATCCACATAAATCGTTGAATAGTTTACCTGCAGATAGGTTTTTAAGCGCATCAACGGTTACGTGGCCCATTTTATTTAAAACAGGAACCCACTCGGCCGGGATGCCAGCAGCAGCAAAAGTTGCCTCATCGTCGTGACGAGCCTTTACCTCGGGGCGCATCTGAGGGAAGAACAGCACATCCTGAATTGATGGCTGATTTGTCATAAACATGGTTAAGCGATCGATACCGATACCCATACCCGAACAGGTTGGCATACCGTATTCCAACGCGCGTACAAAGTCCATATCGATAAACATCGCCTCGTTATCGCCTTTAGCTGAAAGGGCTAGCTGATCTTGGAAACGACCAAGCTGGTCAATTGGATCGTTTAGCTCGCTATACGCGTTGCAAAGCTCCTTACCGTTAACCATTAGTTCAAAACGTTCGGTTAGCTCTGGATTGCTCCTATGACGCTTACAAAGCGGCGACATCTCAATTGGATAATCCATAATAAAGGTTGGCTGAATGAAGTTATGCTCGCACTTCTCACCAAAAATGGAATCTATCAGTTTGCCTTTACCCATGGTATCGTCAACCTCAACGCCTAAATCTTTACAAACCTTCTTAAGTTCATCCTCGTTTCTTCCGTTGATATCAACGCCAGTGTACTCCTTAATGGCATCAATCATGGTAATCCGACGAAATGGACGTTTGAAGTCAATCTCTTTATCGCCAACCATAACTTTAGTTTTGCCATGCAATGCTAGTGCAACACGCTCAATCATCTCCTCGGTGAAGTTCATCATCCAGAAGTAATCCTTATAAGCCACGTAAATTTCCATTACTGTAAACTCAGGGTTGTGGGTACGATCCATCCCCTCGTTACGGAAATCCTTTGCAAACTCGTAAACACCAGCAAATCCACCAACAATTAGTCTTTTCAGATAAAGTTCGTTTGCAATTCGAAGATATAATGGAATATCGAGCGCATTATGATGCGTGATGAATGGACGAGCCGCAGCACCGCCTGGGATTGGCTGTAGTATTGGGGTCTCAACCTCAAGATATCCCTGAGAGTTGAAGAAATCGCGCATGGTGTTAATAATCTTGCTACGCTTGATAAATACATCGCGAACATGAGGGTTTACAACCAAATCAACATAACGTTGACGGTAGCGAAGCTCTGAATCGGTAACTGCATCAAACACCTGACCATCCTTCTCCTTTACGATTGGAAGCGGACGAATTGACTTTGAAAGAAGCGTTAGTTCGGCTGCATGAACCGACTCCTCTCCCATTTGGGTCCTGAAAACATAACCCTTAACACCTACTATATCACCAATGTCGAGTAATCTTTTAAATACAGTATTATAAAGCGTTTTATCCTCGCCAGGGCAAATATCATCGCGCTTAACGTAGATCTGGATCTTACCCTTTTCGTCTTGCAACTCGAAGAATGATGCGCTACCCATAATGCGGCGTACCATGATACGACCAGCAACAGTAACCTCCTTCTTCTCCTCGCACATCTTTTCGAAATCACTAATAATATCACCAGTAAAATGCGATACTGGGAACATTGCAGCAGGGTAAGGGTCAATGCCTAATTTCCTAAGTTCATCGAGCGATTGACGACGAATAATCTCCTGTTCGTTAAGTTCTAATCCGTTCATTTTTAAAATAATTAAGGCGCAAATATATCAAAAGGAAAGAGAATAGTGAAAAGAGAAGTTAACTAAATAAGAAGTGTTTTGAATTTTGATTTTAACTAAATTGGTCTGTTTATTGTTTCTCTCTTATCTAAAATTAGGCGATATGACGAATTTGAAAATTAATCTTTTGATTGCTTCTGTAGTAATCGCTTGCATTTCAGTGAGCGCTCAGGAAACAAGCAAAAAGAAAATGCAGGACGATTTTGAGCAGTTTAAAAAGAATCGTGAGTTAGATTTTCAAGGCTTTAAGCAGAAACGCGAAGCGGAGTTGAAAAAGATGCAGCAGGAGTATCAAGATTACTACAATGAAATGACTGGGCTTAAAAAATACTATGTCCAGAAAAAAGATACTGTAAAAGCAAAGGTTGTTGATGATATTATCTCGTACGAAACGAATATTAGTCAAGCATTAGGGCAGCCAATTAAAGTAACCGAGGAGATTAAGTATGGGACTACTGCAGAAAATCAGATTTACAAAATAAATCCTCGCCTTAAGCAAGAACAGAAAAATGAAGAGAAAAAAGACGAAGTAACACCCTCGGTTAATCAGCCCATTCAAAATGAAACGCCAAAGGTTGAGGAAACTTCAACTAGCACTGTTACCCCATCACTGGTTCCATTACCAAAATCAAAGGCTATAATAACCTCGCCATTTGGAATGAGGAATCACCCAACATTAGGAAGACCTGTAAAGCACAATGGAATTGATTTTGGTTCGGGTCGTGGAACTGAGATTTATGCCGCAAGCAATGGCAAAGTTGTTCTTGCGGAATTCAATAGCAGCTTTGGCAACTACATCGTTATTGAGCATAAGGATGGACAATCAACAGCATATGCTCACCTCGATAGACTTTCAGTTTCAAAAAGTGATATTGTAACCAAAGGTCAAATCATTGGCTATAGTGGTAGTACAGGGCGTAGCACGGGTCCACATTTACATTATGAGGTCAGAACTAATGGAACACCTGTTAACCCCAAAGATTATCTGATTGAAAGCAAGTAATTAAGTTTGTTTTTTATAAATTTACTTAACCAAAAAACCTCATTCTATGAAAAAGTATAGTATACTTCTTGTTCTTGTTGTATTTACTCTAAATGTATCGTTAGCTCAAACCGTAAAAAAAGGTAGAACAAAAATTTATTATGTAAAATCAGATCAGATGATTACTGCAAATAATTCATCGGGTAGTTTTACTGACTGTTTATGGGTTGAAACAGACGAAACTCAAGGTAAGATTATACTGAATTTCGAAGGTATATATCACCCTTCGCCACTAAAAGCTGCATATCTTATACTAAATATTCCCAACGTTCAAGATGCAGGTTCAACAGAAGGAATGTTTGTAACCAAAGACGACAAGCGAATTGGTTCAATTAAAGAAGCAAAAGGCGACACCTTTATTTATGTACCCCTCGATATTACTGCCCTAAATAGCCAAAACATTAAGTTAACTCTAAATGGTGGTGGGCCCGATGGATTAGCAATATCCTCAAAGTCATCAGGATTTGGGCCATATCTACAATTTGAATATTAAAAACGTCATAATCGATTAATTTAAAGCATGACTCCATATGAGCCATGCTTTTTTTAGAATCATTCTAAGCAAAAATGGAGATAAACCATTTTTTTTTCGTTTTTTTGTGTAAAATTATGTAGTGATGGATGCTGTTCGTAAGCCCTCTTGGCTAAAAATAAAACTCCCTGGAGGCGAAGGATATACAAGAGTTAGTAATATAGTTAAGAATCATAAATTACATACCATTTGTAGCAGTGGTATGTGTCCGAATATTGGCGAGTGCTGGGGAAATGGAACGGCAACCTTTATGATTTTGGGCGATATATGTACTCGCTCATGCAAGTTTTGTGCTACAGCAACAGGAAAGCCACTACCTCCTGATCCTTTAGAGCCATTTAACGTTGCGCGCTCCATCAAACTGATGGAACTTAAATACTGCGTTATCACATCTGTTGATCGCGACGACTTGCCAGATGAAGGAGCTGCACATTGGCGCGACACAGTAAACGAAATAAAAAAACAAAACCCAAAAACAAGAGTAGAGGTTCTAATCCCTGATTTTAGCGGGAAACTTGATTTGCTCGATATTTTTTTAGAATCGAAACCTCACGTGGTTGGGCATAATCTCGAGACCATTGAAAGGCTTACGCCAATGGTTCGTTCAAAGGCAAAATATCAAACAAGTTTAAACGTTATTGAACATATAGCCAAAACGGGACACAACGCAAAATCGGGGATAATGGTTGGAATTGGTGAGACAAAGGAGGAGGTACTTCAAACCCTTGATGATTTAGTTGCCGTTGGATGTAAGTACATTACAATTGGTCAGTACCTGCAACCTCGAAACGGGAATCTTAAGGTTGAGCGTTATGTTGAGCCTGCAGAGTTTCTTTTTTATAGAGAAGAAGCGCTAAAGAAAGGGTTTTTATTTGCCGAGTCAGGTCCATTAGTACGTTCATCGTACCATGCTGAGCAAGCTCACCTTAATGGGCAAAGTAACGGTTAACAAAATAGCCGTTATTGATGTTAGTATACAAGTAAAGTTTATCATATAAATGCAACACGTAGTTTTTGAAGACCTTGGAAAAATAGATTACAAACAGGCTTGGGATCACCAAGAAGAGCAGTTCGAAAAGGTAATGCAAAACAAAATGACCAGCAATGGTGATTTGCACTACCTCCTTTTCTGTGAACACCCGCACGTATATACCCTCGGAAAGAGTGGAGAGGGATCAAATCTATTGATTAGCGATGAGATGCTAAAACGCATCAACGCTACCTATTATCGAATTAATAGGGGTGGCGATATTACTTACCATGGCCCGGGTCAGATTGTTGTTTACCCAATTTTTAACATCGAAGCATTCGGAATCAATCTCAAGGAGTACATTCATAAACTCGAAGAGGTTATCATTAAATTCCTGAAAGATTATGGAATAAGCGCTACACGCTTAGAGGGTGCAACAGGCGTTTGGCTTGATGTTGGAATTCCTGGTCGCGAACGCAAGATTTGTGCAATTGGGGTTCGTGCTAGCCGATTTGTTACCATGCATGGTTTGGCATTTAACATCAACACAAACCTAGAGTATTTCAGCTATATCAACCCTTGCGGGTTTATCGATAAGGGAGTTACCTCTCTTCAAAAGGAGTTGGGAAGACCAATAGATATGGATGAAGTGAAGGTCAAACTCAACAGCCTATTTGCTAGCGAGTTCGATATTGATTATAAAAAATAGATTCTGGTTTGCATTCAACCGTTTGCGTTGAATATAAAATAATGTACTTTTAGAAAATGGAAAAAAGGTGGATATACAAGGATAAAGGCAATCCCAATACAATTAGCCATCTAGCTGAAGTGCTGGGAATTGAACCTGTTCTTGCAACGCTGCTTGTTCAGCGTGGGATAAGCACCTTTGATGAAGCTAAGAAATTCTTTCGCCCTTCGTTAGATGATTTATACAACCCTTACCTAATGAAGGATATGCAACAGGCTGTGGAGCGCATCGAAAGGGCAATTCGCAGCAATGAGCGCATTCTAGTTTATGGCGATTATGATGTTGATGGAACAACTGCAGTTGCGCTTATCTACTCATTTTTCCAAAAGCGATACTCAAAAATCGGTTACTACATCCCTGATAGATACAGCGAGGGTTACGGCATTTCGCTTAAAGGCATAGACTATGCAGCCGAGAATGGTTATAGCCTAATCATTGCACTTGATTGCGGCATAAAGGCTAACGACAAAGTTATTTACGCTCAACAGCGTCGAATCGATTTTATTATATGCGATCACCATTTACCTGGCGATCAGATTCCTCAGGCAGTTGCAGTACTTGACCCAAAACGTCCCGATTGTAAATACCCATTCAAGGAACTTTCAGGTTGTGGTGTTGGATTTAAGCTTTTACAAGCTTATTGCCAAAAGAATGGTACTCCCATGGAGGAACTTTACCAATACCTCGATTTGGTTGCAGTAAGCATCGCATCGGACATTGTTCCTGTAATTGACGAGAATCGAGTACTAACTTTCTTTGGACTTGAAAAATTGAATGAGAATCCTAGTCGCGGATTACGCTCAATTATTAAGATTGCTGGCATCGAAAAGCAGCAGATTGCCATTGATGATATCGTTTTCCGCATTGGCCCTCGCATTAACGCAGCAGGCAGAATGGAATCGGGAAAATCTGCAGTTGATTTGCTTTGCGCTTGTGACGATTTGGTTGCCTACGAGATGAGCTCAATAATCAACTCGTGCAATAACGATCGTAAAAATGTTGATAGAAATATTACCCATGAAGCGCTTAGGATGATTGCCTCTGACCCAAAAGCATTTCACCGAAATACAACAGTACTTTTTAATCCAACTTGGCATAAAGGAGTGGTTGGGATTGTAGCATCAAGATTAATTGAAACCTACTACCGCCCAACTGTTGTGCTTACCCAATCAGGAGGAATGGCAACAGGTTCGGCTCGTTCGGTTCCAGGGTTTGACCTATATCAGGCCGTAGAGTCATGTGCCGATCTTCTCGAAAGCTTTGGAGGTCATATGTATGCAGCCGGATTAACCATGAAGGTTGAAAAGGTTCAAAAGTTCATGGATCGATTCGAGGAAGCGGTTAGCAAGATGATAACTCCAGAACTTCTTACGCCTCAGATTGATATTGATGAGCAGCTATCGCTAGATGATATAAATGACAAGTTTTTCAGAATTTTAAAGCAGTTCCAACCCTTTGGGCCGGGGAACATGTCGCCTGTTTTTGTGACTGAAAATGTAACGGATAATGGCGAAGGTCGATTGGTTGGCCCCGATAAGGAGCATATCAAACTATCGTTAATTCATACTGATAAAACTAAGGTTTATCCGGCCATTGCTTTTCAACTTGCAGAGCATTACCGGTCAATCCACGAGGGTAAACCCTTTGATATCTGTTATACCATTACAGAAAATGTATTTAGGGGCGAAACCACACTTCAGATTAGGGTAAAAGATATCAAATTCGATCTTTACAAGACCGATAAATTTGGACAGCCTAGTAAAGAGAATAGTTTCATTTAAAAATACTTCACTTCCTTTCGAAATGCTTTTGAATCAAATCAATTAGCAAAGTTTGATTTAAAGGTTTAGAAAGATAATAATTACATCCGGCTTGAATTGCCTTTTCCTTGTCTCCTGCCAGTGCATGAGCTGTTTGCGCAATAATAACTACGTCATTATTAAACCGACGAATCTCCTTTGTTGCTTCATACCCATTCATCTCAGGCATTTTAATATCCATAAGAATAAAATCTAAATCAGGGTTCTTACGACAAATGTCAACTGCTCCTGCTCCTGTTTTTGTATGTAAAACATCACAATTAATACTTTTTAGCAAGATTGTAATAAACAGATCAGAGGCATCATCATCCTCTGCTACTAATACCTTTAACTTCTTAACACTTGAAATCGTTAATTTTTCTTGGTTATTCTCATTAATAATGATTTTATTTTTTGAAACAGCATTCGGAATATTAAAATAGAATGTTGATCCTGACTGTTCTTCGCTTTCAAACCAAATCCTTCCACCAAGCATTTCAACAAAGGCTTTGGTAATTGCCAATCCTAAACCAGCACCCTGAAATGCTCTTGAATCGCTAACATCAGCCTGAACAAAACGCTCAAAAACAGCCTGATGCCTATTCTTTGGAATTCCTATTCCGGTATCCATTATCCAGAATTCAACAAATTCACCCTTTTTAGCACAGCCAATTTCAATAAATCCCTCGTCGGTAAATTTTATTGCATTTTTAACAAGGTTTGTTAAAATTGCATAAACCTTTTCGCGATCAGTTCTAATGATTGCTTCGTTAACTGGTAACGATGATTTTAAGTTAAGGGCTAATCCTTTACGTTCAACCTCAGGTTTAAAGAAATTTAGGATATGATTAATTTGCTCGTTAATATTAGTGTCGGTAATAGAAACCTTAATTTCGCCCGATTCTATCTTAGAAATATCGATAATATCGTTAATGATATTAAGCATTCGAATTCCACTTTTTTCAATAATACTAATATATTCTTTCTGTTGATCACCTGAAAGCTGGGGCTTTTTCAGCAAATCGGCAAACCCGAGAATTCCATTCATTGGCGTTCTGATCTCGTGGCTCATATTAGCTAAGAAAGCGGTTTTTAGTCTATCGCTTTCCTCTGCTTTTTCCTTGGCTTTTAATAGCTCATCATTTTTCTCTTTCAGCAGTAACTCGGATTGCTTACGCTCTGTGATATCAATTGTAAACCCAGCTAAGAAGCGTGGCTTACCTTTCATATGAACTGGGAATTTTATGGTTGTATAATACCGACCATTCAACTCCTCTTCTACTTCAAACACTTTATTTTCACGGAGTATCTTCCGGTCATCCTCAACCATGCCTTTAGCAAGTTCTGAGGGGAATAGTTCAAACATTGTTTTACCAAGAATCTCGTTTAAAGGTAGCCCAATCATTTTCTCGTAATTATGGCTTAAAAGAATTGGTCTAATATCAGAATCTTTAAAGAACACATAAATAGGACTATACTTCATAAACTGATTAAAAATCTCTTCAATCTCTTCCGCTTTTTCCTTGGCTTTGATTAATTCCTGTTCTGTAGATTTAATTTTTGATATATCGGTAAAAACAGTCAACATCGAAGGCTGTCCTTGGAACTTAAACGGGCTCCCAGCAACGAGTACATTAACAGTATTCCCCTCACTATCAATAAATGCCTCCTCAACTAATTCTGCATACTTTTTATCAACGAAGCTATTCTTTATTCTTTGAAGAGCAAGTTCTCTGTAATCGGGATGTACAAAGTTGATGGCTGATTTCCCCATATAATCATCAGAACTTTTACCCTTTACAATTTTAAGCGCAGCATCATTCATAAAAACAATATTACCCGCAGTATGAATTATAACGCCATCGGGTAAGATTTTTACTATACTACTGTATTTTTCTTCGTTCTCTTCGGCAATTTGTTTAGCATTATAAAGTTTTTCATTAGCTGATTGAAGTTCTTCATTCAACGCTAAGTATTCTTCGTTTTGTTTTTTAAGTTTTTCTTCGTTTCGCTTACGTTCTGTTACATCTTCAATAATACCTACACCTCCAATTACCTCATTCTTTTTAGAGAAAATTGGAGCAAAAATTATTTGTACAGGAGTAACCTTTGCAGCTGTTATTGAATGATAATCATCATAATAATAGCCTAAACTACCTGACAAGGACTGATTTAGGGCAAACACAATCTTCTTATCGGGCAATTTGCCCATATTCAGGCCAATAAGAACTTCTTTAGACGAACCTATAATTTCAACAAACCTATCATTACAAGATATTATTTCTCCTTTTTCATTGTAATGAATTATACCAAGCGGTACATTTTCGAATACTAATCTATATTTCTTTTCGCTCTCTTCAATTAGTTCCTTAGATATGCTTAACTCAATATTAGTCCGAATCAACTCTTCATTAAGTTCCTCATATTCTAAATTTTGAGCCTCAATCTCTTCATTCTTCTTTTGAAGCATAACTTCTGCTTGCTTGCGCTCGCTGATATCGCTCATAAATGATTGATACGTATTATTTGGCATTTTTCGTGAACGCATCTCAACAATAACAATTGAGCCATCTTTTCGTGTTATTTCTCTTTCAACCGTTAAAGTCTCTCCTTTGTCAAGCAAATCATATCGTAAAGGGATATTGTTTAGAACAGAAGGTGAAAAAAAATCCTTCATATTTTTATTCAGCAGTTCCTCTTTTGAGAAGCCCGTTAAAATAGTAGCCCCTTCATTAGCCAGAATGATATTACCTTTTAGATCGCCCTGGAAAAAGGCATGTGGAGCTAATTCAAGTAAGTTTCGATGATTTTCTTCGCTTTCGCGCAAAGCTTCCTCGACTAATTTTCGTTCAGAAATATTCTCATGCATTATAACATATCTCTCAGGCTTCCCTTGCTTATCATAAAGCGGAAAAATAATCATCCTAATCCAAACTGGAACATTTGGAAACTCGGGGAATAAATCGTGAACATTGTAGTAAAAATCAGGAAATAGAATTACTTCACCTGCCTTTGCTCTGTCTAAATACTCAGAAAAACCATTTTTATGTAATAATGGGTCGGTAAAAACAGAATAGTTATTAGGTGGGACAGCACCAAATAGTTTAGTATGAGCGGAATTGATCAAAAGGGTAAAACCATCCTTATCAATTATTTGAATCGACATTGGATTTTTAGCAATAATATCCTGCAATACCCTCTCGGATTGCCTCAACTCATTTATGCTAGTACTGTAAAATGCCTTTAATGACTCATTCTCGCGCTGCAGTTTTTGCAGCTCAATAATGAGTTCCTCTTTCGATTTATCCTGAATGTCCATAATTGTAGTTTTTCAATTACAATTGATTCTTTGCACAAGTTACCTAAATATGATATAAATCACATTCAAATAATACGAAAACAATCGCATTGCAATTAAATACTAGAATTAGCAAATAAATTGAAATCGGTTAAAGCTAATAACCAACCATTTTGCACTATTTTCAGAGAAAAATTATGGAATTATTCTTTATTTATTGGGTTACAAGAAAGACTTCTGCATAAAATATTATTTATCAGAATCTTATCTTGAGCATAACCCTAGCATCGCTCTTTTTATTACCATTAATCAAATCCAAACCCTGTCCAATTTCCTCCAAATTAGAGTAGTAAGTTTGCGACCATCGCACCCAGCAATCAAAACTTCTACTTGGGCTATACTTTAGCATTAGGTAAACCCTAGTGCCTTTTGAGTAGTATGCGGGAACGGAATAAGAATAGGGCATATCGCTCTCGTAGCAGTAAATTCGGGTATTCCATGTGTCGGTATCGAATATGGCAAATCTACAAGAAATAGAGACTGGGACTCGAGGGTGATGGTACTCAATATCCTGAGAGAAAGCATATCCATGCTCGGTTTGGGTGCTATCGTTTCCAAAATGTGATAGGTCAAATCTCGATTTTAATCGAATCTGGTTATCAGGCGTATAAATCAACTGAAGTCTTGCCGATTGGGTTTGCTGTGGTATAACAAAATCAACCTTACTATAAGACGAAACATAATTCTGCTCAGAGTTTTTTAATCTAAAACGAACCTGAGAAGTAAGACTTGGAGTGATTTTATAATCTGCTTGCAATAGAAATTCATATCCTGTTGATGGAGCATCAACCCTATACTTTAGCCATGGGTAGGAGAAAATATCGATATAACCCGATAATTTCAACCCTTTAGCTGCTAGAATTGACAGGCCAGCCATAACACCATTCTCATTATATGGCCCACTTCCCTCGGCAAATGCCGATGTATATTGATTTGTATAACCTCGGGAATAACTTCTGACCAAAAGGGAAAAATCAACCAGCGATGAGAGTTTGAATAATCCACCAGCCAGCAATGCATGCTCTTTTGATGAGGGCTCAATTGCCGCCTCGCCAAAAAGATGATGATTTCTTAAGAACCCATCGAGATTAAGCCCTATGTTTGTTCTTCCGTTCATCGAGGGTTCAAAGAGTTTATAAAGCGAACTATCAACCTTAAAGTTCCCATCGATTTTTACGTGCGATAGGGTTAGTCCTACTTTAACCTTTTTGCCCCGATACATTATATTTCCACCAGCAATCATCTCGCTAAGAAGGTCTTTATTAGTAATCTCTGAATTGGTTCGATGCAATCCAGTAATTGGCATTGACGTATAAAATGGGTCGCCATCAATAAGCGAATCTCCCAGCGATGCATCAACCTTTTTGTATGAACCGAAAAGGGTAACATCAACCTTTGTAACTGGAATTGTTACGCCAACTCCCCGAAGGAAATTATTTTCGTTAGTAGATGAGTGCTTTCGCAACCCTCTTGCTCTTTTTCTGACACCTAAAGGGTCGGATGATTTTCCCGCCGACATGCTGCTCCAAAAGGTTAAACCCTGACCGAACTCTGCATCAAAATCGCCAACAACCAGCTTTTTAATCAACCCCATATCCGAAACCGCAACATAGCCCGAAAGGTAATCGAACCCGCTTGAATTTGAGCCTTTGAAAAACTCCTCACCTGCATCCTTATCTGCAATTAAGCCCCACTCGAGTTTATCCTTGCTTTGGAAAGAGTATCGGGTGTAAGTTGAATATTTACTTCCCAAATAGCGCGAAGCGCTTGTGTTATCGGAATTTCGATAACCATCTTGCTGCTCAATAACAGTCCCAACTTTTGTTGATATTTCGTGATGCCCATTGATAATAAGAGACTTAATGCTATTCTCATCAACAGGTTTTTCGAGAGTAATAAATGGGGCTAAGCGCTCGATATCATCCTTTTCAAAACCGTAAACCATTTGCAACTCATAGATGCTGAGGATTGGTCCCTTTTCGTGAATGTAATCCCAAAGCCCTTTAATTTGAAAATCTGTAAGAAAAACTAGTTTGGAAAGATCGTCTAAACTACATTGATTAATATTTATCGGATTATCAAGCAGACTCGTTAAATCTTCGATAATTGGCGTGAAATCGATATCATTCTCCGACTTGGAAGACATCTCTTCAATTATCTCAGCAATTAGCTGCTGAGTATTAACTTGATTAGTTTGTGCCCAACCCTTAACAGAAGATGTTAGTGCAAGAAATACTAGCGCTATTTTAACGCACGATCTCATTGCTCAGGCTTAACCTGATTTTTCATCCCACCTCCAAAGGTATAAGCAAGCGAGATGTATGGCGTGTATCCTAGCACTCGATGATATGAAAATGCAAGATCAACGTTAAGATTCTTCACATTCCACCCAAGTCCGAATGAGAGCGTCATGGGATTTGATATCAATCCTGCTCTAAAACTCAATCGCTTAACTGGTGAATACTCCAAACCTGTTCTGAGCGTTGGGCTTGTAAGAGTATTATCATCGCCTTGAACAAGAATTAAAACAGACTCTACTGGTTGATATGCAATTCCAAGTCCAAAGGTGGTTGGAAGGTTTTGGTTCTCTCCAAACGATGATTGTGTAGGGTTAAAAACGTGCGCTCCAATGGATAGCTTTTCGAGTGGTTTGTATATAATTCCTCCTTCAGCCGTTATGCATCCAGCGCTACCATAGCCGTTGGCAATCCGAACCATATGGTAGTTGATCCCAATCCCTGCGGAAATGGTTTTGGTAAGCATCATCCCATATGAAAGGCCAAATCGGGATTGGCTAAACTGGCTATAGCCAAAATGCGTTACACCAATACCAAAAGTCCCCGGCTTAACAGGGATGCATCCTCCAATTGAGCTAAAGCTTAGCTCATTCAAAAAGTAACGTTTCTCGTGATAAACTCCAGCCCAAAAGTTACGTTGTAACCCTAGTCCAGCCTGATTGTTAAAGATAGACCATGGATCGGCTAAAGCAATTGTACTATTCCCAATTCCTGCGGAGCGAGCACCGGGGGACTTATCTGGCTCAATTGAACTAGCCGAAAAAGGGAAAAGCAGAGCAATCAAGAATATCTTGCTTGCGATTATTCTAAATTTACTCTGCTTGTATATCAACATTTCTAGCTAACTCTATACTCAAATTTAACTTTTGCCAGTTCTTCGTTTGCGGCAATAATTTTCTTGGCAAGGCTTTGTTTAAACTCAATCATCTGCTTTTGAACTTCGGGTTCTCCAGTTCCAATGATTTGGATTGCAAGAATACCTGCATTGCGAGCGCCATCGAGCGCAACAGTGGCAACAGGAATGCCTGCAGGCATCTGGAGTATTGATAGTATTGAATCCCAGCCATCAATTGAGTTTGACGAATTAACTGGAACTCCGATAACAGGAAGCGGTGTAAGCGCAGCAACAACACCAGGAAGATGAGCGGCTCCACCTGCACCCGCAATGATAACCTTTACCCCGCGAGTATGTGCTTTACGAGCAAAATCAAGAACCTGATCGGGAGTTCGATGCGCTGAAAGGGCATTAATCTCAAAGGGAATCTTCATCTCGTTGAGCACTTTTGCTGCCTCTTCCATAATGGGCATATCCGATGCGCTACCCATGATAATGCTAACTTTTGGAGTCATTTTAGAATTTTTTAATGTTTTAAGTTACAAATTTGATAACAAACACGCAAATTGCAATAACGTTTTGGGTATAAACTAGAAAAACTTTCTAACATTTTATTAAGACTTCTTTTTGGATGTTCAATCTTGCTAATATGAATTACTGAAAACACTATGGGTTTTACTAAACAGAAATAGTCAAACAGCCAAATAGTCAAGCAAGCCTTAACCCAATTTTCACAAGTACATTTTGCAAACACAACTACTTTGCTTATTTTTTTTACCTTTGCCAGATGATAGAAAAATTTTAACCATGAGGAATGTGATTTTAAAGGATAAGGAGTTTAGGTTGAGCTACCCCTCTGACGAGATTCAATCGGATATTGATGTACTTGCATCAAAAATCAACCATGATCTTAAGGGTGTTAATGTTCCTCTATTTCTATCCATACTCAACGGCTCGTTCATGTTTACTGCCGATTTACTGAAGCGTTTCCAATTCCCCTGCGAGGTTTCATTTATCAAACTGGCTTCATATGAGGGAACTTCATCAACAGGGACAATAAATGAACTTATCGGGCTAAAAGAAGACATCGAAGGGCGCACGGTTATTATCATTGAGGATATTGTTGATACAGGGAAAACGCTCGAAAAACTTTATTCGGAACTTCAGAAAAAAAAACCTGCTAAGATTTTAATAGCAACACTATTATACAAACCTGATTCATACAAAGGGAATCTGAAGATAAACTTTGTCGGGAGAACTATTCCTAATGATTTTATTGTGGGGTATGGACTTGATTATGATGGGCTGGGAAGGAATTTACCCGATATTTACACATTAGCCTAATCGATTATAATCAATAATCCTTAAAAGACTACCTCATGCTAAATATCGTTTTGTTTGGCCCTCCAGGTGCAGGGAAAGGAACTCAATCGGAAAAACTGATCGAGAAATACAATTTGAAGCACCTTTCAACTGGCGATATTCTCCGTGCTGCAATTAAAAACCAGACACAACTTGGCCTCGAGGCCAAAAAAATTATCGATAAAGGAGGATTGGTTCCCGATGAGGTTGTAATTGGCCTTATCAGCAAAGAGCTAGATGAGCATAAGGATGCCAAAGGATTTATATTTGATGGCTTTCCACGTACAACTGTTCAAGCACAAGAACTTGATAAAATGCTTGATGGAAAAGGGCTACACATAAACCTAATGTTAGCACTTGAGGTTGAGCATAAGGAGTTAATAAAACGACTTTTAAATCGTGGGTTACAATCTGCTCGTCCCGATGACCAAAATGTTGAAGTTATCGAAAACCGTATCAAGGTTTACGACGAATACACTAAGGTTGTTGCCGACTACTATAAAGGGCAAGGTAAATTTGTGTCGATTCATGGAATGGGCACGATAGATGAGATTTTTGAAAGAATCTGCAAAGCAATTGCAGCGTATCAATAGAACAAACCTAAGATTTGAGGGGAAGGGATTATGTCAACAAACTTTGTAGATTACGTTAAAATTTATTGCCGTTCGGGAAAAGGCGGTGCTGGAAGCGTGCACTTCCGCAGGGAAAAATTCATTCCCAAGGGTGGTCCCGATGGAGGAAACGGCGGTCGTGGAGGAAGCATCTTTCTAAGAGGCAACAATCAAATTTGGACCCTGCTAAACCTTAAATATAAACGACACGTTATCGCTGAAAGCGGCGGTGGTGGCACTGGTGCGCTTTGCTCAGGTTCCGACGGAGAAGATATTATTATAGATGTGCCACTAGGCACAGTGGCTAAAAACGCCGAAACGCTTGAGGTTATTTGTGAAATCACAAACCATGGCGAGCAGGTAATGCTAATGCAAGGCGGACGAGGTGGTTTGGGTAACTGGAATTTCCGTACAGCAACATTGCAAACCCCAAGGTTTGCACAACCCGGTGAGCCCGAGCAGGAAGGTTATGTTATTCTTGAACTTAAAATCCTTGCTGATGTTGGTCTCGTTGGATTTCCAAATGCAGGAAAATCAACACTTCTATCTGTAGTATCTGCGGCTAAACCCAAAATAGCTGATTACGCATTTACTACGCTTGTTCCAAATATCGGAATTGTTGAGTATCGCGATAAAAAATCGTTTGTGATGGCCGATATTCCTGGAATTATCGAAGGAGCACACGAAGGCAAAGGCCTTGGTTTAAGGTTTTTAAGGCATATAGAGCGAAACTCAATGCTCCTATTTATGGTTCCATGCGATTGCAACGATATCAATAAAGAGTACAAGATCCTTGTTAACGAACTTAAAATGTTCAACCCTGAACTTTTAGATAAAAAAAGGGTTTTAGCAATTACTAAATCCGATTTAATTGATGAGGAGCTGATGAAAGAGATGAAAAAAGGGCTTCCACGAAAAGTTCCCCACATATTCATTTCCGCTCAAACAGGCATTGGAATTACACAACTAAAAGATTTACTCTGGAAGCAGCTTAATAACGAATAGAACTCAGAATCCAGAATTCAGAAGTATGCGAAAAGGTCAAGATTAATTTCAAAATTCTGACTACTGAATCCTGACTTCATTAATACTCATTTATATGCTCGACACTCTTTTAAAGTGGGACTCTCAGCTATTCCTGTTTTTAAATGGGTTGCATTCCTCGTTTTGGGATCCTATCATGGTTTTTGCATCGGGCAAGCTAACCTGGTTACCGCTTTATCTGCTTTTAATCTTTTTTATCGCTCGAAAACATCGATGGACAACTATTTGGTGGCTTATTGCCATTGCATTAGTTGTTGTAGCAGCAGATCAAATCTCAGTTGGGCTTTTTAAAAATGTATTTCAGCGTTTACGCCCTTGCCATAACTCCGAATTGCAAAGCATGATTCATCTCGTTGGCAAGTGTGGTGGAAAATTTGGCTTTGTATCATCGCACGCAGCAAACACATTTGGAGTGGCCGTTTTCCTTTCGCTTCTATTCAGCAAGCGATGGGTTACTTATAGCTTGCTAACTTGGGCTGCCTTTGTTTCCTATAGTCGTATTTATCTTGGTGTCCATTTCCCTGGTGATGTTATTTGCGGAGCAATACTTGGTGCAGGAATTGGAATCAGCATTTGGCTTCCAGCAAACTATTTTATAAATAAAAAAAGACTCTGATCCCTTAGTGATAAGTGATTAGCAATATGCTTGCCGCTTGTCACTTGTCACTTGTTAATAAAATGCTAATCATTCGCCAATCGACAATTGATCCTTACTTCAACATAGCCTCGGAGGAGTATCTGCTAAAGAACTTTTCCGAAGATATTTTTATTCTTTATAGCAATTCTCCCTCGATCATCGTTGGCAAGCATCAGAATACGATGGCGGAGATAAATCACAGCTTTGTTTCTCAAAAACAAATTCCAGTTATTAGGCGATTATCAGGAGGAGGAACCGTTTACCATGATTTAGGGAATGTAAACTACTCATTCATCACAAATGGTTCGGAGGGAAATCTTGTTGATTTTAAAAAGCACACACAACCCATTATCGATGTTCTAAAATCATTAGGAGTTGATGCTCGCATTGGAGGGAAAAACGATATTCGAGTTGGGGATAAAAAGATTTCAGGGAATGCAGAACATATCTATAAGAACAGGGTTCTCCACCACGGGACATTGCTTTTCAGCGCCAACCTCGACGAGCTGAATGAATCCATTAAAGTTAATATAGAAGCATACACCGACAAAGCAGTAAAATCAATTCGTAGCCAAGTAGCCAATATTACAGAATACCTAAATAGAGACATTAATATTGAGAAGTTTAAGGAGTTACTAATTGCTCATATCAAAATGCTTTCTCAAAATGCAATTGATTATCAATTTACTCCTAGTGATATTGATTCGATAAATGAACTTATCACAACAAAATTCTCAACTTGGGAATGGAACTATGGCTACTCGCCAGCATATACCCTCGCTCGTAAAATACATGTTGATGATTTTGTTCTGGATATTGAACTTTACGTTGAAAAAGGTGCAATAACGAACTTGTCAATAAAAAGAGATAACCAGTATCAAGAATCTTATAAACCCATAGAGGAGCTTTTAATTGGCTGTATGCATGACGTTCACGAAATTTCCAAGAGACTTACAGATATTGACATGCGTCAATATATTCCAAAACTTTCAAAGGGAGATTTTATAAGTAGCTTATTTTAGAAATAAAGAAAAAATTACTTTTTCTTATTATTGGTTTGAGGGGGAGTTGTTGGAGGATCTACACCATACACAACACCTTCCACAAAGTGGGTAGGAACCTCGCCATAGCCACCTTTCGATTCGCGTTTGGTGATAAGTACAATATATCCACCCATATTTACAGCCTTTTTCTGCAGTCTAATATCGGCGCTTTGTTGAGCAGCCTTTGCGCTTCGGGCATTTTTTGATGATTTGGCTTCAACCTTACCCAGTTCATATAATCCCGCTACTTCCTCATCGTTATCGGTAAGAACAATGGTTTTAAAATCACGTGCTTCAACCATCTCAAAGGCTGGTTTATTGAAAAACTCTCTACGACCAGTGCTATAAAGTATTTTCTGAATTTGTTTGCGAGCAAACTCCTCGATTTTAGATTTACCCTGTGGGTAGTATGTTATCTTGGTTGATGAAACGCCATGCACCTTTCCAAGAACTTTCTTCCCACTCACAAGCATAATGGTGTCAAGGTTTGCGTCTTGTGCAATTACTGCACGAGAAGCCAACGCAAAAAATAGAACTATAAAAAAACACCTTTTAACCATTTTCAAACTTACTAACATTAAATACTAGGCTTATCAAACTAAATCAAAGTTAATGCCATTTTTTATTTGAACTAGCAAATTTAGCATATCATTGCTATGTAACAAACAGAAGTGTCAAAAATCATTTATTTCCCTGACACAAAAAGAAGAATCCAAGCGACAGAGGGAATAGACACATTATCAGCCCACTATCGAACATCCAATTGAACGACATAAAAAGTTGATATGCCGAAAGCAAGAAAATAAATAATCCTGAAAATACGGTAACACCAGGTTTTGATAGAAATCCTCCAACTAATAATAAAACTGCAAACACTACAAATGCAAACGAAATGTAAAAGTGAATATTGTTGAAATGAATCTGCCTTAGGCTATAAAAATTATCGAAAAACAAATAAAGCACAAGAGTAATACGCAAAAGCCATATGGCCATTGGCTGACCCGATTTGAGTGGTTGCATACTTGGAAATTATATTGGTAAAGTTACTTTTGTATAAAAATCAAAAGTAGAAATACTAAGTATGAGCGCAAACCCTTTCCTCAAAATAGTTCAAATTGTATACTCGGTTATTGTATGGGTAATCCTTATTGTATCATGCTTTCCGCTATTTGCAGTTGATTTCATTATTTGGCTTTTCACCTTTTGGTGGGATAAACGTACTTGGCTGCTTCACCGCTATTCAATTTTTTGGGCATTGATATTCATCTGGGGGAATCCTCTTTGGAAAATTGATATCAGAGGGCGAAAGAATATCAAAAAAGGAAAAACCTATGTCATAATTTCAAACCATCAGAGCGCTCTTGATATTGTTGTGCTTTATCGACTTTACACTCACTTTAAATGGGTTGCCAAGCGTGAGCTGTTTAAAGTCCCATTCATTGGCTGGAACTTAACGCTAAACCGACATGTTGCGGTTGATAGAAGCAATGCACGAAGCGCAGTACAGATGATGCAAAAGTCTATTGTGCACTTAAAACAAGGTAGTTCAATATTGATTTTTCCAGAAGGAACTCGTTCAGAGGATGGAAAAATAAGACGATTTAAGGATGGTGCATTCATAATTGCTAAAAAAGCCGAAGTCTCAATTCTGCCTGTAGTTATTAACGGAACGCTCGAAACCCTTCCCAAAAGTGGCTTGATTGGTGGACGACAAGTATTTGACATTCGGGTGCTACCCGAAATTCCTTTTGAAGCCTTTAAAGATAAAAGCACCGCCGATATTGCCAAGGAGATGCATGAGCTGCTAACCGAAGAGCATAAAAAGATTGCGCCTAAGTATTATAGCTAAGTCGAATTAAAACAATTATTTTTAAAAACTGAACGGTTCCGTGGCAAGAAATGTTGGTGAGTTGAAACCGAACATCTATCCACCGTTAGAAACTAAGTTAAATGCAATAAAAACCCTGCATCTACAAGGTCTAGCCCCAATATTTTTTGCTACGTGTTACCTGCTGGGCTTTATTCTTCTGTTTCTTTCTTCCTTCCGTATGCTTTAATGTCAACTCCCATTAATTTAAAGTCTTCATTTGCCATATAATTTGAAATGCTAAATGGTTCAATGTAACATTTATTCAAGTGATCAATAAGTTGGTTAAACATCATTGCTAGGCAATTAATACCAGGTTTTTTAATAACTACCCAATTTTCCATAATTGGGTCTTCATCCTCAATTTTAGTATTAATTCTTTTATTTATGATTTCGCCATATATCATGTAACCATAATTCAAAACATAAACATCATTTGGTAAATATTTATAACTATCATCAATTAAAACATCATCAAAATCTTCTTGATCAATTGCGAATAAAAAAGAAAATAGAGGATTCTTATATTTCATATCAGTTCTCATATTGACAATGTCAAATAAACTTGTGTGGTCAGAAATATTCTCGCCAAATACTGTGTTCTCAACAAGTTTACGATTCATGTCGCATTTTATAAACTTAATTTTTTTTCTAAATTCAAGCAAGTCGTTCTTTCTGAGTGTTTTTTTTATTTCACCAATTGCTAAAACTGATTCAATTGGATAGAAAATAGTCTCATTATGTGTTTCAAAGAACTTTGGAGTGTTTAGTCTGTCAAATATTATGATGTCAAGTTGGTTACTAACCTTGCCTTCTGAATTAACAATATGACCTTGTTTAACTAGATATCTTTCAGGTAAAAAAAGACTAATTTTTTCACGAATTAAGTTTTCAACTTCAGCGCCTGATGCATTAATATCCCCAGCAGAATGTATAGTTCCAGACTTTCTTTTGGCTTCGTTTATTTCACCAATTAAATTCTCAATGATTGTACGAAATTTTAATTCTTTCATAATCTATAAACTAAGAACAATACTGTCAATAAGCCTTGCAGGTAACTATTTAATAAATACAATTAACTTTCTTCTAGACCAATAAACTTCTCTTAGTGAGACCTTAGTGCACTTAGTGTCTTCGTGGCAAAAATAGCCACAAAGGCACTAAGAATCAAAGTGTCACAAAAATTTACTTAATCCCTTCCTTTATCTTCTCAACATCCACATTCTTGAAATACTCTGGTATATTCTTGTAATACTCGTGAAACCCAAAACCACCATTGAGCAATTCGTTCAAGGCATCCTCTTTCTTCCATCCTTGGAATACAATTCTATACATTGCCACAACCACACCTGTCCTATCCGAGCCATGTCGACAATGAACGAGCAATGGCTTTGGAGCGCTCTTAATCACCTTAAGGGCTGCAATAATATCTTTATCGGAAACGCTACCAGCGTCCATGGCAACGAGGTAAGGTTTAATGGGAAGTTTGCCAATGGCCTCATCATCGGTTTCGGTTGTTCGAAGGTTAAGTACACTTTTCAAGCCCATTTTGTTTAGCTCAATAAAAGCTTCCTTATCGGGTTGCTCGGAGCGATATAAATCATCGCTAACCTTAAAGAGGTTATCCAACTCATTCGATTTTACGCTAACAGCCCAACTAGTTGGGCGTTGCTTGGACTGAGCATCAACAAAATGTTGACCCGAAAATGCAATAAAAAAAACAATTATTAATAGTAAACGACTTCTCATCACTGTATATGTTAATGATTATGATGTGAATGTAATAATAAAATGAATATCGGGCAAAAGTTAAACAAAAGCTTAAATTATCTGTTTGAGATATTGCGACTTTCAATAAACAAAATTATTAAACAAGATCAAACTTTTTTTATGAAGCACGATATTTTAATTGTTGGAGGAGGAGTAAGCGGTACAGCGCTACTTTACACATTAAGCAAATACACTAATGTTAAAAACATTGGGTTAATCGAAAAGTACTCCGACTTTGGTTTGGTAAACTCAGCCTCAACCATGAACAGCCAAACGCTTCATTTTGGCGATATTGAGACCAATTACACTTTGGAGAAAGCACGAAAGACAAAACGAAGTGCTGATATGGTGATGAAATATCTGATAAATGAAAAATTTAAGGATTGTAAGTGTAACTATTTCATCAAAGTTCCCAAGATGGTTCTCGCTGTTGGGAAGGAACAAGTTGACACATTGCGCGAACGATACAAATCGTTTAGCCAGCTCTTTCCTAATTTGAGGATGATTGAAAGGGAAGAAATTGGCAGAATTGAGCCACGAGTTTTAGAAGGGCGCGATCCAAATCAAGAAATTTTAGCCCTTGTAACTGAGGATGGCTATACCGTTGACTTTGGACGATTGAGTCACTGCTTTGTTGATCATGCTAAAGAGGCTAATCCCGATATTTCATTCTATCTAAATACGAAAGTCAGCAAAATCATCAAAAACAGCGATGGATTTAAGGTTTTTACAAACAATGGTGAATTTGAAGCGAAAGCAATTGTAATTGCAGCAGGAAGCCATAGTCTAAAGATTGCCAAATCACTTGGCTATGGCAAGAGTTACTCAATACTTTCAATGTCCGGCAGCTTTTATACGGGACCAAAAGTGCTCAACGGGAAGGTTTACACCATGCAGAATGCAAAGTTACCCTTTGCTGCAATCCATGGCGACCCTGAGGTACATGACGAAAACACAACGAGATTTGGGCCTACCGCTAAGCCAATATTTTTATTGGAGAGATACAACTATTCAACCTTTTGGGAGTACTGGAAAACCTTTGGGTTAGGCCTTAAACCGATAGCGAGCATACTAAATATCCTTTTCGATAGGGTTATTTTCAACTACATTATTAAGAATGTTGTTTATGATATGCCATCCATCGGGAAACGTCAGTTTTTAAAGGAGATTAAAAAGATAGTTCCAAATATTAAATTGGATGAAATCAGCTTTGCCAAAGGGATTGGCGGAACACGCCCTCAAATAATAAACAATGCCACACGAAAATTAGAAATGGGCGAGGCGAAAATTGTTGGCGAAAAGATAATATTCAACATCACCCCGTCGCCCGGTGCTTCAACTTGTTTAGGTAATGCATTTGAGGATACCCAAAGGTTAATGGAATTCCTCGACAATAAATTCACTTTCAACAGCGAGCAATTCGAAAAGGATTTGGTGCTATGATAATTAAACCGCAAAGTTCGCTAAGGATCTTGGCGTTCTTTGCGTAAACTTTTGTGCTCTTAGCGGTTAAATTTTTAATAAATCACAGATATGATATTCGATCTAGATATGATAAAATCGTTTTACAATGGGTTACCCAGCGTAATATCGAAGGTAAAAAAAGAGCTAAACAAACCGTTAACGCTTAGCGAGAAGATTCTCTACAGCCATCTTTTCGAACCTAACAAAATATCATCGTTTAAGCGAGGTGTCGACTATGTCGATTTTGCACCCAATAGGGTTGCCATGCAGGATGCAACGGCGCAAATGGCGCTTTTGCAATTTATTCAGGCTGGCAAAGACAAAACCGCCGTTCCATCATCGGTGCACTGCGACCACCTAATAATGGCAAAACTCGGCTCAGTAGCCGATTTAAATACTTCCAACGTCACCAACAAAGAGGTTTACGATTTCTTGAGTAGCATTTGTGATAAGTACGATATTGGCTTTTGGAAACCCGGAGCAGGAATTATCCACCAAATAGTTTTAGAGAATTATGCATTTCCTGGTGGGATGATGGTTGGCACCGATTCGCATACTGTAAACGCAGGCGGATTGGGAATGATAGCCATTGGTGTTGGTGGTGCCGATGCCGTTGATGTTATGTCGGGAATGGGATGGGAACTAAAATTCCCAAAGCTAATTGGAGTTAAGCTTACTGGAAGACTAAACGGCTGGACATCAGCAAAGGATATCATCCTAAAAGTATCAGGATTGCTAACCGTTAAAGGTGGCACAGGCCATATCATCGAGTATTTTGGTGAAGGCGCACAATCACTATCGTGTACCGGAAAAGCAACTATATGTAATATGGGTGCTGAGGTTGGTGCAACTTGCTCAATATTTGGGTACGACGAGTCAATGGCTAAGTACCTTACTGCAACTGGTCGTAAGGAGGTTGCCGATTTAGCATCGAACATTAAAGAGCATCTAACTGCTGATGCTGAAACTTATGCAAATCCTGAAAAATATTTCGATCAGGTTATTGAGATAAACCTTACGGAACTTGCTCCATATATCAATGGCCCATTTACACCAGACTTAGCAACTCCAATTTCAGAGATGAAAGAGGTTGCCACCAAAAATGGATGGCCATTAAAAGTCGAAGTTGGATTAATTGGCTCGTGTACTAACTCATCGTACGAGGATTTATCGCGAGCAGCATCCATTGCAAAAGATGCAATGGAAAAGGGCCTGCTTGCCAAATCAATGTTTACCATTACACCGGGCTCGGAGCAAATACGCTCAATTGCCGAGCGTGATGGCTTACTAAAAACATTTGAAAACATTGGCGGTAAAGTATTCGCAAATGCCTGCGGTCCTTGTATTGGGCAGTGGGATCGCGATGGGGCTGACAAAAAGGAGGTTAACACGGTAATCCACTCGTTTAACCGAAACTTTGCAAAGAGGACTGATGGTAACCCCAACACGCATGCATTCGTAGCTTCACCCGAGATTGTAACAGCACTGGCCATTGCAGGCGATTTAACATTTAACCCATTAACCGATACGCTTATCAACTCAAAGGGCGAAAAGGTTAAACTTGCCGAACCCCAAGGGTTTGATATTCCGCCTAAAGGATTTACAGGCGACGATAGCGGTTTTCAGAAACCATCAACGGATAAGAGTAATATATCAATAGCTATCGATCCAAAATCTGATAGACTACAGGTTCTTGAGCCTTTCGAAAAATGGGATGGCAAGGACTACATCGGATTGCCCCTACTCATCAAAGCAAAAGGTAAATGCACAACCGATCATATTTCGATGGCTGGAGTTTGGCTCAAGTACCGCGGACATCTCGATAACATATCGAATAACTACATGATTGGCGCTGTTAACGCTTTCAACGATGAAACGAACAATGTTTTCAATCAGCTAAATAAAAAATATGAACCCGTTCCAACTGTTGCACGTGCATACAAGGCAGCAGGATTGGGCTCAATCGTTGTTGGCGAGGAAAACCTAGGCGAAGGCTCATCGCGCGAACATGCTGCAATGGAACCTCGATTCCTCAACGTTAAAGCGGTTTTGGTAAAATCGTTTGCACGTATACACGAAACAAACCTTAAAAAGCAAGGAATATTAGCATTAACCTTTGCCAACAAGGATGATTACAACAAAATAAAGGAAAAGGATAAGATTGATATTGTTGGGTTAAACGAATTTGCACCTGACAAACCAATAAAAATAATCCTAAACCATTATAGCGGTGAACGCGAGATTATCTATGCAAACCACACGTTCAATCAATCGCAAATTGAGTGGTTTAAGGCAGGTAGTGCATTGAATTTAATTAGAGAGCAGGCATAAAAAGTGACAAACTAAATACTATACACGATAAACTAAACACAACACTATGGAGGCAGAAAAAATCAAAATTGTCGACGGGAAATTGGTTGTTCCCAACTATCCTATAATCCCTTTCATCGAAGGTGATGGGATTGGCCCAGATATTTGGAGAGCATCTGTTAGGATTTTCGATGCTGCCGTAGATAAAGTATTCAATGGCAAAAAGCGGGTGGCTTGGAAGGAGGTACTTGCCGGAGAAAAAGCCTTTATCAAAACTGGCAACTGGCTTCCCGACGAAACGCTTACTGTTTTTAAGGAATACCTTGTAGGTATCAAAGGACCATTAACCACACCTATTGGTGGCGGAATGCGCTCACTAAACGTGGCTTTGCGTCAAGAGTTGGATCTATATACCTGCTACAGACCCGTTCGGTATTTTGCAGGAGTTCCAAGTCCTGTAAAGAGGCCAGAGCTAGTTGATATGCACATTTTCCGCGAGAATACCGAGGATATTTATGCTGGTATTGAGTATATGCATGGCACACCTGAGGCCGAAAAAATCAAGAAATTCCTTCTTGAGGAGATGAAGGTGAAATCAATTCGTTTCCCCAAAACAGCATCTATAGGCATTAAACCCGTTTCACTAGAGGGAACCGAGCGATTAGTTCGTCAGGCGATAAAGTTTGCTATTGACCGTAAACTACCATCCGTAACTCTTGTACACAAAGGGAATATAATGAAATTCACCGAAGGTGCATTCATGAAATGGGGTTACGCCCTTGCCGAACGCGAGTTTGGTGATAAAGTTTTCACTTGGAATCAGCATAAGAAGATTCAAGACGAAAAGGGTGAAGCTGCAGCAAACGAAGCGCTTAAAGCAGCCGAAACTGCTGGCAAAGTCATCATCAAAGATTCTATTGCCGACGCTTTCCTTCAGCAAATTCTTCTTCGCCCTGCAGAGTATTCTGTTATCGCTACGCTTAACCTGAATGGCGATTACATTTCCGATGCGCTAGCAGCTATTGTTGGCGGCATTGGTATTGCTCCCGGTGGAAACATCAACTACGAAACGGGTCACGCCATTTTTGAGGCAACCCATGGTACCGCTCCAAAATATGCCGATCAGGATAAAGTTAACCCGGGTTCAGTAGTCCTTTCAGGTGCTTTGATGTTTGAGCATATTGGCTGGGACGAGGTAGCCAAGGCTATTTATAGCGCTCTTGAGAAAACCATCCTTAGCAAAAAGGTAACCTACGATTTTCATAGGCTTACTGAAAATGCTACCCTGCTTAAAACATCGGAATTTGCAGATGAAATCATTTCAAACCTTAAATCATAACCATCAAATTTTTTGAATTATGGAAGACAAAAAATTCTTAGGTCAGCTCAACGATTCCATCAAGCAGTCATGCCAAATTGATAACGAACTTTTCGAAAAGTTTGATGTTAAACGCGGTTTAAGGAATAAGGATGGGACAGGCGTGCTTGTTGGTCTTACCAATATTGGTGAAGTTGTTGGGTACAAAAAAGAAAACGATAAAGTAGTTGCCATTCCTGGCCGCTTGCTCTATCGAGGTATCGATATTGAGGACATTACTATTGGGTTCCAAAAGGAAGATCGCCATGGTTTCGACGAAACTGTTTTCCTTCTTTTAACAGGGAAATTGCCCAACTCGGAGGAACTAGAGAAGTTCTCGGCTCATATGGCATCGCTTAGGGCATTGCCCGATAGCTTTATCAAGGATATGATCCTTTCGATGAAAGGTAAGGATGTGCTTAACATGCTTGCCCGCTCGGTACTTGGATTGTACATCCTCGATGATGATCCCGATAACCTTACGCTTCCAAACATGATTCAGCAAACGCTGAACATTATTGCCAAGTTCCCATCAATCATTGCTTACTCCTATCAAGCATTTAGCCATGCATACCAGGGTCGTACTCTGATGATTCGATATCCAAAGGAGAATCTTACAACTGCCGAGAACTTCCTATACATGGTTAAAGGCGAATGCTCGCGCTATACAAAGCTCGAGGCCGACTTGCTCGATTTAGCCCTTGTGCTTCATGCTGAACACGGTGGTGGTAACAACTCAACTTTTACCATTAGGGTAACCAGCTCGAGCGAAACTGATATCTATTCGGCAGTTACATCGGCAATTGCATCGCTTAAAGGTCCTCTTCACGGAGGTGCAAACCTTAAAGTGCTAGACATGATGGATGATCTAAAAACCAATGTAACAAATTGGAAAGATCAAAAGGAAGTTGAAGCATATCTTCTAAAGATTTTGAATAAACAGGCTTTCGATAAAACCGGAAAGATTTATGGTATCGGTCACGCTGTTTACACTATCTCCGACCCACGTGCTGCCCTTTTAAAAGAGAAAGCACGAGAACTTGCCATTGAGAAAAACAGACTCGAGGAGTTCCTACTCTACGAAATGGTAGAACAGATTACTCCTACTGTTTTCAAAATCTTTAAAGGCGAACAGCGCGAGAAGGTGGTTTGTATAAACGTCGATTTTTACTCAGGCTTTGTATATTCCTGCATTGGAATTCCAAAGGAACTATTCACACCGCTATTCGCAATGGCGCGTATTTCGGGTTGGTGTACACACCGCATCGAGGAGCTAACCTTCTCTGCAAAGCGTATCATCCGTCCTGCATTTAAAAATGTTTACGGCAAGCAGGAGTACATCCCAATTGCCGATAGGCACGAACATATTTAAAAAACCATTAAAATTTTGCATTATGAATGATTTCATCGATCCACGTCTTGAAAAAGCATACGAAGCACTCCTTGAGGGAGATTTAAAAGCGGCAGCCAATCTTTTTGAAGAGAATCTTAAGTTGAGCCCCAATAGCATCAACTTGATGATGGAGCTAGCAAATACCTATTATATTTTAGGCGAGCTAAGCAAATCGATTGGATACTACCGAAAAGTACTATTTATCAGACCCAATAGCCCTTACGTTTTGTACAGAATGGGCGTTGCGCTTTACCGTTCAACCCTATTTGTTGAAGCCATTGAGGTTTTCAATAAGATTGTTGATTCTGGAAAATACCTGCCAATGACTTACCTGTGGCTAGGGTTAAGCTACTATCATCTAGGTAAAGAGGATAAGAGTATTAAAGCTTATCGTAAGTTGCTTGAGTACTGCCCCGAAACGCAGATGGCTAACTACTACATGGGTGTAGCGCTAAAATCCTCGGGTAATTATGATGAGGCAATTGTACATTTCGAGAAATTGCTCACCAGCTGCCCAACTTGCGATCAGCACGTATCGGCCCTTTACCATTTGGGGCGCACTTACATGAAGAGCTTCAACTACGAGAAGGCAAAGATTCATTTTAAAAGAGCAATGGAACTTGATCCCGAGAATAAAAATGCATCGGAGATGTATGAGTATTTGATGGATTTGTAGGAAAAAGAAATTCTATTTAAAAGGGTTGAATTAGTTCAACCCTTTTTTATTACTTTTAAGTTCTATTATTCAATAGTTCTCTTTGCATGAAACGCTTTAGACTTCAACTTGAGCCAATAATAATTCCACTCATACTTTTCATTGTTGCTTTTGCATGGAAACTGGTTTTTATTGAATCTAGAGATATTTGTATAGATGAACCCTTCACTATCTTTCATGCGCAGCAAAATGTTTTAGATATAATAAAGTTAACAGCACAGAACGAGCCGAATCCACCGCTATTCATGCTATTGCTTCATTTCTGGATTAAACTTTTTGGGATCGAGCCGCTTTCTGTCCGTCTATTGCCATTGCTGTTTAATGCTTTTACTGTTGTGTTTATTTATCAAATTGGAAGGAAATTTTTCAGCCTAACGACAGGCATTTTTGCTGCAGGTTTATTCATCTTTTCCACCTATCACTTCTACTTTGGGCTCGAAACCAGAACGTATTCATTGCTATCGCTTGCAACAAGCGCATCGCTCTTCTATTTTCTATCACTTATAAAAAATCCAAGTAATAGGAAGTTTCTAATAGCGTTAATTATTTCAAATTTTGTACTTATATACTGCCATTTCTTTGGATGGTTCGTGGTGTTTGTGCAGTTTATAATTAGTCTTCTATACCTAAAAAATCGAGTCTTATTTAAAAGATTGTTTCTAGCATTGGTAATTACCGGATTATTATTTCTCCCAATGGCTATTGTTTTCGTTAAGCAGTTTCTTATATCGAGCAAAGGGACATGGGTTCAGCCTCCGTCAAACAGTGAATACTTGAACCAAATATTTTGGTTTTTGAATTCTAAAAGAGTTTTTGTATTTGTTTCCATAACCATATTTGCTGGCATTATCTACAAAATCTACAGTAGAAATAACGAGACTATTCCGAGAGAATTAATAATTGTACTTCTTTGGTGGTTGATTCCTTATAGCATTATGTTCCTTGTCTCATCGAAGGTTCCAATGTTTATAAACCGTTATATTCTTTTTAATACAATTGGGGTTTACCTATCTGTAGCGATTTTCATAGGATATTTATATAAAAAGATTCCAAATTACATAATTGGATTATCTGTTTTGATATTAATGTTTATCGATCTTCAAATAAACTCGAAAGAGTTTTACTATCGTGAGGTTAAAAATGCATCAGTATATATCGACAAATTCAAGAACGATAGTAGTATCGTGATAATTCATCCGCATTGGGCTGATTTGGGTTTAGTTTATTATCAAAATAGAAACATCTTTAAAGATGTTTACCATTTCGATTCGCTTTGTAAAAGCGAGCATTTTTTCCCTGTTTGGAATATCGATTTTGCAAAAGATGCTATAACAAATAACTCAAATAAACGAGTTATATTCTATCAAGATGGATCGTTTGATTATACAGCAATTACTGAGTATTTAGATAGTACTTATACAAAAATCGATGAGGTATTCTTCCCACAATGCTTTAAAGTATCGATTTATGATCCTAAAACCAAGGTACCATCTACCAAATAGAAATATCAATTCCCCTCAACAAAGAAGGGCGTTACACTGGTTTCGCCATCAGCATCAACAAGGGTTAAGGTGTGATTGCCAACAGATGGCTGTAAGGCCAGCTTATGAAAGGTTTTTGTTGTGCCAACATATTTATCATCTAAATGCCAGTAGATGGTTGCCTCGGACGATCGATGAACCGCCTCAAATACGATATCGCTCAGCGAGCCATCGAGGTTGCGAGGGATTCTAATCTTTGCATTGGCAATTCGGGGATATAGCATTGCCATTGATTTAATCTGTGTTTCGGGTTTACAGCCTTTGAGGTATGGAGGCAACATTTTATAATCGGAATAGCGACTTTTATAGAACCATTCAATTGCCGGAGGCAATACAAACGATGATACGTGTTGCATCTTATCCCTATCGTAGCATAAATCGTTAACGCGGTACTGACCCTTTGAGTCGAGGTGCACAATTCGATGATAAGGACAAGGTGGCGTTTCGAGTCCTGTTAAGGGCACCCAAACCGAGTCGATTGGTTCACAAATATCGGTTGCCCTTTGCCCGCTTTGGCGGCAAACAGGAATTTTAGCCATATCATCGATTGGTCGCTCAAACCAGTTGCTAGCGGGCAGTAGTCCGAACACATCAAACATAATTGGCGCTGCAGCAGCAACGCCCGTTAAATCGGGTCGCCCCTCCCCGCTTGCGTTACCAACCCAAACAGCAACAACATAGTTCGGATTTAAACCAATAGCCCAAGCATCACGATGACCATAGCTGGTGCCCGTTTTCCATGCAACAGATCGGCTCGAAGCAAAATACTTCCACCCCGATTGCTCATCGGGACGAGCCACCTCACGCATTGCCTCGAAGGTTAGATAGATTGATGATGCGCTTAGCAGTGAATAATCCTCTAAAATTGGCTCTTTTTGGGTTGAATCGACCACATAGTATGCTGAATGAAAATCGAGCTTATTATATCGACTTTGAAGGGCTCTAAAATTGTTTAACGACCGCGACAAACTTGAGTAAACACCAGCCAAATCCCATAAATTGGCTTCGGCACCGCCTAGTATTAATGATAAACCATAGCTATTCGCTGAGCGTGTAACGGTAGTTAGACCAAGTTTATTGAGGATATAATGAAACTTTGCAACACCATAATTATTCAACATCCTTACAGCAGGCACATTCAACGAGCGAGCCAACGCACGCGAAGCGGGTACTGCGCCATCGTAGATTGGATAGAAATTTTTGGGAGTGTATCCCCCAATTTGTGTAGGAATATCTGGGATTAGCGTGTTAGGCAATATCAACCCATCGTTTAGCATTGCTGCGTAAAGCAAAGGCTTTAAAATACTTCCTGTGCTCCTAGGTGATTTAATAATATCAACGCTTCGTCCATTGCCATCGCTCTCAGGGTTTGTATTTCCAACATATGCTATAGCACTACCAGTTCTAGTATCAATAACCAAAACAGCAATGTTATGAATTGAATTTGCCTCCAATCGTGGCTGGTAGAGTCCAACTATTTCGTTAACCCTACGCTGTAGGGTTGCATCAATTGTTGTTTTAACCGCTTTGCCCTTATACCCATCGATAATTGCCCGAGTTAAAAGATGTGGGGCGGCTTGTGGTAAGTCCATTGGTTTACCGGGTAGAGGCTCTTGAATCGAGAGCTGATAGGTTAACTCATCAATCTCCTTTGCAGAAAGGAGTTTTGCCAAAAGTCTATTGCGTTTCCTTAGATAGATTTGTTGATTTTTTCCAGGGAAAATAATTGATGGAGCATTAGGAAGCACAGCTAAAGCAGCCGTTTCCGCCCAACTCAAATCATTTGCACTACGTCCATAATATCGCCACGATGCAGCATCGATACCAACCACATTGCCCCCGAAAGGGGCATGCGATGCGTAAAGGGTCAATATCTCCTTTTTGGAATAGGTTAGCTCAAGTCGTAGCGCAAGAATTACCTCAATAATTTTCTCAGGAATTGTTCGATCCTGCCCTTTTCGCATCAATCGTATAACCTGCATTGAAATAGTGCTACCCCCGCTTACAATTCTTCCCACCTTGATATTTTGATAAACCGCTCTTGCAATGGAAAAAGGGTTAATCCCCGGGTGGATATAAAAGTGCTTGTCTTCAAAAGCAACAATACAACTAGCAAATTTTCTAGGAATCGAATCGGCTTCGGGAAAGCGGTACTGCCCATCCTTTGCAATGGTTGCATCGAGAAGTTCGCCTCTAATATCGGTAATTACAGTGCATGTTGGATCTGAAAAAAGGGGCCTTGGAATTGAAAACCAGAAAGCAGCTAAAACCAGCAGAAGTATTGATAAATAGACAATAAACCACTTACGTTTTAGAATCTGCATGGTTTCTATATTCTACTTCTCAACCAATTCAACCTGAAATAGCTTTGGCCAAAGTTTGCCAGTAACGAACAAACGCTTACCTGCTGCATCCCAAGCAATTCCGTTGAGAACATCTTCGTTTCCGGTTCTATCGGAATCTTTTAAAAGACCTTTAAAATCAATAATACCTTTTACAACACCTGTTTGAGGATTGATAATTACAATATTATTTGTTTGATAAACATTTGCATACAAATCGCCATTAATCAGCTCAAGCTCATTAAGTTGTCCAACGGCTTCTTTATCAGTAAAAACCTCAACTCTATGCGTTTCAACAAAGTTGATTGGCTCCATAAACCGAATAATATTTGAGCCATCGCTCATCATTAGCTCCTTTTCGTTATTGGTAAGACCCCAACCCTGAGTGTTATAGGAAAAAGTACTAATCTGCTTAAATGAAGCAAAATCGTAAACAAAGCCGATATCTGATGTCCATGTAAGTTGATATAGTTTATCGTTAAATAATGTAATTCCTTCGCCAAAGTGCCTGCTTTCAAGGTTATTACTTTGCAATACTTTCCCTGTTTCGAGTTCTACCTTCCTTAAACTTGACGCTCCCTTTTGACCTGTTCCTTCATATAGATAACCATCTTTGTAGATTAGCCCTTGGGTATAAGCATCTGGATCATGAGGATAGGTTTTAATTACTCTGTAAGAATATTGCTTTGGAACTACATTTGATTTTAGTTTTATTGATACAGAAGCAGTTTGGTGTAATCCGCCTTTATAGGCAGTGGCTCTAATAGTTTGAGAGCCCAAGGCTAAATCGCTAGTTTTTAAAGCGTATGCTAACCCGGTGAGTTTATCAACCCTTTTGCTATTTATAAAAAGGATAACAGAATCGGGGGTGATATTTGCATCAACAAGTTTTAATTTAAGATTAACTATATCGCCAAGTTTGAAGAGCGTGCCATTGGATGGCTCATCGAATTTAACTAAGTATATCGTTTTTTCAGTTTGTCGATCTTTACTTTCAACATTTCCTTTCTCGTTTGACGTACACGAAAAAGCGAGCAACATCATTGATGACGCAATTGCTAATGATATTGATAAGATTTTCTTCATTTTAAATATATTTTCAGAAACGAGATAATATCTACTTTTTACCAAAGATCCTATTAAGAAGACTCGGTTTCCTAAGCTTTTTAAGGGCTTGCTTTTCGAGTTCAACCATATTTGATTCAGGGAACATCATTCGCCATACTTTACTCCAATCGATAAACCCACCAAGATTTCTATCATCAATAAAGATATCGACATCAATTTTTCGCGATGTATTCTCATCAAAAATCTCCTCGGGATAACTTTTATTTACGGCGTAAAACTCTACCCCGTTGATACGGCAAAACTCAACGGCTTCGTCTAACTCTTTACCAGTTCGAAAAGTCCAAAGAATCAACAAAAAGCCACGCTTCTGCAACTCCTTTAAAGTCTCAAAAGCAAAAAGTTTAGTTGCACCTATGGCTGGGTAGCAATGCTCTACAATAGTACCATCAAAATCAACGGCAATTTTAATCATGGGTTGACTAAATAATAACTGACAAATATAGCAAAATTGATGCTTCGACTTCGCTCAGTATGACAATTATGGCTAGAACTTCAAAGCATCAAAACTCCAACGAAGGGAGAAGATGTTTGAATACCTTGAATAACCTTGGCTACCAGCATTGGTCATTGCATAATCGAGGCAAATGCTTCGAAACTTAATCCCAACCCCAAGGCTTGGTTGAAATGTTAATTCGTTGCTACTCGTAAAACCGCTATTCCGCTGAATATTATTAGCCCCAGCACGAACAAAAAGCAGATTCTTATAACCAACCTCAAGCCCAAAATGAGGATCAATGCTAACTGGTTTGCTTGAAATAAGAGTATTTCGCTTCCCATCGAAAGTAAAATCGGCATCAACTTCGGCCGCTAATGAAAAGTTCTCATTAATGGTAAACGACCGTGACACTCCTAAAATTAGTCGAGGCAGAGTTAATTCGAGGTTTTTATCTGGTGCAAGATTGAAGGTGCTGTCGTTAACGGTTATCGCTAGCTCATTTTCGTTAAATGACCAGAAATTAAAAGTAGATGTAACATCCTTAAACATGGCGCCAAATTGCCATTTCCGCAAGGTATATCGGGCCGAAGCATCGAGACCAAATCCGAATGCGGAAGCAAATTTTCCAATATTTCGGTAAATAATTTTAACATTACCACCAACCCAAAGATTTGGAATGGGCGACTTCCGAGCATAGCTCAAAAGAAAAGCATAATCTGCCACAGAAAAGGTTTTAAGCCTATCGTAGCTGATATTACCATCACCATCCAACAAATCCGTTGTGTTTGGGATATCATCAACCCCAAAACGAATAATTGAGAATGCCATAGCTGAGGTTGTATCGGGCTTATAGCCTAATCCAATATGGTTGTATCCGGCCATCCCGGCAAAGTAGCTGGCATGTAAAGCCTCAACTTGGTATTTATTATCAATTCCTAGCAAACCCGATGGATTCCAATACGCTGCCCCAACATCGGTTGAAGAGGCAGTTCCAACACTGCCCATACCCATCCACTTTGCCCCTACGCCAATAGATAAAAAGTCGTTGCTATACTTTGCCGCTTGAGAAAAAGCAAAGTTACAATAAGCGTAAAAGACTATGAATAGGGCGATTCTTCGCATCAGCTAATCAGTTTTAAGAATTGGTAAACATACAAAATCCCATATTTATACCAAAACTGCAATGCCTTAAGGTTGATATTACAATATTTTTTTGGTGAATCTTAGAGACTTTGAGTCTTAGTGGCACATTCTCATTTAGCAACAAAGTCACTAAAACACAAAGGTTCACAAAGTTTAAGCTATTCTACAAATATCAACCCTTAATTAGCATTAATATCTAGTTTGTACTTTTTAATTACCTTTGGTAAAACTTATTTTTGTAGAAAATATTGTAAAACCCATTACAAATGATTTCAAATAAAAGCATCATCAGGCACACACCCAACGTTATTACCTTACTTAACCTTGTTGCCGGTTGTTTATCGATAGTATCTGCATTTGAGGGCAATCTTCAAATAGCAGGGATTCTTATTTTAGTTGCTGCTGTTTTCGATTTCTTTGATGGATTTACTGCTCGCTTACTTGGCGCGTACAGTCCACTTGGCAAGGAGCTCGACTCCCTATCGGATGTGGTTAGCTTCGGCATTGCCCCAGCGATGATACTTTTCCATCTTTTAAAATCGGCACTTGGGATACCAGTATCGGAGGGATTACTCTCGGGTCATTACATACTTGCTGTTCCATTTATTATGGCAGCATTCTCATCTCTTAGATTAGGTATTTTCAACCTCGATGAACGCCAAACAAGCTCGTTTATTGGACTACCTACTCCTGCAAACGCATTACTAACTGTTGGCTTAGTTTTTGGGTTAAATAGCGGGTGGAATAGTATTTTTAGCATCATAACATCATCGTCCATTGCATTAGTCGTTTTGGTTTTGGTTCAGTCGGCACTTTTAGTAAGTGAAATACCAATGTTTTCGCTAAAACTTAAATCACTGAAATTTTCTGTTGCTTACAAGCAAATAACCCTAATAGTTGGGGCAGTTGTATTTATTGCTATATTCCAAACAGCAGCATTGTCGTTGGTAATCTTATTGTACATCATACTTTCAATTATTTTTTGGATAATTGAAGGAAAGAAGGCAAAATCATAGCCTACCAAACTATTAACTAACAACTTTTCAAATCCGCTTTTTTAATACCGAATTTGGATTAATTTTGCCAGCAGAAAAAATACCTCGAAAAGATGAAATTTGTAGCCGAAATTAACGTAATGCCTCTTAAGGCACTTCTTGACCCACAAGGGAAAGCAGTAGGGATGACCATGCACAATACTGGTTTTACCGAAGTTTCAAATGTGCGTATAGGAAAACATATCACACTTGAGATTGATGCAGCATCGAAGGATATTGCTATTGAAAAAGTGAATGAGGCTTGTGCAAAGATACTTTCAAACCCTGTAATGGAAGGATTTGAGTACACAGTAAAAGAGGTTTAAGCAATTTACTATTCGGTCGAAAGTTTATCCTTTCGATTTAAGATATCGGCCTGCTTTCGGATGGATTCGTTATGAACCAGCTGAAGCAGGTTTTTTATGTATTCAACATTAAGGCCCAAGCGCTCTCCATATTCAACCCTCGATTTCAGGATATTTTCCCAACGGTATAGCTGAAAAACGCTAACATTATTCTGCTTTTTATACTCACCTATCTCCTCAACAATTCGCATTCGCTGACCAAGCAGTTCAATCATTTGCTGATCAATTGAGTCTATCTTGTTACGAAACTGCTCGAGTTTATCAACAAATTCATTGTTTGCCGATGATGGCGAACGGAAAACTAAATCATTTAAAAGGGTATTAAGTTGAGTAGGAGTAATCTGCTGCTTTGCATCACTTAGGGCAATTGCAGGGTTGCAGTGCACCTCAATCATCAACCCATCCAACGAAAGGTTTAGCGCTTTTTGCGCTATTTCGGGAACTAAGGCTGCTTGACCTGCTATATGGCTGGGATCGCAAAGAATAGGTAGATTAGGGAATTTACTTTTTAGGTCGATAGCTAATTCCCACTTTGGAATATTGCGCAACCTAGTTTTTTCATAAGGGTAAAACCCACGATGAATTGCAGCGAGTTTTTTTAATCCTGAACGGTTTAATCTTTCTAATGCTCCAATCCAAAGTTCAAGATCGGGGTTAACCGGATTCTTTACCATTACAGGGATATCAACTCCTTTAAGAGCATTTGCAATTTGATCAACAGAAAAAGGATTTGCAGTTGTTCTAGCACCAACCCAAAGGATATCGATGCCTGCTTCAACCGCTAGTTCAACATGAGCGGGCGTGGCAACTTCAACAGCAGTTAACAACTGCGTTTCCTCCTTAACACGCTTTAGCCATTGTAACGCATCATTCCCCGCACCCTCAAAGGTTCCTGGGCGTGAACGGGGTTTCCAAATACCTACTCTGAACACCTTAACCTTGCCAGTTTTGGCAATACCTTGTGCTGTAGCTAAAACTTGATCCTCGCTTTCGGCACTACAAGGACCAGCGATTAGCAGGGGTTGAGTAAACCCTTCAAACCATTCGGTTAGCGGAATTATATCGAGCGTTGTTTTCATGTTGTGGGCAAAGATATTGCAAATATCAAACGATTAACTGGAAATAATCAACATTAATTATGAAACATTATTCAAAAAGTAAAGTTTAATTAGCAGTTTGAAATTTACTAAAAACTTAACTTTGTAAACTTTTAATATAAATAGATATGTTTAATAAAATGATTGCAGCGATGCTGCCCTACTTCCCAAAGAAATTAATTTGGATTTTCTCAAAAAGATACATCGCTGGGGAAAGTGTTGCTGATGCAATTCGTGCATCAAAAGAACTTAATAAAGAAGGTATTAAAGTAACCATCGACATTTTAGGTGAGTTCATCAAAACTCTTGATGAAGCTGAAAGGAATAAAGTTGAGTATATTGACCTTATCGACACCATTCAAAAGGAAAAAATCGACGGCAACTACTCTGTAAAACCAACCATGTTTGGTTTGCTTATCGATAAAGATGTTTGCTACAAACATATCCGCGAAATTGTTGCCAAAGCAGCATCATATGGCAATTTCATTAGAGTTGATATGGAAGATTCTCCATGTACCGATCTTGAGATTGAGCTTTACCGAAAACTAAAAGCCGAGTTCCCTAAAAACGTTGGGCTAGTTGTTCAAGCTTACCTAAAACGCACTCTTGCTGATTTGCAAAACTTAATGGATATTCACACGACAGAGATTCCTCTAAACTATCGTTTATGTAAAGGAATTTACGTTGAGCCTGCTGCCATTGCCTATAAAAAATACGAAGAGATTAACGAGCATTTCCTTGAAGATCTAGAATTCATGTTTAAAAATGGTGTTTACCCAGGCATTGCAACTCACGATAAACCTTTAGTTGATGGGGCTTACAAACTTATTGAAAAGTATAACGTTCCTAAAAACATGTATGAGTTCCAAATGCTTTATGGAGTTACACCTGAATTACGCAAATCAATTTTAGCAAAAGGCCACACCATGAGAGTCTATGTACCTTACGGGAAACAATGGTTTGGTTATTCAACACGCCGTTTGAAAGAAAATCCAAAAATGGCAAGCCATATTATGAAAGCGCTATTTTTTAGAGGATAATATTTGAAATTTTCTTATATTTAAGGGGTTGGATGTATCCAATCCCTTTTTTATTTGATTTACAAAATGAATTCAACTTTTTTTGTCTTAAGATGTTGTTATAATTGTTAAACACTTTTTGCATTCGCCGTTTACTTCAACACCTTTTTACTAACCACTTATCCTCTAAACTATGGAAAAACAGGTCGTTTTAGTAATCAACCCAGGCTCAACCTCAACAAAAGTGGCCATTTATAATAGAGGTGGTGAAATATGTTCCGAAAACATTAGACACCAACAAAGCGAACTGGATAAGTTTAACATCATTACAGATCAACTCGATTTTCGATACGAGAAAGTCAAAGCATGGATAAATTGTTTCCTCAACGATAAAGATTACAAAGTGGTTGGTGTTGTTGGCAGAGGTGGAATTGTAAAGCATCTTAAAGGGGGAACTTATCGACTTTCGGAATCGTTTCTAAGAGATGCCAAGGAGTGTACTTATGGCGAACATGCATCAAATCTTGGAGGACTTTTAGCCAATAGGCTAAAATCTGAATTTGGCCTAAAAGATAGCTATACCGTTGATCCAGTCTCGTGCGATAATATGATGCCAAAGGCAGTAATTTCAGGTGTGCCTGAAATTGTGCGTGACGGTCGTGGACATCCGCTAAACATGAAAATGACTGCTCGAAAAATTGCAAAAAAGCAGAATATTCCATTTGATGAAACAGTTTATGTTGTAGCACATCTTGGTGGAGGGATATCAATTTCGCTTGTAAAAGCAGGGCTTTTGGTTGATATTAACGATGGATTGCTGGGTATGGGGCCCTTTACACCTAATCGAGCAGGAGCATTACCGCTTCGCGGTGTAATAAACCTTTGCTATAGCAAATCGAAAAAAGAGGTTGAAACACAACTCTCGAAAAACAGTGGCTTCAAAGCCTATTTGGGCACCGAGGATGTTCGAGAAGTAATAAAAATGGTTGAATCGGGCGATGAGCAAGCTAAACTTATTTTCGATGCTTTTGTTTACCAAGTAGCCAAAGAGATTGGGGCATATTTTGCCGCATCACGAGGCAAGGCACAAGCGATAATCATAACCGGGGGAATTGCTTTTAACGAAATGGTCATCAACAATCTACGCGATTATGTTGGAACGCTTACTGAGTTTCATGTTTATCCGGGCGAAAATGAGATGGAAGCCCTAGCCGAAGGAGTATTCCGAGTGATTGATGGTGAGGAGATAGCTAAAGAGTATGATTAAAAAAGCCGTTAATGCGAGACTCTTTATATGAGTCGAAGCAATCTATTTAAGGATTGCTTCGCAAATGACGCTCGCAATGACGAAATATGCATTGTTCTAATAAATCAAAATAAAATTATGGCAATAAAGGCATTTCAAGATTACTACCCCGATCATCTTAGCCATTGCTATGGGTGTGGGAAATTAAACGAGCATGGCTATCAGATTAAAACCGTTTGGGATGGTGATGAAACATTAACAACTTTTACTCCAAGTTCATATCACACTGCAGTTCCTGGGTTTGTTTATGGTGGATTATTAGCTTCGCTAATCGATTGCCATGGTACTGGTTCAGCTGCTGGTGCGATGTACAAAAAGGAAGGCAGAGAAATGGATACCGAACCATCATTTCGATTCCTTACTGGCTCGTTGAATGTAAAATATCTTAAGCCAACACCTATAGATTGCACCTTGCAGATTAGAGGTAAAATTCGCGAAATAGATGGTAAAAAAGTAACCATTGATGTTGATGTAATAGCTAAAGGAGTTGTTACTGTGAAAGGCGAGGTTGTTGCAGTTCAAGTGCCTGATAAGTATATTGAGGATATCATGAAAAGCGTTAGCAAATAATTATAAAAAAAGCCATTGATTTTGTCAATGGCTTTTAAAGAACTTGCATTCAACTTTTTCCCCTCTTAATACACCAGCACATCCTCTTCACCATTAATAACTGCAAGTCCTCTCATAGCAAGTATTTCAATATCATCGGCTCCAGGATATACAACAATTGGAGCAAGTTTGCTTACTCGTTCAGAAATCTTTCTAACGAACCATTGACTATGGGCAATGCCACCAGTCAGTATAATAGCATCTACCTCACCATTTAGAACTGAGTGCATTGAACCGATTGTTTTGGCAACCTGATAGGCCATTGCCTCAAAAATAAATGTGGCTTTGGCATCGCCCTCATGAACTCTTTTATCAACCTCTTCTGCACTATGCGTCCCAAGATGAGCATAAATCCCTCCTTCGATACTTACTTTTGCGAGCAGTTCCTGCTCGTTATACTTTCCGCTAAAACAAAGTTTTATCAAGTCTCCAGCAGGTAAACCACCTGCGCGAATTGGTGAAAAAGGACCATCGCCATCAAAACCCATATTTGAATCGACAACTAAACCCTTTTTATGTGCCCCAACGGTAATACCTGTGCCGAGGTGAGCAACAATAAGATTAAGATCTTCGTACTTTTTCCCAACCGATTTAGCATACTTGCGAGCCATCGCCTTTTGGCTAAGGGCATGAAAAATTGACTTCCGGCTAATATCGGGCAAACCTGTTACACGAGCAATATCATCGTATTCATCAACCACAACCGAATCGGCAATGAATGCCTTTGCATTTGGTAATTCTTTAACCAATTCATCAGCAATAAGGCCACCAAGGTTTACAATATCCCGCCCTAGTTTACACTCTGCTAAATCTTTTACTACACTAGCATCAACATGATAAACGCCTGATTTTAAGGGCTTGGTAAGACCTCCACGAGCAATAACAACTTTAATATCTTCTAAAGGGATATTATTCTCGAAAAGTTCCTTTAAAATTGATTTTTTACGAGCAATGGTAAGGTCGTTACAATCCTTATAAATCTTCAGATTATCCTCTCTATGATCGATTCTTTTCAGAAAAATCAACTTATTGTTGTTGTAAACACCAACCTTAGTAAATGGGTATCTAGGGTTAATCGCTACGATTAAGCTAGAAGTCGAATAATCGATTTTGTAAGTCATAGTGAAGAGTCTTTAATTATCATTAGGTTGTTAAATTTAAACAATGTTTAGCTATAAATGTTCTTTTGTGTAACAGTTTTATGCTAATCAACTTTATACCATTATTAGCTTAATGGAATGTTGGAATATTGGGACAATGTGCTTCTACCCCATCTTTCCATTATTCCATCATTCCAGATTTAAATGTTCATCTACATATTCCTGCGATATTGCCCACCAACACCATAAAGGGAGCTAGTAATCTGTCCAATTGTACAGTATTTAGCAGCTTCGAGAATAAATTCAAAAGTATTTTTGTTTTCTAAAACGGCATTTTTAAGATTTAGTAAAGCCTCATTGGCTTTATCAACATTGGCCTGCTTAATCATTTTTACGTTCTCGACCTGATAATCCTTCTCCTGTTGAGTTGCCCTAATTACCTCGCGAGGTAAAACTGTTGGTGAGCCAGTTGAAGATAGGAAGGTATTTACCCCCATAATTGGCAGCTGACCGCTATGTTTCAACGATTCGTAATACAACGATTCGCTCTGGATTTTACCACGCTGATACATGGTTTCCATTGCACCAAGCACTCCTCCCCTTTCAGATATCCTTTCGAACTCAAGCATCACGGCCTCCTCAACAAGTTTTGTTAACTCTTCGATGATGAATGAACCCTGAAGAGAATTTTGATTTTTAGCCAATCCATATTCGTGATTTATAATCATCTGAATTGCCATTGCTCGCCGAACCGATTCCTCGGTTGGGGTTGTAATTGCCTCATCGTAAGCGTTGGTGTGCAATGAATTACAGTTGTCGTAAATTGCAGAAAGTGCTTGAAGAGTAGTTCGAATATCATTAAACTCTATCTCCTGCGAGTGCAACGATCTTCCAGATGTTTGAATATGATATTTTAGCTTCTGAGAATTTGAGTTTGCGCCATACTTAAACTTCATGGCTTTTGCCCAAATAATCCTTGCAACACGACCAATGACCGTGTATTCAGGGTCGATTCCATTGGAGAAAAAGAAAGAAAGATTTGGGGCAAAATCATCGATTTTCATTCCGCGAGCCAGATAGTACTCAACATAGGTAAAGCCATTGGCAAGCGTAAACGCAAGCTGCGAAATGGGATTTGCTCCCGCCTCAGCAATATGATAGCCCGAAATGGAAACCGAATAGTAGTTTTTAACATTATTGTTGATGAAGTACTCCTGAATATCGCCCATCATCTTTAGAGCAAAATCAATTGAAAAGATGCATGTATTCTGTGCCTGATCCTCCTTTAAGATATCGGCTTGAATGGTTCCACGAACATTCTCAAGGGTGCATTTCTTCAGGTTGCTGTAAACATCTGCAGGTAAAACCTGATCACCGGTGACTCCAAGTAACATCAACCCTAAGCCATTATTTGACTCAGGCAATTTACCTTGATACTGATTTCGGCTGATTCCTTTTTTCTTAAGAATAACCTCAATCTTAGCCTTAACCTCATCCTCAAGATTATTCTCTTTAATATACTTTTCGCACTGCTGATCGATGGCAACATTAAGGAAATACCCAACCATTATTGGTGCAGGACCATTGATAGTCATGGAAACAGAGGTTGAGATATCGAGCAGATCGAAGCCCGAATACAACTTCTTGGCATCATCTAAACATGCAATGGAAACACCTGAGTTTCCAACTTTTCCATATATATCTGGACGGATATCGGGATCAGCGCCATAAAGCGTAACCGAATCGAATGCCGTTGAAAGCCTTTTGGCTTTTTGACCTGCAGAAAGGTAATGGAATCGTTTATTGGTCCTTTCGGGATTTCCTTCGCCCGCAAACATACGGGTTGGGTCCTCGTTCTCCCTTTTAAATGGGAAAACCCCTGCAGCGTAAGGGAATTCGCCCGGAACATTCTCAGTTAAACACCATTTTAGAATATCGCCCCATGAGGTAAAAGTTGGCATAGCAATCTTTGGCAACTTAGTGTGCGAGAGGGTTTCGACATGAGTTTCGACCTTAATCTTTTTCCCACGCACCTCGTACTCATAGAAATCGCTACTGTACCTTTTCTTCTTCTCCTCCCAACCTTCAAGAATCTGTAGATTCTCTTTTTCAAGCAGATCCTGAACAGACTCTATCTTAAGGTTAATATGATGAAGAACACCTTCTGATTCCGAATAAGAGTCAAACTCCTTTGACGACTGAACAAGCGATTGCAGTCGATTTGCAAATTGTGCCTGCTCATCAACCTTCCTATTATATTCTCGAACAACATGAGCAATCTCGGCTAAATAGCGAACCTTACTATTGGGAATAATCTGCTCAACAAAGCTATTTCGTTTTAAAATATTATTCGATACAGGAAATTTAAACCCTGCTTTTTTTGAAATAATATCAATTAGATTTTCGAAAAAGACATTTAGCCCATCGTTGTTAAATTGCGATGCAATGGTACCGAAAACAGGCATTGAGTCTACACTTTTATCAAAAAACTTGAAATTCCGTTGATACTGCTTTTTTACATCACGAAGCGCATCAAGCGCCCCCTGCTTATCGAACTTGTTGATGGCAATAATGTCGGCATAATCAAGCATGGCAATCTTTTCCAACTGCGAAGCAGCGCCATATTCGGGAGTCATAACATAGCAATACACATCACTAAAATCGATAATCTCAGTATCGGATTGCCCAATACCCGACGATTCGAGGATTAGCAAGTCGTAACCAGCATACTTCAGAATATTCAACGTATCGGGAACATAAGCAGATAAAGCTAAATTTGCCTGACGAGTAGCAAGCGAACGCATGTAGATATTTGGATGGTTAATAGAATTCATCCTAATTCTATCGCCTAGCAACGCACCGCCACCCTTACGTTTTGATGGATCAACTGAAACGATTCCAATTGTAAGGGTTGGGAATTGCTCAATCATTCGGTGAACGACCTCGTCAACCAATGATGATTTACCTGCGCCACCCGTACCCGTAAATCCAATAACAGGAATCTTTGAATCGTTAGTCTGATTTTTAATCAAATCTAGATACTCCTTGGCCTTTTCGGGGTAATTCTCGGCCATCGAAATAAGCGAGGCAATTTCGGTGGGTTCTTTCGCTTTAATCTTTTCAAGATTAATTGGGTTTTGACCCAAAGGAAAATCGGATTTTTGCATTAAATCGTTGATCATTCCTTGCAAACCCATTTTCCTTCCATCATCTGGCGAATAGATTCCTGCAATACCATAGCTATGTAGTTCTTCCTGTTCACTTGGAAGAATCACGCCGCCGCCACCTCCAAAAATCTTGATATGCCCACTCCCCTTTTGCTTGAGAAGATCGAACATATACTTGAAAAACTCGATGTGTCCACCTTGATAAGAAGTAATAGCAATTGATTGCGCATCCTCTTGGATTGCGCAATTTACAATCTCATCGACCGAACGATTATGCCCGAGGTGAATAACTTCGCCACCTGTAGACTGAATCATCCGACGAATAATATTTATTGAAGCATCATGCCCATCGAAAAGGGATGTTGCTGTGATAATCCTAATATGGTTCTTTGGTTTATAGGGTTCGGGGTTGATCATACGATTAACTTATTAATTACACTCTAAACTTCGTCTTTGCGAGACTCGTTTTGTGAGTCGAAGCAATCTTATCTTAGGGATTGCTTCGCAAATTTCGCTCGCAATGACGAACTTTCTTATTACTACTTACCTGACAACGCTCTCGATATAATTATCTTCTGAATCTCCGATGTTCCCTCGTAAATCTGAGTTAGCTTGGCATCGCGCATTAATCGTTCAACATGATATTCCTTTACGTACCCATACCCCCCGTGAATTTGAACTGCTTCGGTAGTTGCCTTCATTGCAGTTTCGGCAGCATAAAGTTTTGCCATAGCACTTGCCGTTCCGTAGGGTTGACGTTTATCCTTTAACCAAGCGGCTTTTAGGCACAAAAATCTAGCGGCCTCAATTTCAGTAGCCATATCGGCTAATTTAAATGCAATAGCCTGATGATTTATTATTTCAGTGCCAAATGTTTTTCGTTCCTTAGCATATTTAGTTGCAAAATCAAGCGCTCCTGAAGCAATACCAAGTGCTTGCGAAGCAATGCCAATACGTCCGCCCTCAAGCGTTTTCATGGCAATTTTAAAGCCCCAACCATCCTCACCTAAACGATTCTCCTTTGGCACAATAACATCGTTAAACATCACCGAATGGGTATCGGAACTACGCATTCCCATCTTATTCTCATGAATACCAACGGTTACTCCTTTTGTTTTTCGTTCAACAATAAAGGCATTTATGCCTTTATGCCCCTTTTCGGGATGAGTCTGAGCAATTACAATATAAGTATCGGCAGAACCGCCATTGGTTATCCAATTCTTTGTACCGTTTAGTATATAGTGATCGCCATTTTCGATTGCCTTTGTATGCTGCGAAGTAGCATCTGAACCTGCTTCGGGTTCAGATAAAAGGAAAGCACCTAGCTTTTCGCCTTTGGCGAGCGGAACAAGGTATTTTTGCTTTTGCTCTTCAGTCCCAAACTCTTCGAGTTCGTAACAAACGAGTGAATTATTCACCGAAATAATTACACCAACCGATGCATCAATCTTGGAAATCTCCTCAATTGCCAAAACGTACGAAATTGTATCCAGCCCGCTTCCTCCATACTGAGGGCTAACAAGCATCCCCATAAAGCCTAGTTCGGCAAGGTTTTTAATATGCTGTGCAGGAAATTCGCAATGCTCATCGCGATGTAGAACATCTTTCATCAGCTCACGCTGGGCATAATCACGAGCCGATTGTTGAATCATCAATTGCTCTTCAGTGAATTCAAAGTTCATAACGTTTTGTTTGTTAGGGTTTGAAAAATCTAGCAAAGGCAATAAATTGGAATAGAGGATAAACAACCCCTTTAAACAAATGTTTAAATAAATGAGCGATAAGTTATACTGATTGTTGTCAATCGATTATCTGGAATAGATCAACAATTGAAAAAAGGAGGTCAAAATAGGTTCTCGCAAAGCGCACAAAGAAAATCGCAAAGTTTGCGAAACCATGATCTATATTATTTTACGTTGTGTTTGCAAGCACTAAACTTTTTTCGCAGAGGAATTTCACGTTTAAAGCCCCATAACAAATCCTTACCAAAAATTATGTAAGCCAATTTTGGATGAAAATATTTTTCATCCGTATGCCAATTGATTTAAAAAAAAAGTAATTTCGGGAGAATTGATGTCTTTAAGGTAACAAATTTGCACCTATTCCTATTAAATAACCTGAATTATTTAACCATATACTTACTATGAGTTTCAAAACACTTATCTTCTCCTTTTTAGCCTTTGTGCTCCCCTTGAGCCTAATAACCTGCTGCAAGGATGGCGTCGATGACCCCACCAACCCCACCAATGGGCTTACCACTGCCGTTTTTAACCCCAACCTAAAGTACGGCACCCTTGCCGATGTAGACGGAAACCGTTACAGAACAATAAAAATTGGCACCCAAACGTGGATGGCCGAGAACCTGCGAACCACCAAGTACCGCAATGGCGACCCCATACCCAACGTAACCGATACCACCCAGTGGGTTGATTTAACCACTGGTGCCTACTGCTACTACAACAATACCAAAAAGTTGGATAGCATTGCCACATTTGGCGGGCTGTACAACTGGTTTGCCGTATCTGATCCACGGGGGCTTGCCCCAAAAGGGTGGCACGTACCCACCGATGAAGACTGGAAAACCTTGGTAACCTTTCTGGGAGATGGTGATTTAACTCTGGGCAATAGCATTGCTGGAGATAAGATGAAGGAAACTGGCAATACTCATTGGTACTCCTACCCTGCCTCTAACAGTAGCGGTTTTACTGCGCTACCGGGGGGCTGGCGAAATTACATAAGCGGTAATTTTAAATATATTCGTGAGAATGGTAACTGGTGGTCATCCACTGGAGAATACTATGCATACTTTTTTTCTCTAGATTTTTCTGGTTCAAATGTCTTCTGGGGTATTAACTATCCATGTTATGGGTACTCTATACGATGTATTAAGGATCAATCAAATTAACCTTTTAATAAATGAGTTCGTAGTCTATATGTGTAGATTGATTCTATAAATACTAATTCAACAACTTAAATATTTAACTAATATGAAACAATTATTCAACTCCTTTGGTATAATTCTATTCCTACTGGCAATTGGAGGCAACGTCATTGCCCAGAATGATTTTATTGGATCTAGTCCAACAACAAAACAATATAATGATTTATGCTATCCCATTCAAGCAGGGAAGAGCATTAAGGTTCCAATAACGGTGACCTGCAACATCACCAAAAAGTACCAACCCTACAAGGTTTCCATCGATATGAACTCGTTCAATGGTTACTATGGCTGGGTTACAATCAATAACAATAGCCAGAACGTGGACTCAAGTAAAACCATAACGTTTAACCTAACCATCACGCCTCCTAAAACTCCTAATTTCACTGTTGATGGGCAGTACCCTTTTAAGTTGTATTTTATTGTTTACAACAAGGATAATACTCAAATCAACTCTACGTTTACACTGCCAGAATTTAAGGTTATTGTGGATAATACTCCTCCATCCAAACCTAATATATCAGTTCAAACAAAAAAGAGTAACTACCTATCCATACAAGGATGCAGTAGCGTTGATCCGGGCGCCTTATCATATTCATACAGTTTGGTCAATGATACAGCAGGAATTATGGGTATAGAGGATTTATTTTTTATGATAACAAACACTACAACCAACAAAACTGTGAGCAAGAAAGATAGCGTGGAGAATACCCAAGATTGGTATGCATTTAGGGACCTAACACCAAATACAACATACAAGACATCCATTGCGACAACTGATTTGGCTGGGAATAAGAATACATCCAATGTGCTCACAGTAACCACGCCCCCTGCTCCACCAGACATCTGCACAATAATTGAAAGAACTTATTGTAGCGTAACTTTACAGTGGCCGAGCTCGCAAGGTGCAACAGGTTATTACGTTTACAACGAGTCTAACCAATTAATTTCGGCATCGTTAATCACAACCAATTCGTATAAATTAGAAGGACTAACCGCAGGAACAACTTATAAATTTTATATCAAAGCCTATAGCGATGCTGGTGGTATTTCTGAAGTTGGTCCACTTTTCAGCACTTCAACCCTTGCAATACCTACGCCAGTATTCTCTTCGGCATTGAGAATGTGTGCCAATAGAGATGCGAACATTCAGGTCGATCCTATCGCATTTGCCAACTCATATACATGGACTATTTCAGAACATTTATCGCCAACCGGAGTAAAAACAACCACCAACCCATCAATTCAAATTAATGCAGATGAGACGCAAGGCATTAGATCCATCTCGGTGTATGCTAACTTGACCTGTGGGCTTACATCTAATACAAAACTGGCTACCATTCAAGTGGGTGGCCCTCCTGTTTTAGACTTCAACCCACCACTAGCCTATTTCGATGGAAGCGCTTACAATAGCGTTTGCAATAGCCAGAACTATATCACAAATCTACAAACATCAGGAACCGTAACATGGTCAAGAATTTCAGCCAATCCAACAAACACATCATGGTACCAATCTGGTAATGATGTAAACTTTTACTTCTACTATGTAAATCAAACTGCTGTATTCAGAGTTAACGTCTATAATAGCTGTGGCTCAGCAAGCGGTGATTTTGGTTTTAAATCAATCAACTGCGGAGGAGGAGGAGGAGGAGGAGGAGGAGGTTGTAATGCGGTTTATTCGCTTTCACCAAATCCTTCGAAAGATAAAGTAAAAATTGTCCCTCAAATACCCGCACCTTGTCCACAAGTAGCAACATCAAGTAAAAGTGGATATGTTTCGGTTTATGACCAGCAGGGAACATTAAAAAAGAAGATTAAATACAATTTTAATTCCGAAGCAGAAATTGATGTTACAGATTTAAAGAATGGTTTTTATATAGTTGAAATTAACGACGGTAATACAACCAACAAACAAACCATTATGGTAAAGCATTGAAAATATTAATATTAAAAAAAGAAACCTCACTTTTTAGTGGGGTTTCTTTTTTATGCAAATTCAAAACATTTTCTTGCAAAGCACAAAAAGAAAATCGCAAAGTTCGCGAAGATCTAATTTATGATACCAAGCGTACTTTGCGAAAAAATAAGTCCCCGCATTAAGGCTTTGCGTCCTTTGCGTGAAACAAGTCTTTTACATCAATCTTCCTACAGTATTGTATATTAGATTATCGCGATCGATTAGATCTTTCTTTAGGTCTTTCTTCGTAATAATTACTTTAATCCACTTGATATCAGCAACTGCATTGTAGAAACATTTTCGCCATTGGTAAGCAAAAATTGCACTTATTATCAAGCTAGCTAAATAGCAAAGGGTATAAATTCCATTTCCTGAAATTGCCCAGAACAACAAAGTTTGAATTAGATATGCAATGGGGAATAGCAACATTCCAACAACAAATCGAATGGAACTAATAAACTGATCATCCTTTATCTTCTTGCTTATCTTATAAGCAGCAGCAACAGGTATAAAATTATTTACATATCCATAAATGAATAGCGGAAGAGTTGCTAAAAGGACTGGAATTTTTACAATTAAAGCCCACAGCTTAAATGCTGATTTTTGAACCGATTTGTAGGTCAATCCTGCTTCCTTAACTTTTGCTGAATATTCTTTAACTTGATTCATCAATAGGTTGAACCCTGATTGATCTTTTACCTTGTAGCCATCAACAGCAGCAATCATCTTTTTATCAACCTCAAACTGGGAGTTTTGGCTGCACGATAAGCGGTTCCTTTTGATATAAGCTGGAGTAAAAATCTCGCGAAGCGATTCATATTCATTGTATGTTGTCTCATCATCAATCTGAATCATCTCCTTTTTCATGCTTACCTCTAGCTCCTCGATAAGAGCATTGTAGGCCTGAGCAGGGTTTTTGCGATATAGATCAAGATATTTACTTACATCAATGGGCTCGCCTAAACGAATCAGCAATTTGCTACGCAAATTTCTGTAGTTGCTATAGTTTAGCCCAACAGGGATAATTTGAATCTTCAACTCGTTATTGCAAGCATCCTCAGCCTGAAAAGAGATTCTGGCGATTCCTTTCTTTAATGTTCTAAGCCTTCGTTGACCAAAATGGTTGCCCTCGGGCAGAATTCCTATTCCATTGCGATTCTTAAGAACATCAAGCGTTTTGCGAAAGATATCGTCATTAAGCGCAAGGTTTTGATATCCATCGCGAATGCGATAAACAGGAAGAATCTTAAAGAAGGTCAGAATCTTTCGAAGAGTCTTCCCTTTAAAAACATCAGCTCTAGCCAAAAAAACGGGTTGCCACCTTTTAATCGATAGAACTGCCAACGCATCGATAAGCGAATTTTGATGGTTTGGCGCAAATATTAAACTTTTACCTGATGGAATATTTTTCATTCCAAAGACTTTTGTTCTAAAATAAATTCTTAAACAAAAATCAGTATAAGACTTGAGCAGATGGTAGCCCAACGACCACTGTTCAATTTTTTCTCTATCGGTTGGCATAGTTCTATTAATTCTTTCAATTCAATGATGGTAAAAATGGATATTTCTTTTCAATTTGCCAAACCATCGTATATTGTACGATAATGCAAACTCTCAAATAATCATCCTTCATGAAAGTATTTAAAACAGAAGTTTTCCAAGGGCATCTCAGCAAGAAAAATTACTTTGAAGGATGGTACTTTAAGAACGTTTCGGATGATAATGGCAATGTTTACGCATTTATCCCGGGCATTTCTTTGGCAAATGGCTATTCACATGCCTTTATCCAGATTATTAATGGGATTACTGGCGATACTCATTACATTACATATGATGTAAAAGATTTTAAATGGGAAAAAGATTCGGTTTGGGTTCAAATTGGCGCCTCAACTTTTACTGACAAGTACATTGATATTAATATTGATGATAAAGAGATAAAAGTAAAAGGCAGAATCGATTTCTCAAATATCACTAAATATCCCAAAACGCTCATATCACCAAGCATTATGGGATGGTATTCATACATTCCATTCATGGAGTGTAACCATGGTATTGTATCGGTAAATCATTCACTAAATGGGAAATTAACCATTAACGATAATATCATCAATTTTGATAATGGTAAAGGTTATATCGAAAAAGATTGGGGTACATCATTCCCCGAAGCATGGATTTGGCTTCACTCCAACTCCTTCAAAAATCACGATACTTCACTATTTGTTTCAGTTGCAAAAATCCCTTGGCTAAGGCAATATTTCATCGGATTCATTTGCTTCCTCCACCTGAATGGTCGCTTCTACAAATTTAGCACATACAATAGATCAAAAATTAAAGCCATCAGCCACATTGGGAATGAGCTAAACATACTCCTCGAAAACAGTAACTACTCTTTAAAGGTGGTTGCAACCTCAAGAAGCACAGGTGTGCTTAAAGCGCCCTTGCTTGGCGATATGTCGAGGCATATCAAGGAAAGCATCGATTCAGATGTTCACATCCAGTTATTCGATAAATCAAAAAAGATGATATTTGAGGATAGAGGAGAAAGAGCTGGCTTAGAGATTATTGAAAAGATATTCGATTATTTGCAGTAATTTTTTCACACAAGCTAATCTTTTTTGAGAGTTCTGCGTTATTAGGTTAACAAAGTATTTTAAGATGAAATATTCTCAAATACTATAAAAATCTTAATTTTGATGGAAGATAAACGACATGAAGAACAATATTTTCCATAAGATATTCCACCTTTACTACGATGGTTTCAAGAGCATGACCATCGGTAAAACGCTTTGGGCTATTATCATCATCAAGCTATTCATCATGTTTTTTATACTAAAGATTTTCTTTTTCCCAAACATTCTAAAAAAGAATTTCAAGACTGATGAGGAGCGAAGCAATCATGTAATTGAACAATTAACCAATAAAAAATAACCCTTTCTATGACTGATAGTTTGGATCTTTCAGTGGTCGACTGGTCGAAAGCGCAATTTGCGCTCACAGCAATGTACCATTGGATATTTGTACCATTAACGCTTGGTTTAGGCTTTATCATTGCCTTTATGGAAACGCTTTACGTTAAAACGGGCGATGAGGAGTGGAAAAAAATAACCAAGTTTTGGATGACCCTTTTTGGGATAAACTTTGCCATTGGCGTTGCAACGGGCATTATTCTCGAATTTGAGTTTGGTACCAACTGGAGTAACTACTCGTGGTTTGTTGGCGATATTTTTGGAGCACCGCTTGCCATCGAAGGAATTATGGCCTTTTTCATGGAGACCACCTTTATTGCCGTGATGTTTTTTGGCTGGAATAAGGTTAGCAAGAAGTTTCATCTTTTATCGACATGGCTTGTAGCCATTGGGGCCAACCTCTCGGCACTATGGATTTTGGTTGCCAATGCTTGGATGCAATACCCCGCGGGTATGCATTTCAACCCCGATACTGCACGCAACGAGATGGTCAACTTTTGGGAGGTACTCCTTTCACCAGTGGCCGTAAATAAATTCCTGCATACTATTTCTCAAGGATTTTTGCTTGCATCAGCATTTGTAGTTGGTATTAGCGCTTGGTATCTTCTTAAAAATAGGCATACCCTTTTAGCAAAACGAAGCATCATTATTGCAGCTGTATTTGGATTGTTATCCTCTATTTTTGTGGGACTAACTGGCGATGGTTCGGCTTACCAAGTTGCACAAAAGCAGCCAATGAAATTGGCTGCAATGGAAGGGCTTTACAAAGGAAAAGAAGGAGTTGGTCTAGTTGTAATTGGAGTACCTACACCAGGAAAAACCTACAACGATGATAAGGATGATTATATTTTCAAGATTGAGGTTCCCAAAATGCTATCAATATTAGGTCATCACGATAAGGATGCATTTGTTCCTGGCATTAAGGATATAATTGAGGGAGGATATACATACAAGAATAAAAATGGCGAAGACGCCATTGCTCTTCCAGCAACCCAAAAAATTGAAAAAGGGAAAATTGCCATTCAAGCCCTAGCCGATTATAAAGCGGCATCAGATGCTGGCAACAAGGAGATGATGGAGTATCATAAGAAAATTCTAGATGAGAATTTTGAATACTTTGGGTATGGTTACATAAAAGATGTTTCCTCATTAATCCCAATGGTTCCATTAGTTTTTTATAGTTTTAGAATAATGGTTGGCATTGGATTACTATTCATCGTTTTCTTTGCTTTGGTCCTTTACCTTGTGCTAGAAAAAGATATTTCCAAAAACCGATGGCTTCTTAGAGGGTCAATTTTGATGATTCCATTAGCATACATCGCAAGTCAAGCGGGATGGATTGTAGCAGAAGTTGGTCGTCAACCTTGGGTAATTCAGGATATTCTACCAACCGTTGCAGCTGTTTCGCGAATTGGAGTTGGCGCTGTTCAGGTAACCTTCTTCCTATTCCTTGCTATCTTCACAACGCTTCTCATTGCCGAGCTGAAGATTATGTTTAAACAGATTAAAAACGGACCAAAAGAAGGAGGACACTAGTCATGATCGATAGCACATATATCCTATTACAGCAATACTGGTGGTTAATTATATCGCTGCTAGGTGCAATACTAGTTTTTCTACTTTTTGTTCAAGGTGGACAAACCCTGATTTACACTTTAGGAAAAGATGAAGATGAGCGCACAGTGCTCGTTAACGCTCTTGGTCGTAAATGGGAACTTACATTCACTACCCTTGTAACTTTTGGCGGAGCATTCTTTGCTTCGTTCCCACTATTCTACTCAACAAGTTTTGGTGGCGCTTACTGGGTATGGATTGCAATTCTTTTCTGCTTTATTATCCAAGCAGTTTCTTACGAATTTAGAACTAAGCCAAACAACTTCTTAGGCCATCGTACCTACGAGGCGTTCCTACAAATCAATGGTTTACTTGGCACAATCTTACTAGGTACTGCGGTTGCTACTTTCTTTACAGGTTCAATGTTCTCTGTTAACAAGATGAATCTTACCAACATCGATAATCCTATTATATCATCGTGGCAAACACCTTGGCACGGGCTTGAAGCAGCGCTAAATCTGCATAATTTATCTTTAGGATTAGCAGTATTCTTCTTATCTAGGATACTTGCATCACTTTACTTTATGAACCATGTGAACAGCGAAAACATTTTTGCGCGTGCAAAAAGACAGCTGCTTTACAATGCCATACCATTCCTTGTGTTCTTCATAACCTTTGTTGTGTGGTTAATTCTACGCGATGGATTTGCTGTTAACCCAGCAAACGGTCAAGTTTTCATGGAGCCATACAAATACCTACACAACCTAATATCCATGCCAATTGTATTAGGATTATTTCTAATCGGAGTTGTACTGGTACTATGGGGAATTGGAAAATCGCTACTAACTAATAATAAAAATGGAATTTGGTTTGCTGGCTTTGGAACAATTCTTACTGTTCTTGCCCTATTCCTTATAGCTGGGTATAACAATACAGCATACTACCCATCAACATATAATCTTCAGAGCTCGTTAACTATCTTCAACAGCTCTTCAAGCAAGTTCACCTTAACGGTTATGAGCTTTGTTTCTTTACTTGTTCCCTTTGTAATTGCATACATCTGGTATGTTTGGAAATCGATGAATAGCAAACAGATTGATGCCGAAGAGATGAAGAACGAAGGACATATCTATTAGTGCAGAGTTGCTAGTTTAGAGTTGACAGAATTTAAAAACAAGAAAAAATGGAATATATACAATTAATACTTTGGCTACTAACTTGGCCTTTGCTTATTTATATAAGCCTAAAAATTTCGATTTGGGCAATTAAGTATTGGGAGAGAAAAAAGATCTAGATTTATAACAAAACAAATCGAAAGTCTTGGGTTTGTGATTATCCATCAACCCAAGATTTTTTATTTTATTGACATCAAAATAAACGCCACCAATTTTTCAGCTGATTCTTCAGGTGTTTCTAAATCTGTATTAATTACTAGATCAGGGTTTTGAGGAATCTCGTACAAATCGCTTATCCCAGTAAATTGATATACTTTCTGGGGGTTTCCATCGGGCAATAACGCTCTTTTGTAAAGACCCTTAGTGTCTCTCTTAATAAGAGTTTCAATACCACAATTAACCCAAACTGTTTTAACTTTTGGAGAATGTTCTGAAAGTTCTCTCCGAACAGCCTCAAATGGATTTATTGCAGAAATAATTGATATTACATTATGCTTTAATAGAAGTTTCCCTACAAGCCCCAACCGACGCAAGTTTTCAACCCTATCCTCGTAAGAAAAGCCTAAACCCTTGCAGAGTGTCTTTCGATACTCATCGCCATCAATAATCTCGATTTGGATATTTTGAGCAGCAAGAATCCCCTTAACCAAATTGGCGATGGTTGTTTTTCCTGAGCCAGATAAACCTGTAAATTGGATTAATACCATAAAAAAGCAATATTACTTCAATCTAAAAACTTTATTCTCTAAATCTTTCACCACTTTATTATAGTAGTTATTAAACAATACTTTCTGTTCAGGCTTAAAGAGCTCTTCTCCTTCCCCAGTTTTCCCTTTTCTTATAAATTGATCAAAAACCATTTTTTTTTGATCTTTGGGCTGCTCGCCAAACTTCTCCTCGTTTTTCTTCATATAATCGAAACTGCTAAATTCAATTGCCCTTTCAATATTACTATCATCAACCTTAAACTGGCAGAATTCGATTATTCTTAGTATTTGAGTTCTCTTGTCGCTAAGTAAATCTTCGTATCTAATGTAAAGAACTGGTCGCTTCCATTTATTCTCGAACCAAACTTTATTAAATCTAAACCATCCACCCTTGGCTTTGATATCAAGAAACTCTTTTAAAAAAGTATCAAACTCCAATTTGGGATTATTATAACTAACTGCTTGGTTATACTGCGAAACAGCAACGTCCATCCCATTCCTATATACATAAATAAAGCGTCCTTTTGTAGATTTTTCAAACGATTTATACCCATCATGTGATTTTATGAGGCGTGGAGAAGGAAGTTCCAACGGTTCCTTTTTCTTAAAAGAATGATTTCTTATCCAGGGAGAAACATCGTAGATATGCTTAAAATCCATATTACCATCGGTTGTTAGATGGTAGAGGATCATCTGCATCATAGTTGTTCCAGATTTTGGGTAGGTTACGATATATATATCGTCATCGCGCTGGCCGAACTTAATCCGATAAAGGGTAAAGTTTATATCGTCAGCTAACTTAAGGCATTTGTTCCCTAATTTACTAAAAAACCTATATAATAACTTGTACCCAATAACCTCTGGGTTCTTTTCGACACTATCCGCCATTGTAAAATGAAAAAAGGACTATCTGAGATATTAACGTGCCTTACACTATCATTATAAAGCAGTATTCCAGATAGTCCAGTTGATTTTTAAAAATTAATCACAAGTTGCTCCGTAGTAATCCTTAACATAGGCCTTAAATTCAGCCCAGTTTGCATCAGTTATTTTTGTATCGCCATAAGTATCACCAATACAATACTTAACTTTTTCTCCATCATAAGTCCATGAGCAGCATTTTTCATCATCATCCTTTTTGCATGATGAAGCGCCAAACAACAGTGAACCTAATCCCAAAATAAGAGCAACAAATTTTAGTGTAGATTTAATCATAGCTTATTGATTAAAGGTTAGAAATCAAATTTAAAAAAATTATTCACAACTTAATACATTCAGCTCTTCAAAAATAAATTCCTCAAACTTTGCCATTCTCCTGTTGCCTAATAAAACCTTTCCATTAATAACAAAAGTCGGAGTTTTAACAATTCCTCCTTGATTTGCCTTTGCTACCATTTTGATAATAAGATTATCATTTGCCGTTGATTTCATGAAAGTATCAAAATCTGAATGATCCGTAACCATTTCGAAAAGAGCTGCTTTAATGGCAGTTGTATCGTTATACATATTCTCTACTAGCATAACCTTCTGGTTAAAATCTAAGAATAGATTCTTTGAATGGACATAGTATGCACTTTTAGCAGTAAAGAAAGATCCTACATTATTAGGAGTTGTAAGAAACCGAACAACAAACTTTACCAGCCCTCTTTCGATATAATTCGTTTTCAAGTCAATGAATGTAGTTTTAAAAAACTCTTTACAATAAGGGCAGTCAAACTTTGTATACATAACAAATGTGACAGGAGCATTAACATCGCCAAGGACAATATCTCCTTGCTCCACCTTGCTTAGCTCTTCAACACGTTTATCGGTTAGCAAATCATAAACAAACTTGTTGGTTCGAAAAACCTTTTGCTCAATGCTATTTACCTTAAAAAACAAAATAATTAAAAGAACTAAAACAACATTTACCTCAATAATTAAAAGGTATTTCAGAAAATTTCTTTTTTCTTGAGTCATAAAAAACCATTTAGGATGCTTAAAACTTAGTCACTACTATCGCTTCCGCCAGAATCACTGCTATCGCTTCCACTAGAGTCATCGCCCCAGCTACCGCCCGCTCCACCACCTCCAAATTCGCCACCACCTCCTCCTTGAAAAGTATCGGCTGAAGTATCGGTTGAATCAAAACTTGAGTTTGAAATAAACGATGAATCAGAGTTCGAAGAACTCCCCCTTGCACCTTTGAAAAGAATAATAAAAATAAGTGCAATAACTATTGCAATAACTATAAAAACCAGCATAATATTTTAATAAGATTTAATTGTAAATCTAAGCAATACAAAATAAAAAAACTAGCATATCGCAGTTTCAGCATTTTAACTCAGATAAAATGTTTAACTAATTAATAAGGATTATAAGTAACCAATATTCTCAAATACAACTATTGGCTCTTTTTTTATCAAGTTAACTCAAAAATTGCTAAATTGACCCATTATTTATCACTACATCTGAGCTTGTAAGTTTAAGATTAAAGTTGTTAATTATAGTTGTTCAACAAAAGCAATTATATGAAAATCAAAGGATTATTTTTATCCCTAATGATAATTTTGCTTTCAGCGAGTTTATCAAATAAGGTATTTGCTTCAAAGTCAACATTGCCTCCTGATTATCAAGCAAGATATGATTCTGCTATGGCCCGCCTTGACGCTGCAAATGAGAAAATTGAGCAGGTACTCACAATGATCAGGGATGGAAAGCAAATGGTTAAGGAGGCTAGTAAAGAGAAAAAACGTATTACAAAAGAGATTGGCAAACTCGACAAAAACTTCAATAAAAGCCTAAAATCATACGAAAAACAATCAAAATCGAAAGATCAAGAAACCCGCACCGAAGCAAAAAGTGCCGTTAAAGAGTTAAAGGAAACCCATAAAGGAGAATTAAAAGAACTAAAAAACGCATTGAAAGATAGTAATAAAAATCTTAATTCTGGAAACCAACTAATAACCAGAGGAAATACTAAACTTAAAAGCGCTAAAGAGCTAAAGAAAAAAGCTGAAGCTAAACTAAAAATTGCAAAGGGAAATCTTAAAAAGGGAAAATAAATTTTTGTCAATTTGTAAAAATTCTTATCCCTCGTCCTAATGAAGACAATCAACAACTATTTCGTTAAGTAAAAATATCCTATTTAAAGATAAAGCATTAAATAGGATATCAAGTTTATCTAAGCAACAATAAAAGCGATTATTCTTTTATGCAACGTATAGACAAACAGCAACTTGGAGATTTTGTAAGTGGAGAACTAAAGGGATCGTGAGGTTCTACAAAATATCCCATTAATAAGTAGTAACCACCCTCTGAAGTCCACCAATCAGCTGAATATCCTACGTTTTGAAAAAGTGGCGTCCAACTATTAAACGAGTCATAATAGCCAATTGGCATTCCATTAAATCCTGTACTATTATTTTTATACGAATCCACAAGTATTGAGCCAGGTTGTACCATATTGGGATCCCAATTTGTTAACCAATTCTCTTTTGAAGCCAACGACCTCGCTGTCATTCCATTAGATTTAAGATAATTATTTAATTGTATAAAATCTTCGTTTGTTGGCACCCGCCAACCTTTGGGAGCAATATTTCTACTATCAGTCAATGTATATCCGTTATATAACAAACCACAATTATCTCTATTACTCCTTTGATTATTCACATCACAGGTGTAAGCTGTAGTAGGCCATACGTATAGAATATAGTTCCCACTAACAACTGTAGGGATATTAGAATTAGGTGCAGAATAAGTAGGAAGAACAATGTTTGGTATTAAATCGCCATTTCTAAATTTCGTAACCCTTAGGTTTTCACTCATCCAAACCTGATCACCTATTTTAACAGTACTATAAACATTACCATCTATATCTTTTACAACATCTTCCTCACCAGAGTCATCATTAAACTCTTTTTTTGAGCAACCACTATTACAAAGCAAACACAATCCAATTAAAAATAGAGGAAGAATTTTACAAATAACATTTTTTTTCATTATTATTAGAATTAGTTTATAATAAATTGTTTTAAAACCATGAAATGGTTCAACATTAATTTTATGAACTTATAATATCAAATTTAATTAAAAAATTATTTCTTTCTCAAAACTATCTAAACTAGCAGTATGTTTAACAACACAATATTATTTTATAAGATACCAGTCTCCAACATCTTATGAATTCATATAATTACTAATTTTCCTTTTCTCAAACAAAATAATTCAAAATATTGCATCTATGCTTAAATCAAGGAACCCTAAAAGGATAGGAATAGCGCTTGTCGTTGTTTTTATCGGCGTTTTTATTGCCATCTTTAACAATAGGCACAGCAAAAAGGAGCAGAATAGCAAAGATTTTAGCAGCTATATCTCTGCTTACACCAACGGAGTTATTTCGAACCGAAGCGTAATTCGCGTGGTTTTTGCATCCAATTTTGCTGGAAATTCAGTAGCAGGAAATGTTGCAGACAAAAATCTTCTTAGCATTAGCCCATCCATTAAGGGAGAAATGATTTGGACCGATTCGCGTACCATTGAACTAACGCCATACGATCCACTTCCCGAGGATGAAGAATATACCGCAACTGTTGCACTAGACAGGCTTGTCAAAGATATCCCAAAAGGATTTGAGGATTTTGAGTTCAGCTTCCGCACTATTAAACAATCCATGGAGGTTGTGGTTAACGGTCTTGAGTTTTATCAAGAGGCCAATAAGATGGAGCGCCGACTTAGCGGTATTGTTAACACTGCCGACTTTGCCGATGTCAACGATATTAAAAAAACCATTGAAGCAAAGCAAGATGGCGAAAAACTAGAGTTAACATGGGAAACTGGTGCTGATGGGAAGATCCATAAGTTTTGGGTGGAGAATATCAAACAAAACGATAAAATCTCCAAAGTAATTTTAAAGTGTGATGGCGACCCCATTAACTGTGATTTCTCAAAAGAGATTGAAAACGAAATTCCTATTAAAGGTGATTTTAGAATCTTAACCACTAGGGTTATCCAAAACCCCGAGCAGTATGTAGAGATACGATTCTCTGAACCATTAGATCAGGCTCAAAATCTTCTTGGACTTATCACTTGCTCTGAGATTTCAGATTTACGAATGATTATCGAGGGCAACATAGTAAAGGTTTACCCATCGAATCGTCAAAATGGTACATTTGACTTCAGCGTTGCTGAAGGTGTTAGAGGTTATGGCGGCCAAAAACTTGGCGAGGGTGTTGTACTTCCAGTTCAATTCGAGGTGTTTAAACCTGAGGTTAAGATGATTGGTGAAGGGGTTATTATTCCTTCAACTGAGGGTTTGCTTTTCCCATTCCAAGCAGTTAGCTTAAGAGCTGTTGATGTTGAGATTATAAGAATTTATGAAGATAATATTGCCCAATTCCTTCAAGTTAACAACCTTGCTGGCAACAGGGAGTTGCATCGTGTTGGAAGAATGCTACTTAAGAAAACCATTCTGCTTAACGCAGGTGGCGAGGTTGACTTTGGGGCTTGGAATACTTATCATATCGACCTTTCAAAGATGATTAGCACTGAACCAGGAGCAATCTATCAGGTAAAGATATCATTCCGTAAAAGCTACTCAGCTTACAGCTGTGAAGGCAATACGAATACAGAACCTATTCAAATTAATACTGAAACATATAACGAAGGCGACGATTCACACCAATCGTACTACTACGATTATGATTACGATTACTACTACGAAGAAGGCGAAGAGTATGATTGGCAACAACGCGATAATCCTTGCCACTCTACCTATTATCGTAACAAAGAGGTTCAAAAGAATGTTCTTGCCTCGAACCTTGGTATCCTAGCAAAAAAGGGAACCGATGGCTCGGCTGTTTTTGTTGTTACGGATCTATTAACATCAAAACCATTATCAGGTGTTAATATCGAGATTTTCAACTATCAACATCGAAGCATGGCAACAGCCACAACCGATGGCGATGGTATGGCAAAAATCACCTTTGCTGGACCCGATAAACCATTCCTTCTTATTGCAAAACAAGGAACTCAACGCGGCTACCTAAAACTCGATGATGGCTCATCGCTTTCATTAAGTGCTTTCGATATTTCAGGCGAAGCAGTTCAACGCGGTATTAAAGGATTTATCTATGGTGAACGCGGAGTTTGGCGTCCAGGTGATACGCTATTCTTATCGTTTATTCTTGAGGATAAAAACAAAACTTTACCCGAAAATCACCCAACCTCTTTCGAATTGCTCGATCCAAAGGGCCAGGTAACATACAAAACCATTTCAACAACTAGCGTTGACGGTGTATACGCATTCCCAGTAGCCACCCAGCAAGATGCTCCTACTGGCAGCTACACTGCAAGAGTAAAAATAGGTGGCGCAACATTTACTCAACCTGTTAGGGTTGAGACAGTGATGCCAAACAGGTTAAAACTCAATCTCGATTTTGGAATTAACGAGCTAAAGGCAAATCGAAGTCTTAATGGAAACCTTAGCGCAAAATGGTTACACGGTGCTCCTGCTCGCAATTTGAGCGCAAAGGTTGAAGTTACGCTTAGCGCATCAACAACATCTTTTAAAAATTATAAAGATTTTTCATTTGATGATGGCGCACGCTCATTCTCAGCCGAGGAACAAAACATATTTGATGGTGTACTTAACGAGAACGGGAACGTATCTTTCAGTCCACGAATTGATGTGAAAGCAGCTGCCCCCGGCACGCTTAAGGCAAGTTTCAAGGTAAGGGTATTCGAAGAGGGTGGAAACTTTAGCATCGATAAATTCTCGATGCCTTACTATCCGTTCGAAACATACGTTGGCGTTAAGATGCCAAACCCAGGAACACGTGGAAGCATGTTTGTTACCGATACCGATCAAAAACTGAAGGTGGTAACCGTAAATGCCGATGGAAATCCTATTTCGAGAAGCAATTTAAAGGTTGAAGTATACAAACTTGATTGGCGTTGGTGGTGGGAGCAAAATTCCGAAGACCTTTCGAACTACGTATCAAACTCATATTCAAGAATTATTCAACGTGGATTTGTTAGTACAGGCTCAAATGGCGAAGGTGAATTCGCTGTTAGGATCAACCAGCCCGATTGGGGACGATTCCTTATCAGGGTTATCGATACTGATGGAGGTCATGCTGCAAGTACTACCGCTTATTTCGATTGGCCAGGTTGGGTAAAACGAGATAGGAATAGAAATCCAGAGGCTGCAACTATGCTTGTTTTCTCTTCTGATAAACAAGAGTATAAAGTTGGTGAGAAAGTAAATTTAACTATCCCAACTGCTGAAGGCGGGAATGTCTTTGTAAGCGTTGAGAATGGCATTAATGTGCTGGAAACATATTGGGTTGAGGCAAAAAAAGGCGAAACTCAATTCTCGTTTGATGTTACCGATAAGATGACGCCAAACGTTTACGTTCACGCAACATTCATTCAGCCACACGGACAAACATCAAACGATTTGCCAATCAGGCTTTATGGAATTGTGCCTTTAATGATTGTAAATCCTGAAACCCATCTTAATCCTGTTATTTCATTGCCTGATGAACTTGAACCTGAAAAGAAAGTCAGCATCACGGTATCAGAGCAGAATGGCAAACCAATGACTGTAACACTTGCTGTTGTTGATGAAGGATTGCTTGATTTAACTCGTTTCAAAACACCGGATCCTTGGAGCCGTTTCTACGCTCGCGAGGCGCTTGGCGTTAAAACATGGGATTTGTTCGATATGGTTATGGGTGCCGATGCTGGAAAAATGCTTCGCATAATCTCCATCGGTGGTGATGAATCGCTAGTGAATAAAGGCGATCGAAATGCAAACCGCTTCAAACCAGTTGTGAAGTATATTGGTCCATTTACTGTTGATAAACGCGAGAAGAAAAAGATCAGCTTTGTAATGCCTAACTACATTGGCTCTGTTAGGGTTATGGCTGTTGCGGCAAAAGAGGGTGCGTATGGTTCATCAGAGAAAACTGTTCCAGTTCGTAAACCTTTGATGGTATTATCAACTTTACCAAGAGTTCTAGGACCTGATGAAGATGTAGTTCTTCCAGTTACTGTTTTTGCTATGGACAAAAAAGTGAAAACTGTGAAGATTAAGGTAGAAACAAACGATCTTCTTCAGCCGGTTGGTGAGATGCAAAAGACCATCACCTTTAACGAAATTGGCGATCAGGTTGTTAAGTTCAATCTAAAAGTCGCTTCGCGCCTTGGAATTGGAAAGGTTAAAGTGATTGCAACAAGTGGTAATAATGAAGCAACTCACGAAACTGAGTTGGATGTTAGAAACCCTAACCCACCAATGACTACCGTTCAGGAGATTGTGCTTAATCCAAAGCAGAAATGGAATCCTACCTATAAGGCTTTTGGCATGGAGGGTACAAATAAAGTATCAATTGAGTTTAGCACTCTACCTCCTATCGACCTTGGTCGAAGATTGGCTTACCTAATTGATTACCCACACGGATGCTTGGAGCAAACAACATCAGGAGCATTTCCTCAACTATTCATCAGCAAATTAGGCGATTTTGATGCCGAAACACGCAAGAAAGCCGAAGAGAATGTTCGTTACGGACTTGATAAGATGAGATCGTTCCGCACAATCGATGGTGGGCTTGCTTTATGGTCGGGCAATCAGCAACCCGATGAGTGGGCAACAACCTATGCAGGTCATTTCATTCTCGAAGCGGAGGCTCTTGGTTACAGCGTTCCTGCAGGTATTATGGAGGGTTGGAAGAAATATCAACGCCAAAGGGCATTAACATGGGCTCCTTCGTCGAGCACCTATTACGCTACAAGCGATTTGATGCAAGCATATCGCCTTTACACATTGGCATTAGCAAAAGTCCCAGAGCTAGGTGCGATGAACCGCTTACGCGAATATCCTTCGCTCTCGATAAACGCACGTTACCGTTTAGCAGCGGCATATGCTTTAGCAGGAAACCCCGAAGCAGCAAAGAGTTTAATTCAAGGTAAACCTATTGAAATTGCTCAATACCGCGAAATGAGTTACACTTACGGTTCACATACTCGAGATAAAGCAATGGTTGTGGAGGCACTTGTACTTATGAAAGATTACGAAAAGGTAATGCCTCTACTTATTGACTTATCAGGACAACTTAGCAAGGAATACTGGATGAGTACTCAAGAGATATCGTTCAGTTTACTAGCATTCTCAAAATATGCCATAAATGTTAAGGCTGGTAAAGGAATCGAGGTTAGCTTTAAAACCGACGGAAGTGATAGCAAAAAGCTACAAACCAGTTTAACTTTTGCGCAGCAAAAGTTTGCTCCAGTTCAAACTGGGGAGGGTAAAATTGATGTCACCAATAATGGCGAAGGGGCTGTTTATGTTCGACTAATCAACTCAGGAATCCCTGTTGCTGGCAACGAGGTGCCACAATCGAGCAATATCAACATGGAGGTTACATATCATTTGATGAATGGTGCTGTTATAACACCTGAAAAACTCGAGCAGGGAACTGATTTTTACGCTCAAATTAGTTTACATAACCCAGGAACTAGAAGTAACTACGAGCAGCTTTCGCTTTCGGTTATTGTCCCTTCGGGATGGGAAATTCGCAATACTCGCATGGAAGAGGCATCGGCAGTTGAAAACTCATCGTACGAATATCAAGATGTTCGTGATGATAGGGTTTACACATACTTCAGCCTACAGTGGGGAAAAACAAAGACATTTAAGATTGTTTTCAACGCTGCATATGTTGGCAAGTATTACCTACCTTCATTCGCTTGCGAAGCAATGTACGACAACTCTATCTACGCAAGAAATAGCGGGCAGTGGGTTGAGGTGGTAAATAAGGAATAATTTAAAATGGGATAAAGGGGGGTAAATAGCCTCCCTTATCCCATTTTCATTGTGATTCTTATATATTAAACATTAGAAACAAGAAGTCTTACTTGATCTATTTGCTTTTAAGATGCGATTTTACGGGCTTTTCTTTTTATTCTCTTTAATTATTAGTTCTTCAACTACAGCCTTTACAGGCGATGAAGCTCATCAAACCTTTTTGAAAAATTTAAATGCAGTTCAGACTCAAATAAACAAAAAAGATTTTACTAAAGCTAAACAGCTCTTAAAAGATATTATCACACAAAGTAGAAAACAAAAAGATACTGTTGCCTTACTTAAAGGGTTAATCAAGATCGAACATCTTTATTCAGAGCAATGCCAGAATGATTCAGCAATTACCGCCTGTTACGAAAGGTTAAACCTTAACCGAAAGCTAAAAAATTACAAATCGCTATCCGATAATTTTAGGGCGCTAAATACTCTTTTCCTATCAAATCTTGGGAACAGAACTACCAATGGATTAATGGATTCATGCCTATTCTATGCCCTTTTAAGTAAAGATAGTCTTTCAATAGCCTCGGCTTACACTAACTATGGTTTAGGGTTAACTAGCGAAAAACCAGAGCTGGGTATACAATACCTTAGAAAAGCTGTTTTACTTTCTAATTCAATAAAGGATCCAATTATATTTCTTTATTCAAGAATTCAAACTGCCAAAGTTTTAATCGAGAGAGATAGTTTGGAGGAAGCAACCCATTTATTAAATGAAGCAAAAGAAAGAGCCATATCTATAAATGAGAAGATTCATCTCACTCACATATATATAGCATTAGGAAGTATTTCTATCAAAGAGTTGAATTATGTCGAGGGGATTAAGGTTCTTATTAGAGCAAAAAACTTAGCAGAGGCAGGTCCTTACAACTATTACTTGCCAGATATTTATTCGAGTCTGATTGAAGCTTACCGAAAAACAAATAGATTAGATAGCAGTCTGTTCTATAGCGAGAAATTAGCCTACATACAATCAATCCTTTTAAACGAAAAGGTTAACCAACAGGTAGCTGAAGTAAGCGCAAAATACCAGCTGGAAGAAAAGGAATCACTAATAAAAAAACTTGGAAACAGGGTATTAAGATTTAAAGTTGTATTTGTTTTTCTTGTAATTCTATCAATATCAATTATTGGTTTCTTTGTTGTCTATTTAATTAAAATTAAAAACTCATCAAACCCACGATTCCAATTTGTTAAGGGCGCAAAAAAGAATTTAATTCTTCCGAAATCATTCAAACTTGAGTTTGAGAAGGTTTTTGTGAATGATGAAATTTTCATTCAATCCGATTTAACCCTTCAAAAACTTGCCGAAGCGCTAAATACGAATACAACATATCTTTCGCGATTCATTAATGATGAGTACAAAACCAATTTCTCTCAACTTCTTAACCAATTTCGAATCGAAAAGGCTTGCAAACTGCTTCTCAGTTACAAAATGAACAAACTCACCATCGAAGCAATAGCCCAGGCTGCAGGTTTTAGTTCAAAATCAACGTTTAATAATGCATTTCGATGCCTTAAAGGTACAACACCTACTCAATGGAGAGAAACAAATAAGTCGCTGTGAATCAAAATACAAAATCCGCTTCTTGTTTCGATTTATAAATCCGAACAACCATTATTTGCTGAGAATCTAAATGCTCGCTAAACTTGAGTATTGATTTAAATTAAAACCAAATTCAAGTTTACCTAAATCCATTTTATATGAGAAAGCGATTTTTAATTTTTATTGGAGCATTTATGCTCTCTTTTATTGTTACACAAGGGTTGATGGCACAAGATTCAAAAGTTGTTCCTGAACAAACTAAGACAGAGGAATCAACGGGTGCAAAGGCAATCAATTTTATTATTGGTATTACAGTACTTGGAGCGTTTGCAGGCGGGATTGTTTACATGGTTTTAGTTCTCCGTAAAAAATACTATGTTGAAGTTACCCCTAAGGGCATGGAAGATGCACGGTTGTCAAATGGCATGGGACCAAAAGCAACAAACGATGAGAATGCGAAAGCGGCTGAATTATTGGAGAATGTTTTAGGGCAGTGGCATTCCTTCAGAGCCGAAGATGGTGAAACATACTATTTTCCTCGTAGAATGGTTCACGTAAAGCGTTCTGTAGCGCTTATTAATGAAGCAAAAACATACTTCCCTACAGATCAAACCGTTATTGACCGAATGAACGAGCTGGGTGGAATTATAAATGATAGAACAAAACGTTCGTTTGCTGGAAGTTGGTCTTTGTTGGTTGTTTCGTTTTTAGTATTGCTTTTCTTTTACTTTGTTGGATCGGGACAAGGAAGTTTCGTCCATAAAATATTCAAATTATGGTGGCTTTGGGGCTCAATGGCTTTTTACATCATGGCAAGTTTTGCACCTCAATTCTTAATTGAGAAACGAATGGAATGGTTTGGTGGCAAGAAATTTTCAAGCGGTTTAATTAATACTGTTCTTGCAATTGTGGCAGCAACACCTGTTTCTTATACTGTTGTTACACATTGGAGCGATGGTACAAAAACAAAGTCCGAAGAAGGGACTGGTGCATTCATTGGAATCGTTCTATTAGCATTGTTTGCGCTTATAATAATTGGAACCTGTATTATCTTTTTTGGAATAATAAATTTCATAAGAAATTATCTACTTTTCTTCTAAGAATGCGAAAGTTAAAGAGCCAAGTTCAATCATGAACTTGGCTCTTTTGTTTTATATACCTAATGTCATCTGCGTTCCAGTATCGGTTTCGCCATCCAATGGGTTATCGTTTTCATCGCCATTAGAATCTAGGTCTTCTTCATCCTCAGATGGTGGAAGTTCCTTTTGAAGAGGTTCAATAAAGGTTACGGCTTTAACCTCGTTAGTGGATAGGCGTTTGCCTTTTGCTTTATACCCTTTCACCCCAATAAACTCGTAAACATCAATCTGCTCAGGATCTTTTTTTGCATGTTTGCCTTTGAAGGTGATTTCGAGACATGGGAAATCGTCGTCGTTAATGGCAACAAACTTAGAGCCCTCCTCCTCAGCAATGAACGACTGAGGTTTCTCCGATAGCTCAAATTGGAATCGTTTTAAATAGTAGAAATCCTGCTCGCCATCGTAGTAAACAGCTGAGAATACCTTTTCGGCATCGAACTTCTCTATAATGATTGGATTATTCTCGAATCGAACCGAGAAATCAAAACCAGTTGTAGAATAAGTTCCGTCGTTATTTACAACAAGGATCTTATCGCCATCGTGGAATTCACCAAGGTATTTACCACGACTATCGGAATTGAGGCGAAGAACATCCTCATCGAGCCAAATTTGGTGACCACCAAGGGTGCTCACACCCTTCTCCTTAATCTGAATCTTATGGATAGCATAACGAGTAAAGATATTACCCATTGAGCTACGTCCCTTAATTGCCAATTGGCTAAAATCGAGCTCAATTATCAGATTACGCAAGCGTGGCTTTGGTTTTAGGAATACCTTCAAAATCTCGGCTTCGCCGTTGGGGTTTGCGCTCATGTAAAGCACTTGCGAGCCATCGGTTCCCTTACCAATATCGTACTCCTTATCGCGAGTAATACCAGTGATGGCGCAACGCTTCATCATGATTGAGCCATTACGCCCATCGCGATAAACCACGTTGTAAATTGTACGCTGGTCGTTCTTTTTGAATACTGCGATATGAATGATATCCTTGCCCACAAACGCTTTATCCTGAACCTTTGATATGTAGTACTTGCCGCTCTTTAGGAACACAATGATATCGTCGATATCGGAGCAGTCGCAAACAAACTCATCCTTTTTAAGGCCAGTACCAAAGAATCCCTCCTCGCGATTAACGTAAAGTTTTTCGTTGGCAACCACAACCTTTGTAGCCTCTATAGTATCGAAACTGCGAAGTTCGGTTTTACGCTCCTTACCCTTACCATGCTTCTTTTTAATCTGCTGATAGTAGTTGATGGTATAAGGGATAATATTTATAAGATGATTCTTAACCTCCTCAATCTCTTCAACCACGGCACGGATGTGCTCGTCTGCCTTTTTAATATCGAATTTAGAGATTTTGCGAACTGGCTTTTCGGTCAGTTTATGCAAATCCTCGCGGGTTATCAAACGCTTAAATAACTTTTTATAAGGATTGAACCCTTTATCGATGGCATCGATAACCTGTTCCCAAGTTTCGGTATCTTTCTCCAGTTCACGATAAATCTTCTGCTCAAAGAAAATCTTCTCGAGAGACGAGAAATGCCAATCCTCTTCAAGTTCATCTAGTCGATTCTTTAATTCCCAAGTGAGAAGGAATTTAGTATGATCAACCGATGCTTTAAGAAGATCTTTAGCCCCCATAAAGCGGGGTTTGTCTTGATAAATTACGCACGAGTTAGGTGATATGGATGTTTCGCAATCGGTGAATGCATATAGCGCATCGATTGTTACATCGGGCGATACATCAGCAGGAAGATGAATAAGAATTTCAACAAACTCCGATGTATTATCGTCAATCTTTTTAATCTTGATTTTACCCTTATCGCTAGCCTTAACTATTGAATCGATAAGCGTAGATGTAGTCTTGCCAAATGGCAATTCGGTTATTGATAAGGTTTTCTTATCAATTTTTTGAATTCTTGCACGAACCTTTACTGCTCCTCCTCTGATACCATCGTTGTAGCGGGTACAATCGGCTAGACCTCCGGTTGGAAAATCGGGGTAGAGTTCAAAATCCTGATTCTTAAGATATGCAATGGCTGCATCGATTAGCTCGATGAAGTTATGAGGAAGAATTTTTGATGCCAAACCTACAGCAATACCCTCAACCCCTTGTGCAAGAAGCAATGGGAACTTCATTGGAAGGGTAACTGGCTCCTGATTACGGCCATCGTAGCTAAGCATCCACTCGGTAGTCTTAACATTGAAAGCAATATCGAGTGCGAATTTCGACAAACGAGCCTCGATGTAACGAGGCGCAGCAGCGCTATCGCCTGTAAGAATATTTCCCCAGTTTCCCTGTTGATCGATTAGCAACTCCTTTTGACCAAGCTGAACCAAAGCGTCGCCAATTGAAGCATCACCGTGCGGGTGAAACTGCATGGTGTGACCGATGATGTTTGCAACCTTGTTGTAGCGCCCATCATCGAGGCGTTTCATTGAATGAAGGATACGTCGCTGAACAGGTTTTAGGCCATCGTCGAGGTGCGGAACTGCACGCTCAAGAATTACATATGAAGCATAGTCGAGAAACCAACTTTTGTACATCCCCGAGAGGTGTACTTTTTTGGATGTATCGCCAGTTATTTTAGCTATTCGGGCATGTTCGTCGGGTGAAGTTGAACGAGTATCGTTCATCAACTCATCCGCATCAAAATCATCTAAACGCATTCTATCAGTTGTCAGTTGTCAGTTGTCAGTTGTTGGTTGTCGGTTCGTGTAATAACTGACAACTCATAACTGATAACTTTGATTATAATTTCTAAAACATTAAGCCACTTTCTCACTAATCTCCTCTTCAAGTTCATCTTCCATTGGCGGTTTCGACTCCTCGATGATATCCTCATCAATCCTTAGATTCTCGATGATGAATTCTTGTCGCTCAGGAGTGTTCTTACCCATATAGAAGCTAAGAAGATCAGCAATAACATCTTCGCGTGTTAATCGAACTGGGTCGAGACGAATATCTTCACCAATGAAATTCTTAAACTCATCGGGCGAAATTTCACCAAGACCTTTGAATCGGGTTATCTCAGGATTTGGGCCTAACTCCTTAATGGCTTTCTCCTTCTCATCAGGACTATAACAGTATAGAGTTTTCTTTTTATTCCTAACCCTGAAAAGCGGGGTTTGAAGAATAAAAAGATGCTCCTGTCGAATTAAATCAGGAAAAAACTGCAAGAAGAATGCAATAAGCAAAAGGCGAATATGCATACCGTCAACATCGGCATCGGTAGCGATTACCACCTTGTTGTAACGAAGGTCTTCAATATCCTCCTCAATATTTAACGCTGCTTGTAATAGGTTGAACTCCTCGTTTTCATAAACCACCTTTTTAGTCATACCATAAGTATTTAGTGGTTTACCACGAAGGGAGAATACTGCTTGGGTGTTCACATCGCGCGATTTGGTGATTGATCCGCTCGCCGAATCACCCTCGGTGATGAACAGCGTAGACTCAATACCCTTTTCATCCTTTGAATCGAGATGAACCCTGCAATCGCGAAGTTTTTTATTGTGAAGGCTTGATTTTTTAGCACGTTCACGGGCTAATTTCTTAATACCTGAAATCGCTTTACGCTCCTTCTCTGCCTCGAGTATTTTTTGTAAAAGTGTTTGAGCAACTTCGGAGTTACGATGCAAGTAGTTATCGAGGGCGGTTTTTACAAAATCGCTAATATAATTACGAACGCCCGGACCATTGGGGCTCATATCCTTGCTACCCAGTTTGGTTTTGGTTTGCGACTCAAAAACTGGATCCTCAATACGTACGCTTAAAGCACAAATAATTGAAGTTCGAATATCAGATGCATCAAAATCCTTCTTATAAAAACCGCGAACAGCGGTTACAAAGGCCTCGCGAAAAGCGGCAAGGTGTGTTCCACCTTGAGTTGTATGCTGACCATTAACGAACGAGTAGTAATCCTCCCCATAACCATTGCCATGAGTGAAAGCAAGTTCAATATCTTCACCCTTAAGGTGAATAATTGGGTAAAGCCCCTCACCGCTCATATTCTCGTTGAGCAAATCGTGAAGACCATTTCGGGATATAAACTGCTTATCGTTGAAGTTAATTATTAACCCAGTATTCAGGTAGGTGTAGTTGCGAAGCATTGTTTCAACATACTCATCCTGAAAATTGAAACTACCAAAGATTGTATCATCAGGTAGAAACTCAACGATAGTTCCATTCTTCTCACCATTGCTCTCAAAATCCTTCTCACCAAGCACCTTTCCACCCGAAAACTCGATAAGTTTCCCTTGTCCATCTCGAATACTCTGAATCTTGAATGATGTAGAAAGCGCGTTAACCGCTTTGATACCCACACCGTTCAAACCAACAGATTTCTTAAAAACCTTCGAGTCGTACTTAGCGCCGGTATTCATTTTTGAAGCAACATCGAGCAGTTTTCCAAGTGGAATACCACGCCCATAGTCGCGAATTCGAACAACCTTATCGGTAATCGACACATCGATGCTTTTACCGAAACCCATCATGTACTCATCGATAGAGTTATCAAAAACCTCTTTTAGAAGAATATAAATTCCATCATCGGGCTGAGTGCCATCACCCAATTTCCCAATGTACATCCCCGGACGAAGCCTAACGTGCTCCTGCCATTCGAGAGTCCTAATATTATCTTCTGAATAGCTAGTATTTACTGACATTACAAAAAAGTTTGATGCAAAAATACAGAAATATTCACGGTCAAAACCAAAGTTGGTGGATTTAGATATCAACAGGGGTTAACGACTTATAAACCGTGATGTTATAATTTTTAGATTAAAATTCAATCATTTTTTTGCTTAATTTCTGTAATCATCCAAAGGCATTTATATAATAAATAAAATTCAATAAGAAAGCGTCGATTAAAACAGCGTTTTTTTATTAACATTTTTTTACATCTTTTCTTTGGATAGTAAAATGATAAACCTACTTTTGTTTCGCAAATCAGTACTATAATTTATATGGACGACGACCCTGCGATATGTTTTATTAACCCGCACACAGCGAGGTAGTTCGTCGTTAGCCGCCTACCTAACTGTTTGTTAAATTTTAGGAGGTAGATATGGCAAATCTTTCAACATTTTACTTAAGCCGTATTATAGGAAAAAGGGTTTACAATGCCGATGGAAAAAAAATCGGTGTTGTAAAAGATTTATTGGTTGATACCCTAACAGCCAACATTAACGACACATTTGATAAACCTCGGGTAATTGGCGTAAAAACCAAAACCTCAAAGGGTATAAAAATTTATTCTTTCGAATTTGTTGATGTCTTTCGTATCGAAGGCCGATTAACCGTTAAGTGCAACAACCTTGTTGAACTTGCCAATGATGTTGTGGAGAATGGTTTCTTCCTCGCCCAGCTGATGCTCGATAAGCAAATCGTTGACCTTAATGGGCGAAAACTTGTTCGCGTTAATGATATCCGCTTGGTCGATATTAAAGATGGAACATTTGCCGTTGCCGTAGATATTGGAATCGAAGGATTACTTCGCCGAATTGATATCGAAAAGCCAATTAAATTCTTCTTATCCTACTTAAAGGTTAGCATCCCTGCCAAATATATCCTATGGGATGATGTGCAGGCCATCGATTTTTCGAGCCATAGCATCAAACTTTCAAAGGTTTACTCAAAGTTAAACACCCTTCACCCTTCGGATTTAGCAGATATTATCGAGGATTTAGGTAGAGCAACCCGTACCTCTATTTTCTCGGCCTTGGACGAAGAGCATGCTGCCGACGTTTTGGAAGAACTTGAACCCGAAGCACAGGTTCAGCTGGTTGAAAGTTTACCCGTTGATAAAGTTGCCGATGTGCTCGAGAAGATGCCTGCCGATGAGGTTGCCGACATTCTTGATGGGTTGGAAGATGAAAAGGCTGAAAGCCTTCTTAAGGAGATGGAAGCTGAATCATCGCAAGAGGTCCGCGAACTGCTCGAGTACGAAGATGACTCCGTTGGTAGTATCATGACAACAGATATATTAGCCTTCAATCCTACCAAAACCGTTGAAGATGTAATAAAGGAAATACGTACCAGAAAGCCCGAGGCCGTTGAACTTTACAACCTTTTTGTTACCGATACAAATGATGAACTGATAGGATTTTTTACGCTTCGCGATTTAATTGTTTCGGAGCCCGAGACAACCATCAACCAGATAATGAAAGAGGAGCCAATCTATTTATACGATGACCAAGGGATAGATGATATTGCAGAAATTATTTCGAAATATAATCTCCTGGCTATCCCTGTTATTGATAAGCAAAATCTTTTGCAAGGCATGGTAGTAATCGACGACGTGGTTGAAGATTTGGTAAATAAGCGTAGAACCTTCAAACGGTAGGCTCAATGACATTGAAAATTAGAGATAACAGAATATTTAAGCGAATCGCAATATTCTTGGCCATTCTTGGCCCAGGTATTATTACCGGCAGCGTCGATAACGATGCGGGAGGAATCACAACCTACTCGGTTGCTGGGGCAATTTATGGTTACAATTTAATATGGACGTTAATCCCTTCATTCTTTGTACTCATAGTTATTCAAGAGATGAATGCTCGTATGGGCATTGTGACTGGAAAAGGGTTGGCCGATTTAATTCGCGAAAGTGCTGGGGTAAAGGTTACCTTCTTCATTTTCCTTGGTCTTTTAATTGGTGATATTGGGAACACAACAACTGAATTTGCAGGTGTAGCGGGGAGTATGAACGTTTTTGGGGTCAGCAAATATATTTCAGTCCCGATAGTTGCAATGCTTGTGTGGCTGCTAGTTGTAAAAGGAACATATCAAATTGCCGAAAGAATTTTTTTGCTCTTCAGCTTATCATTGCTGATGTACGTAGTATCAGCTTTAATGGGAAACCCCGAGTGGAGCGAAATTGGAAGTGCAATTGTACGACCCCAATTTGAGGTTAACGGGCAGAGTATTGCCATGATTATTGGTTTGGTTGGTACAACCATTGCCCCATGGATGCTTTTCTACCTGCAATCGTCGGTAATTGAGAAGGGGTTGAAAATGAAAAACTACAAGTATTCAATTATCGATATTGTAGTTGGCTGCGTTGCAACCGTGGTGGTTGCATTCTTTATCGTTGTAGCATGCGCATCGACCTTAAATAAAAATGGAATTCAAATCAACGAGGCAAAAGATGCAGCGCTAGCCCTTAAGCCTTTGGCTGGTGCAATAGCATCGCAGGTGTTTGCGTTTGGATTGTTTGTCGCATCAATCTTTTCGGCAACCATACTTCCTCTTGCAACATCATTCTACATTTCTGAGGCATTTGGATTTGAAGCAGGTATCGATAAAAAATGGAAAGAAGCGCCTGAGTTCTATACCCTATACACAAGTATTTTGGTAATTGCTGCAGGGATTATACTTCTTCCCAATGCGCCATTAATTCAAATCTCTCTTTGGTCGCAAGTGCTAAACGGATTGTTATTGCCTGTAGTTCTGGTCTGCATGATACTTTTAGTGAATAAGAAGGAGATTATGGGTAAGTATGTAAATAAAACATTAAACAACATCATTGGCTGGGCAACTATTTTGGTTTTAATAGGGTTGTCGCTTACGCTACTTGTAATGACTTTTTTAGGAAAAAGATAGGGTTATAAGATATGAATTTAAACCTCAAGCAGCCATCTATATCAAAAGGTTAAACCTTAAAAGATGATTGTAGACAATTATTACAGTTTAGGCTTCTTACCCACCCCATTACATAGGCTAAACCGGTTATCTGAATTGTTTAGCGATTACAATATCTTCATCAAGCGCGACGATCAAACGGGCTTGGCAATGGGTGGAAACAAAACCCGAAAACTTGAGTATCTTATAAAAGATGCGCTCGATAAGGGTTGTGACTCGGTTATAACATACGGTGCCGCTCAGTCGAACCATTGCCGCCAAACTGCTGCTGCAGCAGCAGTTGCTGGCATAGATTGCCATCTGCTGTTAAGAGGTGAACCTGTATCAGAAATAAATGGAAACATCCTGCTCGATAAACTCTTGGGAGCTAATATCCACTGGACAAACCAACCCAATGAGCAATTAACCCCTGATGGGCTAGTTCAGCGAGTTCAATCAACAGGAAAAAATCCGTATTACATACCAATTGGAGGATCCAATGAGATTGGCAGTTTAGGCTATGTTAGGGCAATTTTAGAGCTTAAACAGCAACTCCTCGACAGTAATCTCGATATCGATTATATAGTTTTCTCATCGTCATCGGGTGGAACGCACGCTGGGCTTTTAGTCGGGAAATATCTTTATAATCTTTCATCAGAAATTATCGGCATAAGTAATGGCAAGGATGAGATAGGAAAGACGCCTCTTTGCAAACAAATAGTTGACATTGCAAACAGCGCATCAACACTAACAAAATTAGATAAAACATTTACTATTAATGATATAATACTTAACTGCGATTACAACAGCGCTGGATATGGCGTAGTTACTAAAGCTGAAGCAGATGCAATGCACCTGATGGCTCAGAAAGAGGGAATCATACTAGACCCTGTTTATACGGGTAGGGCTTTTGTCGGACTTATTGATTGTCTTGAAAAGAAAAAATATAGAAAAGGCTCAAACATTCTTTTCTGGCACACAGGAGGCGCACCAGCTAATTTTCATTATGCTAATCATCTAATATAACTAAACTATAAATGAAACTACAGGATATCAGCAAATCAATATTTGATTATGTTTGCATAATTGCCTAACCAAAAATCTGCATCAAATTGACAACTGTTTCAGATATTCCAAAAAGCGAAAATAACCAACCAAAGAATGGCAAGGTTCCTGCTTACTACCTTATAACAATGCTTTCAATCCTTTTCGTTGCATCATTTCTTAATCTTGGTAGTCATTACGAGTTATTTAGCATAAATGGTAATATTTTGATGATATTCCGATGGATTGCCATTGCATCAATAGTAGGTTATGCATTTTACAAAAAATCGCTCACAACCTGGATTTTAATAAGCATGATTGTTGGTGCCGAATTCGGTCACGATCTGCCACAAATTGCAGTAAATCTTAACGTAGTAAGCAAGATTTTCCTTCGATTAATTAAAACCATCATTGCGCCCCTACTTTTTGCCACTATAGTTGTTGGCATTGCTGGGCACTCCAACCTTAAGCAGGTTGGTCGTATGGGATGGAAATCACTACTTTATTTTGAGATTGCTTCAACATTAGCGTTAGTAATTGGGCTGTTGGCCATTAATATTAGCCAAGCAGGTGTTGGCGTTAAAATACCTGAAGCCATTAATCAATCTGAACTACCACAAGTTGCTGTTGTAACTGGCACTGATTTAATTCTTCATATTTTCCCCGAAAATATTGCCAAATCGATATACGAAGGGCAAGTGTTACAGATTGTAATATTCAGCATCCTATTCGGAATTGCGGTTGCCATGCTAAAAGAGAAGCACAAAGGTCCAATGATTCGATTTACCGAATCCCTTGCCGAAACAATGTTTAAGTTCACCCAAGTAATTATGTTCTTTGCTCCTTTTGCTGTATTTGCAGCAATTGCTTATAGCATTGGGCACATGGGGCTTGACATTTTGTTTAACCTGTTTAAATTACTCGCAACGCTTTACGTTGCATTAACTATATTCTTAGTTGGTGTGCTCCTACCTATTGCTTTAATCTTTAAAATCCCCGTTCGGCGATTTATTAAGGCAATTTCTGAACCGGTAACCATTGCGTTTGCGACAACAAGTTCCGAATCGGCCTTACCTGTTGCAATGGAACGTATGGAACAATTTGGGGTACCTCGTAAAATAGTAGCCTTTGTAATGCCTACAGGCTACAGTTTTAACCTCGATGGAACAACCCTTTACCTTTCATTAGCAACAATTTTTGTCGCTCAGATGTGTGGCATCCATCTTTCAGTTGACAAGCAATTGCTTATAGTTTTTACTTTAATGCTTACAAGTAAAGGAGTTGCAGGTGTTCCGAGAGCCTCTCTTGTGATTTTACTTGGCACGGCAGCAAGTTTTGGACTACCCACGTGGCCAATCTATATAATTTTAGGGATTGATGAGCTAATGGATATGGCTCGCACATCGGTAAATGTAATTGGAAACTGTTTGGCTACTGCCGTAATTGCACGCTGGGAGGGAGAATTTAACCCTACACCAGAAGGTGCTAATGAGGGTTAAAATCTATAAAGCGCATCCTATTCGTCCTTTTATGCCTGTTTAGTGGAATTGCAAACCAAAAAAATGTCTACCTTTGGGCTCTAAGGGTTGTCAGAACTACAAATATCGAAGATGAAACTCCATACTAGGAGATATCTCCTCATAAATCTGAATTACTGTCAACTCAGTTAATAACAATCAAAACCTTCGAGGAGGAGGGGTCAGTATGGCATCAATATTTGTAAAGTTCTATCTGTGGCTATGTGGGATTATCCCCGGTTTTCGTAAGATCACCCGCAAGTGGATGTATCAGTTTATGGCTAAGTTTATCAAGCAAGACCAATGGTCGTTTATGAACTATGGTTATGCTCACATTATCAACCCTGAACAAAAGCCAATCCTTGAACCTTCCGATGAAGTGAACCGTTTATCATTTCAACTTTACCATCACCTGGCCAATGAAATTGAGCTCGAAAACAAAGCCCTTTTGGAAGTTGGCAGCGGCCGTGGCGGTGGAGCATCGATGGTAAAAAAATATCATAAACCCAGCTCAATGGTTGGGCTCGATTACTCAAGCAATGCAGTAAAACTCTGCAATAAAAATCATGGAAGGGAAGGGTTATCTTTTGTTGAAGGGGATGCTGAAAGCCTTCCGTTTGCTCACGAAAGTTTCGATGCAGTTATAAACGTAGAATCATCGCATTGCTATGAATCAATGGATCGTTTCCTCAAAGAGGTTCGAAAAGTGCTAAAGCCCGGGGGACATTTCCTTTTTACCGATTTCAGGTACTCGCACGAGATGGAAGAACTCGAAAAGCAACTTGTTAACTCTGAATTGGTAATAACAAAGAAAAATGATATTACCCCAAATGTATTGCAAGCTTTAGATGAGGATCATGAAAGAAGAATGACCGAAATATCGAAAAGCGTTCCAAAATTTTTCGCTAATCAATTCAGAGAATTTGCAGGTGTTAAAAACTCTGTCGTTTACAATCAATTTGCAAATAGGGATTTAATCTACTTCAGCTATATTCTGCAAAAAAAATAACACGCTCTCTTTACTCTTTTAACCAGTGCTGACTTTTTGTCGACACTGGTTTTTTCATACATTACAATTTCTTGAGAGTTTTTAATCAATTAAATTAATTTACCTATTTTTGTTAATCATCAAACAAAATACATTAATCTAAATAGTTATGAGACTTAAAGTAATAGCGCTCATCATTCTAAGCTGTTCATTCTTTGATTCTTTCGGGCAGATTACCGAAGCAGAGAAAACGCTTAAAACCCAATCGGCAGATACCACTAAGGGTTGGAAAAAAGGTGGTATTATTGGAATCAACCTAGCACAAACATCGCTAACCAACTGGGCTGCTGGGGGACAGAATTCAGTTGCAGCCAATGGTATTCTCAGTCTTTTTGCCAAGTACAAAAAAGGCAAGAATGCTTGGGATAACTCGCTCGATTTAGGCTATGGAATTCTTACCCAAGAAGGTGTCAAATACACGAAAAAAACCGATGATAAAATAGATCTCCTTTCGAAGTACGGTCGTGAAGCATTTAAAAATTTCTACTATGCTGCACTTGTCAATTTCAAAACCCAAATGGATGTTGGCTATAATTACCCAACTGATTCCACAAGGAATAAAATATCAAACCTTTTTGCACCTGCTTATATTGTTGTTGCGTTAGGTCTCGACTATAAACCAGATGCTTACCTAAGTATCTTTGCGGCTCCATTAACTGGCAAACTCACTATTGTTAACGATCAAGTTTTGGCAGATGCTGGCGCATTCGGGGTAGAGAAGGGTAAAAACACAAAAAGTGAATTTGGGGGTTACATCAGAATGATTTATTCCAAAAATGATTTTAAAAGCGAATTCCTTAAGAATGTATCATTTACAACAAAAGTTGACCTTTTCTCAAATTACAGTAAAGATCCTCAAAACATTGTTGTAAACTGGGAAACCCTTATCGCGTTGAAGATTAACAAGTACATCTCAGTCAATCTAAACACACAGTTAATATATGATGATAAGATAAAGATTGCAGACAAAAATAAAATTGAAAAACCTCGAATCCAATTCAAAGAGATACTTGGTTTAGGCTTTTCTTACAAATTCTAAGACCTAAGGACCATGAAAATTGTAAGTGAGTTTAAATCTTTTGCCATGAAAGGCAATGTAGCTGATATGGCAGTGGGTATTATCATCGGTGCTGCTTTCGGTAAAATTGTTTCATCGATGGTTAATGATATTATCATGCCTCCACTCGGGCTGCTTATTGGCGGCGTTAACTTTACTGACCTTAAATTTGTAATGAAAGCTGCTGTTGATGGAAATCCTGCAGTAACTTTAAATTATGGTAACTTTTTACAAGTTATATTCGACTTTATGATTGTTGCCTTTGCGGTATTTATGGTTATTAAAGCAATGAATACTGCAAAAAGGAAACAAGAAGCGGCAACACCGGCTACACCTCCTGCGCCAACAAAGGATCAGGAACTCTTAACTGAGATAAGGGATTTATTAAAGAAGTAAGGAATCAAATAGAAAATGCGAGTAACCCTCGCATTTTTCTTATCCCTTTTTGGGGAAATATATCTACTTAAATACTTTAGTCTATATCTTTCTATAAGCGACAGCCTCTATTCTAAGTGAAGGTGCCTCTCCATAGGGTCGACTATGCGATTTCTTTTTAATTAAAACAAGTTCTCCATTGAGCAATGCCGCTTTTTTACGGAGAATTATAAACGCCGAGTGTTCAAGGGTTTGAGGTTTTACATACTGTTCTCGTGTGCTCGCCTCAACTTCCACCTCAATAACGTCAATCTGAATCATTGTTCCCCCAATATCTTTTGGGTCATCCGTTATCTTAATCTTTTCCCAATCACTGCTCTGAGGTAAATCTACAGCCTTTGGTGTTATAATTTCCTTCCTTCCGCTTCGATAATAAATAGCATTCACTAAACGTCTATCTATTTGAGTCATTACCGACTCTGCAGGCTTTGAGTAGTAAATAAATTTTGCTGAAAACTTTCGAATCTCGACCTCGCGCTGCTCGCCTGTCATCAGCACCATTACATCAACTCCTAGTTTTGATTTTGGGAAAGAGGCAGATGCGTTATATCCCTTTTTGGATGTATCCTGTAGGCAATAGCTCTCGCTAGCCATCAAAGAATGGCTGCTTATTACTTGTAAAAATGCTAAAACGTAGAATAAGTTTCTCATCCAAATAAATTCCGTGGCAAAAATAGCAATAATTATACCATTGAAAAATAATCAATTAAAACACTCTTATCAATAAAAACAAAAAGCTGCTCCAATTCTGGAGCAGCCTTAGGTTTTAAAGCATAAAACTATTTGCTTTTTTTGATCTTATGTTTCTTTACAAAGTTCTCAAGAACGCCTTTAAGATCTGGCATACCGATCTCTGCTAGATCATAGTATACACGGGTGTTAGGCTTCTTAATTTTGATGATACGGTTAAGATCAATTGGGGTACCAATGATAACTGTATCGCAATCAGTTTTGTTGATAGTAGCCTCAAGGTCTTTTAGCTGTTGTGCACCATAACCCATAGCAGGTAGAATACTACCAATGTTAGGATAGATCTCATAGGTTTCTTTAAGCTTACCTACAAGGTATGGACGAGCATCAACCTCTTCTGATGCACCGAATTTACGAGCAGCAATAGTACCAGCACCAATCTTCATTTCACCGTGAGTTAGGGTTGGTCCATCCTCAACGATTAAGCAACGCTTACCTTCAATAAGTTTTGGATCATCAACTTTGATTGGAGAAGCACCGTCAACAACGATAGCTTTGGGGTTGGTTTTGCGAATATTGTCACGAACAATCTGAATTCCTTCTGGAGAAGCTGAATCCATTTTGTTGATAACGATAACGTCAGCAAGACGCATGTTAACCTCACCTGGGTAGTAAGAAACCTCATTACCTGCACGGTGTGGGTCAGCTACAGTGATAGTTAAATCTGGTTTGAAGAAAGCGAAGTCGTTGTTTCCACCATCCCAAAGGATAACATCACAACCGCTAGGATCTTTCTCCGCTGCGCGAAGGATTGCCTCGTAGTCAACACCAGCGTAGATAACGTTACCGCGTACTACGTGTGGTTCGTACTCTTCCATCTCCTCAACAGTACATTTGTGTTTCTTTAAATCTGCAACAGTTGCAAAACGTTGAACTTTTTGAGCAACAAGGTCGCCATAAGGCATCGGGTGACGAACAGCAACAACCTTTAAGCCTTGAGCCATTAAATGCTCAACAACCTTACGTGAAGTTTGTGATTTACCACAACCGGTACGAGTAGCAACAACTGCAATAACTGGTTTAGTACTCTTAACCATAGTTTCGCCTGGGCCTAATAGCATGAAGTTTGCACCAGCTGCATTAACAATTGAGCTAATGTTCATTACGCGATTGTAAGGAACATCGCTGTAAGAGAAAACACAATCCTGAACTTTTAAGTCTTTGATAAGTTTTACAAGTTCTTCTTCGGCATGAATTGGAATACCTTTTGGGTATAATTTACCTGCTAATTCGGCTGGATATTTACGTCCATCGATATCAGGAATTTGCGCTGCAGTAAAAGCAACAACGTTATAACTTGCGTTATCGCGGAAGAAAGTATTGAAGTTGTGGAAATCTCTTCCAGCAGCACCAATGATAATTACATTACGTTTTGACATGGAACCTCCTTGTATTATTTAGTTTTCAATTGTTTATTCAAATAATTGCCCGACAAATTTAAAAGTTTAAGTATCACCTAAAAGGCGATTGATGAAAATTTGAGACAAATCAAATTTCAAAACGAAACCATATTCTCATATATAACTGTATAGCAAATACTTAAGCATTAGTTTATAGGAACATGTTAAGAAACATATTTTTATAAGGTTAAAGATTAAGTTCGCCGTTTATCAGCAAAATTCTATATTAACAACAGAATGAACTACATACGCACATAACATCTACTAGAGCTGATCTAAATCATTCTTATTCAGCCTATAATTAGTAGATTTGGTTGTTTGATAGTGTATTTTTGTACTATAGAAAGTATGTTTAAATCTAATTTGTGAAAAAATGGAAGTATACTTTACTGCTGCTACCGAGGACTCACCATCAATCATGTTTGATGCCAATAAGGGGCTAATCGAGATTGCAGGAAAATCATTACCTGAAAACGCCAATGCATGCTATAATAAGCTATTCATTCTGGTTAAGGACTACATAAATACGCCCCAACAAAAAACCACTGTAAACTTCCGACTGCTCTACCTAAACTCATCATCAGCAAAAAAAATTCTTGAAATAATTACACTTCTTGAATGGTTACCAAAGCAAGGTTATCAAGTCGAGCTTTTTTGGCATTATAATGCCCATGATGAAGACATGCAAGAGGAGGGTGAAGAATTTAAAAGAATGACCGATTTGGAAGTTAAATTAATTAGCGAACAATAGCATTTAGCTTTGAATGTAAGAAAACTCATAATATCAATTCTGCTGTCAGCTTTTGTTCTGGCATTTCAGCCATCATTTGCCCAAAAGCAGCTCTCGGAATCAACCCAAAAAGAGGTTAATGAGAATCTGAATAAGGCTAAAGAACTTGAGCAAGCAGGAGATTTTAATCAGGCGGGTTACTTTTATAACAGCGTAGCAACTACTTTTTGGACAAACGGTATTCCTCATGATGCAATCCCTAATTTCCAAAAGGTTATTGAGATGTACGAGAAGGTTGGAAATCGAAATGCCATCAAAAGCAGCTACAACAATATTGGAATGGCCTATACCGATTTGGGCGACTATCCAAATGCATTAGCCAACTTCGAAAAATGCCTTGCGGAGTGCCGTGCAGCAAATAAACGGTATGAAATTGCATCAACTTTAATTAATATAGCGAATACCCATTCACAAGCATCAAGTTACAATAACGCAATTAGCAGTCTTGATGAAGCGTTGGCTATAGCCAAAGAGCTTAACGATACCAAATTGCTTCGAAACATCTATTCAATACTGGCAACCAACTACCAGAAATTGGGAAATACACAAAAGTCGGCTGAATTCTTTGCTCTTTATACTACTATAACTCGCAATGTTCAGAAGCAGGAGATTGAAAGAAAAGAGGCGGAAGCAAAAATTAAGATAGATGAAGCTCAAAACAGAGCACAAGTTGCTGAAGCACAAAAAAATCAAACTCAAATTGCGCTAAACGAAAACAAAGAGATCCTCGATAAAACAGAAAAAGACCTTCAAAAAAAGGACGAACTAACTGCAGAACAAAAGAGTCAGATAGAGCAATTGAATCGTGAAAAGGAGTATCAGCGAGTTGTAATTCAAAACGATAAGCTAATTCAAAATATTTTCATTGTAATTATCGTTGCAATTCTTGCTTTCGCTGCCCTTTTATTTATGAGCCTTAGAAACAAAAAGAAAGCTAATGTTTTACTTGCAAAGCAGAACAACGAAATCTCCGAACAGCGCGATATGATTGAGCAACAAAGCATGGATTTGCTAAAAGCTGTTGTGAAAATTGAGAAACAGAATGATGACATTACTGCAAGTATTACCTATGCCCAGCAAATACAAGAAGCACTTCTTCCAACCGAGGAGAATTTTAAAAATATTATAGCCGATTCATTCGTTTACTTCAAACCCCGCGAAGTGGTAAGCGGTGATTTTTATTGGTTTACAGCCTACTCTGGAAAACATGGAGATAAAGATAAGACCCATCGCCACCATATCAAGCTAAGCAATATTCCCGAAGACGAAAACGGATTACTGCTTACTGCAGTAGATTGTACTGGTCATGGCGTTCCTGGGGCATTTATGTCGATGATCGGGTTTAACCTGCTCGAAACTATCTCGCGAAGCGGAATTGTTAAGCCCAACGAAATGCTTAATGAGCTACATAAATCGATCAGATATCTTCTAAAACAAAACAAAAGTGATAATCGCGACGGAATGGATATGGCCATCTGCGTTATTAAGGATGATGGGAAAAAATTAGAATACGCAGGAGCCAAAAATCCATTGATATATATAACAAATGGAGAAGTTCATCACATAAAAGGAGACCCAGTTCCTATCGGAGGCATTCAAAAAGAAACCAAGAGAGAATTTACACTTCACTCAATAGATATCAAATCGCCAACATATTTTTATATTTTTACCGATGGTTACACCGATCAATTTGGGGGCGAGGAGGATCTTAAGTTTTCGACTTATCAACTAAAAAAACTACTTCTTGAAATCCATCAATTTCCAATGGAAAAACAAAAGGAGATATTAAAACAAAAATTAGTATCTTGGATGGGCGAAAGAAATAAACAACTCGACGATATTTTAGTGATTGGCTTTAAATTAGGCGATAAAAAACTTGAATTATCATAGTATGTTCGGCAAAAAGATTTTTTTTATTTCCCTCATCATTTCTAGTTTTCATATTGCTCTTGGGCAACAAAGCCCATCAAATATTTATATTGATAGTTTAGGTCAAGTTTACGTTAAAGCCAATGTTCCCGCTTACCTATTTGTTGCACCAGAAAGTAATGGCAACGACAAGATAATAATACCCACAAACGACGCTCGAACAAATCCAATGGTATTCGATGGCAATGGTATTCATTACCTTCAAACTACCGATGCATCGAACAAACCAATAAACTTTAAGATTTATGCCGATGGCATAGCACCAAAGCTCTCCATAAAATTTCAAAAAGGCCTTTTGATGAGCTCGGGCAAACGTTATTATGTCGATGAAGGTTCGGTTGCCAAGCTTGTTACCACAGACAACTACTCAGGAGTTCAAAAAATATTTGTTTCGATAGATGGTTCTCAGTTCACCAACTCAACAACCGTTTCGTTCGATAAAGGGAGCGATTACCGTGTAAAAGCCTATGCTGTTGATAATGTAGGGAATGTTAGCGACACAGCTCAATATCGTGTAATTACTGCTGTTAATGCTATTGTAAAGATTAATAATATCTATTTTGATATTAATAGTAACCGATTACGACCCGAAAGCAAGGAGGAGCTAAATGAATTCGTTCAAGTTTTGAACGAATATCCCGAAATTAAAATCGAAATTCGTGCGCATACCGACTGTCAAGGCAATCCACAATACAATCTTCAGCTTTCTGAAAGAAGAGCTGAAGCGGTTGTTAATTATTTAGTTCAAAAAGGGGTATACGAATATCGGTTATCTTTTAAAGGTTTTGGCGATACAATGCCCGTTAATGAATGTGTTAAAGGGGTTGATTGCTCTGATGAAAAGCATCAGGAAAACCGAAGGGTTGAGTTTAGAATACTCCCAATGAAATAAGATTTAGTGAAATATGTTAAGGTATACGTCTATATTACTCCTACTAATATTTAATTTGAGTTTAACAGCTCAAAACGATAGCATACAGCCAATTCTAAAGGACTCAACTGGGAAAGTGGTTGTTAAATCCGGTACAAAATCAAACATTTATATCGGGCTAACAGCCGATGGGAGCAATAGCTATAAGCTAAAAAGCGACAATGGCTCAGAGTCGATTACCTGGAATGGACATGGATTTAAACATCTTACTCGATTTAATGCACGCCTAGGGCGTTGGGTAAACCTCGATATTTTTGCCGATGCCATGCCCCCTAAAACAAAACTCAATTACGATACCAATAAGGGAGTGCTAATGGATAGCGTGTTTTACATCTCAGGTCAGGGTATTATTGAACTTTCATCAATCGATCCTGATGCAGGAATACAAGGGATATACTATTCAATAAATGATGGTGCCATAATAAAATACTCTTCTCCCATCACTCTTAAAAGCGAGGGCGAATATAAACTTTCAGTTTATGCGGTTGATTATGTAGGCAACAAGGAGGCTCCCATAAAAAAAACGCTCTTTGTTGATAATACTCCTCCCCTTTCTCACTTAGATTTAATGGGCGACAAATTCGATAATATCATCTCGCAACGCTCGAGTTTATCAATTACAGCAATTGATGCGCTTGGCGTAAAACAGACTTTTTACTCAATCGATAGTGGAAAAGTTACCCTTTACACAAATCCCATTAAAGCTTCAACCATCGATGAAGGAGAACACACCATTAAGTGGTATTCGGTTGATGAGGTGGATAACATTGAGGAAACCAAAGCATTTACTTTTTATGTAGATAAAACACCACCAATGGTGTTTGAAGAGATTGTTGGTAATACCTACATCGTTGCTGGGAAAGAGTTCTCATCGGGACGAAGCCAACTCCGAATAGCCGCTGTTGATAATAAATCGGGCATTAAAGAGATAAAATACTCGCTCAACAATGAACCTTTCAAGGTTTACGATAAACCCGTTTATCTTTCAGATATCCTTGGTGTTGCAAGCGTAAAATCGTTTGCCATCGATAATGTAGGGAACCAAAGTATCTCCGATACAAAAACCGAATCGTTTACAATGCCTGTTGTCGATATCACAGGTCCTCAGATTTCAAATAGCTTTATTGGCCCCAAGGTTACGCTTCGCGATACGCTATGGATTGGGCCAAAAACTAAAATATCAATCCAAACATACGATATTGGAGCAGGTGTAAATAAAGTAAATTACAGGTTAAAAGGTGATGAGGAAAAGCTTTATACAGCACCATTTACAGTTGAACTTGCAGGTAAGCATGAAATTGTTTGCACGGCATTCGACAATGTCGATAACGTAAACCTTTTATCTTTCAAATTCAATGTTGATAATAAGTCGCCTAGAATTAGCTACCATTTTAGCAACGAGCCTTACAGCTACATAACCGAAAATAACGAGCAAATCCCAGTATTTCTAAAGGGTGTGAAATTTTACCTCGCTGCAACCGATGACATCTCAGGGTTAGAAAAATTGAACTACAGCCTAAACGGCTCAGCCGATTACCAGTACAGCACGCCTATCGATTGGCTTAAACCGAATACAACCTATACGCTGGTTATTAAATCGACGGATGTACTAGGAAACATCTCTGAACAAGTTGTAAAATTCAGAATCGAATAAATTATTTCACCGCGGAGACGCGGAGTTCGCAGAGAAAAACTCAGCGTGCTTTGCGCCTCTGCGGTTAATGTTTTTATAGATAGCTATTCTTTCCTGATTCAATGTTAGTAAAAGGTGCAACAGCCCTTTGATAGATACCTTGCACATAAGCTATGGCCATTCCATAGTTTGTAACGGGAATCCCTGCTTCGATGGCAGGTCGTAGGCGATTAAAGATCTGCTTTCGAGTAATCATACAGCCTCCACATTGAACAACCAATGCGTATTCCTTAATATCGCGAGGCAATTTATCTAAGCCAGCTACAACCTCATATTCCAACTTTTTACCTGTAAAGTTGCTAATCCAACGTGGAATTTTTACTCGCCCAATATCATCGCATGAAGTATGATGAGTGCAACTCTCAAGCAGAAGAACCCTATCACCATCCTTCAATTCCGATATTTTTGGAGTACCCTTTATGTAACTCTCAAAATCACCTTTAAATCGTGCCAGAAGAATGCTAAAGCTGGTAAGCGGAATATCCTTGGGAATTGATGCATCGGCCTTAACAAATATCTGGCTATCGGTAACAACCAAAGCTGGCTTTACCCCAGTTTTCCGAAGGAAAGCATCAACCTCACGCTCCTTAAGCACAATTGCAACAGCATCGTTATCTAAAACATCACGAATTGCCTGCACTTGCGGAAGAATTAGTCTACCTGCTGGCGCCTCAACATCAATGGGTGTAATAAGTAGAACAATATCTCCGTAGGAGATTAAATCGCCCAGCAAGGTTGGTGTTTTATAGGATGATTCAGGGATTGCAAGCTTGATTGCACCCACAATCGCCTCAATGCAATGGGGGTTGGTTGTACTCGTCTCAAAAATCTGATGCTTTGGGAATTGTTTTGATAATTCAACCTTAAAATCGTTTGTTAAAGGCTGAATATCGCTTTTACTATGGACAAGGATAAAGGGGGTATCTGTCTTAGAGAAATCAGCTACTAGCATATCCTCGAACTTTCCCCAGCTGTTATCGGTTAAAACGAGAATTGCTAAGTCGATATGGTTAATGGATTCTAAAGTTTTCTCGACGCGTTTTGTTCCCAACTCACCAACATCATCGATACCGGCGGTATCAATAAGAATAACAGGCCCAAAGCCTGTAATCTCGAATGATTTTTTTACTGGGTCAGTTGTAGTACCCGCAAAATCCGAGACAATTGCCACATTCTGCCCTGCAAGCATGTTAATTAACGAGCTCTTCCCGTTATTGCGGCGGCCGTAAATACCAATATGCGGTTTCGATTCTTTTCCTTTCTTCATCATAACTTAATGTACAGCAAAATAAACCATAATTACTGAATTAACCTCCGTTCGATCTAAGATTTATAAGTTCAAAGTAATGATCTAGCCAATCCAATTCTGCGGTTTTGTCGAAAGACAAAATTGCAGAAAAACTCTGTGCCCTCTGTGGTTCTCAATACCAAACCGACTTATTGCTGTAAACACCTTGCTTAACCAAAACAGTTGGATAGAGACAAATTCATAAATACTCTGTGTTAAAATTATTATGTTGAAATCACGTTGAATTAAGTTTAAAATTGCATCATTTATTGGCTGATTTGCACAAATCTTATCAATTTAAAAAACATATAAAATTGAAAACGAAAAAAAGTTTGTAACTTGCTTAATTCATTGAAAACCTTAAAACAATCGTTTAAAACCATAACCAACATGAAAGCAAGATTTATCGGTTTGATGCTAGTGGGTGGAATATTAATTTCGGCGAACCCTGCATCTGCACAGTTTAAAGATTTATTAAACAAGGGCGTTAACAAGGCGCTCGATAGTAAGCTAAAAAAAGAGGAAGAAGAGCGTAAGAAAAAGGATGCCGAACAGAAAAAGGCACAAGGACAGCAACAGAACCAGAGCGGCAATCAGAGCCAAGGAAATTCAAACCCGGGGGGCAACTTCATGCAAAAGAAGATGATGGGCATGATGGGCATGAAAGATGTTAAGCACGAGACAGTTTACAATTTCACCTCAAGCATGACCATGGAGATGCAATCGACCGACTCATTAGGTAAAAAATCAGAGAAAGTTCTTTACACAACATTCTTCGATAAGAATAGCCGCAGCTTTGCCATGGAGTTCGAAACAACCGACAAAGAGAGCAAGCAAAAACAGCAAAGCCAATTTATATATGATTATAAGAACTGGGCAATGCTTATTTTAGGGGGTAAGAGTGGCGAAAAGAGTGGTATTGCCATGGAGATTCCAAAAGATTCAACCATCGAGGCGCAGCAAAAGCAAGGAACTCAACCAAACACTGAGCAAGCAAAGAAAGACTATAACGACTATATTTCAAATTACAAAGCAACTGGCCGCACCAAAACCATTGCGGGTTATAATTGTAGTGAATATGTTTATGAAAACCCCGAAGGTAGAGCTGAAATGTGGGTTACAAAGGATGTTGTTTTCGACTACTCAAAAGCTTATGGACAAATGGGTGTTACAGGCTTAACTGCCTCAGGATCAACCTATGGCTTAGGAACAGCTATGGAATGGCATTTTATCGATAAAGACTCAAAAGCACGCTCAGATATGGCCGTTGTTGATATCAAGCCAAGCAACCCAAAATCGTTTAACCTTGCAGGTTACCAAATTATTGGAATGGGTGGACAAGGTCAACAGCAACAAAAGGGAAAAGGAAAGAAATAGATTGATAATAGTGATTTGAAAAATACTGAAACGACGCGGGTTATTATACCTGTGTCGTTATTTTTTTAATTAACCTTGAAATCCTTTTAGTCTAAAACACAACAAAAGAATTACTAGATAGAAGTCTTTCTTAAAATGCTATGTCAAAAAAACTTTAATAAGTTGAATAATTACCTAAAAGACTATTCCCCTTTCATCTTTTTTTCTTCTTCATGCTTTTTTATTAACTCATTTTTTATTTGCTCACTACTCTTAACCCTATCTTCATCCATTCTTACAACCTTATCTAATTGTGCTTGAATTATATCTGCTCTCTTCTTTTGATAAATACCATACGCAATAGAGAATAGAGCGACAATTATCAAAAAAATAATAAAAATATTTTTTCTCATAGAAACTATATTAAGTTAAGACCTTGATTTTTGCTGAAAAAAAATCTCACAGAAAAACAGTTACTAATTTATTTAATATTTGATAAAAAGTTCATATTCTATAGCTTCATTTTTTAATTTATCAGGAGTTCGACTAAGATAAAACTAACTCTGAAGTGGCGATTTTATTTTACAACTCCTTCAACGAAAACACCGCTCGCGCGGATTTGTAATTTTGAGTGTTCGAAACGTCAAGCAGCCAGAAAACGTTCTTTGAGTTTTTAATTATGATGGTTATCAACAGTTTATGTTGGTAAAATAAGCATTTTGTTGATATTAAGTCCTTGTAATATAATAGTAACCAACACCTTACGTTGCTATCTTTGACTATAATAATCTACGGCGTTGAAAAGAACAGGCGTATCGGCCAAAGAGCTTCTAGCGGTTATCCCAGACGAGATGTTGGTTCACCTTTCTCTTTCTACACAGGTGGATTATCAGGTTAAGAAGTTGTATGGACGTAGCATGTTCTATCTACTCCTTTACGGGTTGCTTGAAAGTAGGGCAAGCTTAAGAAGCCTTGAAGACACCTTCAACTCCTCCAAGTTCAAGGTGATTTTCAACCTCGACCGCGATGCCAGAGCGAAGTACAATTCAATATCAGATCGCTTGTCCATGATGGACGAGGAGTACTTTAGGCGTATTTATGAGCTTATATACCAAGACTTCTCAGGCCTATGCAGCAAGGATGACTGCATGAAGTACAGCATCACTAGGGTGGATTCCACCATGGTCGCTGAGGTAGCCAATAAGATCCACGACGGTATGGTGGTGGGCTCCAGCAAAGGGGATGCCCCTAGGCAGATCAAGTATACGATGAGCCTGACCAACCTGCTACCCAGCAGCGTTGAGGTGTTCACAGAGCAGCAGTACCTGAGCGAAGACCTTGCCATTCCACAAGCCATCAAGGGCCATGTCGACAAGAGTAAGGACAATGTTTTCGTATTCGACAGGGGGGTAAGTAGCCGTAAGGCGTTCAATGAGATGGATAAAGACGAGCTCCGCTTTGTAACCCGCATCAACCCGAAAGCTCGCCACGAGGTGGTAGAGCGCTTCATCTTGCCTGAGGAGGGCACTCGCACGGGCAACCTGGTGGTTAAGAGCGATGAGCGGGTGATCCTGTTCGATAAGCATCATAATCGTTCCAACGTATTCCGATTGCTGCAAACGGAGGATGATCGTGGCAATGCCCTCTGGTTCTTGACCAACCTGATGGAGGATGAGCTGGAAACCATCATCACCATCTACAGGAAACGCTGGGACATCGAGGTGTTCTTTCGGTTCATCAAGCAGGAGTTGAACTTCAAGCATTTCTTCTCGACAAATCAGAATGGGATAAGGATAATCCTGTACATGACCCTGATTCTTGCCATGCTTATCCTGATCTACAAGAAGCTGAGCGGGGTCGGCTACAAAACGGCGGTCAGGCGATTCCTCATAGAGATGGATGAGCTCTACATGTCGCAAGTTATTGCCATTAGCGGGGGTGATCCCTCCATGGTATTCAGGTGACAGGATTTACAAAGGAGGTACCCTTACCCGATATACACCCCCTGGATTATGCTCTTTGAAAGGCTTCGAACACTCAAAATTTGTAATCCGTGCGCCAATAATATGATAAAAGCAACGAATAAACCTAGCTGTAACAAGCTGGGTTTATTCATTTATGGAATTATTTTTTTACAAAAATTAGGCACGGACTTCAAGTCCGCGCCAGCACAAGTAATTCCTGATTTTATATTTCAGAAATTAGGTTTAGCTTCTGAAATTAAATTCACAAAGAATAAAACAAAAACAATTGTAGATGAAATCAACGCTGACATTAGAGGGTATGGAAAGGACTATTCAAATCTATTATTTCTAATTTATGATATTGGAACAATTAGAGATGAGAATGAATTTAAAAATGACATAGATAATGAAGATAATATTCAATTAATAATTGTGAAACATTAAAAGGGTAACCCCGTTGCACCGAGGCTTTAGCTAAAATAGAAATATCATGCAACGTCGCAGATCAAAATATCTGGGTCGTTTTATTTTAAAAAACAGCATCACGACATCGTAATGACTTTTAGTTATAACTTTTGGTCATTTAAATAACTTATAGTATATTTGAAATAAAAAATGTTTCAAAGAACCATTGAGAATATAATTAAAGATAAGATTAATGGCGGTAAAGCAATAGTAGTTTTGGGTGCAAGGCAAGTTGGAAAGACAACCCTCATAAAGAATATCCTAAAGGACATTGATTATCTTTTTTTAGACGCTGATGACCCTTCCACCCGAAGTCTGTTAACAAATCCAAATACTGAGCAAATCCGAACCATTATAGCCGACAATAAATTCATTTTCATTGATGAAGCACAAAGAGTTGCTGGAATTGGTTTAACACTCAAAATAATAACCGATCAATTTAAGGATGTGCAACTATTTGTGAGCGGCTCATCATCATTTGATTTAGGCAATGCATTGAATGAACCTTTGACAGGTCGAAAGTGGGAATATGAATTGTTTCCGATCTCGTGGGAGGAGTATGAAAGTAGTATTGGTTTTATCAAATCAGAACAACAACTCGAAAACAGATTACTATACGGGATGTATCCAGAGGTTATTAATAATCAAGGAAAAGAGCGCGAAACATTAAAAAATCTCGTTAATAGCTATTTGTATAGGGATATCTTAGCATTTTCAGATATAAGAAAACCTGAGGTGCTTGAAAAATTATTACAAGCGCTTGCTCTCCAAATGGGAAGCGAAGTTAACTATAATGAGTTATCCCAAATTGTTGGAATAAACAAAATAACCGTTCAGAAATACATAGAAGTTCTAGAGAAAGGATATATAATTTTTAGGCTCAATAGCTTTAGTAGAAATTTGCGAAATGAAATTAAACAGAATCGAAAAATTTATTTCTACGATAATGGAATAAGGAATATGATTATTGGGAATTTTAATCAATTAGACTTGAGGGATGATAAAGGAGCATTATGGGAAAATTTCTTAGTCTCTGAAAGAAGGAAACAGAATATTTATAAAGACACATTTTCCAAGATGTACTTTTGGAGAACCAAACAACAGCAAGAAATTGATTTTGTCGAGGAAAAAAACGGGGAAATATCTGGCTACGAGTTTAAATGGAACAATAAAAAAATAAAAGTTCCTGAGAAATTTATAGAAACATATAATGCAAAAGGATTTTTAATTGACAGAAAAAACTTTAGAGAATTTGTTAAAATAAAGTATTAAGAGCACACAACACTTGTTTGACCTCACAATTCCTTCAACGAAAACCCAAGTTTCAATAGATTTTCCGGCTTAACAATCTCCTTCAACTTTGTTCTTTCTATCAAATTGAGTTTTTCGTTTGCTTCGAAAATGCTTAGCCCGTTTGATTTCATCTCGTTTGCAAGAATTGCGGCCTTATTAAACCCAATAAATGGTAAAAGAGCTGTGCTAATCGAAGGGTTTCGGTATAGCTGATTGGTAGCACTTTCGGCATCAACCTCTAAGCCGGATATTAAATTACTTGCAAGAGTGTTATCTGCAGATATTAAAAGTTTCAAACTTTCAAGTATAGCATGTCCAATAGTTGGGAAGTAGGCATTAAGATCGAGTACCCCTTGTCCACATAGCTCTGAGATTAGCTGATCGTTGCTGTAAACCTTATGCGAAACGCTAACCACATACTCAACAATCACGGGGTTAATTTTACCTGGCATAATTGAGCTACCAACCTGTCGTTTGGGAATGGTTAGCTGATTCCCTGCAACATCAGATGCCATAAGCCTAATGTCCGAAGCCATCTTCTCAAGATTAACGGCGTGCGCCTTAAGCGTAGCGTGTATCTCGACAAACGCATCGAGATTGGCTGTAGCATCATTCAAATTTTCGCTACGAGTAATAGGTAAATTTGTTAAACGTTGCAGCTGATTTACAACTTCCATTATGAAAAAGCGGGGTGTTCCTATCCCTGTTCCAATTGCACCACCACCAAGGTTAACAACTTTTATTCTCTCAAAGCATTTTGACACTCGCCACCAATCACGCGAAAGCGCTTCGCTATATGTGCTAAATAGTTGCCCCCACGATGATGGAACAGCAGCCTGCATCTGGGTGTAACCCAACCGAAGGCTACCACGATGTTTTTTTTCCTGATCCTCAACTTTAAATCGAAGGTTATTAATCGATTCCTCAAGGGTTGTAAGTAGCTGTAACGTTGCAACCTTTAATGCGGTTGGAACAACATCATTGGTTGATTGGTAGATGTTAGCCTGCTCAATGGGATCGATATGATTGTAGCTACCCGGTCTATGATCGAGTTTTGTTAGTGCAATATTTGTAATGATCTCGTTAACATTCATATTAATGCTTGTTCCTGCCCCACCCTGAATTGCAGGTACAATAAACTGGTCAAAGTGCTTCCCTTCCGATACCTCAACAGCAGCCTTTATTAACGAATCAACAACATGATCATAAATCAATGAAAATTCCTTTTTCGAAACCTCGGAATCACTTCTAAATGCCTTTGCAAACTCCAAATAGGTTAGGTAGCACGAGTGCTTAACAACACCCATGGCTTTATACCACTCAAGATGAAAAGGGGTTGTATCGGGAAAATTCTCCTTTGCCCGCAAAGAGTGGATGCCGTAAAGAGCATCATCGGGAATTTCCATTGAACCTAGGTAATCGGACTCTGTTCTCATATCCTTCGGAATTTATCCAAAAGTAAGCAACAATAAGAAATTTGCGAAATAATTAAACGAAGTTTGCTTAACGTGGTCTTTATCATGTTGAGTTTTTAATAAATCGTGTAACTTCGCGCTCGATTTTTGAATACGGATTATTCATATATATCTAATATACATATCATTAATGTTCGGATACAGCAAAAAAACAATAGCCGTTTACGCCAGCGCAATTATTGCGATGATATTTTGGTCGTACTCTTTTATTTGGTATAAGGATGTATTCGAATTCTACAAGCCAATCACCCTTGTTTTATTTAGGCTAGTAATCTCAAGCATTTTTATGTTTGCCCTTACACTTTCATTAAACAGATTAAATCCACTGAAAAAAGAGGATATTGGAAACTTCTTACTCCTTGCTTTTTTTGAGCCTTTCATGTATTTCATTGGCGAAAGTTTTGGCGTAAACCTTATTCCATCGACATTAGCAGCCGTTATTGTTGCAACTATCCCACTTTTTAGCCCAATTGGAGCGTATTATTTTCATGATGAACGTATCAGCCTAATGAACTTTTTAGGCATTGTTGTTTCAATCATTGGCGTAGCCATTGTCATTTTTTACAAAGGGTTTGTTGCTATCGATGCCAACCCTTATGGCGTTGCGTTGATGTTCCTTGCAGTTCTTTCAGCTCTCTTTTACTCAGTGATGATTAAAAAGATGGCTGCAAAATACAATGTTTTAAGCGTAATTACTTATCAGAATACATTTGGGATTATATTCTTTGTCCCTGTATTTTTCATCTTTGAGTTTGATCATTTTAGAACGGTAACTATCACCTGGGAAGTTTTAACCCCACTGCTTAAGCTTGGCATTTTCTCATCATCATTTGCATTCATTTTCTTCACCTTTGCGATGAAGAATTTGGGTATTACCAAAGCAAATATCTTTACTAATACTATCCCTGTTGTTACAGCAATTCTTGCTTGGATATATCTTGGCGAAGAGCTGAACCTCACTAAAGTAATTGGGATTATTGTTGTGATTGGAGGACTATTCCTATCGCAGTTCCACCCGAGGATGGTGACAAACCTGTTTTCACGAAACAACAATGACGAATACTAAGGAGCTACTTTCTCGCATAAAACAGCTTGCTGGAAACGCAGAATCCGACAACAAGGAGCTGCTTAAGCAGCTAAAGCGCAAGTCGTCATCGGAGGTTGATAACCTTTTTCAGGAGTTGCACGATGAGGTTTTTGAGGAGATAAACTGCCTCGATTGCGCCAACTGTTGCAGCACTATCAGCCCAATTATTACCGATAGGGATATCGACAAGATGGCCAAAGCCCTTAGGATGAAACCCTCGGAGGTTGTTGAGAAGTATCTTAGGATTGATGAGGATAACGATTATGTTTATCGATCAGAGCCATGCCCTTTCCTTGGCTCCGACAACTATTGCTCAATTTACGAAGATCGCCCAAAGGCTTGCCGCGAATATCCGCATACCGACCGAAGGAAAATTCAGCAACTTTTCAATCTAACTTTAAAAAACGCAAAGGTTTGCCCAGCGGTCTATCTTGTTTTGGAGAGGGCGCGAAATAGGCGGTAAGCTATAGTCAAATTACCCAAAAATTATATATTTTTGAACCTTCATAACAAACAAAATAAGCCATGACCGAAGAGAGCCAAGAGAATAAAATCAACGTAGATCAAGCCATTGAGTTACTATTATCGAGTAGTCATGGGATTCACTCTTGTTGGAATGAATTTATCCAAGAGGAGTATGGCGATAAATATGCTGAAAACAGAGAAGATCTTATTGATATTATAACCATTGTAGATTATATTGTTGGTAATTTGAAAGAAGAGAAAACCGATGACTTTAAATCGATTTTCGGTGCAGTTGAGCAAATTCTCGAAACTGGTGATGATGCTGCTCGTGAACTTATGATTGTTGGTATTATCGAAGGGTTACAAAATAACTGCGGCTTAGAAAATATTGAATATCATACGACTTTCGACAAATGGCTTCAACCCAAAACCAAAAAAACCTGGGATGGGTTAATTTACCTTTGGGAGAGCAATGATTCTATTGAAGAGAAGCAAGAGAAGTTGAAGGACTTTAAAATCTAATTTCTATTACCGCAGAGGCGCAGAGGGCGCAGAGTTTATCTTTTCTCAGCACACTCAGAATCCCTGTGGTGAGGATCTTACATTGGATCCACATCAGGTGAAACAACTAACGCCCTAAACTCCTGTTTCTGCTTTAGGTGTTCGATGTAGTAGTTTATCAAACCCTTTACTCTCGCTACCGAGGCCTCTCTATCAACCTTTACAAGGATATTCATAATGTACATATCCTGAATTCGGTTTATGGGTGGCGATTCGGGCCCAAGAACATTTTTACCTAGATTTTCTTTCAGTCCAAAAGCAAGCATATCGGCAGCAACCTTAACGGTTGGATTTAATTTATGCTTTAGGGTTATATTGATAAGTCGATAGAATGGAGGATATTTAAACGCTTTGCGTTCGTTGATCTGAATGTTATACATTCCTAAAAAATCAGTATTCACAACCATCTCAATAATTGGATGTTTGGGCTGTGCCGTTTGAATCAGCACCAATCCCTGCTTACCTTTTCGTCCGGCCCTTCCACTAACCTGCGACATCAGCTGGTAGCTACGCTCGTAAGCCCTAAAGTCAGGAAAATTGAGCATGTTATCGGCATTAAGAATGCCAACTAGGCTAACCCTATCGAAATCGAGACCCTTGGTTACCATCTGGGTTCCGATAAGAATATCTATCTCTCCGGTTTCGAATTCAGAGATAATTCTATCGTAAGAGTGCTTTGAACGGGTTGAGTCGAGATCCATACGCTCGATACGAGCGTTGGGAAAGAAAATTTGTAACTCCTCCTCTATCTTCTCAGTTCCAAAACCTTTGGTTTGCAAATCGGGACTCCCACAAGCCAAGCATTTATGCGGCGATTGGATTGCAAAACCGCAGTAATGGCAAACCAGCTGGTTATTATGCTTATGGTAGGTAAGGCTTACATCGCAGTAATCGCATTTGGGAACCCAAGCGCATTCGTTACACTCGATGAATGGCGCAAAACCTCGTCGATTTTGGAAAAGGATTGCCTGTTCACCATTGGCAAGCACTCGTTCAATTTCGGTAAGCAGATCATCGGCAAAGTGCGATTTCATCTTCTTGCGCTTACGCGCATCGACAGTATTAATAACCTTAACAGCAGGCAATTGGAGCCCAAGATGTCGCTCATTTAATTCAACATGCCCATACTTGCCAACCTGAGCATTATAATACGTTTCGATTGATGGAGTTGCAGTACCAAGTAAAACCTTTGCGCCGTGCATCGCGGCAAGCATAACTGCAGAATCGCGGGCGTTATATCGTGGTGCAGGGTTATATTGCTTGTATGTATTCTCGTGCTCCTCATCTACAATTACTAATCCAAGCCTTTTGAAAGGTAGGAATAGCGATGAGCGAACGCCAAGAATTATATCAAATGCAGGCTGACCAGGCTTTGTCTCATCACGAAGTACGCCATTGTAAACCTCAACTCGCTGCGAATCGCTAAACTTTGAATGGTAAACGGCCACCCTCGCACCAAAAATTCGGCGAAGCCGATTTATTATTTGTGATGTTAACGCAATCTCAGGCAGTAGGTAAAGCACCTGATTCCCTTTCTCAATCTCCTCGGCGATTAGCCTGATATAGATCTCCGTTTTCCCACTCGATGTAACGCCATGTAAAAGGGTGACGTTCTTGGTTTCAAAACTTGCCTTTAACCCTTCAAGTGCCGTTTTCTGTGCAGATGAAAGTTCGAACTCATCCTGAATTGAAGTATTACCCTCATCAATGCGCGATACCTGCTGAAACTCCTCAACAAAAATCTCCTTTTGAATCATGCTGCTGAGCACCGCTGCTGACACTTGAGCTTTCTCCATCAATGCTTTCTTTGAAACCTTAGTTACAAATATGGATTGATTTGTGGAGGTCATCGAAAGAAAAGCAAGCAATAGCTTTTGTTGCGCTTGAGCCCTTTTCAGATCATCAAAAAGCTTATTGACATCGCTATCGGTTTTTATTGATGCGTGAAAACCAATATAGGTCTCGGTTTTGGGCTTGTAGACACTTTCGATAGTCTCGTTAATAGCAATCGCCTGCTTGTCGAGCAGCGATTTTATAACCCCCATGGGGTTTGGCAAATCGAGTGATGAAACTAAATCCTGAATAGAGACCTTTTTATCATCAGTAAGGAAACGAAGCAAAATCTCCTCGTTCTCGGAAAGAGATAAATCCTCGTTATCGTTTTTGCAGATAAACGTTTCGCTTTCCATCTTCAATCCTGATGGTAGCGCGGCTTTCATCACCTCGCCAAGCGAGCACATGTAGTAATCGGCCATCCACTCCCAAAATCGAATCTGCTCCTGGCTTACAATTGACTGCTCATCAATAACTTGTAAGATATCCTTTGTTTGATACTTTTCGGGCGCTTGGTCATGAACCCTATGAATTATGGCGGAGTAAAGCTTTTTCTTCCCAAACTGAACAACTACACGTTTCCCAACCTCAACTTCGTGCGCATGTTCTTCCAGAACCGAGTAGGTATAAAGCCTTTGAAGGGCTAATGGAAGGATTACGTCTACATACATTATTGTTGGTTGTTGTTCGTTGATTGTTGTTTGTGTTGGAAATTTTTCTTGTTGTCTCTTACCCCTTGGTTACTTGCCACTTCTTTAATCTTATCGGCAACCATCTGCATAAGCCAAACGGGGGTAGATGTTGCGCCACAAATTCCAACATCTTCTATACCATCAAACCACTCAGGCAAAATTCCGTTTGGACTTGATACCATGAAGGTGCGTTCGTTGGCAGCTTTGCATATCTCGTAAAGCATTTTGCCATTTGAACTCTTTTCACCACTAACAAAAACAATTGCCTGATGCTTTTTTGCAAACTGCTCAACCTCTTTCTTACGATTGGAAACCTGCCCACAAGTTGTTTTATTGATAGTCAAAGGAACGTCATCTGAACCTATGACCTCGACCATTTTTTTACGAATGGTATCTGCAAGGTGTAAGTAGGAATCGGGGCTCATGGTTGTTTGCGAGAAAAGTACAACTGGCTTTGAAAAATCGATAATTGAAATTTGATCGAAATGCTCGATTACAATTGCATTTCCATCGGTTTGACCAACCAATCCATTAACCTCAGCGTGTCCCTTTTTTCCATAAATTACCACTTGCCCACCCTGATCTTTCAACGATTCACAGCTTCGCTTAATCCTCGATTGCAGTTTTAGCACAACAGGGCAAGTAGCATCAACTATTTGAATCCCATTTTTCTTTGCAATTCGATACGTTTCGGGAGGCTCGCCATGTGCTCGGAGGAGCACCTTTTTTCCCTTTAAATTTTCAAGTGTTTTATGATCGATAGTAATTAACCCCTTCTGTTCGAGCCGATTTACCTCCTCGCTATTGTGCACAATATCGCCAAGACAGTAAAGATCGTCTGCACCTTGCAACTCTTTTTCTGCTTGATTTATAGCATTAACCACTCCAAAGCAAAACCCCGAACGAGGATCAATTTCTATATTCATCACAAATTACTGTTTATTGTAAAGTTCAAAGTATATTGAATTTTTACATTTATCTAGCACTTCTTTCAACAATTAACTTTTCAACCCAAACCATCTGCTCATCGAGGGTCATTTGGCTATTGTCGAGTATCACTGCATCATCAGCTTTTCGAAGTGGCGATACATCGCGAGTTTGATCCAGATGGTCGCGCTCCTCGATATTTGCCAAAATCTCATCAAAGTTCACAGGCTGGCCCTTCTCAAGTAACTCTTTTAATCGACGTTCGGCCCTGATTTTAGGATCCGCAGTCATGAATAGCTTTAGCTCGGCATTTGGGAAAACCACAGTTCCAATATCACGACCATCCATAACTATTCCTTTATTAACACCCAGTTTACGCTGAAGTTCAACCATACGCTCGCGTACCTCGGGGATAGCCGCCACAATGCTTACCAAACTTGCTACGCCTATAGATCTTATTTCATCTTCAACAACAATCTCATTTAATGTTGTTTCGTATTTTTTTGTAGTAAGGTTTAAGCTGAACCCAACATCCATGCGTTTAATGTTATCGAGAAGACCATCCTTTTTTACTATGCCATTTTCTATCAAACCATTTTGGATAAATCCAAGTGTTACCGCACGGTACATAGCACCGCTATCGATATAAAGGTAACCTAAACGTTTTGCAATCAGCTTGGCAAAGCTGCTCTTACCACACGATGAGAATCCATCAACCGCAATAACAATCTTTTTATTCACTTGATAAAATTTATGATTTTAAATTACAAAGGTCAAAATTATTGAAAACAAATATCTAACCGCTATATCTGAAAGACATTTAATTAACAATAATTGAAATTACTCTAAAAAGGATGGTGAAAATAAACAAATGCGCGATTATAAAAACCTGAATACCTAGCACATGAATCAAATGCCTACAATTTATCCCTTCCAAAAAGTTCATCCAAATCGGTACTAATTGAGAAGTATTTCGATGGCCCGGCAAGGTGATATCTTGACTGACTGTAGTTAAGTCTAAACTTTGAAATCCTAAGTCCAAAACCCCAGCTGAATCCAACAGAAGAAACCTTTTCCTCAACTTTCAGTTCGTTCCTTCGCTGATAGTTATATCCTAAGCGAAAAGTAAAACTTTTTAAAGGAGTAAACTCAACACCAAGGATAGCATGACTTAACGCTTCGTTAGAAATAGATTTTAGTTTGCTGTCTCCTGATGGTTTCTCCCCTCCCAAAGTATTGTTATCGAGTTGCGCTCTTTTATAATACAGGCTCCAATTTTGAACCTGATGTAACGTGATTAAAAATCGGAAAGGTGCATGCGCCAGCTTCTTGCTAACCCCAATAACCACCTCGAATGGTAAACGCTCATATTTATTGGTATACGGCTTAATCATAGTCCCAACATTCCGAAGTATTACTCCAGCTGCAAAAAGGCTATTCGGTTGATGATAGTTTACCCCAAGATCGGCAGCAATTCCAAACGAGTTGTATGTGTAAAGGTGAGAATATACTGGTTTTACATTTATGCCAATAGTAAAAGCGCTATCAATCGCTCTTGAATACAACAAGTTAACAGCCATATCAGAAGCAGTGAAGCTACCTGTAATTGTTCCTCCCTCGTTAGCCTCAGTAAAAGAACCATAGCTTACCTCCATAATTCCAATACCAAAAGTCCCAATATTTTTATAATCACGGGTATAAAACGCTGAACCATATTTCACGCCTGCATAGTAACCAACATACGAAAAGGATAATTGGTTATGCATTTGAGAATTCAAAAGCGCAGGATTATAGAAAGATAGGCCTATATCAGGATCATCGTTGGTGGCAATTTTTCCACCCAAAGCGGCTAATCGTGGGGTTGGTGTCAAATTAAGAAATGCATATGCCCCTTCACCTCCAATCTGAGCAAACGAACTGATTGACAATAAGGTAAACACACAAAATCCTATAAATTTCTTTCTAAGCATTTCTAATTGGGCTAGCTACAAGAATTATTTTTCAGATATAAAACTGAATATTATTCACTTTAGTATTTTAATAGGTAAAGTGTTGTATATGCACCCGCTACTCTGTATCAATTACAGTTGTTGCAGGACTAGTAACCGAATGAAAATCGGCACCCACTATAACATTAATACTTTTGGGAACCACGCTGAATACAAATGGCGATACGCCCAATGATTCTCCATCAACCTCAAGTCCAATAGGTATTTCGGAAGATATAACCACTTCCTTTCCAATATGCCCGGTAATTTTAGGATGCGAAAGGATAGTACCATTATAGAGCCTGTAAATATTGCGAATAACCTCAAATCGTCTAACCTGACGTATTACTGTTACATCAAAAAGACCATCGTCAGATATAGCATTGGGCATTTGCATCATACCCCCACCATTATAACAGCCAATTCCTACGGTTAAGCTAAATACTTTGCCACCAATCTTTTCTCCATCAATGGCAATATTGATAAATGATGGTTTATAATCGAACAAAGCCCTTACAAGGCTTCCCATATATAAAATCTTACCCTTATGACCATGCTCCTTAAGTCGGTTTGTACGACGTGCAACTTCGGCATCAAACCCAACGCCTGCGGCGTTTGCAAAATAGCGCGATTGCTTAACCATTGACTCCACATACTCAACCTTGCCCACATCTTGCAAAAAGAGTTTCCCATCCTTAAGCGCGGCAACCTTCCCTTCGTAAGTTTCGTGAATTTTGTACATCCTCGACCAATCGTTACCTGTTCCAACAGCAATTACGCCTATAGCAATTTCTGTAGTTGGAAAGCGCTTTTGGATAAATACGCCATTTACAATTTCGTTAAGCGTTCCGTCTCCGCCAATTGCAATCAACTTCTTATAACCTAAATTAATTGCATTAACGGTTAGCTCAACCGAGTGGTACTTATGGGTTGTAAATACATAATCGAACTCTATTCCGTTTAGTTTAAGCAACGACTCAATTTGTGGCCAATCGGTTTTACCTTTACCGCTGCCAGCTTGAGGGTTAATTATAGCATACCACCTATCAGCCATATAATTCAGTCCCTTTAATGGGTGGTAAATATACAATTTTCCGATAATAACTTCGGGAGAAGAAAAAACAAACAAATTTAATTACTCATCAATAATCAACTAATCAATACAATACCAAATTAACAAACTTAAAAACCTAGATAAATTTATCATTAACCCCTAGCAACTACTGCTATTTCTATTTTGATAGGCATAGATAAAATTTCATAGAAGTTTGTAAAAAAGATTTCCTATTTTTGCAGATACTCGAACAGGACTCAAATTGTTAATAAAGTGTTAGTAATAATCGTTTTTTTGTTTATATCCTATCGGGTAAACCAATGGTAGAAAGTGGGTGATATTTATCTTTGAGCCCCAATTTTCTCCAAATTAAGTATCTGAAAAAAATAAAAACATAATGGCAAAAGTTATTGCAATTGCTAACCAAAAGGGCGGAGTAGGTAAAACTACCACTGCTATTAACCTTGCAGCAAGTCTTGCTGTTCTTGAGAAAAAAGTATTACTAGTTGATGCTGACCCACAGGCAAACGCCACTTCGGGGATTGGTTTCGATCTTAGAAACATCAAAACAAGCATTTACGAGTGCCTTGTTGAAGAGGTAAATCCAAAGGATATTATCCTCAACAGCGAGCTTAAGGGTTTAGACTTAATCCCATCAAATATTGATTTAGTTGGGGCTGAGATTGAAATGCTCAACCTTCCAAATCGCGAAAAGATGCTAAAGGGTGTTGTTGACAAGATTAAGGATGATTACGATTTTGTACTTATCGACTGCTCTCCATCACTTGGTTTAATAACGGTTAACGCGCTTAGCGCTGCCGATTCAGTGATGATCCCTGTTCAGTGCGAGTATTTTGCTCTAGAAGGATTAGGCAAACTTCTTAATACCATCAAAATAATTCAGGCAAGATTAAATACTGCTCTCGAAATAGAAGGATTCCTTCTAACCATGTACGATGCACGCTTACGCTTATCGAATCAGGTTGTTGAAGAGGTTAAAAAACACTTCCAGCAAATGGTTTTCGAAACCATTATTCAGCGTAACATCAAGCTAAGCGAGGCACCAAGCTACGGTAAGCCAGTTATTCTTTACGATGCAGTCTCGGCAGGTTCAACAAGTTATGTTAACCTTGCACGTGAATTGCTTCAACGAAATAACATGACCAAGGTTGATGCTAAAGAGAAACAGATAAGTGAGAAATAATATTTGCTTTTAGGAAATAATTAGGATATGACTAAAAAAATGGCCTTAGGGCGTGGACTTGGAGCCCTTATCGATGAGGCTAGCGATCCAACAAGGCACGAAGTAGTAGATCACAGGAAAACCAGCGAGCTGGTTAATGAGATAGATATCGAAACGATTGATGCGAACCCCTATCAACCTCGCACAAAATTTGATGAAGAAGCTCTTAACGAGCTAGCAGAATCGATAAAACGCTTGGGCATAATTCAGCCAATCACCGTTCGCGCTAACGATAATAGATACCAACTAATCTCTGGCGAGCGTCGATTACGTGCAGCGAAACTTGCTGGGCTAAAAACAATCCCTGCTTATATTCGCACGGCAAATGATCAGGGTTTGCTTGAAATGGCACTTGTTGAGAATATTCAACGTGAGGATCTCGATTCAATTGAGGTTGCCATCAGCTATCAACGTCTTATCGATGAGTGTAACCTAACCCAAGAAACTTTAGCCGACAGGGTTGGTAAAAAACGCGCTACAGTAGGTAACTACTTGCGTCTACTTAAACTTCCTGCTGAAATTCAGCATGGATTGCGCCAACAGCATCTTTCAATGGGTCATGCAAGAGCCTTAATTACCATTGACGATCCAATTGCTCAGCTAAAACTTTATAGGGCAATTATTGATAAAGACCTTTCGGTTCGTAAAGCCGAGGAGGAGGTTAGAGCAATCCAAGAAAAGCATCCTGAGAAATCGCAGAAATTAAAGAACAATCGCGACTTACCCCATACCGAGTCACAGCTGAAGGATCATCTAATCAACAAATTAGGATGGGCTGCCGATATCAAAACGGGCACAAAAGGCGATGGTAAAATTGTAATTTCGTACCATAACGAGCTTGAACTACAAGAGATTATTAAGAAATTTAACAGTTTGGAGGGATAACAATTCCTCCTTTTCTTCGTTTTCTCCTAAAACTAGAAAAACGTTGAGGGTATCCTTTTCATCACATATTCGAAAGACATTTGTTGTAGGAATGGTATTATTGCTAATACCATTTCTCTCTTTTAGTCAATTGGCTAAAAATAAACCATCAAAGCATTTTTTCGATAGCCTAAAAACCAAGCATTTATGGCTTGGATCGCAAATTCTTCCTGGATTTGGCCAGATATACAACAAACAATACGGGAAGGCTGCTGTTTTATATGCTGGCATGGGAAGCATGCTATATATGGGTATAAAGAAAAATAGCACATACAAGAGTTATCTCTCTGATTATAACAATCTTTTATCAACATCTACCGAAACGGAATTAAATTATTATAAAAAGAGATATCTGTTTGAAAAAAGAAGCCGTAATCTTTACATAGCTGGTGCTAGTGCATTTTACATTGCCAGTGTTATTGATGCGCTTCTCGTTTATAATAAGGACCAACACTCCCCTGCAACTGCCACAATTCTCTCGACTGTTCTTCCCGGAGCAGGGCAAGTATATAACAAGAAAGCATGGAAAGTTCCTGTTATTTATGGTGGGTTAAGTACCATGATTTTTATTATTGATTGGAATAATAGAGGTTATGTCAAAATGAAAAGAGCCATTAGGCAGTACCCTAATGATGAGTTTAATGGGCTAAGAACGGAGGAAGAATTGAAACTTTACAGAGACATATATCGCAAGAACAGGGACTTAGCTTTTGCGGGATTGATTGGAGTTTACGCTCTAAATATCATTGATGCCAACGTTGATGCACACTTTTTCGATTGGAATGTGAACGACGATCTATCATTTCGTGTTGAACCAACCATAATAAATAATAACTTTGCGTCAACAAACTACACTTTACCTGCGTTTGGTCTTAGTTGTTCGTTTAATTTTTAAATATTAAAGATGAAAAAGTTTACAATCTACACATTTGCCATATTTCTTTCCTTAGCTGTTAATTCTGTTATTGCACAAGTTACAAAACCTGCTATAAAGGACTCGACACTGGAAAGGATAGGCCTGTCATCCGATTTCAACAACAATCTGGATAGCCTTTTGAATCTTTGGTATGTACAACAATCAATTGACTCGGGAAACCTTATTCCTAATGGTATTGAGTTAGATAGCACAATGCCAATTGTTAACCTTCCTGACTCGATCTATACAAAACGCCTTGCAAAAATAAACTCTCTAATAGATCTACCTTACAACAGCATTGTTAAGAGCTACATCTCGATGTACACTCAAAACAAGAAAGAGCTTGTGGGAGTGATGATTGGCCTTTCCGATTACTATTTCCCAATATTTGAGGAGATTTTAGATCAATATCAACTTCCACAAGAGTTCAGGTTTTTACCAATAATCGAATCTGCGCTCAACCCACGTGCAGTATCACGTGTTGGGGCAACTGGCCTTTGGCAGTTCATGTACGGAACGGGCAGAATGTATAAGCTAACCATCAACTCATACGTTGATGAGCGTCGTGATCCAATTGCAGCATCGCATGCTGCTGCACGTTTCATAAAAGATTTATACTCAATTTATAAAGATTGGACACTTGTAATTGCAGCTTACAATTGCGGTCCAGGCAATGTGAATAAAGCCATTCGTCGTGCAGGAGGCAAAAAGAATTACTGGGATATTTACTATTATCTCCCTCGTGAAACTAGAGGATATGTTCCTGCCTTTATTGCAGCAAACTACGCATATTACTATCATAAAGAGCACAATATCAAACCACAACCAATCAATATTCCGTTAACGTCCGATACCATTATGGTAAATCAATTACTGCACCTACAGCAAGTATCGGAAGTTATTGGTGTTCCAATTAACCTTTTACGCGATCTCAACCCTCAATATAAACAAGATGTTATCCCTGCAAGAGAAAGAGCGTTAACGCTTAAACTTCCTGCTGATGCGGTAGGTCCATTCATCGATAAGGAAAAAGAGATATATTCATATAAGGATAGCGTATACTTTAACCGTAAGAATAGCATAAATCCTATAAAATACACCTCTTCATATCAATATGATGTTCCTGCTGGGAGCGTTAGGTACGATTATCGCGTTCAATCGGGTGATGTGCTTGGCACCATAGCTGAAAGATACGGCGTTACTGCTTCGCAACTTCGCTCATGGAACAACCTATATAGCAATATGATTAGGGTTAATCAGAAATTGGCAATTTACGTTTCTCAACGTATGGCTATTCAGCTTGGAATCATCACCCCTACAAAACCTAAAGTTGAAGCGGGTTATATTGTGTATACCGTTAAACAAGGGGACACCCTTTGGACAATTGCCAAACAGTATCCTGGCGTTACAGGTGATGAGATTATGAAAGTTAACAACCTCAAAACCGATAGGGTTTACCCAGGGCAGACCTTAAAGATAAAAGCCAAAAGCTAAACTAGAGTTTTATTGCCCCATAGGGTTTTATCAAAATCTTTTTACCTTTAGGGTTAGAAGTAACCATTCACATCCCGATACATGGTAAAACCCTACAAAACGCTTTTAATACTTCTACTTCTCATCGTAATTGTTTTATTACCTGCCCTCTTTTTTCCAAAAAATGGGATTAAGGTTGGAACCGTAACGCTTCGTTACCCCAATATCAATGATCTTTTAGGAATTGACTCATCAAATAATGAAACCAATCTCATTCCCGAAATTGCTTTTCTTGATAAAAGAGTTGATAGCTCTTTTAACGCAAACCTTTTACCAGTAAAGAATTGGGAGTTTTCACTTATTACCGACACTATACCTAAAAATGATACAACATCAACTGTTGATTCATTAAAAGCATTTACCGCCGACTACCTAAAGAGCAAAATAAATAGGCTAGAGTTTGCCGATAGTATGAATAAATCGCTGAACTCCTTTTTTGATGCTTTAAAGAACAAGCAATACAACAAAAAGGCAATAAGGATTCTTCACTACGGCGATTCACAGATTGAGGGCGATCGGATTACATCTTACTTCAGATCAAGATTGCAAACAAAATTTGGTGGTGGTGGTGTTGGACTAGTTCACGCTCTGCCTCAAAACAGCGAAACAGCAACTCTTCTTCAAACAACATCATCAAACTGGGAGAAAACAACACTTGCCGATCACGATAAAGCAAACGCAGGGATTAACCGATATGGTGTACTTGGTGGCTTCTCATCATTTACGTCTAACAAAACCCTTTTTTCAAAAGGGACAAACGAGGCTTGGATAAAATTTAAGCGAATTGGAGGTGTAAACCGCACAGCCCGACGTTTTGATAGAATCCGAATTTTTTATGGGTTCAACCCAAAACCATTTATGGTTGAACTGTTCTCCGATGGTGTAACAAACGATGCCGAACTTATTCCAAACACCAATAAGCTGGCAACCGTTTCGTGGGAAATTAAGCAAAGTACAAATCAGTTTGACATCAACTTCAGGGGCGATGGCAGCCCTCTTGTTTACGGCATATCGCTCGAAACGGAAAAGGGAATTGTAGTTGATAATATCCCATTACGAGGTAGTTCTGGCATCGATTTTACAAAAACCGACATGGGTTTTATGACCGATATGCTTCGAATGCTCAACGCAAAGCTCATCATTCTTCAGTTTGGAGTTAACGTTGTTCCTCGAATTGTTGATAGCTACAAATACTATCAAGTTCAATTTTATAATCAGATAAAAGCATTGCAAGTGGCTTTGCCTGAGGCATCAATAATAATGATTGGCGTTTCGGATGTTGCACGTAAAGAGGGATTAAGGTACACATCATACCCAAATATTGAAATGATTCGCGATGCCCAGAAGCAAGCTGCTTTCAAAGCGGGGATACCTTTCTGGGATTGCTATAAAGCCATGGGAGGCAAAAACTCAATGGCTGCATGGCAAACAGCAAACCCTCCTCTAGCCAATAAGGATTTCATCCATTTTACATATCGAGGGGCAAATTTGATTGCCGAGATGTTTTATGCTGCTCTGATTTCGGAGTATGAGCGATACCTTGAAAATGAGGAAATACAAAAAAAGACAAAAGTAGAATGATAGATATTTGGCACTATATAGTAAAGATTTTCACTTATGAGGAGAGCTCGCCCATCATATTTACAGTGGCCTCGTTCTGGGTGTTCTTTACGATACTGCTAATGGGTTATTCCTTCGTTTACAAAAAACCGCACCTACGAACGATTTATCTTTTACTTTTCAGCTTCTTTTTCTACTATAAATCGAGCGGATTATTCTTTGCACTGCTAATATTTGCAACGTTCTGCGACTATACAACGGGGATTTTAATTCCAATATCATCAAGAAAATGGGTACGGAAACTACTTGTGGGCATCAGCATCAGTTTAAACCTTGGAGTGCTATCATATTTTAAGTATGCATACTTCTACATAACCTCTGTAAATAGTCTGTTCGGGACAAACTTTGAGGTTGTGAATTACCTTTCGCTTTGGACAAACCAATTTTTCAATGGTCATTTCGATAGTACAACAATACTCCTTCCCGTTGGGATATCGTTCTACACCTTCCAAACCATCAGCTATACCGTTGATATATATAGAGGAAAACTTAAGCCTATAACAAACATCCTCGACTTTGGTTTTTACGTTTCGTTCTTCCCTCAGCTAGTTGCAGGGCCAATAGTTCGAGCGGCAGAGTTTATACCTCAAATCTACAGGAAATACAGCCTTTCGTGGCAGGAGTTTAACCATGCATATTTCCTAATCCTTAACGGGTTAATCAAGAAGATGCTTATCTCCGATTATATCTCTATAAACTTTGTTGATAGGGTATTCGATAGTCCAACCAGCTATTCGGGATTTGAGAATCTGATGGCAACGTATGGCTATGCTCTCCAAATCTACTGCGACTTTTCGGGCTATACGGATATTGCCATCGGGGTTGCGCTATTGTTAGGGTTTAGACTGCCTATAAACTTTAACTCCCCTTATAAGGCAGTAAATATAACCGATTTCTGGCGACGTTGGCACATATCGCTTTCAACTTGGTTGAGAGATTATCTCTATATACCTCTTGGTGGAAATAGAAAAGGAAAGTTTCGTGCCAATATCAACTTGATGATTACTATGCTACTCGGTGGATTGTGGCATGGAGCGAATATCAGATTTGTAATATGGGGAGGAATACATGGAGTTTCATTAGTGATTCATAAACTCTGGACAAGAATTTTTAAAACGCCGAAACTCAACCCTTCAACCTGGAAAACCTTAATGGCAGGGTTTATCACCTTTAATGTTGTCTGTTTATCGTGGATATTCTTCCGTTCATCAAGTATCGATAAGGCAATGGAGATGATCTCGCAAATGGTTAACCGCTTTGGGGCTAGCTCAATATTATCTAACATCACAAGCCAATATAATATCTACGGACTAATAATTATTGGCTTTACAATCCATTGGCTACCCTTATCATTTAAAGAGGGATACAGAGGTTATTTCATTAAATCAAATTTGATGCTTAAGATAGTGGCTACCCTGCTTATCGTTTTTATCATTTACCAGTTTAAATCATCGGAGATACAACCCTTTATTTATTTTAGATTCTAATTATTCTTAATAACTTTCGTGACTCAAACAATTATTATCATGCTAAAGCAAATCAAAATGTTTTCAATATTGCTAGTTGTGCTTTTATCCTTAAGTTGTAGCATAAACAAGCAACAAGTAAATAAAAACTATATAAATGCTGAACAAGTTGCTTTTGTTGAGTTTATCCAAACTCAAGATGGTAAGGTGATAAGTGGAGATGCTCCAAAAGGACGCCGAATTGATGGCCCAACATACCGCTTTGATACCGAAACAAAAAAACTTGAGATCATCCGGAAAGAGAACTTTTTACTCGATACTGTAAAGGTTATCCTTGGGAATGGTCGAATCCTAAAAGGTGCTGCGGGCACAGGCATTTCGATGCGAATAACCGCTATAGGAAAACTCCCCTACTCAATGTACGATTTGACTATCAAAGAGGTAAATGCTGAAGGATTATCGATAAATTTTGATGGCAAGCCTGTTGTTATTAAAGAGGGCGAAAAATGGGAAACCACAACATCGACAATTGACACCATAAAGATGAATATCCCAGCAATCATAAACTATACAACTACCTACTCAATAAAATATCATGGGTTGATTGATAAAAAGTCGATTACCCAGTAAATTCAAAAAAGAAAAGGCTGCTTTTAGCAGCCTTTTTTATTACTTGACTATTTGTTTATAGAAATCATTCCCTTTATCATCTATAAGTATAAACGCTGGGAAATTCTCAACCTCAATCTTATAAATTGCCTCCATACCCAATTCGGGATACTCTAGCAACTCTACTTTCTTGATATTCTCTTGGGCTAAGATCGCTGCAGGTCCGCCAATGCTTCCAAGATAGAAGCCACCATATTTCTTACATGCATCAGCAACCACTTGGCCCCTGTTGCCTTTGGCAATCATAATCATACTTCCGCCTTGCGACTGGAACAGATCAACATAAGAGTCCATTCGTCCTGCTGTAGTTGGACCAAATGAACCCGAAGCCATACCCGTTGGGGTTTTTGCTGGACCAGCATAATAGATAGGATGATCTTTAACATATTGGGGCAATGATTCACCTTTATCCAACCGTTCTTTTAGCTTAGCATGAGCAATATCCCGACCAACGATTATTGTCCCATTCAATGCCAAGCGAGTGCCAACCGGATGTTTTGAAAGCTCAGCAAGAATCTCCTTCATTGGTTTGTTTAGGTTGATGTTTACTGCTCCACCCTCATCGCTCTTTCTGTATTGCTCAGAAATAAATTGACCCGGATTAATCTCTAACCGCTCAACCCAAATACCATCTTTATTAATTTTTGCTTTGATATTCCTATCGGCGGCACACGAAACGCCTACTCCAATAGGGCATGATGCTCCGTGGCGTGGCAAACGAATAATTCTAACATCAATTGCAAAATACTTACCTCCAAATTGTGCACCAAGACCAATGCCTTTGGCAGCCTCGAGGATTCTCTTTTCTAACTCAACATCGCGGAATGCTTGACCACCATCATTACCCTGAGTTGGAAGATTATCGAGATACTTTGCTGTGGCAAGCTTTACTGTTTTAATACATGCCTCGGCAGATGTTCCACCAATTACAAATGCAACATGATAGGGAGGACAAGCAGCCGTACCCAATATCTTCATCTTTTCAACTAAATATTTCTCAAGGTTTTCGGGGTTAAGTAAAGCTTTTGTCTCCTGAAATAGCAATGTTTTATTAGCCGATCCACCTCCTTTTGCAATGAACAAAAACTCGTACTCATTGCCATTGGTGGCATAAATATCAATTTGTGCTGGCAGGTTTGTCCCCGAGTTCTTCTCCTTATACATATCCAACGGGATTGTTTGGGAATACCGAAGATTATCACCTGTATAGGTTTTGTAAACGCCCAACGATAAAGCCTCCTCGTCGTCAGCACTAGTCCAAACATTTTGCCCTTTTTTACCAATGATTATTGCTGTTCCAGTATCTTGACAGAAGGGAAGAATTCCCTTTGCCGATATTTCGGCATTACGAAGCATCACTAGTGAAACGAACTTATCGTTTTTGCTTGCCTCGGGATCGTTCAAAACCTCTGCCATCTGCTTTAAATGCTCAGTTCTAAGCATGAATGAGCAATCGTGCATTGCCGTTTTCGCAATCATGGTTAACCCCTCTGGTTCTACTTTTAGAATCTCCTTCCCCTCAAACTGCGAAACCGAAACATAATCTTTAGTTAGAAGATAGTAGTTCGTCTCATCTTTCCCAAGTGAGAAAGGCTTTTGATATTTAAAATCGGGTGCTGCCATAGGGTTATTTGTTAGTGATTAATGTGTTGTTCAAATAGCAAAAATAAATATCAAGTTTTTGAAATTAACTACATTGATGGCTTCGCTGTTCTTTGTGGCTTTGCGACTTAGTGGCAAAAAATTCCTGCCACAAAGACTCGAAGGCTCAAAGAGTTGGTGGCTACTTAAATAATTTATCAATCTCCTCTGGAGGATTTCCAATAACCGCCTTATACTTCCCAACAACGATAGGTCGTTGAATTATCTTGGGATTTTCGGCGAGTATCTTAATCCACTCATCGTTTGAGAAATTCTTCCCTTTTAAATAGGTTTTGTAGTATTCCTCGTTAGTACGAACAATCTGAATTGGCTTAAGGTTCGATTTTAGAAATATCTCCTTAAGCTCATCAAGAGTGATAGTATCGGTAATATACTCTCTTACTTCGATATCGGAAGTTTTACTTTTCAGGTAATCTAACCCAGCACGGCTGTGCTTACAACGAGTGTTATGAAAAATCTTAATCGACATGATACCTTTAAATTGATGGATAAGTTACACTATCTAAAACAGCTGTTCAAAATTATTGATTAATGAATCATTATGTTTGAAAGCAGGCAAATGATTTGTAAGGTGTAATTTTTAATCTTTTATGCAACGAATTGAGTACCCATATTGTGGGTAATTTCGAGCCCAAAAGACATTTGGGTCTAAACTCAACGAAAAAAAGTATGCATAGTAATCTCCTTTAGCAGACCACCAATTTCCATAAAGGCGAATAAATTCAAAATCCCCAGTTCTGTAGTTACGCCAACCCCCTGGTAGCGCAGTAAAACCGCTACTATTATCCTCTTCAGAAGGTGACCAATGCTTTCCCCCAGCCTCTTTCATCTTATCGCCAGCAATGCTGTTGCCAAGGGTTAAATCACCATCTCCAAGAAAGGTTATCAGCGTTTTCCAGTCCTCATCGGTGGGCACATGCCAGCCCTTGGGGGCAAGCCCCCTGGGGTCAGATACGGCAAACCAGTTGTACAGCCCGCCAAAGGTGGCAATGCTATCGAGTTTTTGCGTATTGTTGTAGTAGCAGTAAGCGCCATAGGTTAAATCGACCCACTGAGCGGTATCAGTAACGTTGGGTATGGGGTCGCCATTTCGGTAATGGGTAACCCGCAGGTTCTCGGCCATCCACGTTTGAGTGCCAATTTTAATAGTTTTATAAACATTCCCATCAATATCGGCTAAACTACCATATTTCAGTTTGGGGTTAAAAACTGCGGTGGTTAACCCGTTGGTGGGATTGGTGGGACCATCTTCACCCACCTTACAGCAGGTTACAAAACTGAATGTAAACGTAAGTAATAATAAAGTAAAAACTGGATTTTTAATATTCATAAAAATGTTTCAAACTAATTCGAACCTAACTCTAATCAAAGATAAGAACTATTTTCATCTTTAAACACCGAGTTCACGGAGTAAACTGCACAGAGTTTCACAGCATAAATGCACGTAATCTCTCTTTTAAATCAAAAACACACCTTTGTTTACTTATAAACTTTTCATCTTATTAACTTGTTAACTATTTCTGATATCAAGCCAACCATTTTTTTTGCTTTCTCGCCATATGAAATTACCTTTAAGCAATCATTTGAATAGATAGAAAATGAAGCAATACATTGAATTTCTTGATCATATTATGACCAAAGGGGTTGAGAAAACCGATAGAACAGGCACAGGTACTATCAGCGTTTTTGGTTACCAAATGCGTTTCGATTTATCGGAAGGATTCCCTTTGCTTACAACTAAAAAGCTTCACCTTAAATCCATAATCCACGAGCTGCTTTGGTTCTTAAATGGCGACACAAACGTAAAATACCTCAACGATAATGGCGTTTCCATTTGGAACGAGTGGGCCGATGCCAACGGAAACCTTGGTCCTGTTTATGGCTATCAGTGGCGCTCATGGCCAACTGCCGATGGCAGGCACATCGACCAGATAACTCAGGTAATAAATTCGATAACAAAGAATCCTGACTCGAGACGTCATATGGTTTGCGCTTGGAATGTTGGGGAGATAGAGAATATGGCGTTACCGCCATGCCATGCGCTTTTCCAATTTTATGTGGCCGACGGAAAGCTTTCGTGCCAGCTCTACCAGCGTAGCGCCGATGTTTTCCTTGGGGTACCTTTCAATATAGCTTCGTACGCTATCCTAACCCTTATGGTTGCTCAGGTTACTGGACTAAAACCCGGAGAATTTATTCACTCCTTTGGCGATGCTCATATCTACTTAAATCATATTGAACAGGTTAAACTTCAGATGACCCGCGAACCAAGGGCTTTACCAAAAATGATAATTAACCCAAATGTTAAATCGATATTCGATTTTAAGTTTGATGATTTTAAACTCGAAGGCTACGATCCACATCCACATATTAAAGGGGCGATAGCTGTTTAAGTGGCAAGTAAAACAAACAACGAACAACCATCAACTAAAATGATAAAGTCAATAATAGTAGCGGTAGCGGAGAATGATGCGATTGGGTACGACAATCATCTGCTATGGCATATCTCAGAGGATTTGAAAAGGTTCAAAAGCCTTACTACAGGGCATCATATCATAATGGGTCGCAAGACCTACGAGAGCGTTGGTAAGCCCTTACCAGGACGAGTGAACATAATCATTTCTCGTCAGGAGAACATACAGTTTGAAGGCTGCTTGGTTGCAAAATCGCTAGAGGAAGCGTTTGAACTAGCAAAGAACGATAACGAAGTTTTTATTATTGGTGGTGGCGAAATATACAAACAGGCCTTACCAATTACCGATAAAATCTACCTTACTCGCGTTCATGCTGGTTTTGCAGGCGACACCTTTTTCCCTGAGCTAAACTTATCGGAATGGTCGACAGAGAGCATTACAAAAGGAAAGCCCGCCAATGATGACGGGCTTGGATATACTTTTATCAACCTAGTTCGACACAAATAACCTAGGCTGCCTTCAACCTCTTAATATTTGCCTTTTCAAGTTTCTTTTGAGCATACTCAAGGGTTATAATCATCTCGTGTTCCTTCCCTGATGGGAGTTCGAACATGGCATCGATCATAATTGCCTCGCAGATTGAACGTAAACCACGAGCACCTAGCTTAAACTCAATGGCTTTATCAACTATATAATCCAGCACCTCATCCTTGATGTCAAGCTTGATATTATCGTACTCAAAAAGCCTTACATACTGCTTTGTGATGGCATTTTTTGGCTCGGTGAGGATATTTCTTAGTGCATCACGATCGAGTGGCATTAAATAGGTTAGGATAGGTAACCTACCAATAATTTCGGGGATTAACCCAAACATCCTCAAATCTTGCGGAGCGATATACTGTAAAAGGTTATCCTTATCGATATTCTCGCGCTCTTTACTTGCACCGTAGCCAACAATCTGAGTATTCAAGCGCTGAGCAATTTTCTTCTCAATACCTTCGAATGCCCCGCCGCAAATGAAAAGGATATTCTTTGTATCTACAGCAATCATCTTTTGCTCAGGGTGCTTACGACCACCTTGAGGTGGAACGTTTACTATAGAACCTTCAAGCAACTTTAGTAAAGCTTGCTGAACGCCTTCGCCCGAAACATCACGGGTTATGGATGGATTATCGCCTTTGCGGGCAATTTTATCTAGTTCATCAATAAAGACAATACCCTTTTCGGCAGCCTCAACGTTATAATCGGCAACTTGCAAAAGACGAGTAAGAATGGTTTCAACATCCTCGCCAACATAACCAGCCTCGGTAAGAACCGTAGCATCTACAATAGCAAAAGGAACATGTAACATTCTAGCAATCGTTCTTGCAAGAAGCGTTTTTCCTGTACCTGTACGACCAACTAATAGGATGTTAGATTTCTCAATCTCAACATCATCCTCATTGTTTTTGCTAACCTGCATCAATCTTTTATAGTGATTGTAAACTGCAACCGATAGGTATTTCTTCGCCTCATCCTGACCAATAACGTATTGATCAAGAAACTTCTTCATCTCAGCAGGTTTCTGGAGTTTACCCTTGTTCAGCGTAAATTCCCCCTTCTTCTTCAACTCCTCGTTTACGATGAGGTTGGCTTGCTCGGCGCACATATCGCAAATAAAAGCATCAACACCCGAAACAAGCAGGTTCACATCGCGCCTATGACGTCCACAAAACGAACATTTATCGTCTTTCTTCATTTGATTATTAACTCTATTAATGCTTGCAAAGGTAGGAATAATTTAATTAACTTTACTTGCGATAGTTACTCCTTAAAGGCCTTAGTTCTAAAGCAGTTTAGGATAACCCAATATTCTGATCAAGCATCACATATTACTTAATTTTAGAATAATGAAATCATTTTTTTTCGCATTTATATTATTAATACTCGGGCTAAATACATTTAGTCAGGTATTTAATATTAAAGATTTGACAGTTAAAGATTCGATTTATTACAATCAGAATATAATTTACACTGGAACTTTCATTTCTTACCATAAAAATGATATTATCAAAGAAAAAGGATTTATTAAAAAAGGGAAGTTAGATAGCACATTAACATCATATGACAAATCAGGAAATCCTTTATCAGTATTGATTTTTAAAGGAGAGAAATTAGTTCACCAAACGCTCTATTACCCCAACACGAATACTATAAAAAGAAAAACTTCATTGAAAAACAAAATCGAGGATGGATTGTGCACGACTTATTATTTAAACGGATCACCTCAAGATAGTGGGTGTTATGCATTAGGTAAAAAGATTGGAAAATGGACATATTGGAATAAATATGGACAAAAGAATTTAGAAATAACAATACATAAAGACTGCTGGAAAAAAACTGAATTTGTCATCTCAAAGGATAGTATATATTCCAAAACAGATTTTTTTGACAAATTTGGAAGGAAAATAGTAAAGAATGAATCTACGGATAGCACACGCTAAATATGGTAATACCAAGAGTTTGTTATGATAACAATTTCGAATCAATTAAAACTTATTATCAGTTTCATGATAATAAGTTTGACTGTTAAATCGCAGGAGATATCGAAAGATTCAACACTTTTCGAAAGCACATTTAGCATGTTTCGCGAACCAAGCTATATAAGTGCACTAGGAGGGATTGGTAATATTGAGCCATTGATTTTTGAAGGGGATATTGTCCCTTACTTTACTGTAAACAAAAGCACCCGTTGGGGAATTGAGCTATCGCCTCGGTTTATCCTTAGGATGTACAATGAAAAATCGCTCCCTGTTCGAACGCCATCATTTATGCCAAAGGGAACAATCTTTTATAGAATCTCCTCTAAAAACAAGCAAGCAGAGGGGGTTTTCACATATTTTTCATGGGCCCATCACTCCAATGGGCAATCTGATAGTTTTTATAATGAAGATAGCACCGCCATAAACACAAAATCGGGGAACTTCTCAACAAACTATATCGAAGGTGGAATGTTCTTTTCTCGTCCCGATAAAAGATTCCCAAAGGCAGTTATCAATTACATGAAACTTTCGGTTCTTTATCACTATCATCAAGCTCCAGAGTTACGACCACGATATGGTAGGCTTAGGTTTTTCACCGATTTTCAATCATCATTTAACCTATCCAAAGCATTACGAATATTTGGGAATACAAGTAAGAACCCAGCCAGTCATAATGCTATACTAAGTCAATCCATTCGGATTGGGCTAATTGCTGGAGACATGGCTAACGTTAGCACTTTTGATACAAAGAGGCTAATTTTCAGGTATACCATTTCGTTTAAGCCATCGTTCCTAAGCGATGTAACCATTTTTGCCCAATACTACTACGGGCAGGATTACTACAACATTTACTTTGACCGTACTCTAAAGGTTCTGCGATTTGGGCTAGCGGCTAAAACTTCGATATTTGAATAGTTACAAATAAAAAACCCTCGCAGAAAATCTGAGAGGGTTCGTGTTTCAATTTATCAACATTATTTAGTTGTACCGTTTCTCTGTAAAACCTCGTCAATCATTCCATAATCCTTGGCTTCTTGAGCAGTCATCCAGTAGTCGCGGTCAGAGTCTTTCTGAATCTTCTCAAATGGATTACCCGAATGCTTAGCAACGATATTATACAACTCATCGCGTAGTTTTAAAATCTCGCGAGTTGTGATTTCGATATCTGATGCTTGTCCTTCGGCACCACCCATAGGTTGGTGAATCATCACCCTTGAGTGAGGCAAAGCGGTACGCTTCCCTTTTTCACCTGCGGTGAGAAGAACTGCGCCCATTGAAGCAGCCATTCCAGTACAAATTGTAGCCACATTTGAGCTTATATACTGCATGGTGTCATAAATACCTAAGCCAGCATAAACTGAACCACCTGGAGTGTTAAAGTAGATTTGAATATCCTTTGAAGGATCGGTAGACTCAAGGAAAAGCAGTTGAGCTTGAATGATGTTTGCAACATCATCGTTAATTGGAACACCTAAAAAGATGATTCGATCCATCATAAGGCGCGAAAACACGTCCATAGTGGCAATGTTTAGCTGCCGCTCCTCGATGATGGTTGGTGATATATAGCTGCTGTGCATTGATTGGAAGTTGTGCAGCGATAGACTGCTTATTCCACGATGCCTAATGGCATATTTTTCGAATTCGTTCATATGAAGTATTTAAAATTATCGATTTTGCTAAAGATGTTAATCCAAAGATAGCGTCTTTTTTTTATTGTTGAATTGAATAATAACAAAGTATAGCATCTTTGGTTAATAAAAAAACCGGCAATCTTACGAAAGCCGGTTTTGAGATATTAGGTATTACTACTATTTTAAGTTGTTGAATTCGTCGGTTGTAACTTCTTTCTCATCAAGTTTAACCGCTTCTCTGATAATCGCAACAGCCTTATCTTCAAGTAAACGCTCTTGAATTTTGCGTTTTTCGCCATCCTTCTTAAGTACGCTATCAGCATAGCTAACAAGATACTCATCTGGCATCTGCATCATACCGTATGAAGCAAATTGGTTACGCGCAAATTCCATAGCAAATGCATGAACTTCCTCTTCAGTTATCTTTAAATCGTTCTCCATAGCGACCTTATCGCGGATAAGCTGCCATTGAAGGTCTTTCTCAAACATTGGAAACTCAGACTCAATCTGCTCGCGAGTATGCTTACCTTCGTTAATCATAGTTAACCAACGAACTAGGAATTCTTTTGGAAGTTCGATTTTGAATTTCTCAATTAGTTTCTCTTTTAGATCGATAAGTAGACGGAAGTTGCTCTCGTGAACTAGGTTTTTGCTGATCTCCTCGTCGATTTTTGCGTTAAACTCCTCTTCTGAGTTAACAACGCCCTCGCCAAAAGCCTTATTGAAAAACTCTTGGTTAAGTTCTGCTTTAGCAAAAGTCATGGTTTCAGTTACCGTTGCTTGGAATAGTGGCTGAACATCGGCAAGTTTATCCTTTGCTACATGAAGTAACGCAGCCTTATCGGTAGCATTTGGAAAAGCTTTTAATGTATCGATAGTAACAACATCACCGGCCTTTAGCCCGATTAGCTTATTCTTCTCAGTCTCATCAGCAACTAATGCGATTGAGATTGATGCGCTCTCAACGTAAACGCCACCATCACGTGGTGATTCGTCAGCGTTAAGCTCGTTTAAAGTTGCTTTAATTAAATCTTTTTCGGCAGTAACCTCAACTGGGACGTAGCTGCCATTACGCTGACGGTAGCTGTTTGAGTAGATCTCGCGAAGTTTATCGTCAACTTTAATTGTATAGTAAGGTACTTTGTCCTTTTTGCTTAGCTTAAGTTCGAATTCAGGAACTAAGCCAAGGTCGAAAGCAAACTCAAACTCCTCTTGAGTTTCCCAATCGATAGGTTTTTGTTGCTCGCTAGGAATTGGCTCGCCAAGGATATTAAGCTTTTGCTCAACTAAAAATTTCGAAAGTGATTCTGAAATAAGCTTGTTAACCTCATCAACAATAATTGGTTTACGGTAAAGCTTATTAATTAGAGATGCAGGAGCATTACCAGGACGAAATCCTTTAATGGCTGCTTTTTTACGATAATCTTTTAGAGCCACGTCAACCTTTGGCTCGTAATCTGCCTTTTCGATTTTTAGTTTGAGCACTGCATTTAGCGCATCAACTTCTTCCTTTAAAATATTCATTCTTGTGTTATTAGATTACAATACTAATGCGAAAATTGAAATGATTCCCTAGTTCAAAATGATTATCATTTGCCCATAATACGAGGGTTATATCATTCTGATTTACAGTTTTACAGCTGTTTTTTGGGGTGACAAAGGTAGAAAAAGGTGTTTGAAGAAACAAATTATTGGTATAAAACTCTTATTCAGGTTTTACAACCTCCATCTTAGCGTTTATTCGAGAAAGCGCTTGATTTATCTTTTCTTCGGGTGATATGATGTTGTAATCGCCCCAGTAGGATTCATCAAATTTAAACTTTGAATCTAGAAAAACTGTGTTGGTTTTAAGAGATTCATCTTTTGAAAAGTGTTGAACATTAACCGTATCAATTTCGCAGCTTGCAAATTCGAGGAAAATATGAAAATCGTTTGAGAATAAGTGATATCGTCTTTTATAGTTAAGTGATAAATCCCCTCGAATATGATTGATATAGTACTTTCCATTGCTATTGCTATAGCTTACGTTATAAGATATCTTCTCAGGGGTAACTCTATACCTTCTGCTCTTTTTAAGTACAAACATATCGTCAGTACTATTTACAAATTTGGGGTTTATTTCAAAATCAGCACTAACTATTGCATAGGTCTCCATATCAACATATAAAGTTCCCTTATATAGTGGCTCATATACGTAATCCTTTTGTTCAAAAGCAATTACATAAGCATTGCGTGAGTTAATCGGAACGACATCAACCTTAGAGTAACTGTATTTATTAGTAAAATCGGGGTCAATAAAATCGGGTAAGTTCTTTATAATATCAAGGGAAAGCGCGCTCTGAAGGCCTGCCTTAATTTTTACAATCAGCGTATCGCGCTGGTCAATATTAATAAACTTACGCGACTGAAGCAGTTTTATCTGATCAACCTCGAAAAGCTTATTAATTGGGGCTTTAAAGATTTTAATAATTGCCTCTGAGTAGTTCAAGTACTTTCTATCTTTTAAGACTCCCTCTCGATAAAAGCTTGTAATATAAATTGGTTTTTGGGGATAGTTCTCTTTTCGATTAGCATAAACTTTATTGATAACCTCACGGGCATCAATATTTCTGATAATTACTTCCTGAATTGATATATACTCCGTTTCAAGAAGAATATCAACATTTTTATCTAAAAGTGCCTCAATTGGAATATGTTGACTTTTATATCCTAAATGTGATATTGTTATTAAGGAACTTAAGAATTGAGGGTGTAGTTTAAGTGAGAAATAACCATCAAAATTGCTTATTGTACCTATGCCTCTATCAACAATTCCAATTGTCACAAAAGGTAAAGGTTTTTTAGTAAGCTTATCTAAAACTTGTCCCTTGACGCTAATTGGTTTTAAACTATCTTTATTAAAATTTGATTCAAGCGTTTGTTGCTCCTGACGCTTAAAAATTAAAATATGTTTTTCGATTACTTTATAATCGAGTGATTTATCGTCCAGTATTTCGTCCAAAACTTGTTTTAAAGTAGTGCTCTTAGATGATATTTTTGAGGACTTATCGCTACCAACAATTTTGCTATCGTAAATGAAATAATAGCCAGTGAACTCAGTTACCTTACTAAGCAACTCATAAACAGTTGCCCGCTGAGGTTCAATTGTTATTTTTTGTTCAAAGAGATTCTCCTGAGCATTTAGAAAATATGGTGTGCATGTAAAAAATAAAAAAAACAGAAATACCGAAAAACTTCGGTATAAATCTGCCCTCGAAAGAATTGCAGAAAATATTAAGTATCTATTTTTCAATAGGCTTAATGATAATAGTTGAATCGGATTGCTCTTCTTTTGTTAGGTTTAAAGATAAACAAATTAGTTCTGTCATTATTGAAACTGAACTATTATCGAAAGTAGTTGTAAGTTTTTCTTCAGCAAGTTTTTTATCAGATAGTATTATGTTTGATTTATAGTTCTTATTAATAACGCTAATTACGTTGATTAACAATTCATCTTTAAATTGCATGCGCTTAGTTCTCCATGCAAAATAGTTAGCATCTGTATTCTTCGACTTGATTAGCTGGTTGTTAGTTGTTGAAATCTTTTCGCCAGGAAGAACAATTTGCGATTGGGTTGGGTCGCTTTTTAGTGTTACTCTTACTTTACCTCGTTCAACGGCTAGCTCAAACGCTTCATTGGTTTCAGATTTCACATTAAAAGCAGTACCCAGCACCTCAACAATTACCTTTTCGGTTTCGATTCGGAATGGTTTTTTAGGGTTTGGTGCAACATCAAAGAAAGCTTCACCAGTTAAGTTAACCTTTCGTTCATCTGAGTTGAATTGCTCGGGATACGAGAACTGTGTATTATTTGCAAGATATACAACCGAACCGTCGTTTAATGTTTGAATTAAGGTATTAGGCTCGATTCCAGTATTTAAACTTATTAAAGTAGGGTTGCTCCTGAATACTGTAAATACAGATAAGCTGGCTACAGTAAATATTACAATAATAGATGCTGCATACTTTGCCCAAACAGGAACTAATTTATGTTCAACGACTTTAGCTTCAGGGATAAGTTCCTCAGCATCCAATCTATTGAAAAGGCTTTGCCATCCCTTGTCTGCATCAACCTCACGCTTCTCATTATATTGCCCCATTTTGTTCCAGTGTTGCTTCATTTCTGTAATTAAATTTTTATTCTCGGGAAAAGATTCGATTTCCTTCTCGAACTGAGAATGTTCATCACTGCTCATTTCACCAGCAAGGTATCTTGCAATGATTTCGGAATCTTTTGAATTATTAATATTTAGTTTCATGGCTTTCAGTTTTAAGTATGAATTAACATGCTATCTCTTCATACTGCTTCAGATTCTTTCGGAAGAGTTGGAGCGCTTTCCCCATATTTGCCTCAACCGTTTTAATTGAAATGGATAGTTTCTCTGCTATCTCGCTATATTTCAACCCTTCAAATCTGCTTAGTTTAAAAATTAGGCTACACCTTTCGGGTAGTTCGTTAAGTGTTGCTTCAATAATCTCATTCAGCTCTTTTACCTCTAGTTCGTTCGAATAAATCCCTGAATCTGAACTATTTGTTTCAATAAAATTTTGCTCGTATTTCTTAACAACTTTTAAATGCTCGATGTATTTAAGAGAATTGTTTCGGATGGCACGATACATATAGGATTTTATTGAAATATGAATCTCCATTGTATGCCTGTTTTTCCAATAGTTGTAAAAAAACTCCTGAACAATCTCCTCGGCAACATCCATATCCTTTAAGAACTTATAAGCGTATTGGCAAAGTGGAGAATAAAGCGATTTGAAAAGCTTTTCAAACTCAACCAAATCATCTTGTTTAATTCTTGTTTGCCTTATGAAACCCGCTAATTGCATTAATCTCAGATTAAATATTGTGTGTAAAATTACAACTTATTTAGTGTTATTTTTAAAATTAACTTGCTCTTTTCTTTTTTAATAACTGCCCCGCATGTTCTTATTTAATTCATACGGGGCAGTTTCTCAATCATTAACCCTAACAATCTTCTTTAATTTGATGTGTTATTGTTTTTTGAATCTCTTATTGAATTTGTTAATCGCTGATTGTATTGACTCATCAGGAACGATTGTATTGTATTCTCCCCAGTAGTTTTCGTCGAAATACTCGTTAACTTTATCTGCAAGAACTGTGTACTGTTTAAAAGATTCCTTTGCTGCAAATTTCTCAACATTCTCTATTTTCCTTTCTGTAACAGCCATTTCAGACATTACGGTGTAGGTAGTTTTAAAGATTCTCTTCTTCCAATTACATGAGAATTTAACCTCATTACGTACATAATTGATATAGTATTTCCCGTTTTGCTCTTTATAGGTTACAAGGTAATTAGTAGATGTTGGGACAAACTTTAACCCAAACGGTTTCTTTTTAACAAATGCACTTGCTGCCTTTTCTTCATCATTTAAGTCAAGGCTGAATTGAGCCATGGTTAATGCTAAGGTTTCTTTTTCAAGATATAATTTTCCGTAGTATAGAGGGTATTCTAAGTTCATAATAGGTGTGAAGCCAATTTCGTAGTTTAACTTTCCATCAATATTTACTATATTGAGTAGTTCGTAGTTGTAGTAATCAGCGTTCTCACGAGAAAGAATAACATCCGGGTTCTTAATAATGTCAAGCATCAGCGAAATACTTGGCCCACCAATTAACTTTACAGTTAGAGTATCAACTTTCTTAACATTAGTACCTTTACGACCCTTAAATATTTTCACTCTATCAGCATCTATTAAAGAGGTGTAAGGTGATTTATAGATATCAATAATCGCTTCAGATATTGATACATAATCGCGACGTTGCTTAATCGTTTCACGATAGAACCCCGTAAGCATATTTGGAGCATCACTATAGTTATCGCCAATGCTGCTAATCGCCCTTAGAACAAGGCTTCGAGGATCCATTGGTTTTATAACAAGTTCCTTGATCTCAACTGAATAAGGATCGACTAAGAATGTTTGTTCAACATTTGCATTATCAGTTATTGCAAATTTCTTGTTCTGATATCCAATATGAGAAACCTCAAACTCTTTAATATTTAACGATTTTTGAACCTTGAGAGAAAATTCCCCATCAGAGTTTGATACAGTTCCAATATTTGTTCCTGGAACCGATACGCTAGCAAAAACTACTTTTTGCTTTGTTTTGGAATCCTTAATAACACCATTAACGGTATAGTAGGAGGTGCCGTTTTGAGCGTATGTGAAGCCAAATCCTAATGTTAGTATGGCAACCATGCTCAAAGCTTTGAATCGATTAATAAAAGTTTTCATAATTTTTATATTTAAACTGTTAAACTGGTTTTCTGAACTTTCAATTATATGACCTGAACCTGTTTCGTTACCCTATTAAATTTTTGATTTTTTTTGTTTTTTTATTTTAAAAACAATTTTCATCTAAAATCATTACCTTGTAAACGTTTTAAATTGACAGTATTAACCCTTTAACTTTTAAAAAAGATGAAAGTGTATCTTATTGGTTTTATGGCAAGTGGCAAAACAACCATTGGGCAAGAGCTAGCCAAAACCCTTAGCTATGAATTCATCGATCTTGATGCCTACATTGGGAACAAGTACAATAAAACGATTAAGCAAATTTTCGAGATTAATGGTGAAGACCATTTCAGAATTATCGAAAATGAGGCATTAAGAGAAGTTGCATCCATTGAAGGGGATATTATTATTGCTGCTGGTGGAGGAACCTCATGCTTTTACAACAGTATCGATTTTATGAACAAGACAGGCCTTACCATTTACCTAAAGGTTGAGGTTGCTGAACTATTAGCACGCCTTATCGAATCAAAGATTGATAGACCTTTACTTTGGGGGAAATCGAAACAAGAACTAAACGATTATATCATCCGTGTTCTTGAAGAGAGGGAAAAATATTACGATAAAGCCAAGATTGTTATTCAAACATCAAAGAGTAACACTAACCAAATTGCGCAAACTATAGTTGCAGCGATAGGTTAACTAATCTCTCATCAATATTTAAACCGCAATATTAGTTAATTTGCGGTTTTTTTGCTTTATTACATAAAGCGCAATGCTAATTAAAAATTCTTTAAAAAGTGCGATACTTTATTCACATAGGATATAATGGCTATAATTACAGAGGCTGGCAAAGGCAGCATGAGGTATTAAGCATTCAAGAGGTGCTTGAAACGCATCTTAGCAAACTGCTAAAAAGAAAAATCACCTGTATAGGTTGCGGCAGAACCGATGCTCAAGTCCATGCAAGCCAGTACTTCTTTCATATGGATGTTGATGAACCATGGGATTTTGACCTGATCTTTAGGTTAAATAAAATGCTTTTAGAAGATATTTCAATCTTTGAAATTATTCCAGTTGAAGGTTACCCGCATGCACAACTTGACGCAACAAAGAGAACCTACGATTACTTCATTCACACCTTTAAAAATCCATTCCTTCATGGGTTGAGCTCCTACTATCCTTTGGAAAACATTGATTATTCAAAGATGCGTAAGGCAGCAGATCTTATTATGGGAGAAAACGATTTTTCAAACTTTTGCAAAAGTCCCGATAAAAACCCCAGCAACATTTGCCAAATCTCAAAATCTCAACTCTATATTGATGAGAATGGCGATAAGATTCGATACCAAATTTCATCCAATAGATTCCTCAAAGGCATGGTTCGAATAATTGTAATGAAGCTGATTGAAATCGGAACAAACGAACTCTCCTTGGATGAGTTTGAAAGCTATCTCCACCTAAAAAGCACACCAAAAACAATAATCCCAGCATATCCACAAGGATTGTACTTGTCAAAAGTCGATTACCCCTTTTTGGATATCCCTCCTAGAATCGAATTCTCCACCATTTTCCAGAATAACGTTGATGATGTTTGGAAACCAATATAATCGTTGATTTTTTTCATACTCCTCTTTTTTATTAAACCCTTTGGGGTTTTTTACATCATAGCATTATGCTTATTTTTGTAGAACTAAAGCCAACCTAAACTATGAAAAAACTTACCATGCTTTTACTACTACCAGCAATTCTTTTCTCCTCCTGCAAACAAAAGGAGAAAGAATCGTCAAACCCATTCTTTAGCGAGTATAATACTCCTTACAATGTACCACCTTTCGACAAGATTGATACAAGCCACTTTGTGCCAGCAATTGAAAAAGGGATAGCCGAACAACAGGCAGAGATAGATGCAATCGTTAACAACCCTGAAACGCCAACCTTCGAAAACACGATTCTAGCCTATGACAAATCGGGTAAAATACTTAGCAAAGTAGGTCGGGTTTTTGGAACAATTAATGGAGCCAATACAAATGATGATATACAAAAGATAAATGATGTTATCGCTCCTCTTACCACCAAACATCGCGATAATATTTCGTTAAACGATAAACTCTTCCAACGCATAAAAACAGTTTATGATGCCCGTGAAAATGGTAATCTTGATGCCGACCAAAAAAGAGTTGTCACAAAATACTACGAAGATTTTGTTCGTAATGGAGCCAACCTAAACGAGGCAGATAAAGAAAAACTACGTGAGATTAACCAAAAACTCTCAAAACTCTCAATAAAGTTTGGAAAGAACCTTTTAGCCGAAACCAATAAAAATTTTAAGCTGGTTGTTGACAAAAAAGAAGATTTAGATGGACTTCCACAAGGCATTATTGATGCTGCAGCCGAGGAGGCTAAAAACGACAGTTTAGTTGACAAATGGGTATTTACCCTTCAAAAACCGAGCATGATCCCTTTCTTGCAATATGCTAAGAATCGTGATTTACGCGAGAAATTATATAAAGGGTATTTCATGCGATGCAACAATAACGATGAGTTTGATAATAAAGAGATTATTTTAAATATAGTTAACCTACGCGCTGAACGTGCAAAGTTGTTAGGCTATAATACTTATGCCGAATATGTTATAAGTCGGAATATGGCTCAAACTCCTGAAAAAGTATATGAGTTCCTTAAAGGGGTTTTTAATCCAGCTCAAGAAGTTGCCAAGAAAGATTTAGCTGATATGCAAAAAATAGCGGAGAAAGAGGGGGGCAAATTTAAACTTGAGCCTTGGGATTGGTGGTACTACTCAGAAAAGTTGATGAAAGAGAAGTTCGATCTCGATGAGTCGGAACTAAAACCTTATTTTGTTCTTGGAAATGTTCGCGATGCAATGTTTTATGTTGCTAATAAGCTATATGGACTAACATTTACAAAAATAAATAACATTCCAGCATATCACCCTGAGGTTGAAGCATTCGAAGTAAAGGAGGCTGATGGCAACTACGCTGGTGTTCTTTACCTCGATTATCACCCACGCTCAGGTAAGCGCCCAGGCGCATGGTGCGGTGCTATTAGAAGTCAGTCTTATGAAGATGGTAAAAGAATTCCTCCGATTGTTTCAATTGTTTGCAACTTCACTCGAGGCAATGGAAATGATCCTGCTCTTCTAACTTGGGATGAGGTAAACACTCTATTCCATGAGTTTGGTCATGGCTTGCACAACCTATTTACCGATGGACCATATGAGCGTATAGCAGGTAGCCTTGCGCGCGATATGGTGGAACTTCCATCGCAAATTATGGAGAACTGGGCTGCACAACCCGAAATAATTAAGCAGTATGGCAAGCATTACAAAACCGGCGAAATTATTCCTGATGATCTTTTAGCACGATTACAAAAGAGCACAGTATTCAACCAAGGTTTTGTAACGGTTGAATATGTAGCTGCTTCAATCCTTGACCTCGATTGGCATAGCTTCACCGAACCTAAAAAAGTTGATGTACTTGCCTTCGAAAAACAATCGATGGATAATATTAAGCTGATGAAGGAGATTCTTCCTCGCTATCGCACAACCTATTTCAACCATATCATTGGTGGCTATTCAGCTGGTTATTACGTTTACCTTTGGGCTGCTGTACTCGACACTGATGCATTCCAAGCATTTGTTGACTCAGGCGATATTTTTAATAAAGACATTGCAGCGAAGTTCCGTAAATACATCCTTACCGAAGGTGGCACCGATGAGGGAATGATTCAGTACCGTAAATTTAGAGGTCAAGATCCTTCAAACGAACCTCTGTTAAAAAAACGTGGATTAAAATAATAATAGATAAGTATGAAATGAAAAAGGGAGATTATTTACTATCTCCCTTTTTCATTTATTTCTGAATCAATTTTAAAAAAATAAAATACTGGATAAACCTTACAAATTATTAAAAACGAAGCAGCTTTATGAATAATTCTTGTAACTTTGAGAAAAATAACATCAAATTATGCATAAAGGAACAGTTAAATTCTTCAATGTTACCAAAGGATTTGGATTCATTAAAGAAGCAGAATCAGGCAAGGAGTATTTTGTTCATGCCACTGGATTAATTGACAAAGTCAAAGAGAACGACGAAGTAACATTTGAACTTCAAGAGGGCAAAAAGGGGTTAAACGCTATTGACGTTAAGCTCGCCTAAAAATCGAAGTTGATAAAACATGAATAGTTTTAACCCTACTTTACAGTAGGGTTTTTTGTTATCCCCAAACCTCAAGCGGAACATCAACAACTTTCTCAAGATCTTTTTTATAGAAAAAAGATCCAATAAAAAACAGAAGCGATGAAATAATTAAGAATATCGGAAGAATTGATAATGCAGTACTAATATCCGTTTTATCTGAGATTAATCCAATAACTATTGGACCGGCTGATGCTCCAAGCAGATTTTGAGTTATTACGGCAATTGCGTAAGATGTGGCTCTAAGGCCAGGATGTACTAGATCTTGAGTCACTGCACCAGCTGCGGGAATAAACATTGTTACTGAAACGCCAAGCATCAAAAGAAAGATATATTGCAGCGTACCATCAAAAACCACAAATGATAAGAATGCAAAAAAGGCAGCAATCAAAGTAGTTATTGAGGGAAGCAAAAGTCTTGCATTCACCTTTTTCTTTCTCCATTTATCCGCCAAGTATCCGCCAACAGGTGCGCCAATAATTGCTAGAAGCATTACCAGGGAGGCTTTTGCACCTGCCTTTTGAAGTGGAATATTATCTAATCTGCTGAAAAAACTTGGAAGCCACGACATTAAAGCGGTTGTAACAAAAACAATTCCCGTCATTCCAAAGTAGGTTAGCATTAAAGAAGGCTTGCTGAAAAACTCTTTTAAAATATCTTTAAACGACATTTTAGTTTGACCTACTGCTTTCTCTGTACTTGTACCATTTTCGTTTTTAACAAGGCTAACCGTTTTATAATCCTTAATAAAGAAAAAGAGAATTGCAACTATCAACCCAGGTATTGCAACAACTCCAAAAGCACTTCTCCAACCCCATTTTGCAGCAATAAAACCACCTAAAGCCACACCAATTGCCCCTCCTAAAGGAATTGAGGCATTCCATATCCCATTAATCCATGATCGTTTCTCCTTTGGATATAAAGCAGAAATCATTGCTATCCCTCCAGGAGCATAACCCGCCTCTCCGGCACCTATTACAGTACGTGTAAAGAAAAGTTGTGGGAAAGATTTTGTAAAAGCTGCGGCAGCAGTTGCAACGCTCCAAATTGCCGCCATGACCCCAATAGTATTTTTTCGACTCAATCTATCAACAATAATAGATACAGGAATAACCAAAACTACAATTGCCCAGTAAACCGCAGATATCAATGAACCAAGTTGAGTATCTGTTAAGCTCCACTCCGCTTTGATGAATGGGAATAGCGATGTAATGATCATTCTATCTACATAATCAAACATATATAGGAGAAAAAGAAGAGTGAAAATGTAGTTGGTATACCCTTTAGAAAAGAGATAACCTTCAGGAATAGGCTTTTTTGTCATAAAAGATTGATATCTAAACCAAACTCAAAAATACCACGATAATTATCAGAATATGCTTGCTAAATTTCAAGTTGCCAAGTTAAAAAATAATCCCGAACCTTTTCACCTCACCTATAAATAGTTCATATTATGAACCTTTGAAAATCATTTGTTGTTTATACCATCAATCTTTCTATATTCTATATAATATGCTTTAAACAAATCATTTTCGATTGCTTTTTTGTAAGTTTACACTATAAATTATTAAACATAATGACGCCTTCTAATTTGGTTTCCAACATTCAAAACTACTGTGCTGCAAATGCTTCTGAAGCCTTAGTAAAGAAATATTCACGCTACTTTAAGGAGGGTTACAATGCCTATGGATTAAGCCAAGAGTTAATTCAGAGTAAAGTGGATGAGATTATTAATACTGAAAGAATCGACTTTAAAACTATTATTGACACATCACTTATTCTAATACCTTCTGAAAAATATGAGGAGACCAGTTTTGCCATATTACTTTTCAAGGAGTTTAAAAAACAGTTTACCTCTGAAGTTTTTGATAATATTGAGAAGTGGTTCAATCTTGGAATTCATAACTGGGCACACACCGATGTTATTTGCAGCGATATTATTGCCATTTTCCTTGAGAAGAAGATAATTACCTATAAAAGGATGGCAACATGGAGAACCTCAACAAACAAGTTTCAACGACGAGCCGTTCCGGTTGCTTTAATTAAGATGCTTAAGTATGAGAACGATTACCAACCCTTCTTCGATTTCATTGAACCTATGATGATGGACGAGGAACGGGAGGTTCATCAAGGGCTTGGCTGGTTTTTACGCGAAGCGTGGAAGAAAAATCCCGAGCAAACCGAGATGTTTATGATGCAGTGGAAAGATACATCGCCACGTCTCATTTTTCAGTATGCTACTGAGCGCATGAAGCCTGAACAAAAGCAGCATTTTAAAAGGACAAGAAACAATCGCTAGCTTAATCATTGAAGAAATATGAACATATCAATACGAAAAGCTACATCCGATGATCTTGAGTCAATTTACTTACTGATCTGTGAACTTGAAGAACAGCATTTAGATGGAGAACTCTTCGAGATCGTCTTCTTAAAAAACATTAATGACCCTGACATCCACTACTTAGTTGCAGTATTAAATAATCGAATTGTTGGCTTTTTAAGCCTTCATGTTCAGCACATTCTTCACCATTCAAAGCCAACTTGTGAGTTACAAGAGCTGAATATTAAGTCTGAACTTCGAGGCTCTGGTATCGGGGCACTGCTGATGAAAGAAGTTGAGCACATAGCCAAAGAACTTGATCTCGAAGAGATTGAACTCACTACAAAAATTCATCGCGATAGGGCTCAAACTTTTTACAAAAAATTAGGATATACATACACTCACAATAAGTTTGTGAAAAAACTATAATCATCATTTAATCTTCTCATCTTCAAATTAATTGACAAACAATTGGCACATTGAATAATTGGCTAATTGTTTAATTGACCTTATGCTTAAAAGCATCATTATCTTATTTATTGCTCAAAAGTGAATTAGCTTTAACATCATTTTATAACTTTGCAGTCCGAAAATCCTAAAAGATTAATTATGGCAGAAAAGAACAAGGATGCTAAGCTTATGACTGAATTTCCACCGGTTTCAACCGAGCAATGGGAATCAGTAATTCGCGAAGATCTTAAAGGCGCCGATTACGACAAAAAGCTGGTTTGGAAAACCATGGAGGGTATTAGTGTAAAGCCCTACTATCGCGCCGAAGACCTTAAGAATATCGAAACCACAAAGGTGCTACCTGGGGAATTTCCCTACATTCGTGGCAATAACGAAACGGGCAATAATTGGCTAGTTCGTCAGGATTTTGACGTAAATGGCGATAATCCCGCTGAAACAAATCAAAAAGCGCTCGACGTACTTACAAAAGGTGTTGATTCGCTTGGTTTCAGATTATGTAAGGGTTGTGAACCATCATTCGATGGCGTTAACAAGGTAATTAATGGTATCAATTTCGAAAAGGCTGAAGTTAACCTTATAGGCGGTGGCACATCGCGCAAAGCGTTGCCTTTCTTTATTCAAAAGATTAAAGAAACCAAAGCTGACCCCAAAAAGGTTAAAGCATCAATCGACTACAGCCCACTTTCATCATTTTCGCTTAATGGTAAATTCTGCTGCGATGCAGAAACATCGTTCAATAGAATGAAGGAAACCATTGAGGCTGTTCGCGAATTCCCTCAATTCAAAGTAATTGGTGTTAATGGTTATATTTTCCATAATAGCGGTTCAACCTTAACTCAAGAACTAGCTTTTGCCCTTGCAATGGCAAATGACTACTTAGTGGCTCTTACCGATAGAGGTGTTTCTGTTGATGAGGCTGCTAACCGTATGCGTTTCAACTTTGCGATTGGAGCAAACTACTTTATGGAGATTGCCAAGTTCCGCGCTGCTCGCTTACTTTGGGCAAAAGTGGTTGAGGCTTACGGTCCAAAATCGCTAGAATCATCACGCATGAATATTCATGCCGAGACTAGCACTTGGAATAAAACCGTTTACGATGCTTACGTAAATATGCTTCGCACAACTACCGAGGGTATGTCGGCTGTTATTGCGGGAGTTGACTCATTGAACATCCTACCTTTCGATACAACTTACCAAAGTTCAACTGCATTCTCAGAGCGTATTGCTCGCAATCAGCAGCTAGTTATTAAGGAGGAATCATATTTTGATAAAATTGCCGACGTTGCAGCAGGTAGCTACTATATCGAAAACCTAACCGATTCAATTGCTCAAGAGGCATGGAAACTTTTCATTAAGATTGAGGAGATGGGTGGTTACCAAGCAGCTTTCACCAAAGGATTTATCCAAGACCAGATTAAAGAGGTTGCTCGCAAGCGCGATGCAAACATCACCTCACGTCGCGACACCGTTTTGGGAACTAACCAGTATCCAAACTTTACCGAGAACGCAGACCTAAAGGTTATCAAGGAGAGTGCAGCAAAACGTCCAGTTGTTCAAAAAACTGCTGAGATGATTGCCGAACCACTCGTACCTTACCGTGGTGCTCAAGCCATTGAGGAA
>CAYMII010000004.1:0-139525 GCA_964390565.1 uncultured Rikenellaceae bacterium
GTATTATAAAACTTAATAAAATCTTTTTAAAATAGATAACATTTTTATTAAAGTATTGTTTATATCGTTTGTTGAATTAATAATAATTGAGGTGTAATATTGAGTTTAAACCATTTAAAACTATATCGATCTCATCTTAATAAATACTCTACTTATGAAAATTAAATTAATAATACTTTCATTATTTATTTCAGCAACTTTTGCTGGAATAGCTCAAGAAAACTCTCCATTATGGATGAGATATCCTGCAATCTCTCCTGATGGTAGTACAATAGCGTTTAGCTATAAAGGTGATATATATAAGGTGTCAGCAAAAGGCGGGATTGCTTCAATTCTTACAACAAACCCAGCTTACGATTATATGCCAGTTTGGTCGCCTGATGGAAAGAGACTTGCGTTTGCTTCGAATCGCTTTGGGAATTTCGACATTTTTACTATCTCAACGGATGGAGGAACACCAACTCGCCTAACATACTATTCAAGTGGTGAATATCCTTGGGCATTTACTAAAGATGGAAAGAGTATAATATTTTCATCACAACAACAGGATAGTTATAAAAATATACTTTTCCCAAGCAATTTACTGACAGAGTTGTATTCTATTTCTGTTGAAGGAGGAAGGCCTGTTCAAATATTAACTACTCCTGCTGAGAATGTTAATATTAGCCCTAATGGTAATTTGTTTTCCTATCAGGATAAAAAAGGCTATGAAGATCCTTGGAGAAAACACCATACATCTTCTGTAACACGCGATATTTGGATTTACGATGCAAAACAAGGTAAACATAAAAAAATATCAAACTTTATTGGAGAGGATCGAAATCCAATATTTTCAAATGATGCAAAATCACTTTTCTATCTAACTGAGCAATGGGGTAGTTTTAATGTAGCATCGGTGAATATTGAAAGTGGAGAACCAAAACAGATTACAACTTTTGAAAAGCATCCTGTACGTTTCCTTTCAAAATCTAATAATGATGTACTTTGCTATCAATACAATGGTGAATTGTACACTCAAGCTATTGGAGGAAAACCTCAGAAGGTTAATGTAAATATCCTTGTTGATCAAACTGAAACTGCAGTTAAGTATGAAAGTCAAACAAGAGGTGCAACTGAGATGAGCATTTCTCCCGATGGTAAAGAAATAGCGTTCATTGTACGTGGTGATGTATTCGTAACTGCATCCGATTTCGGTACAACAAAGCGTGTAACAAAAACCCCTGAACAGGAGCGTACGGTTAGCTTTAGTCCCGATGGAAAAAAATTGTTATATGCATCGGAAAGAGATGGTAGCTGGAAGATTTATCAAACAAGCATCATCTCAAAAGATGAACCTAATTTTTCATTATCAACCTTATTGAAAGAGGAACCAATTGTCGCTACCGAATATGAAGCGTTTCAGCCTGCCTACTCACCCGATGGTAAAGAGGTTGCATTCTTAAAGGATAGAACAACTCTTTGTGCCATCAACCTAGAATCAAAGCAGGTTAGAACCGTTTTAGATGGTAAATACAACTACTCATATAGCGATGGAGACCAATACTATCAGTGGTCGCCTGATAGCAAGTGGTTTGCAGTTAATTTTAATGAGCACTCTCTTTGGGTTGATAGCGAAGTAGGGTTGGTGAGTGCTGATGGCTCGGGCAAATTTTACAACCTAACCAAAAGCGGTTATGCCGATAATGGTCCAAAATGGATGATGGGAGGTAAGGCGATTATCTGGTTTAACGACCGCATGGGTATGCGTAGCCATGGCTCATGGGGCTCTCAATACGATGTTTATGGAATGTTTCTAACTCAAGAGGCATTCGATGAGTTTAATCTTACAAAACAGGAGGCCGAACTACTAAAGGATAAGAAGAAAAAGGAAAAAGAGGAAAAGGAAAAGGCCGATAAGGAGAAAGAAAAAGAAACAAAAAATAAAGATGCTAAAGGCAAAGATGAGAAGAAGAAGGTTGATGCTGAATCCCTTAAGTTTGAATTGGATAATATCGATGATAGAAAGGTGCGCCTAACAATCAACTCATCTAATATATCCGACGCAATTCTTTCTCCTGAAGGGGATAAACTTTACTATCTAAGTAGATTTGAAAAAGGGTTTGACCTTTGGGTACGCAACATTAAAGATAATGAAACAAAGCTCTTACTAAAGATTGATGGCAATGCTGGTGATATGCAGCTCGATAAGGATGGTAAGAATATTTATATGCTTTCGGGTGGTTCTTTGATGAAGGTTGAGATATCATCAAACAAGCAAACTAGCATCAACTTTAAAGCTGAATTCGAAGTGAACTACCCTGTAGAAAGAGATTATCTTTTTGAGCACATTTGGCGTCAAATAAGCAAGAAATTCTATGTTGATAATCTACATAACGTTGACTGGAAGTTCTACAAGAAAGAGTACTCAAGATTTTTACCTAACATTAATAATAACTTCGATTTTGCTGAAATGGTTAGCGAAATGCTTGGTGAATTGAATGGATCACATACTGGTTGTAGGTATTCTCCAAGTTTTGAAAACGCTGATAGAACGGCAAGTTTAGGATTATTCTACGATAACTCGTATACCGGTAATGGATTAAAGATTGCTGAGATTATGGATAAATCACCTGTAATTGATGCAAAAAGCAAGATTAAAGTTGGTTCAATTATCGAAAAGATTGATGGAATAGAAATTATTGCAGGGAAAGATTATTTTTCACTTCTTAACCGAAAAGCAGGAAAGCAAGTTCTACTTGATCTTTTAAATCCCGCAACTGGTGAGAAATGGGTTGAAACTGTAAAACCAATTTCATTTGGGGAAGAAAGCGAATTACTATACCAACGATGGGTTAACAATTGCAAAAAGGAGACTGAGCGTTTATCGAATGGTCGTATAGGTTACATCCACGTTAGAGGCATGAACTCTGAAAGTTTTAGAGAGGTTTACTCTGAACTACTTGGTCGCTATGTAAACATGGAGGCAATTATTATTGATACTCGTTTCAATGGCGGTGGATGGCTACACGATGATTTGGCAACTCTTTTAAGCGGTAAGCGATATGCCGATTATTATCCTCATGGGCAATATATGGGATCAGAGCCAATTGCAAAATGGAGCAAGCCTTCAATCGTTCTAGTTGGCGAAGGGAACTATTCCGATGCACATGCTTTCCCTTATACCTATAAAACACTAAACATTGGTAAACTAGTTGGTATGCCTGTTCCAGGTACAATGACTGCCGTTTGGTGGGAAACTCAACAAGATCCAACACTAGTTTTTGGTATTCCTCAAATTGGAGTTAAAGATATGCAAGGTAAATATCTCGAAAATCAACAGATTGAGCCTGATATTAAAGTTCCAATATCTCCTGAAGAGGCTGCTAATGGTATAGATACTCAACTTAAAGCAGCGGTTGAAGAGTTGCTAAAACAGTTGGATACTCAAAAGAAATAACTTTTGTATTAAAATAAGAAAAGCCCCAGTAAATTAATACTGGGGCTTTCTTTTTATTGATTATATTAAGATTTCTTCACATCAATACTTAACTCTTTAAGCTGTTCATTCGAGATGGGTGAAGGGGAGTTAATCATCACATCTCTTCCTGAGTTATTCTTTGGGAATGCGATATAATCCCTAATTGAATCGGCACCACCAAATAGTGAACAAAGGCGGTCAAATCCGAATGCAATACCACCATGAGGAGGAGCGCCAAATTTGAATGCATTCATCAAGAATCCAAACTGAGCTTCTGCCTCTTCAGGTGTGAAGCCTAAAACTTCAAACATTCTTTGTTGAAGCTGTTTGTCGTGAATTCTGATTGAACCACCTCCAATTTCAACACCATTAATTACTAAATCGTAAGCATTTGCTCTTACCTCTTTTGGATTAGTATCGAATAGTGGGATATCCTCAGGATTTGGCGAGGTGAATGGGTGATGCATCGCAAAGAATCGCTTAACATCCTCGTCCCACTCAAGTAATGGGAAATCAACAACCCAAAGTGGCGCAAATTTATTCTTATCGCGAAGGTTTAGTCTATTTCCCATTTCAAGACGAAGTTCGCAAAGACCAGTTAAAGTCTTCTTTTTATCACCTGACATGATAAGGATTAGGTCGCCTTTTTTAGCGTCCATTTTTGCTGCTATAGCAGCAAGATCTTCGGGTGTGTAGAATTTATCAATTGATGATTTGATTGAGCCGTCCTCTTCTATTTTGATATAAACCAAACCTTTTCCACCAATCTGAGGACGTTTAATAAACTCGGTTAGTTCATCGATTTGCTTACGTGAGTAGGCAGCGCATCCTGTAGCACAAATACCGCCGATATATTCAGCGCCATCAAATACAACAAAACCTTTACCTTTAATTGAATCGGTTAAATCAACGAACTTCATTCCAAAGCGTAAATCGGGTTTATCAGAACCATAGTATTTCATGGCATCTTGATACGATAATTGATGGAACGACTCGGTTATATCGATATTCTTAACAAACTTGAAAAGGTGCTTAGTTAGCCCTTCGAAAGTTGCAAGAACATCCTTGCGCTCAACGAACGACATCTCGCAGTCAATCTGAGTAAACTCAGGTTGTCTATCAGCTCTTAAATCCTCGTCGCGAAAACATTTTACAATCTGAAAATATTTATCGAACCCAGCAACCATAAGCAACTGCTTAAAGGTTTGGGGTGATTGTGGTAATGCATAAAATTCTCCAGCGTTCATCCTCGATGGAACAACGAAGTCGCGTGCTCCTTCAGGGGTAGATTTAATAAGAACGGGTGTTTCAACCTCAATAAAATCTTTGCTGTCAAGATATTTTCTAACCTCTTGAGCCATTCTATGGCGAAGCATGAGCGCCTCTTTAACAGGGTTTCTCCTTAGATCGAGATAACGATATTTCATTCTTAGCTCGTCGCCTCCATCAGTATCATCCTCAATGGTAAATGGTGGAATTTCCGATTGATTTAAAACGGTAAGTTTTTCAACCTTAACTTCTATCTCACCAGTTGGAATTTTGCTATTCTTGCTACTACGCTCAATTACTTTACCATCAACCATAACAACAAACTCTCTACCCAAACTCGAAGTAATTGATTGAAGTTCGGAGCTGCTTTTATCGTCAACAACAAGTTGAGTAATGCCATATCGGTCGCGCAAATCAATAAAGGTCATTGCACCAAGGTTACGGATCTTCTGAATCCATCCGCTAAGCGTAACAGTTTGTCCAACATTTGTAAGTCGGAGTTCACCACAATTATGAGTTCTATACATTTCTAAAAATTTTAATCATGCGAAAGTAGAAAGAAAAAATTGATGACCATATAAGCTTGCCCTTTTTTTACAACTTTATACCTTTGTAACTCAATAAAAATTATGGAGCAAAATCAAATTGATGAGCGTTACATGCGCGAAGCCCTTAAAGAGGCTCAAAAGGCGGGGGAGAAGGATGAAGTTCCCATTGGTGCTGTTATTGTTTGCCAAAATCAGATAATTGCTCGGGCGCACAATCTAACCGAAACGCTTAACGACCCAACGGCTCATGCTGAGATGCAGGCTATTACTGCTGCCACAAACTATCTCGGAGGAAAATATCTCGATCAGTGTACGCTTTACGTTACCATTGAGCCTTGCCCAATGTGCGCTGGCGCACTTTACTGGGCACAGCTTGGGCGATTAGTTTATGGCTCAACCGATCCAAAGCGAGGATTTAGCTTATTCGAAAGAAAGATTTTACATCCTAAAACAACCATCTCTTTTGATATTCTTCGTGATGATTGCTCATCGCTTGTAACAAAATTCTTTCTAAAAAAACGCTAATATTTTTATATCTCTTTCTTAGAGTTACTTTTGTAACCGAATTACCTCTTTAATTTTCAATGAAGTACCTAGAACTACTTTGCCCTGCAAAAGATTACGAAACGGGTGTTGCTGCCATCAATCATGGAGCCGATGCCGTTTACATTGGTGCTTCGCACTTTGGCGCTCGCGAGGATGCTGGTAATTCGCTTTCGGATATCGAAAAACTTGTAAAGTATGCTCATCCTTTCAATGTGAGGGTTTACGTTACTGTAAATACTATCATTTTTGAAAATGAGATTGAGCAGGTAAAAAGCCTAATCGAAGAGTTGTATCTATTAAATGTTGATGCAATTATCATTCAGGATATGGGAATCCTTGAGATGGACTTGCCGTCAATTGCAATATACGCAAGCACTCAAACACATAACGATTCACCCGAAAAGGTAAAATTCCTCGAGAGTGTTGGCTTTAGTAGGGTAATTCTTGCACGCGAACTTTCATTGTCGGAGATAAAAGAGATAAGCAACCAAACTAACATTGAGCTAGAATCGTTCATCCATGGAGCATTATGCGTAAGCTATAGCGGGCAATGCTATTTTAGTCAGGCTATTACCCATCGGAGCGCAAACCGTGGTGCCTGTGCACAACCTTGTCGCTCATCATACGATTTGGTTGATGGTAATGATAAAATTCTTATCAAGAATAAGCACCTTCTTTCACTAAAGGATCTCAATTTAACCAACCATATTTCCGAACTAATTGATGCAGGTATCACCTCTTTTAAAATTGAGGGTAGATTAAAGGATATCAGCTACGTAAAGAACATTACAAGCCATTACAATTTACTGCTTAACAATATTATTTCACAGAAGAAAGGATTTAAACGCTCTTCATCGGGGGCTTGCGACATCACTTTTAAACCTGATCCTGAAAGGAGTTTTAACCGAGGTTTTACAACCCATTTTGTTGATGGACGTGTAAAGCAGCAATCATCTATGGATACTCAAAAATCTGTAGGTAAGAGGTTAGGTATTGTTTCCGAAATAGGCAATGGTTGGTTTACCCTTAAGACTAAAGAAACTCTTGCCAATGGCGATGGTATCTGCTTTATCAACTCAAAGGGAGTCCTCACAGGACTTAGGGTAAATAGGGTGGAGCGGGGTAAAATTTTCCCTTTTGGCGAAACAAGTGAAGTTAAGGTAGGAGTTGAGATTTATCGAAACCTCGATCATGAATTCAACTTGGCGCTAAAGGCAAGCAATAAAAATCGATGGTTAGGTTGCTCATTAAAAGTTGAGCAGACCGATAGTTCTATCAATTTTTCTGCAGTTGATGAAGATAACCACATTGTATACATTAATATTGCTGAACCTTTCGACTATGCAATGAATGCCGAGAAGGCAATAGGCAATATTAAGGGCCAACTGTCAAAATCAGGCGATACCATATTTAAGGTTCAGCAAGTGAATGTAATAATGGATAAACCAGTATTTATTCCAACATCAACTTTAAACCAGATTCGAAGAGATTTACTTGAGAAGTTGCTTAATAAAAGGGTGGATGAGTATAAAAAACTGAAAAGGATTGAGGCTGATAGGAAACAAGATTATATTACTACAAAGCTTACCTATAAAGAAAATGCCTCCAATCAGTTATCAAAATCTTTTTATAAAAAGCACGGCATAATTTCAGTTGATAACGCATATGAGATAGATAAAGTAACCGATGCCGAGCTGATGGTTACGCGTTATTGTATTAAGTTTGAATTAGGAATTTGTCCTTCAAAACAGGGAGGAAAACCGACAGGAGAGCTATATTTGAGGGATAATAAAAACATCTACCCCTTGGAGTTTGATTGTAAGAATTGTTTGATGAAAGTTAAATCGCCAAAAAGCAGATAAATGGAACTACTAACACCTACCAATTGGCCAAACTATGAGCTAATCGATAGCGGAGATTTCGAGAAGTTGGAACGATTTGGAGATAGAATTGTGGCACGTCCAGAGCCTCAAGCTATGTGGGATAAATCCCTTTCCGCTGAGGAATGGAAGAAGCTGGCCGATGCCTATTTTATTAATGCCAAATCCGATAAAGGCTCAAACCTAAAGAACGACGGTGAAAGAGGCGAATGGAAATTAAAACCAGGGCTTAAGGAGCAATGGTACATCGACTATAAATATAAGGAGATGAATATCCGTTTCCGTTTAGGGCTAACCTCATTTAAGCACATCGGGATATTCCCTGAACAGGCATCGAACTGGAACTACATTTACGACTCAATTAAAACCATTAATCAACCCAATGCAAAGGTTTTAAACCTATTTTCTTATACAGGAGGCGCATCACTTGCCGCCAAGGCTGCCGGGGCTGATGTTACCCATCTCGACTCAGTAAAACAAGTTGTTACTTGGGCTCGCGAAAATATGGAGGCATCGGGTTTAAAAGACATTCGATGGATTATTGATGATGCTGTAAAATTTGTTAGCCGCGAGGTTCGTCGTGGGAATCAATATAATGGTATTATTCTCGATCCTCCTGCTTTTGGGCGTGGACCCGAAGGCGAGATGTGGAAACTTGAGGATGGTATTAACGATTTACTTAAAAATTGCAACCAAATTCTTGCTCCGCAGAAGAGTTTCTTGATTCTTAATATTTACTCGTTGGGCTTTTCTGCTTTAATTGCAGAAAATTTTGCTAAAACAATTTTTGACATTGAAAAACCTAACTACGGAGAACTTTATGTGACTGAAAGAGGTGGTAGGCGTCTACCGTTAGGTGTTTTTGCTCGATTTAGGAGACCCTAAAGTTGTTCATAAATACTTTCATTATTAGCGGAATGCATTGTGGTTTCTACTGAACAATTGATATTAATATTACGTTAGTAAAAAAAAATAGGAAAAAGCAACTATTTACTTTTAAAAAGTGTAATTTTATAGTGCCCGAATTTTAAATCAAATAGTATGGACGTACTAAGGTATAAAGCTACAAGTCAATACCCTGAGATAATCCTTGATAAAAGCAATGGAATCTTTGAGTTTTCTGGAAACTCTCTTCCTGAAGACGCAAAAGCTTTCTATGAGCCTATTCTGCAGTGGTGGGATGCTTACATTCTTGAGCCAAACCCCGAAACTGTTATCAAATTCAAAATGATCTATTACAATACTCCAAGTTCAAAGTTGATATTTCAAGTGTTTAAGAAGATTGAGAAGTTAGCAAGCATGGGGAATAAGGTGAAGGTGATTTGGAAATATAACGATGAGGACATTGACATCAAGGAAGCTGGGTTCGATCTTTCGGAACATGTAAAGGTTCCATTCGAATTTCAAATCTATAAGGAATAAAAAAAGGCTCGATCTCGAGCCTTTCTTATTTAATATTGTTTCCTAATTACCAATCGGTAGTGTAGCTGTGGTTGTAGATTCTATATGTCTGTACTTGTCCAGTTACATTGGATTTAAAATGAATATAGCCTGATAGTATTGAAATAGTTTTTCCAGCCGTTGAAGTTTCAGCAATCTTGATAGCTTGATTGATGTTTAATTTTAAGCTATGATTGCCTTTTCCGCTATATGATTGGTTAATTCCATCAATAATAACAGGAGTTAATCCTTTAAATTCAATAATTACTTTTTCAATTGTAAATGCAGATTCGTACTTTGATACAATTGTCATATCAAGTATTGAGGCATCAACAGTACTTTCACCTTTAGTGATTGTTGTAAAGTGGAAAGGTACATTAACAAAAATACCAGCTTTATTAGCTGAGATATCAAAATAGAACTTCTTTTGAACATCAGCATTCCCAAAGCGATATTTTACAAGAATGTTATTTTCAGGGTCTTCATAGCAGTTAGCATAATCAAACTTAACCACCCAATGATCTTGATTATTTATTGTAGAAGTAATTCGAGCACACTCTGATTTGGTAAATGGTTTTTTAGTTGTAGTAATAGTTCTTGTTCCAAGTCGAAGGGAGTACTTAAGCTCGCCAAGGCTGCTTTCTACTTCAACAAGTTCTATTGAAGACAAAATCGAGTTATATCGAGTAATTCCAAGTTCAGCCTGATTTTTGCGTCCATCCATGAAATAATCGGTAAGGACTCTGAGTTCGCCAATATTCTTTTCAGCTTGTTCTGTTGATTCTACATTATCTGCTTGAGCAATCAAATCTTCAAGTTGACGAGTTAACTCGTTATCGCGCATTTTGTAGTCGCTAACCAATTTTTGAAGTTCAAACTCAGGGAATGGATATTTTAGGTGATAGTAGAAATACTCTTTTTTATCTTTTCCTTGAAGTTTCTCCCAATAGAATTCCTCAACCTTAGAAAGAGAGATCCCTTGTAAAAAAGGTACCTTACCCGATTCAGTTGTAGTTGATGAGGCAAACTTCTCAAGAAAAACCGAGATATTATTGTTATAGTTAGCCTCTTCTTTCTTAAGTTCGGTTTTAGCCTTTACATTCTCAGCTACCGATGATACGATTCGCTCCTTAACCATTGTTAGAGCATTTTGCTGAGCTTCTTGGCTTGTAGCACCTCTTCCAACAGTTATAATATAATCTTTTTCGAGATTATTAACCCATTTAGGCTGCTTTCCGCTTTTCTGAATAATCTTATCCTGTGCTAGGCTTATACCAACCACTGAAATAAGAGCGAAAGCCAATAGTAAGAATTTCTTCATGATTTTTTTGTTTGGGTTTATTAGTTTTAAAAGATTTTAACCTCAAACGTTAAACATTAATCGCTATATAGCAATCAGCAACCCCGAAGGGTTGCTGACTTAAGGTTAAGTGTCAAAGATTATTTTTGCTCACCTGCAAGTTTGTTCATCTCCTCGTTGAAGATGTTTTCAAACTTCATTTTGTCGTAGTCAAGTTGTAATTTCTGATCTTTGCTAATTTTGTCTTTAATCTTATTTAAAAGATCATCTTTAGCAACTTCAACAGCAACATAGAATGACCATTTACCATCTTTTACAAAAGATCTGCTACATACAGTAGATACATTATTAAGTTCTTGGCTAACAACGTCGCGTGTTAGTTGCTCAAATTTTTGCTCAAACTCAGAGTTTTCGCCAATTTGACGCTCGTTTGTATAACGATCAGTAACCGTTTTAATAGTTCGATTAATTGATGCAGCTAAGTTGCTACTTGCATCAACGCCAGCTTTATTTTTAGCGGTGCTTTGATCTTGACTTGTTCCAGAACCAGTACCACGGAAGAATTTTTGGTCAGAATGGAATTCGTTGTCACTACATGGAACTGTAACCTCTTTACCTAATCCGCTATCTTTAACAGCAGCTGGTTTCGATCCACCACAACTTACAAGGGCAACTGTAAAAGCAATTGCTCCAACGAATACAAAAGTTTTAGCTAGTTTCATAATCTTAGATTTTAAATTAAAAATTGTGAGTTAATAATATTCTGTTTAGTTGATAATTTATTTGTTACTGTATAGCCATCCCCAATCAAAACTTGCAGAAGCACCCCAGTTACCCCAAGCAACAGCAACATCTTTACCGGCTTGGATCATCAGTTTTTCCTTATCAACATTTGCATCAAACTGCTTCATCTTGAATGTCCATACGTTAGCTCCATCAGCAAGCATTTTTTGAGTTATCTGTTCAGTAAGTTCAACCGCTTGAGGGTAGCACTCCATATCAGGAGTAATCTTACCAAGAAATTCAGCAGCCTTATCAGCATTCATTGCAGCCCAAGCAGCCTTAGCACCCGACATGTACTCAGTACATTTGTAGTTTGCATACTGCTTATAGATATCAATTGATAAATCCATACACTTGTCGAAGCATTCGCGACAGACATCGGGTACGCTAAGAAGTATGAATAATGCTTCCTCATACTTTTTTTGACCCGCTAATGCTTGAGCCCCTTTTATTACAACATCGCACTGCGAGTTATAATATTCCATGATTTTGGTTTTACCAGTCTCAACAAAACCTTTAAACTGACCGGCTCTTGGGTTTAAGTTTTTTACAGCAGCGATATACGCCTTATCGTCTGACTGACCTACAGCTTTTACAGTTATTGATGTTTGGCTAAAAATACTCTTACTAACTGCGTCAACTATATAGAAGGTGAATTCTAAAGTTAATGCTTGCATAGGAGGAGCCGTTGGTGTAATATCCTTTGTTATCACATTTACCAGTGGTACAATGCAGAAACGTGGATTTGAACTAGCCGCACCAATGCCATTTAAGGTTGCAATTTGCTGCATCTTGTTTTGTAACATTTGACGAGCTCCATCAGGAATTCCTTCGGCTTGTTGAGGAACAATTGCCGCTAGAGCTACTCTACCCATATCATCAGATTTACCTTGACTATTCTGAGATAAACCAATAAAAGGTATTGCAAGCAAAGCTAAAAATAGAAGTGAAATTTTTTTCATAACTTTTATATTAGGTCGTTAACGGTGTTTTATTTTTCACCAATCACCAGTTGAGCTTGCCCTAGCCCTTTCATCATTAGTTTTGATTCAAGCTGGTATTTTTCTTTTAACATCTTTTGCAAATTACGTGCCCAACCACGAGTATCAATGGCTTTACCATTTGCATCTTGAAGTGGAATGCGAACTTGTTCAAAAAGAAGCATGTTTTCTGTTGCATCGGTGGTACTAAATCTTCCTTGAACAGTGTTTTCTGTAATCCAGCCTTCAATAACTTCAGTAAGTTCTTTACCATCATATTCAGTGGTGAAATCACCATCAAAAGAACTCCAAGTTTTAACGCGTAAAATAACTTCACGACCATTTTTAAACATATCGTCAAAATGAGCTTGAAGTTGAACGTTAAAATTGTCGATGTGAGCTAAAACAGCCTCTTCGAGAAGAACTGGAAGTTCTGCAGAGAAAGAAGGTTTTCCTGTGCCTGATGCACCAGCAATTTGCTTATCGGTATAGGAATCAAGTCCTTGAAGATTAAATGTAACTGATTTTTTTGGACCTGTAGCATTAACAGTCCATGTTAGCTGCATCCAGATGTCAGCCTTTGCTACCTTTTTCAGTTTATCGATAGGGCTTTCATTAATTTCGGCACCACCTTTACTTGTAAGCATAGCGTCTTCAGCGGCTTGATCTTGTAAGGTTTTTAATGCAGATTCTAAATTCTTTAGAGGAAATCCTCTTGATGCCATTAATTCATTTAGTTTACTTATTGCTAAAAGTAAATCGGCATTTGATTGTAGGGCTGCTTTGTAATCTGGCACCTTTACTTTAGTTCCTTGGTTATCGAACTCAAGCATGTAACCATTTGTATTGCACCATACATCACTTGGAACAACCATAATGGTTGGTTTTTTTGCTTGAGCAAATAGTTCAGATGCTCCAAAAACCATTAGTACAGTGATGAAAAGGTATAGTAATTTGTTTTTCATATCAGTAAAGAAGTTTGTTGAATGGGTTTAATCCCACAAGTTAATTATTATGACTCGTTAATTTCAAATACCGTGCCATATTTCTATTAAAAAATTAGCACGGTATTTATTAAAGTTAATTTAGAAGCCAGAACTTAAACCCTTGATAACTCCTGCATCTTCAAGTGCTTTTCTTAGGTCAGCGACGTTCACGTTCACAACTACCCCAATTTTGAATTTTTTGCCAACCTTCATTCTATCTTCAGCAGCAACAGAACCGTCACCCGATTCAGTTACATATCTGTTATAGTTACCTTTATCGGAGAAAAATTCATCAAACCAAGCGCTCTTTTCCTGTTCAACTTCTGGAGTCGCAAGTGCTTTTTGTCCTGGGACACCTGGTTTACCAGAAAAACCTTTGAAAATAACACCATGAACAGCATTTTTCTTTGCTTGGTTAATTGCGATAGTTGGTTTTTTTGAATAAGACCAAACCTTGATAAGGTATGTTCCTTGAGTGCCAACGCTAACGCCTTCAATCTCATAAGCAAAGTCATCCGTATCTTTATCCGCTTTCTTTTGAGCTCTACTTTGAGCTGATGAGCTGATTGATAAGCCTAAAACTACTAAAAGTAGAAGGCTGCTTAATTGTATTAATTTTCTCATATAAAAAAATTTAGGTTATTATTTAATTTGTCTAATTAACATACCTGGGTAGAAACCGCTACCACCTTTAAAGAATGTACGATCAAGTACTGGTTTGCCATTTTTAACGGCAGTGCTATCAATTGGACCCTCTTCTTGACCAGCAAGGTATCTGTTATCCCATATCTGTTTGCCATCAACTTTGATGGTGCCTTTTCTTACATATTTTGTTTTGCCATCATCACCAATCGTTTGCTCAAGTACTTCGTATTTATCCCCACCTTCGACTCCCTCCTTTAAACCAATTTTAGCTGTAATTGGTTCACCGGTATAGAGAGGAGTTTTTGTTTTAAATACATCGTATTTCTTTTGAAGTTTAGCATAAACGTTATCAATTGTACGAATTGTTGCAATTTCAACTAACCTTTCAGCACTTCTTTGCTCTTTGAAAGAACCTGTAACCAAACTTCTTGACTTTTCAGATCCAATTAAGGTCAATTTAAACAGATCAGAATTGTCAAATTTATCTTTTTTAGCGGGATCTATGCTGTTTTTATCCATCCAGTAGTCACTATAGAAGATTGAAGAAATTGAATCGTTCCACTGAAGTTTATAAAGATACGATGTAGTCCATACTGAATATCCTTCTCTAGTTTTTTTGTAAATTTGTTCTGCAGCGATTAGAGCAATTTTTTGAGCGATTGGATTTCCAATTTTCTCGGCCATAAGTTTTGAGGTAAGGTAAATTGCGTAAGCAGGCGCCTCGTTACTTAGGAAAAATAGTTTTGAAACAACCACAAAAGTATTACCAATGAGTTCTTCACCAGCATCTGATAAAGATGCAAGTCCTCTTGCAGAGTTTTGGGCAATACGAGATTCCATTTCAGATGCGTTATATGAACCTCTCTCACCAATGAGCGACATATCAAACGAACCATCTTCAGCGCGGTTAAACCATTTTGCCACAAGTTGGTTTGCTACTTTCTTTTGAGTAAAGTAGGTATCGATAATCTGTGGAACATTTGTTGAAGATGTATCGCCATTTATTCCATAAAGTTTTGGATCAAAAGATTTTTCACCAACAGTATGATTGTTATACTTTTCAGGGAATGGAGCTTTATAGTATGCTCTAATAACGGTATCCTTATATGGAAATTTTTCAGATTCCATTAGGATAGTATGCAGTGAGCTTCTGCGATATTTAATATCTTGAACAGCCACTTTCTGAGCAAGAACACTTCCTGCGCAAATAATTGCGACAATACAAATGAGTAATGACTTTTTAATCATAGCTTAGGTTGTTAGGGTTTTCTACTCGTATGGCTTTTCGAAGACGCCCCGTTTTTGATGGTTTCTGGACTCCATATATTGTACCAAACTGATAAAAAATTGGTAAATTTTTTTATCAACAAGTAAAAATACAAAAAAAAACAAACCCCCTATATCAAAACAGAGGGTTTGTTATGTTTATTTACCTATTTAAAACATCAATTAGTCAAAATGGTTTTTATCTGTTTTATTAGATATGACTAGAAGGAAGATTTGAGTATTAGTTTTGGAATATCAGTATTATCGATACTTCCGAAAAATAATTCCGACCCAGTACCTATAACATAAACTGGCACAGGCGAACCAGTATGTGAAGTTGAAGTCCATCCAATGGCTGCTTTTTTGTTGATGAGTTCAATACAAGTTGCAGAAAACTGCTCTTTCGATTCAGATAAATAGTCTGTTTTCGATGATGATTTTTCTAACTCCTTGATAGTTTTGTAATAGGCTTCTAATAATTTCTTTAGCTCATCATCGTTTAGAGCAAGATTAAGTGTGACATCTCCTAGTCCAGTTTTTGCCTTTGCAAATTCAAGCATTTGGGCAAATGTAGGTCTTGGTTTTCGCCTCAATTCATCAATAACGAAGTCTTTAAGAGTCTCTTTAGATACCTTTTGATTACGAAGAACTGATAGCTTATTACTGTACTTATTGGACTTATTCCCAAGGCTAAATCCTCCTGTTTCATGGTCAGCTGTAACAATAATAAGCGTTTCGTCGGGGTGAGCATTGTAAAACTCAACAGCTTGTTTTACTGCATCGGAAAAAGCTATAACTTCATGAATAACAGCTGCACCATCATTTGAATGGCTTGCCCAATCAATCTTTCCGCCTTCAACCATCATAAAGAACCCCTTTGAGTTATCAAGGGTTTGTATAGCCTTCTTTGTTAGTTGAGAGAGAGTAACATCTGTGCTATCTGAGTCAATTGAATTCTTAAGAGTACTTTCTGCTGCTGGTTTGGGTGTAGAATAAACAACGGATTTATAATTTAACTTCAAAATATCAACAGAATCGAGATTGCTTGTAAATGCAAACGAATACTTCTTCCCAAGCGAATAGATTGATTCTACGGGTTCTTTAAGTTTTTTACCATAAGGGTCAACAAAGCCTCCGCTAGCATAAAAATCGTAACCACTTTTTAGCAGATCTTTAGCAATATCGTAACTACTTCCCCTAGAACCTTGGTGCGCATAGAATGCCGCTGGTGTAGCATGGTCGATGCTTACACTAGTGAGTAATCCAACCTTATAGCCATTATCCTTGAATTTTTTAGCGATGCTAAAAAGTGTATCGGTATGGTTATAGTTAAGCCCAAGTGTTCCGATAGATGTTTTACTCCCAGTTGATAAAGCAGTACCTGCTGCTGCCGAACATGTAATGTACTGGTTTGCAGCATATGTGGTTGAAAAGGTTTGAACTGGAAAATCAATAAAAGATAAACTCTGATTATTTCTTAGCACCGAATCGATGTACACTTGGGTTGTGTTTACATGCTGAAAACCCATTCCATCCCCAATAAAAAGGAATACATATTTTGCCTTTTTATTTTCCTTGTTTTCAAGGTTTTGACAGCTGTATGAAATGAAGATTAATGCTAAAATTGGGAGTAATATTTTTTTCATATAGGTTATTTTGTTGCAATTATAGCTTTTTTTAAAAAGCCTACTACAATTTTAGTGAAATGAAGAAAAAAGAAAGACTCAAGTTATATTAAGCATCCATTTTTTCTAGAAACAAAAAAGCCCGCATTTTGATTAATCAAATTGCGAGCTTTCTAGCATTAAACACTATTTATTGATATCGACCAGTTGCTTGAAGGTATGTTACTAGCTTTATTTTATACTCCTTCAGAGCATCAACAAGTTGATCCTTCGATTGCTGCAGCAATGTTTGCGCTTCAAGCATATCCGAAACATCTCCAACTCCAACTTTAAAGTTATCGGTGTTTATTTTTAGGTTTTCTTCGGCTTGGGCAATGGTTTCATTGGCAACAATTATTTGTTTATCGGCTTCGCTTAGCTCGTTCCAAACTTTCTGAATCTGTAGATTCAGCAACTCTTCGTTGTTTTTGCTGTTGTTACGTGCAATTTGTTCTTTATACTTTCTCTCTTTAATTGAGTGTGATGCTCCCCACCAATCGGAGATAGGAATCTTGATTGTAGCAAAAATCATAGTGTTTGTTGTGCCTTTATCCATTATATCGTAGTAAAGCGCTCCAGCACCAACTCCAACTTCAGGAAGATACTTACCCAGATTCATTCTCGATTTGAGTTCTTCTGCTCTAACGCTTTGCTGAAGGAGTTTGTACTCCTCGCGGTTTGCAACGGCTTCGGTTGAGTTAACATAGACACTAAGCGGATTTGGACTAATGGTTAGGTTATCGCCTAAAACTATTGTTGAATCGTATGGAACACCAAGGTATTGGCAAAATGCCATGTTTGCCAGTTTTACTCCGTTCTCAAGCTTTAGCTTGCTAACCTTAACCTCACTTTTTTTAATGCTTACTTTAAGTATTTCATTCCTATTTATCAAACCTGCTTTCCATGCATCGTTGGCTTGTTTATAAAGTGAATCGAGAAAATTCTCGGCTGCCTTTACAGTTTTCATCTTCTCGTGTAATGAGATAATCATCCAGTACTGCTCTTCAGTCTTTAGCAGAACCTCATTTTTAGCAAGTATAAATTGACTACTATTCGCATCCACAGCAACCTTGGCGAGTTTATTACCAGCAATAATTCTGCCACCAGCAAATACAGGCTGAACAGCAGTAACTGAACCTAGTGTTCCCTTCTCAATTAATGAGAAATTAAAACCAGGGAAATAGGCAAATTGTGTAGCAGTTGGAATTGTTGCAGGGTTACCGTTGTAAACAGGCAGGTTACCCTTTGGAACATTTAGCTGCAGTAACGATTCTTGGAACTTGAATGAGGTTGCAGTTGCGTTAATCTTTGGGAAATAGTTGGTAAACGCTTCTTTCTTAACCTGTTTTGACGCTTCAACTTCGAGTTGAGCGTTTTTTACCTCAATGTTGTTCTCTAACGCCAGCTGCTTGCTCTGTTCAAGGGTATAGATTTTTTGTGCGTTAGATGTTGATATTCCTAATAAAAAAAGCAATACTGTTACCGCTGCTGGCTTAATCATTTTTTTTGGATTACCCGAAATTGTTGGCTTTACATATGCATTCTTAAATATCATCCAGTAAAGGACAGGAAGCACAAAGACCAAAAGCACCATTGATGTTAGCGTACCAAAGCATATAACAGCACCCATTGGGCTCCATAGCGGACTTTGGCTAATAATCATTGGGATAACGCCCATGGATGCAGCCATTGAGGTTAAGAATATTGGGCGCATACGACGCTTACCAGCTTCGATTGATGCATCTAATACACTCATTCGATGCTTAACTCTTAGCTCTTCGGCGTAATCGAGCATGATAATACCATTTCTTACCAAAATCCCGATTAAACTCACAATCCCAAGTATTGATGTTATTCCAAACTCAACATTTAATAGAAGTACGCCAACCATTGCACCTAGGAGGCTCAAACTCGATGACCCAAGTACAAGTAATGCTAAGTTTATCTTCTTGAAGTGGAAAAGCAGGATTAGGAAGATAATCCCAATGCTAATCAGCAAACCACCTAAAACGGTCGGAAGAGTTTCAGAGTCCGACTCGTAGGCACCGCCATAGCTAACGGAAACGCCTTTAGGAAGATCCATTTTTTCAACCTCTGCTTTAAGGATTGGGAATACATGATTCACATTTTCGCCCCTTTTAACGTCTGCTAAAACGGTGAGCGTTGGAATACCGTTTCGGCGAACCATTTGACCATTCTCCCATCCTGGAGTAACCGTTGCAATTTGACGAAGTGGAACCGAAACGCCCGGAATAAAAGAGTGGATGTACTCATTCTTAATGTCATCAAAGTTTTCTTTGCTGCTGCTCTCGGTTTTTAGTTTTACTGCTACAGGGTAGTCGTTTTCCCAAATGGTAGTCATGGGCATTCCCTCAAATCGGATAGCAAGATTTGTTGCAATTATCGATTTGTTGATACCTAATCGATTAGCTTCAATTGAATTAATATCAACATTTGCAGTTGGAAGCATCTCCCAAAAATCGCTATGAACCCAGGTTAGATGCTCGTTCACTCTCATTTTCTCCTCAATCTTTTTGCTTACTTGCCTGATATCTTCAAGGTTATTCCCTGAAATTCTTACTTCCACAGGAGCTGTAATAGGCTGATAATCGAGCTGCTTAAGCCTTGCGTAAGCATTTGGGAAATAGTTTGATAGTTTGGGTGAATACTCGTCTAAGAGTTCAATTGTTGCCTCGTTTGATGTTGTATTTACAATAAATTGAGCATAGTTCTTTGCAGGAATTCCCGGAGCATAAAGCGTATGGAAACGAGGTGAACTTGTTCCAATAAACGAGGTTGTTGAAACCACTCTGCTATCGCGCTTAAGGATTCGTTCAAGGCTGTCGCACACCTCAGTTGTTTGCTTTAAAGAACTCCCTTGTGTAAGGTAGATCTCAATTGCAAACTGGTCGCGTTCTGCGGCTGGCATTAATCGTTGTGGAACTTGTGTAAAAAGTAGACCACCAATAACTACCGATAGAATACCAAAGGAGATTGTTGTTTTCGGGTGAGCAAAGGCTTTGGCTAATATCTTTTCGTAATAGTTTTGCATTGCATCCAAGAAGTTGAATTTCTTCTTTTTCTTGCTTTCAAGTTGAGTAAATCCTTTTGTAATGAAGAAATATTGTAAATATGGAATTACCATTATGGCAACAAGTAAAGATATTCCAAGGGTTATTGTTACTGTCCATGGAAACATCAAAACAAAATCTTTAAATGTTCCCTTTAAAGTGAATAGGAATGGGAAAAAGGTAATGCTTATTGCTAGCGTAGCAGATACAATGGCCTTAACATAAGCCTTTGCACTTATAATGGATGCGTGCCATCGTGAAACACCATGATCGAGCTGCTCCATGTAGTTATCAACGATAACAATTGAATTGTCTACAATCATTCCAAGTACTACGATTAGCGCAGCCAAGGTTACAGTATTTAGTTCAATGCCAAAAATGTACATTATTCCAAGCGAAATAAAGATTGTAATTGGAATTGACGATGCTGCAACAGATGCCACTCTTAGTGGAAGTAGAACTATAGTTACCAGAATAACGGCCAGGATTGCATATAGCAATTCAATCATAAAATTGTTTATGGAGTAGCTAACAACTTTAGGTTGATCGGCAATCCTAAAGATGGTTACATCTTTTGGGAGTTCGCTCTGGAATTGTTTTAAAACCTCACCAACCTCATCGCCAAACTGCACAATGTTCTTTCCTTGAAGCATCTCCATGGAGATAAGAACGCACTTTTTGCCATTGTTTAGGATATAGCTATCTGGTTCGGGGTATTCCCTTACAACTCGTGCAACATCCTTGAGCCTTATAATATGACCCGCAGGGTCGGTATAGATGATTTGCTGCGCAATATCATCCTCGTTTTTAAACAATGATGAGATGTGAATTGGAATATCTAATCCAGCATTCTCAATCGAACCGCCTACAGCGGTATATCCTTGCGTAAATAGGGTTACAAGTAAAGTTGATGAGTTAATCCCATATTTCTCAAGTTTATTTTTCTCTAGGTAAATGCTAATTTGCTCTTTCTGAAGTCCAAAATGTCGAACCTTCGATACCGCTTCAACTCTCCTTAGTCTATCTTCCAATTTATTTAAATGCTCTTCGAGTTCTCTATAGCTTGAGTTATCGACTTCGAGAGCAACAAGTAGGGCAGAGGTATCGCCAAAATCATTATTTGCCATAAGTGCAACAACACCTGTTGGCAGTTGAGATTTGAGATTATTTAATCCATGCTTTAGTTTCGACCAGAATTCCTCCGAATTGGTAACGTTATCGTTAAGTTCAACGAAGGTTATCATTAGTCCGTCTCTTGAATAGGAGTAGGTTTTCTTTCTCTTAATCTCTTTATAGCTAAAAAGATATTTTTCAACCTCTGTTGTAAGCTGTTGCTCAACCTGAGCCGAAGTTGCTCCAGGGTAAACACCAATTACTAACCCTTGCCTTATAGTAAAGGTAGGAAACTCCTGTCGAGGCATATTCCGAAGTGCAAAGAACCCAAGAATAATCAACGCGCCAACTACCAGAAATACAATTTGCCTGTATTTCATGGCCGATTCAACAAAACTAATCCTGTGCTTCATACTACTTTACTATTTCGATGGGTGAATTTTCGCTTAACCTTTGATATCCTTCAACTATAATCATCTCGCCAACCTGAAGTCCATTTGTTACCACAACCCCGTTGTTTTTTAAAATCCCTGTTTCAACCCCTCGCACAGTAGCATGCTCTTTTTGTGCATCGGCAACATAAACATACTTTTTGCCATTCTCATCAATCTGTATTGATTGTTGAGGGATTATAACTAGCCCTGCTGTGGCTTTCTGATCGATAGAAACATTGCAAACCATTCCGGGGAATAACTTTTCTTTTGTATTGATAATAGCAATTTTGATATCATAAGTGTGTGATAGAGGATTTGCCAGAACACCTTTCTCCTCTACAATTCCTTCGAATAGTTCATTATCGAGCGCAGCAACGATTATTTGTGCTTTTTCACCCTTTATTATTTTCGATATCTCATTTTCAGGGATTGAAACCTTTACAAAAACTTTATCGATCTTTACAATATCAAATACTGTTGATGTTGGTATTACGTTCATTCCGGGCTCGATATTTCGGCGACCTACAACACCATTCATTGGAGAATAAAGTTTGCAATCGCTCAAGTTTTTTAGCGCAATTTGTGTCGATGATTTTGCCTGCTCAAGGCTAGTCTGTATTTCAATATATTTTATTTCGGGAAGGCTACCTTTCTTATACAAATCCGAAAGGCGGTTGTAAGCATCCTCAGCCTGTTTCTCCTTTGCAAGCGATATTTGATACAAATTCTGATAGTTGCTGCTGTTAAGTTCAGCAAGCAGTTGGCCTTTTTTTACTCTATCGCCTTCAGCAACGTAAACTTTCTCAACCTGACCAACAGTTGAAAAGCTCGATGGCACTGATACCGATTCTTCAACCGTTCCAACGTAGCTGTTGCTCTCGGTATTACCTGATAATCCCACAATTTGCGTTTTAACCTTAACTGCTTCCTCAGTTATTTTTGTTTGCTCGCTATTGGTTTTACAACTCACTAGCCATACTGCTAGAATGACTGCTAATACTGATGAAATTGTTTTTGTATTCATATTGTTTGTTTAATTTATAAAACGATTATCGTATTTTGGTCGAAAAAGATATAATGAAAAAGGTATGCAAATACCTTAAACTTTAGATTTTCTTTATTTCATTAGCCCTTTAATCATGATGTCGCCAAGGATATTTAGCCTTTCCTCCCAGTTAGGGAATTTCTCTTCGATAGACATATCAACCGCTAGGCTTCTTAACGAGCTTAGGATTGAATAGGCCAAAAGATCGATTTCTTCTTTAAATGAACTCGAAAACTCATTATTATCAATACCCAACAATAGAATTTCCTTGATAACAAGGTACTCGTTGGTGTTATATTTTTTAATCAGTTTATTTATTGGAGCAAAATCATCGATAAACTCACCTTTAACGATCTTGTAAAGGTTAACCTTTGTTTTTACTGTTTTTAAGGAAACTTTTAGATAAACCTTTAGTTTGTCTACTGCTGTGGTTTCTTTGTCAATGGCATTCTTCGTTTTTTTGAATACCTCATTGATTTCTTTAGAGATAACTTCATCAAAGATTTCATCTTTGCTTTTGTAGTAGTAGTAGAGGGTGCTTTTGCCTCTTCCCATAGCCTTTGCAATATCCTCCATGGTGGTTTTGCGAAAGCCATATTTTTGAAATAGCTTCTGTGCAGCAGAAATTGCTTCTTCTTTTAATTGCTCTTCTTTTGAGGTAGTTGTGTTAGACATTTCGACTAAAATTGTTTTTCGGTACAAAAATAGAGTTGATTTTATTCAATACAAAATTTTTTTAAAATAAAATTTTGAATATTTTTAATCATTTATTGTACAGTTAATTAAGTTTACTTTATATGATCCGATTCCTTATAAAAGTCTTTGTTTCAGCAATCCTTATTGCAACAATCTCCGAAATTGGTAAACGCAATACCCTGATGGCTGCGGTTTACGCTTCGTTACCATTAACCACAATTTTATCGATGGTTTGGCTTTACCTCGATAGCGGTGATACACAGAAAACCACCTCGTTATCGTGGAATGTTTTGTTGGCCTTTATTCCTAGCTGTGCGTTCTTAATTGCATTCCCCCTGTTAGTTAAGTTGGGCGTCAATTTCTGGCTCTCCATGGTTATTTCGGGCATTATAACTGCTTTTGCCTATTGGCTTTTTGTTTTGGCATTAAAACATTATGGAGTAAATATCTAGCATTACGATGTTAAAATTGCCGCTGCAATGAAAAAACTCGCATGAAATAGACTTCCATGCGAGTTTGGGTTAAAACATATGTGACCGTTACCTTTTAAAAGTGCTCAACCTCTCAAAGTTATCGGCAACAAAGCGGCTTGATGGCTTATTGCCACATTTGCTGCAAGCAAAATCATACCATCCGCTTAAATGGTTACACTTTGTGCAGGAGAGCCTTTCGGTCATTTCAACGTACCACTTTTTCCAACCCACTTCTTTTATTCTGTCCAACGATTGAAACAGTTCAACCCGGTGTGGCAATTGGCTTTGAAAATCTTTTAGTTGAGAGCAAGGGTATTCATCGCACAGCGAGCAAAATTCAACCCCTTTTTTGCTGGTGCATTCTTTAAGATTACAAGTTCTACAATAAACTGTATTCACATCGGTTCGGCAGCCATTGCAGCGAACCTGATCCCGAGGAAACCCTAAACGATCGGCAATTCGATTTAGCTGCTCTGTGTTATTCGCATGAGTAGCAATGTATATACCACACGATTTGCAAAGCAAACCGCAAACTGCTGCAGTTTGTTTTTCTGGTATTACTTTATGCATATTAACAAGCAATTTGATGATGAAACACAACCCTCGTTTTATCCTTAATCATATACCAAACAGGGCAAGCGCCCTCAACCTGCACTAACGTTTTTTCGAACTCCTCAGAGGTTAGGTTCGATGACTTAATTTCGATGTATAGATGAATCTCATCCAGTGCTGTTGGGTGGGTTTGGCGTCGAGTACCATCGGATTTAATTGAAAAATGCTCGATGATTTTGCCCTGTCGTCTTAGAAAAACTAAAAGGGCAGTTCCCACGCACGACGATAAGCTCAAAAGCATCAACTCAAGCGATGTATACCCAAGGTTATCGCCAAACGGTGGGATATAATCAATGGCAATCGGACTATTTCCTTCAACTTGCCCTTCGAATAGCAAACGGTCGTTTACTAGATTTAACGATGCGGTTAGCTGTTTACTTTTATCAATCATAGCTCATAGATTTTATTTAACGATTCAAAATTAGGCTGATAAGTGCAATTCTACGGATGGCGTTATTGCCAATTTAATATGTTGATATTGCCATTTTTATCTTCTATCTTTGAGATAGTAATTTCAAAATTATGACCATAGCATTTTTAGCCTACCCCAAGTGCTCGCTGTGGAGCCTAATAGGCTCGTACGAGATGTTTCAGAAAACCTGCAGAATGGCAGAGATTTACTCCCAACGATTTCAGATAAAGCAGGTTTGTAAGCTGGTAACCGTATCGTCTACCCATGAGCGGAAGATTATTGGAAGCTATGGTAACTTCTTTGAGGCCGATTCAACCATTTACGATATTGAAAGGCCAGATATCCTGGTTATTCCTGGGTTCGATAGGGATGTTGCAGGCATTCTATCGGATACTAAGATGATTGAAAAGATTCTTGAATATTATAATCAGGGTACCGATATTGCTACCGTATGTACTGGCTCGTTTATTCTTGCAGCCACTGGGCTGCTCGATAACAAAACGGCTACCACCCATTGGGTTTACGCCCGCGAGTTCGCAAATAGGTTCCCAAAAACCGAATTGGTGATTGACAGGATGCTAATTGACCATGACCGTATTTGTATGAGCGGTGGCGCATCGTCGTTTCAAAACCTGATGATTTACATAATTGAGAAATATCTGAGCAAGGAGCTGGCCATTTTTATGTCGAAGGTGCTACTTATTGATAACGATAGGTTTTTGCAAAGCCCATATACCGTTTTTAATGGGCAAAAAACGCATGGCGATGAGCCCGTTTTGCTGGCACAGCAAATAATCGAAAAGCGGGTTGATGAGTTTATTTCCATTGATGAGCTGGCCCAGAAATCGAATATGAGCAAGCGCAACTTTTTAAGGAGATTTAAGCATGCAACCGGCGATACACCGTTTGTTTACATGCAGCGCACCAAAATTGAGGCAGCCAAAACCCTAATGGAGGATTCGCACAACCAGCTAATCGAAATTGCCATGCAAACGGGCTACGACGACTTTTCGTCGTTCCGCAAAACTTTTAAAAAGCACACAGGCTTAACTCCGCAGGAGTATCGTAAAAAGTACACCTATAGGCAGGCGGAATAGGTCTTTGTTGCTACTTATGCAAAATAACAAGTTCGGGCGAGCAGAAAGGCAGGCGCAGCCTGCAAGAATAACCTGAAACTGGTACATTCCGTAACCAGGGCAGAACTCTTTCATTTCACTTTTTTACTACAACCTTAGGTTATAAGGGTACTGTAAGAAGTACATGTATAGTCAGGAGAATAGATGCTTAATGCTACTGATACACGTGCATTAATGTCTACTTGAAATTTGGCCGCTGTTATGTGCTAGTGATTATTCCTTTTCTTTATAAAAATTTCTTTTTTTGTAACTATTCAGGTTGCAATTTAGCGATAGTATAAAAAGCAGACAATATATTTTGACCATTTTTAACGCAAGTATCGGTAACAGAACGGATAATCGCATAGATTTCAGCCCCACGTTGGGTTTTAAATTGGCCAGATACCTTTTGTTTTACTTTTATGTTTCGAATAGCCCTTTCTGAACCATTATTGTCAGGAGGGACTTCGGGATAGTACAAGAAGGTAAAAATATAGTCTTTGTACCTGTTCATGCGCTTATGAAAGGAGTTTAGGTCTTTCATACTTTCATCAACAGGGGTTTGTAACAAAGCTAAAAGACGTTGGTTAAGTTCGGTTCTTTGATGTATTGGGTAGTAGTATTGCGTTGGGGTTAATTGTTTTTTCAGGTTTAAAGCATCATACAGTAGCTGTTTAAACATTTTAGCCCATTGAGACGTATAATGTTCTTCTAAGAAATTGAGCTCTCTGAGCAGGTGGGCGATACAGAGTTGATGCGTTTGAACGTTAGTTTCAAAATGGCTTTTCCAACAATCATGTACCAAAACAGCGCTCTCAAAGCCATTTTTAAAGTTGGTATGTATAGTAGCCGTGCCGCGGTTATCCGAAAATGCAATAAATGTAGCCATTTTGTTTTGCCATGTCCAAAACCAACCTGTTTTGCCATTTACTTTAGCGCCTGTTTCGTCAGAGCCCACTACGGTGCTGCTTTCAACTTCTTTGGCGATAAGCCGATAAGCAGGAACGGCTTTATTGGCAAAACGGTCAAGCATATCGCATATGGAGCCTTGGCTAATTGGTAAGCTGCAAACATCTCTAAAATACTCGCCCATGCGTTCGAATGGTATGTATTGGCGGGTATGCATGTATGCAATAGTGGCTTCAACGCCAGGGCCGTAGCAAACTGGGGCGTTCACGCCCTGGGGAAACGATGGTACCGTTTGATGGCCACAGGTACATGCTGTTTTAACACCCTGTGCTCGGTGTACTGCGGCATTATAGGCGGTATATCAACAACTTGGCGACGCATAACGAGCTCGGTTGGGTTGTCGGAGAGATCGTTGCCACAGTGGTTGCAGAATGCTGGTTTATGGTCAACAATAAAATCGGGGGTATCAGTCATTTTTAACGTACTGCCTTCGCGTCCCGGTTGACCACCTTGCAATTTCCCATCTGCGCTGCGTAATGATTTTGACTTAAACGGACGGTTTTCATCTTTCGAAGGTGGCACTGAGCTATTCCTGCTGTTTTTAGGGCGTTTTAACCGTTCGATCTCTTGAAGTAATTGCTGTACAAGAGACTTTAGGGCGGATACCTCATTTTCAAGTTCAAATATTCGTTTTTGCTCAGGTGTCAACTTCATTTTTTTTACAAAAAAAGGTAAACTAAAGCAAAATAAGTGTAATTAAAGCACGTACTTGTCAATGAACAACCAACAGCTGTTAACAAAGTAGCTTATTTTCAAGAAAAAGCATAAAAAACCTTGGAAATTGTTAATAACTACCCGATTTTCAAAAGTTAATAAATCACCCTAAATTTTGGGTAGGTGAATAGTTACGATAAATTTAATCTTCAAAAATTATCTTTGCTTTATCATAGCATTCTTTCTTAAACTTGCCTATAATTGCTATTATGGGGTTGTTTTGTCAAAATTAGTTGGTAAAATATTTTGTATATGCATTCTAAAAGATTCTTTGAACTTAGCTGAATTTTCCTGATTATCAAACCACTTTCTATGTAAACTATTTTCTGACTCAATAACTACTAACCATGTCTTCATTAATTCAGCATCTCCTTTATCAAAAATAGTTTCACAAAAATTCCATGTTATAAATGCATATATTTCATATTTTATTTTTTCATCTCCAGAAAATTTATTTAAATAATCATTTGTTAAGACAGGATTTCTGAACGATGGATTTTCCATACCTGTTTTTAAAATATCCAGATATGTTGCATCAAAGTTATCATATGAATTACTATACTTGTCTTTATACCATAAGATAAAATAGAGTAAAATTGCAATTGCAGCCAATATTGTTGCGGTAGAACTTACCACTAAGTTCCAAAATTCGATTGTTGTCATATGATTATATTATTGTTTTGAGAGATTTTTTGAGGTGTTTTTTTTAAAATTGAAATTAATAATTCATCATTTTCTGGCTTGCCATACAAGTCTATGTAAAGATATTTAATTAATTTTTCGATTTTTTCAAAGTCTATCATATCATTTCGATATCTAGGAGAAATCATAAGGGACATTTCAGTTGGAATTGTGTCATCTAATGATGGTAACATGTATGGTATTTCCTTTAAAATGAAAGCCCCATTTCTAATGTAAAAATTAATCCTTTTCTTTCTTAATTCTTTATTATTTCCAAATAAATAGTTTTCGGTTTCAATGATCATATATTTATTGAGAGATTTTATAGTATCAGAAAGAAATTTAAATAAACTTGTTCCAAATTTATTATTTCTAAGTTCTTTATCAACCGCCATATAGTCTAAAAGCACAAATTCCAAATCTTTAAAATCCCACAATAAAGCCATACACGCAACCTTTTCATTTAATAGGCCGACAAATAAGCTAGATGTTGTTTCTGTAATTCTTTTTTTAATTAGTGATAATGGCTGTTTCTCATTAGAAGGAAAAGATTCCTCATAAATATTAATAGCCCTTTCAAAATGAATATCATTGATATTTGATATCTGGCGAAAAGATAATTTGGGTTTATTATTTATCATTTATTTTCCTTTTAAACTTACCCACAACTTATTTATAGGGGTAGTATACAAATTGTTATATAAAGATTTTGATTGCATAACATCACTTTATCTCATAAAATTAAATAAAATAGAGAAAAGAAAGAAGTTTAAATGACTTCAAAGAATTGACTTTTATCTTAAAGTCTAATATTCATGCCGTTTAACGATCGTTGAACGCTCCTTTAGAAAAGGTTAGAAAAGACTGGAAAGGACTAAAAGAGGCTGAAAAAAGATGTAAAAGACGGAAAAGGACTAGAAAAGGCGGAATATTGCACCTTCACCTGAACAAGTAAGGCCTGAATTACTAAAGTTGAGCATTCGTAATATCTACAATTTAGATTTTTAATGGCCCAAAATGGACGTTGAACGGTCGAACCAAATTGATCATATGCACCTCTACTTTGCTCTATTCATCGCATTCAACGCACGTTGAACGTACCAAAAATGAGTATAATTAGAGATTAGGGTCGAGAGTCAAGCATTAGTATCTTATTAAGATGTCTTCTTATTCAATTTAATAACCCTTTAAGGGTTATACATTATCCTTTTTGGTTGATTATTAGCAATATACGTTATTATAATGATTTTAAATCTTAGATTGTAAATTAATGAAATTCTGAAATCCCTATAAATAGGGGGAATCAGCCCTTAAAGTGTAAACTATAAAGCTTTTCCCGTAGGTAAATGTTACCTTTAGATGGTAAAATAACTATCGAATGAACTTCTGAATAGCCCTATTTATATCGTTTAATACTCCCGTTTTTTCCAACCTTTGTATTTTATCTTCTTTTAAGGGCATAATTAATAAAAATAACTATAGTATTCCAAATGAAATAAAATTGCTGTTGTTGATATTTAATTTTATTTTTTTATATGATTTGAAATAGACCAATTATACTTGAAGAGATAATAATTAATAGTAAAATAATTGACATACATCCACCCTTCTTTTGTGCAACAGAAAGATTTTGTGGTATATTAATACTAATTTTATCAATATAATCTTTACTTTCTTTTAACCCTAAACCAGTTCTTTCCTTATATTCTTTAACAGCCTCTAACTTTTTACCCGCCTTAACTAATTCAATCATCTCAGCATCTAATTTATTTATGTGGTTTATATTTTCATTCTTAAATGCTAAAATTTCACCACACCATTCACAAGATGCAGTGTTATCACTAACAGGATTTTTACAATTTGGGCACTTCATAAATTAAATATTAAACTTATTTTTAGCAACGTAATCCACAATGTTTGCAAAAAACTGCTGATATAGTTATAGATTTACCACAATGTTTGCAAAATTTTGCGCTTAAAGGTATTTCCTTGCTTTCTATTACCTTTTTTGCAATACGCGAGCCACACCATTTGCAAAAGGTAGCGTTACTATTAATGGTCTTATTACATTTAGGGCAAACTTTGCTATCTGCAATAACCTCATTATCATTCTGCTGAATAGGATTTTCTAGTTTTGATTCAGATTTTTGCTCGGGCACCTCTTTTACATTTGATGATGCGGGTGTGGGTAGTAACTGCTCTTTTGTTAAAGTAGGTTCTGATTTAGAAACAGTGCTAAGTTCTGGCACTATTTGTTGTGGCTTCGATTCTTTTAAATCCTGAATTTCCTGTTTTAGACTTTCAAGTTTCAGTTCAGATACCTCTTTTACATTTGATGATGCAGGTGTAGGTTGTATCTGCTCTTTTGTTAAAGCAGGTTCTGATTTAGAAGCAGTGCTAAATTCTGGCACTATTTGTTGTGGTTTCGATTCTTTTAGATCTTGAGTTTCCTTTTTAGATTCTTGCTTTGGATTTTCTTTTACAGGAAAATGACAACCACAGTGCGGGCATTGTGCTATATTGCCAGCAATTTCTTTTTCGCAGTTCGGGCAAATCATAATAAATTTTGATTTTTAGCAAAAGCATACTTATATACAAGGACTATAAGGGCTGCAACAAAAAATACTAGTGATAGTTCTATTAATAGTATTTTAATTATATTTCCAAGAAAAAGGCCAATAAATAACCATATAATCAGCAATATGGCAGTTATTCCAAAGGAAAGTTGTAATTTTTTTACAATTAATAAAAATAGAATAGCAGCAAGCTCACACAACATCAAACCCAATACCAAAGGGTCGAGAATATTTTGGTTATTAAATGCATTTGATGTGTCATTCAACTCATCCTCTGCCTGCATTATTTGTTCTTTTATTTCGTTCAGAAAGTTTTCATTTATTATTTGTTCATGCCTATTCTCTATAGGTATTTGAAGTCTCTTATACCAATAATTTGAATTATCACGAACTCGATTTATATCAATATCACCTGTTTGATAATCGTACCCAGCAAACTTTTTCATTTCGGGAATAGTATTATTACCTAGTTCACTGTTTCTTTCTCTTAATTTAAAATTATTATACGTTACATAAATTAGCACTACTGATAAACCATAAAGCAATACCAAACATCCAATTATTAGCCTGTTAAGATTTTTATTGACTTGTATAGGATTCTTAATCTCCTGCAAATTTGCACCACAATTTTCACAGAATTTTGCGGTGGCTTCATTTTCAAAATTACATTTCTTGCAAACCATATTTTTACTGATTATTTGATTTTACACCCGCAATTCTCACAAAACTTTGCTTCTATCTCTATCGAATTATTGCATCGAGGGCAAACATTTATTTTCTTGTTTGATAATCGATATCTAATACGAACAAAAAGAATAATACTTACTAGTATTACTAACCCAAAAACAATATTTATTAATGGATTGCCTTGTTGCTGTAATTGCTGTAAAATAACAAATTGTAAATTCATAGCCATCAATTTTTAAATTTTCGATAATAATTCACGTTTTTTTTCTGCAAATTCTTCTTCGGTTAAAATGCCTGCGGCTTTGAGTTCCCCTAGTTCCTTCAGCATTTTAAGAGTGTTTTCCTTGCTTTTATGCTCTGCTTGCGAATTAGAGTTTTGTGGTTGCATGGGTTGATTCTGTAAAGTATTATTCATTACACCAGCCATTGTATTTGCAAGTGGCTGAGCCATTCCCATACCTACTATTGTTCCAATAATTCCTCCATCGTTCGTACCTCCTCCAATGTTTTCAGCGGCTTTCTCTGTGGTATCAAAAGAACGTTCTAATTTGTAAACATCAATGTTTTCGGCACGACGTTTTAGTCGCATACGTTCTTCTATATCCTGTGACATCAAACGTTGATATTCATCTACAACTTTTATCACTCGAATGTCTTCATCTATAATAGAAACTCTCTTGATATTAAACATTTCCAAGTGCAACCCGTATTTTTCAAGAGTTTCTGCAATAGTTGACTTTACTGAATCTGCAACCTCTAAGACAGTTGCTTCCAACTCTAATGGACTTATTTTTTGTTCGCGCGAGATACGCGTAATGGCGGCTTTCACATTTTCGATAATCACACCGCTAAAATATTTTGTTAGCTGGTTAGCTCCTAAATCAGGCATTGTACCTATAATTTTACTCAGAAACTGACGCGCTTCACCAACACGCACAGCAAAACTACCTTCCGCTGTTAAGGGAATTGGTACGCGAAAGTTCGGTTCAATCATATTAAAAGGAGGTAAATGAAATTCAGTATCCATTACTACTGCCTTGTTAATATAATAAACTTCTGCTTTAAATGGACTTTCCGAGCCAAAAGCTAAACTTATTAAAGGTGTTAAAAGGGGAAGGTTTTTCCCTGAAAGTGTATATCTGCCAGCAGAAAAGATATCGGCTATTTGCCCATCCTTTACAAAAACGGCAATTTGCGATTGGTTAACAATAAGTTGTGTGCCAAATCGCAATTCTTCCTGTCGTATATCATAATCTCTCCGTTTCCCAAATAACTCTGTGTGGCGTTTCCCTTGTTCTCGAGGTCTCCATTTCCAGACCAACACATCATTAGGCCCATCATATTTTAGAACATCAATAATTGCCATAATACCAAATTATATTTTGTTCTTTAAAAGTATAAAAAAAGTTTTGTGAGAGAATATTATTTTCAGATAAATTTTAGTATTTGCTTTTTAACACGTAATTCATGCTGTTCTATACACGAAAAAAATACGTTGAACATAACAATTTTGGAGTATAATCAGATAATTTGGTCAAGTAACAAGCGATTTAGGTCGTCTTATTTTGTTATTTTATCACGATCATCGACTATTTAAAGGTAGAATAATTACAAAAGTTTTTGAACAAACTTTTGAATTGGGCTATTAATATCTTTAAAAGGAAGAAAAGTAATTTTGTAAATTTGAAAAGTAAAGCAAGTTTAATGCAATCAACCTATATTTGACATGGTGATTACAAGAAACTTGCTTTTAGATGCCTTCAGATTAATTAAATTTTCCAGTGATTTGAGAAATATCGAATTTCCCATCGATATTTTGAACTTCAATTTTCCCATGTAATATATCAAAAAAGAAATCACGGATATTTTCAAATGTAAGTAGTGCTGGTTTACCATCTTTATCAACACCAATATCATAAGTTTTTAGCAATTGTGAACCCAAACTTGCTGCTGTCAGCAAGAAATGATTTTGGAATTTGTCGGTGTCAAGCAAATCAGCTGCTAAAACTTTTCCAATTACAGTATAGCTTCGCAAAGTTTTCTGAATTTCATCATTTGTAAGTGTAGTTTTAATCTCATCAGTTATTACATTCATTTCAATTTTTCCAGAGTTTTGCGATTGTGGCAGCCCTTTGTACAAAGCCCCTAAATCAGCCAAACTTAAATTGTAAAGTTTTGAATCGGCAGTATAGAGCATTTTTTCAATCGAAAATGCGCTTGGTAACAATAAACTTACTGTTTGCGCAATTCGTACCGAAGGTGTATTGAATGTGCCTACAATGGAGTTTGTTAAGTCTATTTCTTGCGTAGCAAATACCCCTCCAATAACTACACAATTTTCCAGAACTACTTCATCTGCGTAAATGCTACCGGCAACAAAAGTGTTATAGAGTGTAACACTTTTAGCATTAATATCGGAATGAAATACAAGAAAGCAGTTTGCGGCTCGCGAAACAATGGAATTTGCGGAGCCAACACTCTTTTTAAAGGCAATATTTCCTTTTGCTTCACTGTTTACATATAGTTCCAATTGCGTGAAAACCGCTCCTTGAATTTCCAAATTACCATTCTGTACTTCTAACTTATGTGCATAAACTGGTCCTTCTATCACAGTGTTGCCTTGTACAGTAATGGTGCGATTAAGCTCAGCAACTTTCTCTGGTAAAATAGAACTACGAACTAAATTATCTTTCAGTTGAATATTATTTTCGTTAAAACGAATTTCCTTTAATTCTTTCATATTAATTACTTTTTATTGAATTTAAATCAAAAATTCTTGCAATCATCTCTTTTACACGATTTTCATGTTGGATATTTGACGAATAAGCATCATTAACCTCAGCGTTGAAATAGTGTCGAATGTTGTCATGTTTTTCTTTTACATCATTAGTCCAATTTTGATTTTTAAAATCATCAATCAACGCATTAAAGTCTGTTTGAGGTAAGAAGTCAGGTAGGAAAACATTTTTATCTATTTGATTTTTTTCATTTTGGGTTTCTATAAAACAAATAGGTGCAAATATATGAGCATCGATGTTTTCGTTCCTCATACATTGATTAACAGTATTTTCCAATTTCTTTTGTTTCCATAAAAACACATTAGCCTGATTGATAGTGTCCAATGCTCTCTTTTTGGTAACAGAGGCACTGATTATTGCTTGTAGTTCGCTACCTTCTTTCCCAAACACAGCAACAGTGCTGACTAAATCATTACCAGTTGTTCGAATTGCGTGATTATCACTTTCTTTTTTGAAAACGAAAGCGGGTTTATTCAATTCATATATACGATTAGAAAGTTCATTATTCAAGTCGTCGAAAATTTTGAGGTAACGATTTGAAATTCGGTTATAATCAGTTTCCATCTGCTTTTGCTTGGAGGTGCAGGATTTTGCCAATTCACGTAAATGCATCAAGTTAGCATCAATCCGTTGCGACAACTCCATTATTTGCTGACTAATTTCTGAGCGGATGGTTTTGAAAAAACCCTCAACAATAGTTGAACCTACTTTCTTCGCGTTTGAGTCTATAGACGCAATTTGTGCCGCCTCGGTAGCCACAACAGCACCGGTTAATAGATTAATACTGTTGTTACAACTTTCAACTCCTGCATCGAAAGGAAGTGTATCTACATCAATATTTACAGTGACTTCTTCGTAAGCAGTTCCACTAAATGATGTGCTTCCTCCGTTTTGGGATGCTGGGTAACTAACTGATCCTGAATAATGTACAGCAATTGTTTTGTTAAATGAACGTCTATAACTCATAGCTATTGATTTTGAAGGTGTTGATAATCATTTGCCATAAACAACTTATTAGTCAGGTCTTTCACCCTTTGAGAATTATTAGACGAGGAATTAAACTTGCTAAATTCGCTTTGAATGTCCTTTTTTATTGCGCTATTTTGCCAAGGTAAAAATTCAATTATGGACATTACAGCATTTTTGATTGCAGATTGCGATAGTTTATTTAATTCCACAGTGTTCAAATCAATTTCAATATTTTTATTGTCGAATCTATCATAGTTTACTTCGGCAATAATTACAGGAACCGACAAACTTGTGTTACCAACTATACGGCTTGTATTAAGCAAAATTTGGTCTGTAAGTTTATTTTGCACATACATGTCCGATAAGAAGTCTTTCATCGAATTAATTACGCTTAACCCACGATGTTTTACGTTTGAAGCCATAATTTTCTGACTAATCGATAACGATTCCAATTGTGTTACAGGAACTGTTGCTGAGAGGTACTTTGTGCGGTTTGAAACTTTCTCAATTTCTCGAACAGCAAAATCAATTGTTGGTTTATCTAATTCAAAAACACGTTGTTTTAGATTCGCATTCAGCCCATTAAATAATTTCAGATAACGATTTGAAATCATATTGTAATCGCGCTCCATGCGCCCCTTAATTGCAAGAAGTTGCTTACGTTGCTGATTGAGTTGCATTAAATGAGAATCGACTTCGCTCTGGAGTTTGGCTATTTTTTGCGAAATTTGAGAACGAATAAGGGTGTAGAATCCTTTATTAACATTATCGCAAACATGATCAGCAGCCTTTGCTTCTGCAATCACTACAGCAGTTTGCATAGCAACCACAGCGGTTGTAGTAGCCATTACATGATTGGAAACTGTTCCAATCTCTGCTGCCATTGGATTAGTATCTAATACACAATCTATACTTGCCATAATTTTTTAGTTTATTCGTTACCACTATTAGCATTTGAAACTTCATTAGAAGTAGAACTTTCTTCCAATTCCTGTAAAGCATGTTTTGCTATGTTAGGCAAGTTGAGTGAAATATGTTCAAATGTTATATCCTCAACATTAGGAGTGGGTGGCAGTTCTGAAACTTTTGCGAACAGCGGATTAACTGATGCTAGTGGTTTTCTACGGTCGTCTAAATCTCGAACCTCACTTGCGGCGACCGCAACTTCATTTGAATGTCCATCGCGAAGTTTTGCATCATAATATTCAATGTGTCCGAATTTTTCTGCTTTTAGATCAATATCTTCTTTTAGGCGCTCCATATATTCCTCGAAATTTGCCTGTACATTTTGAAACTCTTTGGATTGTAATTCAAATGCAGCAAGAGTTTCGGCAGAATTATCTACTACATCTACAACTGTAGAATCAAGGGAGCCGCCTGATTGAACCATACTGTCTTCTGTTCTTTGTAGTGAAATCAACGTGTTGTATGCCGCAACATATTCTCTCAAACTTTCTTGCATCAAGTTTATAATATCTGCACTTTCAGCACGATTGGCACGATAAAAACTATCTGTATCTTGATGCCATTTGTTGAGGTAATCAATCTTTTGATCTTTTATATGGTTATAAATCTTCAATCTTTCGATACGATTTTCATTCATCAAATTCTGAACAACAGGAGCTACAATTTCTTCATAAATTTGATGTACGCCAAACGGGAAGTTGGTAGTACTACCATCTTCCGCGGTCCACATACCAGAAAGCATATTGTATTTTACCCGAGAGCTTGGTTTTAATTGAAATGGCTCATATCCTTGGACGGATTCACTATAATCAAACTTTTCATTTTTAATTCTTTCTATTTCTGAAAATTCTAATGCAGGAGAATAATGATTATAAGAAGATTTGAGAATTTGATATAGTGCTTTATTTGATTCAAAGACCATTTTGTCGGTTGAAGCAACTTTCAAAGCTGAAATTGCTTGAACAGAATTAGCCATAGTCATCATCAGACCTTTAAGAACATCTTCAAATTGTGCAGTTTTATTTGATAGTGAATCTTTCAATTTGTTCAATTCTTGAAATTTTGAGATGCTGCCTGCATACTTTTCTTTGTCAAATACGTTTATAACCGGAGCATTCTCTGGAATTTCAGAAGTAGAGTATTCATTTAAGAATTGCAAATAGTCACTTTTATCGGCAACAAGCGGTAACGAGACGGAAGTTGTATCCAAATCTCCCATGCAATAAGAAATTGTGCGAAGAGAGCGTTCTAACTTACCAAAATAATCGTGCTGATTTATTTGCTGAATAGAAGTAGAGTACTCATCTGTTTCTATTTCTTCAGTATCATTTGAGGTTTCTACAATCGGAGCTTCAGTTGACAAGTTTTCTAGGTTAGAAATAGTTTCGATCAACAAATCGTTTTGACGAGAAAGTTGAAGTGTAATCTCGGATTCATCAATCTTGCCAGTGTAATCAACAATAAAACTTTTGTTTTCATACTTTATTTGATCAGCAACAGGGACATATGCAACACCTAGTTTACTGACCTTGTAATCACGGAAAATTTCTGCATGTTGTTGCTTAAACTCAGCAATACGTTTGTCTTTGCCAGCAATTTCTTTTTCGAAACTGCTTTTCTTCACAAAATAGATAATGATTGGAATAAGTAAAAAGAACATAAGCCACATTACCCAAAGCCCTGAAATTTGTTTTTGTAACATAACTTTTTCTTCTTCAAGCACTGCTATTTCGTGTTCGATTCGTTCTTCCTCTTGAACGATTTTTTCAGCTGCTTGACTATAATAGTTGAATAATATCTTCGCTTGGTCTTGATAGATATTATTTGATTCGGGGAATATCTTACCTGCCATATTTTTGAGATTTTTAATTAGAATATATTTGTTTTCTGTTTTGATAAATTCTTTCAAGTTTTTTGAGATTACTTTCTATCTTTTCCTTGTTCGTCGAAAAATTAGAAATTGAGAAAGTAATATCGCTTATAGTTTGTGAAAATGAACGTTCTAAATCATGCGCTTCCTCGTTATCGGAGGGAGAAATAAAGCGTAGATTTTCTTCAAGTGTATTGATATGAATTATAAAATCTTCGGGTAGATCAGCAATTTCATTCATTTTGTCTTTCATCTTTCGCACAGCAGTTTTCATTTCGTTTATTCCGCTGCGATTGGCTGTTTCCTGTATATAAACATTCTTAACTTTGTCCGATGTTTGAATAGATAAGTACACCCCTAAAAGAAGAAAAAACAGCAATACTCCATGAATGATGAGTTGTACTAAGAAAGGGAAACTTAATGCTAAATTGCATATTATCATTGCGGTAATAGCAAAGAATGAATAAAACCATATAACTTTCCATGAAATGCCCAGTGATCCGATTTGTTTTTGTGATTTATCCTTCAAATCAATCCAAGGTGCTCGATAACCTCCAAAAAAGAGAAGGTAGACTAAAGAGGCAACGATAATATTCAAAACTAAAATATTATCATTTAAATTGCCTCTAAATAAAATAAAGGCGGAAATAATTAACACTTCGCCAAATAGAAGTAGCAACCACCATAATAATTTCTTTGTATTCATAAATAGTTGAATTTAGAGTTATCGTTTATTACCACATTTGGGGCAGAATTTCACATTCGGTGGCAAAGATGTTCCGCAACGGCTGCAGTTGTCGCTTGTTTGTACCTGTTTCCCGCAATTTCCGCAAAAAGTACTTCCAGCTGCAAGTGGTGCATTACAATGAGGACATAAACCGACTTCAGCTTGCAGTGGGGTTCCACAACTTACACAGCGTTTTGCATTTTTTTCATTATCTGTACCACATTTTGGGCAAGGATTATATGGGTCGCCACAAAATGGACAAAAGCGGTGTGTGCTTGGATATTTTTTGGAACAATTCGAACAATAAACATCACGTACCTGTTGTGCCGGCTGATTTGGTTGCCCTGTTTGACCTTGATTATTTCCACTGAAAGTTGGTTGATTGTACTGTGGATTCATCATGCCTGTACCAGTTCCTCCGCCCATTCCACCCATCATATTCATTGCCATCAAGCCACCAATAAGTCCTCCATTTCCATTACCAAGACCATCAACAGCGTTATTTGCTACATCAAACATTTTTTCCTGCTGCCACGTATGGCCTGTAATGGACATTGCACTTTGTTGTGATATTGCTTCAGCCACTTTTCTACCTGTTTCGGTTGAAGTATCGATATCAATACTTGTTATATAGAATTGAGTTAAATCCAAGCCCAAATTTTCCCAGAAGGTCTGCATTGTTCCTTTTAGATATTCAGAAAGCTCATCTAAATGAGCAGAGATTGATTTGAAGCCTATCCTATGATTTTGCATAAATCGAACAATTGTCGATTTTGTTTTTGTAGAGAACTCACCAAAGAATTGGTCGGTCAAATCGAACTGAGTAAATTCGCTTTTTGTACCAACAATTTTTATTAAAAACTTTTCGGCTTCTTTTACTTTCAGTCCATATCTTCCTTTTGATACCAGTGGAAGTTGAGTATTATAGTCAGCATCGTGAATAGACATACTGTCGGTTTCCCAATCGATATTGTAGGGTTGCAATTTGTTCACAAACCAGACTTCTGCTGTAAATGGATTCTTTCCACCGAAAGGGATTCCAAACAGATTTCTTAAAATTGGCAAGTTTTCAGTATTCAAAGTGTGTTTTCCGGGTCCAAATTTGCCAACAATTTGACCCTTTGAGAAGAGCACGGCCTCTTGCGATTCTTGTACAATTAATTGAGTGTATGTACTAAGATTTGTCTCAGGAAACCGATATGCATATATGGTTTCATTTCCTTGAGGAGACCAGCGGACTAGATCAATTATTGCCATAGTTATTGAGTTTTATAATTTATATAAATAGTTCAAGGGGTGTTTTGAATTTTAAAAAGTACGGCCTTATTTGAAGAAATAAAGATAAAAAGCCATTAATTGTTAGAAGAAATGTTAACATCATTGGGTTAATTATTTAAGCCTATTTTGATAATTTTTTTCTGTCTAATAATATTCCAAATATTCATATTATTCCAATTTTTGAATGGTATACCATTGATTACTAGTAAAATATAGTAATCGTCTGAAATTGAGCGTGTTTTGTTTTGGCATTTTTAAAGTTAAAAAAAAATATTGAAGGGAAGAAGATAAATTACACTAAGAGTTAAGTTTTTGCTTTAGAACATTCTTTACTTGTGTTCAAATCACGAAAAATTTAATTGGCATATTCTTTTTATTTAAATTTTAATTAAAAACATAAAACATGATGAACTCTAATACCGTTTATTCTTATTCAAATCCTAGTTTATTTCTGAATTAATAGTTTGATAAGTATTTTTAGAATTTCTATTACCTCATTTTGAATAAATATTGTTGAAGGATTTATTGTTTTATTATTTAAAAAAACCACTGAAATACCAGTAAAATAAAAAAATATATTGAACACAACAAAAGAGCCCGATAATGGGCTCTTTTTCAGTTAAATAATTATATGGGGATGAAAGCAAAAAACTATAAGACCCCCAAGTATTTTAAGTTGATACCTTAATACATAGATGCTATTTTCTCCATGTTCTTTTTAATCAGTGTTTCAGTTGTTCTTGCATATCGTTGGGTCATTTTAATATTTGAATGACCTATAGTCTTTGAAACTACCTCAATAGGTATATTATTGCTCAGAGCAACGGTTGTGGCAAAGGTATGCCTTGCAGTATGAGTTGAAATGGGTTTGTCAATTTCACAGAAATCAGCAATTTCTTTTAGGTAGCTATTCATTTTCTGATTTGAAGGAACTGGCAACAGTACATCCTTGTCGAGTACCTCTGGGTGATTTTTGTACTTTTCGATTATTCTTAAAGCAGCGTCTATTACAAAGATGGTACTCATCTGGTTTGTTTTCTTTCTTTTCTTGTGAATCCACCAGTAACCCTCTTTATCTTTTGAGAGATGCTCCTTCTTTAAGCCTTTTACATCAGAAAAAGCCAATCCTGTAAAGCAACAGAATAAGAAAATGTCTTTTACTTGGTTTAGCCGTGCACTACTAAATTTCTTGTTTCTCAAAGCTTCTAGTTCTTCCTCATTTAAATAAATTGCATCCACTTGTTTTAGTTTAAACTTGACGGAAGCAAAAGGATCATTATCCATCCAATTATTGGCTAGTGCAATCCTCACAATCTTTTTAAAGTTCTTTAGGTATTTCGTAGCCGAGTTATGGTTGCACTTTCTTTCTGTTTTAAGGTAAAACTCATAGTCAGCTACAAACTGATGGTTTAGTTGATCAAGAGGGAAGCCCTCTCTATTGTACTTCCATTTAATAAAGTTTTTAGTATGCGTGTAGCAAGTTTCGTATCGTTGAACCGTACCCTCTGAGAAATCTATTCCTGAAAGTTGCTTGGCTTTTGTATTATGCTCCTCAAAAATTTGAAGAATTGTTCTGCGTTTTTCTTTTTTCCCCTGAATCTTCGCTAGGATTGATTTTGGGGTAATACTTTCTTGACTAAACTCAAGGTAATCAACTATGGATTTAATGCTCGTTTGATAATTGCTTAACAAACTATTTATTTCATTTGCATCGGGATGATTTGCTTTTACACGTTGGGCGTTTTCGTCCCACTATTTAGGTGAGAGACTTCTTTTAATTCCAAATTCACCGCGTTCACCACCAATGGTAATGCGAATGAAGATAGGGGCTTCACCATTTTTTAGCAGCTTCGTTTTCTTAATAAAGCATAAAGTTTTTAGGTTCATAATAACTCCTCTCATAACAATAAAATTTTAAGCTAAAATTATTTGTATGAGTTCGATTAAGCATTATTTGAACCTAAGTATTCAAAGGCATTTCAAAGCATTTCAATCTATTTCTGGTGGACTAAATTTTGACTTTCCAAGTCCACCAGAAAGTCCACCAGAAAGGTGCTTTTTATTGCTTTTTCATGCTCCGATTTGCACCAATAAAAAACCTGTAAGTGCTGACTTACAGGTTTTTACTTTGTTTTGCTTTCATAATCAGCGGAGAGAATGGGATTCGAACCCATGAAGCCCTTTTGGAGCTTACACACTTTCCAGGCGTGCGCCTTCGACCACTCGGCCATCTCTCCAATAAGTGTGTTCTGAATTGCGGCGCAAATTACAAAAAATATTAATACTGCAATCAATGCTTTCAAAAACAGAATGGCTATTTCGATATTTCGCCACTCATCGATTTTACCATTTCTTGTTTAATTGCTTCGGGCGATAGTTTTTTACCCATTAGCAACATCAGCTTTGCAATTGCAGCCTCAAAGGTGATATCAAAGCCGCTAATTACACCAGCCTTTTTCAGTATTAAACCGTTCTCGTACTTATCCATATCTACGCTACCAGCATGGCATTGGGTAACGTTAACAATAACAATTCCCTTGCTTACAGCATTTTTTATGGCATCGAGGAACCAAGGTTGGCTTGGTGCATTGCCCGAGCCAAAAGTTTCCAGTATCACAGCTTTTATGTTTGGTGCGTTTAATACCGCATCAACAAATTGAGGGGTGATACCAGGGAATAACTTCAATACGCCAACGCTGTTATCCAAGTTTGTATGAATAATTAAATCGCGTTTGCTTGTTGGGTAATGAATGTAGGCAAAGTTGTACTTTATGTTAATCCCTGCCTCGGCAAGTGGAGGGTAGTTATCGGAGCGGAATGCGTTAAAATGCTCGGCATTGTGCTTGGTTGTGCGGTTGCCACGGAATAGCCTATTTTCGAAGAAAATACAAACCTCTGGTACTAATGGCTGCCCATTTCGAGATGCTGCAGCTATTTCAATAGCGCTGATAAGATTTTCCTTACCATCGGTGCGGAGCATACCAATTGGTAGCTGCGAACCAGTTAAAATTACTGGTTTATCGAGATTTTGAAGCATAAAGCTAAGCGCAGCAGCGGTAAACGACATGGTATCAGTACCGTGAAGTATCACAAAACCATCGTATTTCTTATAATTCTCCTGAATTGTAGTTGCCAGTTTTACCCAAAAATCGGGCGATATATCGGATGAATCTACAGCAGGTGTAAACGAGATGGTTTCGAGTTTATAGTGGAATTTCTTCAGTTCAGGAACCTCAATCTCAATTTGATTAAAATTGAATGGGATAAGGGCTCCTGTTTCAGGATTTTGCTTCATCCCAATAGTTCCACCTGTGTAGATGATCAGTATTGATATGCCTTCGCGATTCATATTGCTATGCTTTGATATTGAATAGTTCTAACGAGTTTTGTGTTGTTATTCGTGCTACTTCCTCAATTGGAATATTAAGGATTTCCGATACTTTTTGGGCAACGTAGATTAGATATTGGCTCTCGTTTCGTTGTCCACGTTTTGGAACAGGGGTTAGGTAGGGTGCGTCGGTTTCGAGTAGGATGTTGGACAGATCCATTTGGGCAACAACCTTATCGAGCCCACCGTTTTTATAGGTTACAATACCCCCTATACCAACTTTAAATCCACCGTAATCAAGAATATGCCTGTACTGATCAATGGTACCTGTAAAGGCATGAAAAACCCCACGAAGCGATGCGTCGTTCTCCTCATCAACAATTTCGAAAATTTCATCAAAGGAGTTACGAGAATGAATAACTACTGGCAATTTTAACTTTTTAGCCAGTCTCAGCTGATGTCGGAACGCAATTTTTTGCTGTTCAAAAAAGGTTTTATCCCAGTAAAGGTCAATACCTATCTCGCCAATCCCGTAATACTTCTCCTTGGCAACCATTTCGTCAACATGCATCAATTCGGCTTCATAGGTTTCTGAAACCGAGGTTGGGTGTAACCCGATTAGTGGAAAGCAGATGCCCTTGAACTCCTGAGCGGTTTGTAAAACTCTATCGGAGTAAGTTGTATCGATATTAGGGAGAATATGATATTTAATACCTAAATCGGCAGCCCTCGAAATTACCAAAGAGCGGTCGCCATCAAAGTCTTTATCGAAGATATGTGAATGTGAATCAACAAAAACCATCTATCCAATTTTTAAAACAGAGTGCAAACTTAGTAAAACTTTTGGGCATTGGATTAATGAACTGTAATTAGATTATGTGATTGATAATGTAGGGTTACTGTAATGCTGAGCGTAGCGAAGCATCTTTTGTACCACCATAATAGTTCCTTCTCCGGCAACTGCCGGATCAGGATGACAAAGTGGTGTGAGTTCGTTAAATAGATGATTATCTGGCTATTATCGAATAAACCTTCCCTGGTTTGCTTTTTACCAATCCTGCAAACTCAAGGTTTAGTAGTAGAGATGATACTTTTGAAACGGGCATCTGGGTTTTTATGCATATAAGGTCGATTGATTCCTGATCAACGGTTTTCAGGTAATCGACAATGCATTGCTCATCGCTGCTAAGATCGGCAAAAAGAGTGATTTGTTTAGGCTGTTTTTTAACCGTTGCAGGCTCCCAACCTAAAAAGTATTCAATATCCGAAGAAGTTTCAATTAAAGCGGCTCTGTTCGATTTGATTAGCTGGTTGCAACCTTCAGAGTATTTTGAGCCAACATGACCCGGAATGGCAAATACCTCGCGATTATAAGAATTAGCCAAATCAGCAGTTATCAGCGCTCCGCCCTGATCGCCACTTTCAATAACAATTGTGGCATCCGATAAGCCTGCAATAATCCTGTTTCGTTTAATGAAGTTATTCCTATCGAATTTTGTTTCAGATGGAAAATCAGTTATCAATGCTCCAGTATCAACTATCTCCTTTGCCACATTTCGGTGCGATACTGGATAAATGGTATCCAACCCATGCCCAAGCACAGCAAAGGTTTGAAGGTTATTTTTAAGGGCCGATTTATGCGCAGCAATATCTATCCCATAAGCCAAACCGCTTACAACTATTGGTTTGTAACCCTTTTCGACAAGTCCATCTATAAGTTTTTCGGTTATCGCTTTGCCATAATCGGTGGCTTTACGAGTTCCAACAACGCTTATGTACTTTTCGGTATTGAAATTTATAGGATTCTTGCTCTTTACAAAAAGAACTATAGGGCAATCTTCGCACTGGCGAAGCCTTTCGGGGTAATCGTTATCGAGATAAAAGAGAGTTGTAATTCCATACTTCTCTATAAACTCAACCTCACGCTCGGCTTTATCAAGAATCTTTTGATTTGCAATTTCAGATGCTAAAACATCACCAATACCTGGAATTTTAAGTAACGATTTCTTACTCTCCTTAAAAACCTCCTCAATACCCCCACAGTAAGCAATAAGCTTTTTAGCATTAATGCTTCCGATTTTAGGAATCATCTCGATTCCAATCTTGTATTTAAGCAGATTATCAGCCAAACTAATATCAATTTAAACCTGTTGATACTGTTTTAGGGTTAGAAAGACCAAGGCTTTTTGCTCTTTGCTTAGCCCTTTTAAGCTAAACGGAGGGTATTTTGAAATTGTGCTCCCATACTTCTGAAAAACCGTTACCTCTTCGCGTAGAAACGATTTCTGATAAGTGAATTTATAAAACTGATTCTTTTGAATTTCATAAGCGCTTTTCTTTGGATTCATGGGCTTTAGCTGATAAAAGCGGATGGTGATTTTTGTCCCTTCATCGGAAAGGTATAGGTATGATGTTTTTCTGTAAAGATGAAAGAAATAGTAGACAAGAAAGGCAATTACAAGTATTAGCGAAACCCAAGCATTTGTTATTGCAAGATATTGAATTAGATATGGTTCAATATTCGTAGTATAAAGCACTGCAATAATGGTTAGCACAGCAATGGCGTAAATATATTTAAGAGCTTGGCGCTTAACGGTAGCATTTTCGTTATCAATCTTCATAAAGCAGGGCATTAATCAATTAGATTCAAAGTTGGAAAATGATTTTTAATTATCCAAAAATGAAACATGATTGTTAGTGTTTTTAAAAATGGAATTCGAAATAAGATTCACTCTATAATTGCGAACACAAATTACAATTATTTTGCATAATGTCCTGAATTATTGCTGAATAGTAATTACCTAATCAAAATTCAACCTTATGCCGGTAATATTTTTCATATTAATGAACTACATTTACGTTGGACTGTGTTTTTAATTCGAACTGTATGCTAAGATATACTATTTCAAAGGCCGATAAAGACCTTATGGGAGAGGTGACCCTTTTCCCAACAAAAAAGATAAGCAATAAAGTATTAGTATTCAGGGTTATAAGACACTCGACTAGTGAACAAAAAGCCTTACCTATTAAAGATGAGGTAGAGGTTATGTTCGAGAAAGTGCCAAAGTTTCAAAAGAACATTGATAGTGGCGAAGCAGGTGCTGCGCTTAGACATCTACGCTCGTTTTTCAACTTCTTTAAAGGCGATTGGGTAATTACTGGCTCCGATAAAGCAAGGAGTAATCCAATTAAGAAGGTAGTATCTTTACTTCGAAAACAAGGGGTTAACATTAGCTTTATTGAACGTGATGGCTGGCCTCCCTTTAAACTGATTGGTAAAAACTTTAAAGGGAACACAATTCTTAGGGTTGATAGTAGCATCAGTAGTCAACTTGTTGCTGCGGCACTTATTTTGCCTCCTAGCCTTTCCGATTCAGTTATCCATGAGATGAAAGAAAATATTGTTTCCTCATCATATATCGACTTAACCCTTAGGGCGCTAAGGTATTTGGGGATTAACTCGGGATGGGATATTAGCGAAACGCTAATCGAAACCAGATTTAAGGATGGTTCGGAGTTAACTCTCGAATCGGATTGGAGCACTGCTTCATACTGGTATGAGGTTGCAGCATTATCCAATAAATGCAATATCACTATCCACGGGGTGAACGTTGAGAGTTCTCAATGCGACATTGTTACAAAGGAACTTTTTTATCAATTTGGAGTAAAAACATCTTTTACTAACGATGGGGTTGTGCTTACAAAGTGTAAACGAACGATTAAGAGTTTTGAGTACGATTTCTCAAATAGCCCCGAATTAGTTCCTACTTTCGCTGTTGTATGCGTTATGCTTAAGGTTCCATTTCGCATTGCTGGGGTTGGTTCATTAAGATTAAAACCCAACGATCGAATAGTATCTTTACAAAAAGAATTGAGTAAGCTTGGGGCGGTTATAACAACCGAAACTGTTGATGATAACGAAATATTATGCTTTAACGGAAAATCAAAGAGTTCATCGTTAAAGCATATACATATTTCAACCTTCGAAGATCATCGAATTGCAATGGCTTTTGCGCCAATTGCTGTAACAGGACTTCCTGTTATTATTGAAAACCCAATGATTACTAGTAAATCGTACCCTTCTTTTTGGGATGATTTCAAAAAGGTAGGTTTTTCAGTCGATCAAAGTTTGTAATTAGATTATTCAACAATAAAAAAGCAGAGATGAAAACCATCTCTGCTTTTGTTTTAGACGCTATTGATATTATTCGATCTTGAATACAAACCGATTTAGATTTTTATCAGCCCAAAGCATCATAATCTGGCGAAAATCGGCATAGTTTGCCGAGGCAATACTTGCTTGTTTAATATTGATTTTTCGGGTAATAACAACCTTTCCATCTTTTTCAACTCCCTCGATACTACATGACCCTAGTCCATTCTCAACAACAGTTTTGCTCAAAGGCGAAACCGCTTTAATGCCAGCAGGAATGGTAAAAGAGAATGTGTAAGTTTCATTATATGCCGATGGCAATTCAATTGTAGTGAATCGGGTAAGAGGCAATTCGTTTGCTCCGATTGAAGCTACACCTTGAGAAATTTTTGGGAGATTTAGAATGAAATAACTATCAACTTTCTCGGCTAGATTTGGATTTGTAAAGGTAATTGCTTGCGCAATTGAATCGGCTTTAATACTGTTTGTTGTAAGCGAGAATGCCGAAGAGGCAATTCCGCTTAAAATACCTTTATGCGCATCAAAGCGATTGGTATTCAATTTTGCAGTGCCACTCAACCTTGCATCATTGGAAAGCAAAAATTCTGCCTCAAATATTGCTTTGAATTCGGGTAAATCTTTCTTTTCAAATGATATTTGCGATAGGTCGTCGTTGATTTTGATGGTAAATCTCAAGCCTGGAATATCAGAATGATCATCTGTCGCAGAAAGAATAAGTTTTTCTCCATCAATTTCAGCACAAACCCAAATTCTATCAAATGCGCCAGGGAATCCAACCTCTTTATTAAAAGAGTGGCTATATCCTGCAACAGCGATTTGAGCATTAACTCCAGCAAGTTTGAGCATTTCAGCGAGTAGTACAGCCTTTTCTCCCTCTGTACCACCATTGCTTTGCCAAACCTCTTCGGGCGAACGGAATCTGTAACCGGTCCACTGAGAAGTTACGCCGTAGGTGTTTATATTCATTGCAACATAATTTCTAATTAGGTTAACCTTATCCCAACCCGTTGCTGGATCGCTAATTAATTTCTTAGCTGCATCGTCGGCAACAAAGGTGTTTGTTAGGTTTCCTTTTAGGAAGCCAAAGGTAGTTGCAAAGTCTGTATTACTAAAAGTAAGAAATGGGTAAGCTGCAAGTCCTTCTGCTTGAAAAGGCTCATGTGAATAGGCTCCAAGATTATACGATTCCCATTTATAGATATCATGAGAATCATTTGCACTTTTCTTGCAATTCAACCCTACGGGTTGATTAATAATATTGTAGTTCAACTTTTCACCCTTTGGAACTTTAACTATAACCTCCAAATCTTTAACCGGTGATGATTCGCAAAGGTTAACCCTATCGAAAAAGTAAGGCATAAAACCATTTTGAGTTTGGATTTCGTAATCTAACTCAACAACAGCGCCACGCTCGAGTCCAACATGGGTAATAACCATTTCGCGAAGATTATTGTATGCTGGTGCATCGGCAGCCGGGCCAGGTAATACTTCGTTGTAAGCATTATCGGGTGATTTTACTACTTTACCATTGGCCATTTTTGTTTCAGACTTATTCACCTTAAGAGTTTGGTATTTTGGGTTGTAAACCACAAAAGTTTCTCCATAATACCTATTGATAGCCTGATAAGAATTGTAAAGTAGTTTATGGTAGTAATGATATGTGGTACTACCATCGGAGTTAAGGGTGTATTCCTTTACTTGCTTTAAGTAAACCGCATCGGCATTCTTTTGCTCATCGGAAAGCGGCGCACTGCATGCGGTAAGGATTAGAAGGAATAGTCCGATTATATATTTTGATTTCATATCTATCATTATTAGTATTTGAGAATTACTGGTTTGCTGGCAAACTCATTCTGATATTTTACCGCATCGCGGAACGAAGCCCAATCCTCAGGTTGATAAATTCGCTTTTTAAGCACAACCTTTTGAGCAAATTTGAGGGTGTTTCCTTCAAGAGTGTAGTTCGATTCGAAATCGGCGCCACTACCTGATGTTTGTTTCGCATCGGGTTTGAACTTAACAGTCATATTTGCAGGCAAAGTGATTGTCTCGTTTAGCTCAATCAGCTTCGAGCAGCCATCAGCAAACGGGAACAGTCTATTTTCAATGGATGTATCGAATGATGTATGGCTATGACGACTACCGAAAAGGTTTGCAGCAACAACAGGGGTGAAGATAATCTCATCTTTGGTTGCAATTGCATAGTTCGGGATTCGATATTTTACCTGTATTTGCACAGGTTGAAGTAGATATGCATAAGGATCGGTGTAAGTCATTTCAACAATCTCAATCCTTGGCGATATTTTTACCAGCTCCCTTTCGAAAGCTGCTTGCCAATCGGCCTTATAGTTACGTGTAAATATTCCTCGAACGCTTGCATCCGATTGACCCTCAGCGGCTAGAGTAAATTCGCCAGTTAAAACTCCATCGCTTTGTAATGTAGATGTACCATTAATTCTAAAATAATGATTTTCAGGAGCAGATATTGGTGTTTCCATAAGATCGGCGCCTTGAGGTAATCCCATTAGGTAGTTTTGCTGCTGCTCGCGGCTACTCCAGTTCTCGCGAGTGAAAGGAACCCAAGTTGGGTCGAGCATCATATACTCACCATTGCGAAGTTTTACAGTAGTAACCGAATGGTTGAACTGGTCGGCAGGGATACGATCGATTCTTGAGCCAGCCATAGTCATTGCGGGGTATGATTCAAAACCTGCTGCGCGAAGCATGGTAACTAGCATTCCTGCCTTATCCTTACAAACACCGCAACGATCGTGGAAGTTCATTTCACCTTTGTGAAGGGTAAATCCTTCGCCTTTACCCATCGATAATCCGCTATAGCGGATTTCATCAGCAACCCAATGGTTTAACCTTGAAATTGAGTCGAGCTCATCTTTTGCGCCTTTTAATATCTCTTTAACCTTCTTGTTGATTTCGGGGGTTGAGTTAAAACTGCCATAATCCTCGTTTACACCGCAGAACCATTTTGATTTTGAGTACCAATCTGGACTGGTAGATAGCAATAGTTTTGTGGCAACATCCGATTGGGCAACCATTCTAGGTTCGCGCTTCATCGGCATAATATTCTTAACGGTGAAAGTGTAATTTACTTTTCCATCTTTTTCAACAATCTTCTCATCTGCAACACCATTGTAAACCTTGTATTGAAGATTTTTTGCCTTATCGATTTTAACGCTGTAAACTTTCTCTTTAATTGGGAATGATGAGAAAAACTCAACTATATCGTAGTAATGACCACGCATAGGTGGAGTGTAGTAATCGTCACTAAGCTCTTCTTGGCCAAGAAGTGCGTAGGAAAATCCTTTTTTAAAGTATTTAATCTCAATGGCATCTCCTGGCTCAAGGCGACCAATACCAACCATTTTCTGGCGAGCGCCCCAATAGATAGCACGTGCAGGAGCAGGGTAATCCATTGTTTTTGCAACATCGATATCCTCAATCTTACCATTGCTGCGATAAATTCTTGCTTTTTCAACACGGATAAAAGCGGTTAAGGGATCATAATCAAACTTAACAACAGCTAGTTCCTTTGCACCGCTTGGGGTAAGAATTTTGAAAAGCCTTGAGCTGTTGTAGTAGCTTAAACCGGTTTCCTGTACATCAACCCGTGTGCTATCGTAAACGAGGATGTAGTTTGCATTTGGATACTCAGTTGCAGTTCCAGCCCTTCGGATTAGCTCTGCCTGTTGAGCGGATGTAAGCAAAACCGAAAGCGAGAAAACTAGGAAGAGTAGTAGTTTAGAACGCATGGTTAAATAGTTTTAGGTTTTAATGGGTTATGTAAACAATATGATAGACTACTTAAAATGGAAAAAGTTTGAATAATAGGATAAAAATGTATTCAAATATAACAAAATAGATTCTGTTTCGAGAAAAGAAAAAGGGAAGGCTTTCGCCTCCCCTTTCAAATAAAAATAGGTGTTAAACTATTTTTTCCAAACCAATGTTCCTGCCAAAATATCGTGTAACCCTTGTTTCTTTTCAGTAAAACCAGCCATCATAAAACCTACATAAAGGATAATTGCAGAAATGATTTTGCCAAAATAACGGCCTGTTGCTTTGCCGAAGGAGACTTTATTACCATCCATGTCGGTAACAACAATTCCTAATGCAAGTTTGCCAATTGTTCCTTGGAATTTCGATGATTCCATTAAAGCAAAATATAACCAACCAGCAACAGCGGTTAGTAACCATGTTACCATAACGGCACCAATAACAGCACCTACCATACCAACAGCGGCTGTGCTATCCATTTCCATATTGCCAGATGTAACCGTACTCGCAACACCTAGTCCAACTGCGGCAAGAATTGGCGCAATAATAATCCACTGAATAACACCAACGATTAAACCATCGATGATAATTGCAAGGAATCTCCACCAGAAGCCTGCATACTTTTTGTCAACTTGTTCCATAAATTTAGTATTAGGGTTAAACGAAAATTCATTCTGCAATTTAAAAAAAAAACGTTCCCTTGCAATATAATTTACCGACTTGTTAGGATGATTTAAGTCAAATGAGTATAAGTCTAGAAGAATCTATTTTTCGAGCAGCAACTTTGCAAAGAGTTTTACTACCTCTACATTCACCGAATTTCCAAGTTGTTTGTATGCTATCCTATCGGTAGTATGCAATTGGTAGCTATCAGGAATACTTTGCAAACGAGCACATTCGCGTGGTGTTAGCCTTCTTTTTCGCGGGCCAATAATTGATGTTTGTGTTATTGCTACCAATGCCGGGTAGTGCGTTGGTGCTTTCACTCTTAACCCCGATGGGCGGAAATGCATAATGGTACTCCAAAGATTGGGCTCACTGGTTTTACCAGCTTGCCACTCGAACTTTGCTTTTGCCCCATTAAAATCAGGGTTTGCATTGGCTTTCTTAAGCCATTTATCCATCGCCTTCTTATTCGAACCGTATAGGTTGCTATTTTTATAGATAAAATCCTGCTTCCACTTTGGGTAGGAATAAATATTATCGGTTCCATCTATTTCCTTAAGCCACTCATTCCAAATAGGAAACCCCGGTAAACTTTCTTTAACTATTGATGCAAACTCATTCCAAAGTTCGATAAGAGCAATCTCTCGCTTATTCAGCTTATATTTTTTGATGTTTTCGATTTCGCCATCGGGCTGAAGAATTGAAAAGGCATCGCTATCTGGTTTGTTCTTTTTATCGAACTTGAAAGAAGGCAGTTGGCCTAAATCCTTACGTTTACAAAGAATAAAAACCCTTTCGCGGTGCTGTGGAATACCTAAGTAATGTGGGCTGAAGATTATAGGTTCATCGGAAACATTATATCCAATTTCACGGAGGTTATAACGAATTACCTTCCAAGTGTTGCCACCATCGTGCCCTGCAAGGTTTCTTACATTCTCAAGAATCAGATATTTTGGTTGATGATGCTTGGCAATTCGAACTATCTCATAGAACAATGTACCACGTGGATCGCCAACTCCTTTGCGATAACCTGCTTTAGAGAATGCTTGGCATGGAAAACCAGCACAGATAATATCATGCGAAGGAATATCTTTTTCACTTACCTTGGTGATATCTCCATGTGGTTCAAGGCCAAAGTTATTGGTGTAAACCTGTCTGCAATCGGCATCAATATCCGAGGCAAAAACGCACTCAGCATTAAATTCCTTAAGGGCAAGGTGAAATCCGCCTACACCGCAGAACAGATCGATAAACTTTAGCTTTTCCATGTCGTCAAATATAGAAAAAGCTAACTTTAAAAGCTAGAGATTTCGATAATTTAAAACTTTTTAAGATGAAAACAATAGGTTTAATAGGCGGTACAGGCTGGGTGTCGAGCCACGAGTACTATCGATTAGTCAATCTGGAGATCAATAGCCGTTTGGGTGGCTTGAATGCTGCACGTTGTATATTATACTCTTTTAACTACAACGATATTGCCGATTTAAACCAAAAAAACGATCATGAGGGCGTACTCAACTTGCTAATAGATGCTTCGCATAAACTTGAGGCTGCAGGTGTTGATGGTATTGCACTTTGCGCTAATACGCTACATTACTATGCCGAGGATCTTCAAGGTAAAATATCAAAACCCATTATCCATATTGCAAAAGCAACTGCTGCTGAAATCAAAGCCAAAGGCTTATCGAAGGTTGGTCTTCTTGGTACAAAAATGACTATGGAGCAGGGTTTTTATAAAGATAACTTGGCAAAATCAGGAATTGAAACAATTACTCCATCAGATAGAGAAAGGGCATTTATTCATAGAACTATCTTTAATGAGTTGCTAAAGAATATTTTTATTGATTCGACCAAGCAGCAATTTATCGAAATTATTAATGATCTCCAGAAACAAGGTGCAGAAGGAATTATTTTAGGTTGTACTGAAATACCCCTTTTATTAAATCAGAAGGATGTTGAAATTCCTCTTTTCAACACCCTTGAAATTCATGCTAGAGCAATGGCCGATTTTGTCTTAGAATAGAGATTTATTGGTTGATTAAAAATACATTTATTCCCTTTTCGTTAGCAATTTCTCTGATAGATTGCTTGATAATAAGTTCATTCCTCCTCGATATCCAATTGAGATTAATTTTTTTCTTTTGGCCACTTTTTGTTTCCAGAAAAATTGAATGAGATTTAATGGTAACATCAGTAATATTAGTCCATTCTTCCTTTTTTGGGAAAGAAAAAGGCGTTGTCCTGTAGTCTATTGTTGAATTATCAATTTTTATAAAGGGTTTATTCCTAGATGTTAATCTGTTTAGCAAAGGTGTAAACATAAAAACACCCCATATTGTATATGTTAGGGTTAAAAAAAATGAAAATCCAAATGAGCCTTCAATTATACATAAGATAGTTCCTATTAGACCAATAATAAACATTAACCCTCCAACAAATCTAGTTTTTGCTGAAAGCGAAACTGAATCTGAAAAATCGATATAAAGTGGTTCCATATGTTTAAAAATTTGTTACTCCAATTGTATAAGTATTTCGAGTGATGTAAACATTATTACGGATCGTTTTGTAGCGTGCTTCAAATGTAAGCGTTTTATTTACCACAGTCCCGCTAGGTACTGATATTCGATAGATTCCTTTCCCATTTGAGGTTGTTAGCTGATTATATAATTCCTTGCCTTCAAATGTTATAATATTTGAATATGCAGGTTGAACATATTCATCAGTCATTGATATTTCAATAATATAAACACCTTCGGTTCGGGTTTTGTCAATCCCTTTAAACTTTATTTCTGGCTTTGAAATAAGTTCTCCCTTCTCATTGTACTCTTTTAAGCCCACTTTGGGTTCACCTTTTTCAAAGGGTGCTTCAGAAAAAAGTTTCCCATTTTCGTAATACTTTTTAATTATTCCATTTGCTTTCCCATTCTCCACTGGCATTTCGCGGTAAATTGTGCCTTTGGTACTATACTCTTTAACAACGCCGTTTGGTTTTCCTTTAACAAGAGGTGTCTCGCGGAAGAGTTGACCCGTTTTAAAGTATTCTTTTTGAATTCCTTCTGGAAGAGAATCTTTATATGGTATTTCAGTTTCAAGATTGCCTTCGGCATTGTAAATTCTTTTAATGCCGTTCATTACATCGCCTTCCATTTCGATTGAATTTGGGCGATGTACTTTTTTGTTATTGCTATTATCACCGCATCCGCATAAAAGCAGAGCGAATAAAGAAATAATGATGGAAATCTTTTTCATCTTTTAGATTTATAAGTTGAATATATATTTAATTGCATCACCAAATTCACGACTCCAGAACCATTCGCTATGCTGACCATCCTTTGATAGCTTGTTTCTTAAATAATTTTCATCGAAGCCAACACTTCTAAGTAAACTGTCCGCTTTAAGTGTGTTCTGAACAGTCTTTCCACCCTCTTTTGCTCCCGAAATTAGGTAAATTCTTTGAATTTTCTTTTGATTATACTTCTGGATTTGTTCAAAAGCCTTTGGCGAAAACCAAAGAGATGGCGAGAAAACGCCGGCTTTGCTAAAAATATCAGGATACTCAAGGGCCATATACAAAGACATCAAACCGCCCATGGAACTTCCAATAACAGCTGTATTATCTCTGTCAGGTAAAGTTCGAAAATGGCTATCAATAAAAGGTTTTAGCGTTTTAACAATAAATTTAGCGTATTTATCACCATCGCCTCCAAGTTTCAAGGAGTCGTTAACCCAAGGCGATAGCTCATTAATTCGTTCCTTTTCGCCATGGTAAATACCAACGACAATGCATGAGAATCCATAATACGTATATAAACTATCAAGCGTTTCATCAACATTCCATTCACCCGAAAAGGCTGTTGATTCATCGAAAAGGTTTTGACCATCGTGCATGTATATAACTGGGAAGCGTTTACCGCTTGAGTAATCGGGAGGGTAGTACATTCGAATCGTACGCTTCCTGTTAAGTTGAGGAATTTCAATGTTTGTTGGTAGATATGATACTCCTTTTGATACGCGAGATTTTCTCTTAGAAAAGAAATCGCGCCACCCATCAACCTTAACAATTAATTCTTTGCCAATACTTTTTGTGTAAAACCTATTTTTTATATCTCTTCCCGCTGAATCAACCTCTACATTAGTCCATTTTCCACGGCTTATCTTAAATTCAAAAGAATCAACAGAATTAGTTAATGTTAAAGACAATCTGCCTTGATTATCTTTTTTAAAAGCATAGTTCTTATCCTGAGGACTCCAATGATTTATAGATGAAGCAAGATATAGCGTATCTTTCGGTGGTGTTTTTTCAGGATATTTATCAATTAAGAATGTCACCTGAGAAAAGGTAAAACATGGCAGCACAACGAATAACCAAATGAGTAATCTACCTTTCATGTCATAAAGTTTTGATAAAGTTAATCATTTCTTATAATCGAAAAAATAGAGTTAAACAATCCGTAAACTCTATCTTTGGAAAAGAAAAAAAAGGGATATACATTTGTGGGCTTTTTTGAATTAACAAGAAGTTTAATAGCTGGCCCCATAGTTCAGCTGAATAGAACGTCAGATTCCGGTTCTGAAGGTCGGGGGTTTGAATCCCTCTGGGGTCACTTGTAAAGACTATCCTTCATGGATAGTCTTTCTTGCTTTTATGACCTACCCAGCCCATAAATGCCAGAGGGAACACGAGTAGGTCAAGTATGGCTTTTGCGGGAGCGAGCTAATCCCTCTGGGGTCACAGCGAAGGTCAATCGTTTACGGTTGGCCTTTTTGTTTGGATAAAGTAATCATCAATTTTAAGGTATATAAATTGCAATAGCCACCTTAAATTATTACATTTATTATATGTAACGATTTAATTATTAAAACGTTTTAAAAACAAGCAGATATGAAAAAGGCACTACAAGTATTGGGGATATTAGTTTTCTGCCTATTTGTTTTTAAAAATGCAAGTAGCCAGGAGGTCACTGATAGCACAAAACTATACAAAGTTGAAACTGTTGATGGGAATGAATATGTTGGGCGCATCATCAGTATGAATTCAGAAATTATTCGTCTTAAAACAGCAACTCTTGGAGAGATTACAATTAACCAAAAGGATGTATCGAAAATTAATGTAATTAGCAAAGATCGAGTAGATGGGGGAGTTGTTTCGTATGCCGATTTACATTCATCGAGATATTTTACGACATCCAATGGATATGGTCTAAAAAAGGGGAATGGTTACTATCAAAATATGTGGATCTTTTACAATCAATTTGGTTATGGTTTTACAGATAACTTCTCTGTAAGCGCAGGGATAGTTCCTTTGTTCCTTTTTGCTGGGACTTCATCCCCGGTTTGGGTTACGCCCAAAATATCAATTCCCATAAAAAAGGATATGGTAAACGTTGGTGCAGGTATTCTAGTTGCTACAGTTATTGGCGAAAATACAGATGCTTTTGGTTATGGCTATGGTGTCATAACGTTTGGGTCAAAAAATAAAAATATTTCTTTAGGCTTAAGCTATGGATATGCTGGTAGCACTTGGGCAGATAAACCAGTAGTTTCGGTTTGCTTTAAATTACCTGCAGGGAAAAGGGGGTATATAATGGCTGAGAATTACTTTTTACCCGTTGAGGATGAAAATGTAATGGTAACTCTAGTTGGAGGTCGCACACTTATTCGAAAAGTTGCACTTGATTACGGACTACTAATACCTGTAATTAGCGGGATGGATAACTTTTTTGCAATTCCTTGGCTTGGGGTCACTGTTCCATTAGGAGGAAATTAATAGTTGAAACATAAATTTATAAAGCGTCAAATAAATCAATTTTATTTGACGCTTTATTTATTTGAGCAATATCGTATATTGCGCTTTCAAACCTTTTCTATGAGCGAAAATATTGTCAGCATGGTACTGGATCAAGCCAGTAAACTGGGGGAACGCGATGCGTTTAGATATAAATGTGAAAAGACAGGTGCATATAAAAATATACTCTGGCGCGAACTTCCCGATTTAATTCAAAGCGTTTCACAGGCTCTAATTTCATTGGGTTATGGATATGCTGATAATATTGGAATCTTTAGCGACAACTGTCCTGAATGGGTAATTGCTGATTTGGGAGTCTTAGGTATCAGAGGAGTTACCGTACCTTTTTATGCCACATCATCGAAGCAGCAGCTAAAGTATATTGCTGATGAAACTCAGATGAGTTTAATCTTTGTTGGAAATCAAGAACAGTATGAAAAAGCCTTATGGCTTTTAGAAAACACTGAGTCAGTTAAAAAAATTGTTGTTTTTGACTCGACCATTAATTGCAATAGAGAAAATTCAATAAGTTGGGCTGAGTTCATTTTGCTTGCAGGACAAAATCAATTCATCAACGAATTAGTTCAAATAAAAAACGAAGCCAAGCCTGATGATCTTGCCACAATTATCTACACTTCTGGAACAACTGGCGAATCGAAGGGGGTTATGCTTACCCACAAGTCGTTTATTTACACTTTTAAAATTCACGACGAAAGATTAGTGGTAGATGAAACGGATGTCTCTGCTTGCTTTCTTCCTTTAAGTCATGTTTTTGAACGTACCTGGACATTTTACATTTTGCATTGTGGAGCAACAAACGTATTTGTTGAGAACCCTCGCGAAATTGTCAACCTTCTCCCAAAGATTAAACCCACAGTTATGTGTGCAGTTCCTCGATTTTTCGAAAAAACCTATGAGGGGGTTCAGCTGGAGGTGTCAAAATGGTCAAGTATCAAAAAAGGTATTTTTAATTGGGCGATAAGCATTGGCAATAAGCGTTCAGATTTTTTATGTAAGAATTCAAGTGTTCCATTGATGCTAGCTCTTAAATATAGCATTGCTAATAAACTTGTACTTGAAAAATTCAGGAACATATTTGGAGGTAAAATTCGATTTATGCCATGTGCAGGTGCTGCAATCTCAGCTACTCATTTACGGTTTTTCCATGCCGCAGGCATTTTTGTTTGTTATGGTTATGGCGCAACTGAAACATCGGCTACGGTATCGTGCTTTAAGTCGGATGTATATGATTTTAATACTGTAGGCTCAGTAATGCCTGGTGTTGAGGTTAAAATAAGCCCTGAAGATGAAATATTGGTAAAAGGAGGAACCGTATTTCAAGGTTACTATAAGAAGCCGTTGGATACTGAAAAAGTATTAAAAGATGGTTGGTACTATAGTGGCGATAAAGGTTACTTAACAGATAATGGTGACTTAGTGATGACCGATAGGATTAAAGACTTGATGAAAACATCAGTAGGGAAGTATATTTCGCCACAAAAAATAGAACTCCTTTTTGTTCAAGATCCTTATATTGAGCAAATAATTCCTATTGGCGATGGTCGTAAATATGTAACAGCGCTAATTGTTCCATCTTTTGAAATGCTTAAAAGGGAGGCTCAAAGTTTAGGTCTCCAGAATTTTAGTCCATCGGAGCTAATTCGAAACGAGAGCATAATTCGTTTTTACAAGGCAAGAATTGATAAAATTCAAGAGGATTTTACACCTTATGAGAAGATTATTAAATTTAAACTGCTTTCAGAACCATTTAGCATTCAGAATGGGGGATTGACAAACACCTTAAAGATTCGACGAAGCAAGCTGATTGAGCAGTATCGTGAACTAATTGACGAAATGTATATGTGATAAGTTTGCCTGTTATTTAATCATCTCGATATTTTCTGGGCGCTTGTATTTCCATCGTTTGTGCGACCAAAGCCAGTCTTCTGGCTTTTTGGTTATTACCGATTCAAGTTTTTCGGCAAACATTTGAGTGAGTTTTCCTTCTTCGAGATTTTGTGGTTCATTTGTTAAAACCGAAAGTTCAACCTGATAGTATCCACGTTTTACCCTCTGAATATCGATATAAATAATAGGGAGGTTATGCAGTTTGGCATACTTCTCAGCGCCATATAAAAAGGCCGTTTCGCGATTAAGGAAATGAATCCAATACGCTTTTTCTAAGTATCGTTTTGGAACACCCTGATCGCTTGCCATAAGGAAAATGGTAGGAGTATCTTTAAACTTCTCAAAGGTTAGCGAGGTCTCGCCAATTGATGCGAGAGTTGTGCCAAACTTGGTTCTATTCCACCTCACAAATCTATCGATATAAGTATTTTTTAAAGGCTTATAGAATGCAACAACATTGTGTTTAACCTGCTTGCCAGCCGATAACGAGCCCCATTCCCAGTTGCTAAAGTGACCGGTTACTCCAATAATGCTTTGTCCCGATTGAAAGTATGGTTCCAAAATCTCAGGGTTGATAATTTTGTGCCGTTTTAGAATTTGCTTCTGGCTCATGGTAAAAGCCTTTATTCCCTCCACAAGAACATCAACTAAGTTTTTATAAAAAAGCAAAATTATTTTGCCAATCTCTTCGTCTGATTTGTTGGGAAATGATCCTTTTAGGTTAGTTAAAACTATTTTTTTACGGTAACGAATTAATATACCAACTATGAAGCGAAGAAAGTTTGAGAACCCGTATATGATTGGGAAAGGAATAATTCCAATAATAATTATTGAAAGGAAGAACAGAAACGCTCCGAAAATGCTCATGAGTATTGAGTTTAAAATAACTGTTACAATATAATAATCTTTTCCTAATACTCTGTATTTGCGTAAAAGTTACAATTAATTTTAAAGCCGTGCAGCAAATTGAAGTTAAGCTCGTCTATTAGGATATAAAATATTTATTAAAACAAAATTCAAAATATTATGAAATGTCCATGTAATAAATTACCCCAAAAGCGATGTTTAAAATATGGACATTCCATGTGAGTCTTTACTAAAATATGCTTAGAGAGACAATTTATTTAATTGAAAAATGATACATAATAAAAATTAGACACATGAAAACTAAATTATCAAAAATCGTTGCCATTATTGGTGTTTCATTACTTACTTTAATTGCTGTAAATCTTAGCGCACAACCTACAATCCCCGATATTACCGGAGTTAAAAGTGTTGATATCGATTTAGCATGCAAGGTTACTTTGATTCAAGGCGATAAAGCATCGCTTAATATCACAGGCGATAAGGATGAATTGGAAGATGTACATGTTAAGCTAAGAGGCGATAAGTTAGAGATATACAATGACAACCATCATCAGCATAAGGATGATGTGTTAATTACTATTACACTTCCTGAACTCGATGAATTATCATTAGGAGGTGTTGTTGATATTGAAACTCCAAATCAAGTAAAGTTTAGCAATATTAAAGTTGAGGTTGGTGGTGTTGCCAACTTAGATTTAAATATCAAATCAAATAAGTTTAGCCTCGAAGCTAGCGGTGTTTTATCCGGTGAAATTAGCGGTGAAACAAAAGATCTTAGCATGGAAATTAGCGGGGTTGGCAAAATTAACGCGTCAGAATTTAAATCAGAGAATTGTGAAGTTGAGGTTAGCGGAGTTGCAAAGGCTTCGGTTTATGCTACCGAAAAACTTGATGCTTCAGTATCAGGTATGGGAAGGATTAATTATGTTGGCCGCCCAATAATCAACAAAAGCTGCTCGGGATTTGGTTCCATAAGCAGTTTATAAATAGGTTACTATTAAAACGAGAAGACGAGGTAGCCCCTCGTCTTTTTTATTGAAGTTTACCTGCTATATACCCTGTTGTCCACGCTGCCTGTAAGTTATAACCACCTGTTATAGCATCAATATCCATAACTTCGCCTGCAAAATAGAGGTTTTTACAAACCTTGCTTTGCATGGTGTTTAGATCAATGCTTTGAAGGCTCACACCACCGCAGGTTACAAACTCCTCCTTAAAAGTCGATTTGCCATTTACTTCGTAAACATCGTTTGTAAGAATTGTGGTTAATTGGTTAACCCCCTTTTTTCCAAGTTCATTCCATTTCTTAATGTGAGGTAGATTAATCTTGTCGAGGAGAAAATGCCAAAGTCTCTCGGGCAAAGCGTAAGGACGAATATTAGATAATCTTTTATTTGGGTTTTCGCGAGATATTCGGTTTAGCTCATCAATAACAATGTCGTTATTCTGCTCATTTACCCAATTAACTTGAATTTTGAACCGATAATTCATTTGGCTTAATTCCCTTGCCCCAAACGATGAAAGTTTAAGTATGGCAGGACCGCTCATTCCCCAATGGGTGATAAGCAGTGGGCCATCAGTTTTAATCTTTGTACCCTGAATATTTACAATTGTTTTCTCAACCACAATACCCATCAACTTTGTAATAGGTTCGTTGGGCATGTTAAAGGTGAATAGCGAAGGGACAGGATTTTCAATTTTATGACCAAGAGCCTCTAACCATTTTAGCCCTTCCTTTTTAGGCGAACCGCCTGTTGTAACAATCACTTTATCGAACATTTGCGATTGCAGATCAGAATCTGTAAAAACGATTTCTAACTTTTCACCTTTTGGGATTATTGCTCTAACCCCTTTGCCAACGGCAACTTCAACCCGAAGCCTTTTAGCCTCTCTCAAAAAACAATCGATTATGCTTTGAGAATCTTGCGATACGGGGAATACGCAATTATCGCTTTGAGTAACTAGCGGAACACTTCGTTTTTCAAACCATTTTATGGTGTCCTTGTTACTAAATGTATGAAATGCCCTTTTTAGGTTTTTCCCTCCACGAGGATATGCTTTGCAGAGCTCTTCGATAGAATCGCAACCATTGGTAACATTACATCTTCCACCTCCAGATATTTTTACCTTTGATAGAACCTTTTGCGACTTTTCAAAGATTGTTACTGAAGCATCGGGGAAGTTCTCCTTAACCGCAATTGCTGAAAAGAGTCCAGCGGCACCGCCACCAATTATCCCAACTTTCATTCTTTTTAAATATTAAGGAGATTGTTCATCTTGTTGAATATTGCACATTTAGCACCATAAAGGTAAAATTTTCTGATAGATGTTGGAACAAAAACTTTACTTTTGGGTCATTAAATAAGAACTAAATAACCAAAGCATTGGAACGATTTGAGATAATAGCAACCACCATTTTCGGACTCGAAGAGGTGCTTGCTGCTGAGCTAAAGGAGATTGGTGCAACCAATATTGAGGTATTAAGCCGAGCAGTAAAATTTAAGGGCGATAAGGCGATGCTCTACAAGTGTAATCTTCTTTTGCGGACAGCTGTTAAGGTTTTAATGCCAATTAAAACTTTTTTCGCTGCCAATGAGCAGCAGCTGTACGATAATATCAAAAAGATTGATTGGAATGACTATTTCAGCTATAATAGAACCTTTGCTATTGATGGAAGCACGTATAGCGAAGTATTCACTCACTCCAAATTCGTTGCCCTAAAATCAAAGGATGCCATTGCCGATCAGTTTCGCGAGAGGTATAGCATTCGCCCATCCGTTGATCCTGTAAATCCTCATATTCGAATAAATGTTCACATCAACGATAGAACAGTTGTAGTCTCAATTGATAGTTCAGGCGCACCCTTAAGTAAAAGGAACTATCGGCTTGAATTAACTGATGCACCCATAAACGAGACGCTAGCGGCAGGAATTATTTTACTTTCGGGATGGGACAGAAAGTGTGATTTCATCGACCCGATGTGCGGTTCGGGGACATTTCCTATTGAAGCAGCTCTGATTGCTAATAATATTCCATCAGGTCGAAATCGGAAGTTTGGATTCGAGACTTGGGGAAGTTATGATGAGGATATGTGGAATGATGTTAAAGCCGAGGCCGAATCTAAAATAATTGATTCGGGAGTTAAGGTATTTGCTCAGGATATCGATAATAAGGCTTTAGACATTGCATTTGCAAATGCAAAAAGGGCAGGAGTTCACGAGATGATCACTTTCGATAAGATGGATTTCTTTCACTCCTCTCGCGAAAACGGGAATGCTATTGTAGTTATGAATCCGCCATACGGTGAGCGTTTGCAGGTTGATGAGATTACGAACTTCTATCAGGATATGGGATCAAGGTTAAAGCACTTTTATCAGGGTTGCGATGCTTGGATTATCAGCTCAAACTATCAAGCATTAAAGAACTTTGGGCTTCGAACATCAAGAAAAATAAAACTATTCAACGGCCCACTCGAGTGCCGTTTACAGAAGTATGAACTTTATATGGGAAGTAAGAAGGCAAGCAAAATGGGAGAGACCAATTTGGATAACCTCAATAAACAAGAATAATCTGAACTTTTGCAAAAGATTAAATGCAAAAATATAAGAACCTGTTTTGTTTTTTAAACAGGTTCTTATACTATCCTTCTTTAGTATCAAGTTTAAACATCTTGATAGCAAGGTAAACAACGCTGAGAATTGCAATAAAGATTGCAATTCCTTTCATCTCTTCGGCTGTAAGGTTCGAAAGAAACCATATAATTGTAATAATCGATAGTATTGGAATTATTATCCCACCTGGGATCCTGAACGTTGCAGGATCGGATTCTTTATTCATTCGTAGTTTGATTACTGCTAAAGCTACACCTAGGTAAACCAACAATACCGAGGATGATGAGAATATCGCCAGCTGCTTAAATTCGCCGGTTATTGAAAAGAAACATCCCAATGCAGTAAAAACGATAACGGCGATGTAAGGTGTAGCAAACTTTGAATGGACCATAGATAAAGGTTTTATGGGAATCACTCTATCCATAGATGAACGGAATAGCACCCTTGGCATGTTTAGCGTATCGCTACTTAGGTAACCGAACATCGATATGGCTGCACCTGCAATCATGATTGTTGTTCCAACTGGGCCCATTAACCTATTTGCAACTTCAGCCAATGGCGCAGTTTTAAAGTTTACAAACGAATCGCCAAGAATTCCTTGGGCTACAATTTGAATTGCGATATAAATCAAAAGGATAATCAAAAAGCTTAGCATAATCCCTTTTGGGACAGTTTTTTTTGGATTTTCCACCTCTCCTCCAACGCTTAGGCTGCTCTCGGCGCCTTGGAATGCAAAAAATAGGATAAGAGAAATCTTTCCAATATCGTTCAATGCAGGCTCGGTTTTCCAAAGTAGGTTATCAAAAACGATCTGAGTTGAACCCCAAACAATGAGGAGCAGAAGCGGGGCGATTTTGGCAATGGTTGTAAACTTTATCAACCCAATTCCTCTTTTAACACCAATGATATTTATTAGCGCAAGCCCCGAAAAAATTGAAATGAAGAATCCAGCCCTGAACAGGGGGTTGCTAAAAATTGGAAATAGGTAGGCCAACGTATTGGCAAGCGCATTTGCTACAGCAGCTGTGGCCATTAACGATGTTCCAAAAATTAGCATATTAGTAGCAAGAAATCCAAAATACTTGCCAAATGCTACTTCGATGTAAGCGTAAGCTCCACCAGTTGTGGTTACCTTGCTTCCTGCTTCGGCAAAGCATAGCATTATAATAGTGATAAGGAATCCACAAAATAGGTAGGCTAGAATTCCTGCGGCTCCGAGTCCCTCGCTAACCAAAGCGGGTAAAACAAATATGCCAGAGCCAATAACAATATTGATAATATTTGAAGTAAATCCCCAAAGGCCAATATCGCGTTTTAATCCTTCTTCGGTATTCATTGTTAATACGTTATGTTGTTTTACTTGTTTAAGTTTTGAGATAATCTTCTATCGTCAATTTCGAACCGTTCCTGAATCATATGAATGATCTCATTTGCAGTAGATTCAACAGGTTTGTTGGTAACATCAATAACGGTAAATCGACCACGACGGAATATTTTTTCGGCCATCTCCAGCTCATCGTTAATGGAGTTGATGTTTAGGTAAGTTCCTGAGTTGAAACCACCCATCTGCGACACTCTCTTTTTACGCTGGTCGATTAGGTTTGATGGGTCAATTGTTAGCCCAAAAACCCTGCGATCATCAATTTTGAAAAGTTCCTCTGGTGGGGGAATATCCTTAACCAACGATACGTTTGCTACTTTCCATCCAAACATGGCAAGGTAGATGCTAAGTGGAGTTTTTCCTGTTCGCGATATTCCTGTAAGAACAATCTCCGCTTGTTCAAGCTTACGAAGGTTCATTCCGTCGTCGGTAGATAGCGTAAACTCGATGGCTGCAACCCTATCGAAATAATCCTGATTAAGCTTTCGGAATAACCCTGGAACCTGAACAGGCTCGGCACCAAGCGCATTTGTAAGATAATCGGAAAGATGGCCCATTAAGTCGAAATGCGGAACACCGTGAAGGATGCAATTGGCAGTAATCGCGGCTCTCATCCTTTTGCTTACCATGGTGTGAACAATAATGCCATGGCTCTTTTTGGCTTTAAGAATAATATCAACAGCCTGTTCTTCGGTATGCACATCAGAGTGCACGCTTGTTGGAACTTTAAAATCGGGGAATTGAGCTAATAGCGAGTTTACAACATTCTCTCCAGTAAGCCCTTTACCTCCCGAAACGATGTAAATATGCGGTACATTCATATTAACTCAATTATTCGATAACCAAATATAAGAGTTTTTCCATTGGGTTAGTAATTGCGCTAGAATGTATGCTGTATGTTTCTATATTCATTTTATAGAGCCTTTTGTTCTGGATTAATCGCAATAAATATCATAAATTTGGAGATAACAAAAGTGTTGTAGCCATGAAGTATCTGATTTTACTCGCTTGCACATGTTTTTCACTTCAATCTTTCGCCCAATTTGCTTATAACGATTATTCATCAAGAGATAAAGAGACTATAGTTTTTGATGATTTTCTCAATAATAACAATAGTTGGTGGCAGGGCGATAGTCCCGAGGCTTACGGAAATATTGAAGGTGGGAACTACATTCTTGAGTGGAAAGGCCAAATCCCCATCTGGTATTCATATAAAAATTTCAACTTTGATATTTCAAGGGATTTTGAGGTTGAGACATCTATTAAGCAGGTAAGTGGGTTGACCCAAAACCTATTTGGTTTAATTTTTAACAAATCTGATATTATCGAAAGTGGTTTTGTGGTAAATGTCGATAATGGTTCTGTTATTTATATTGAAAGAAAGGATGAGGGTCGGTCATTTCTTAAATCGGGAGGAGATGAAAATCCCAATATTAAAGTAACAAGCGATTATAACAAGTTTACCATTCGAAGGGTAAATGGCGAGTTTCAGTTTTTTGTAAACGAAAAAATCCTAAAATCTGGATTTATCAGCGATTTTAATTCAAAAGTATTTGGATTTCAGTTATGGTACCATACTCGCATTGCAGTTGATTACTTCAAGTTATCATATCTGAAAAAGGCAACAGAGAGCATCCAAGTTGTTAATCCTGTTGTAGAGACTAAAATAGTTCCAGTTAAATCAGATGTTGACATTGATATTCCAGTTGCTGCCAAGCAAAATTCCGATCGCTTTGCCCTTATCATTGGCAACGAGGATTACTCATCGAAACAGAAGGAGATAAATACTGAGATGAACGTTGAGTTTGCTCGCAACGATGCATCAACATTTAAGGAGTATGCCATTAAAACGCTAGGAATTCCAGAGCAAAACATTACATTCCTAACCGATGCTACGCTTGGCGAAATGAGCCAAGGGCTCGATAAGATGAATAAAATTATCAAAGTTACCGAGGGAAGCGCCGAAGTGTTTTTCTACTATGCGGGGCATGGTTTACCCGATGAAAACACAAAGGAGGCATACCTTATCCCTGTTGATGTGAATGGCTCGAACCTAAACTACGCATTAAATCTAAAGAGTGTTTATGCGAAATTAACCGAGTTCCCAAGCAAGCGTGTTTCAATATTTCTCGATGCTTGTTTTAGCGGAGGGGCTAGAAATCAAGGGTTGCTTTCGGCACGTGGTGTGAAGGTTAAACCCAAGGAGCAATCACTAACAGGCAATGTTGTGGTATTTACTGCTAGTTCGGGCGAGCAGAGCTCGTTGCCTTATAAGGCAAAAGGGCATGGGCTGTTCACTTATTTTCTGCTTAAAAAGCTACAGGAAACAAAAGGTGATATTACTTACAAAGAGTTATCGGAATTTGTTAGCAAATCTGTGAGGTTGAACTCTATACTTGTTAATGATAAAGAGCAGTCGCCTCAAACAAACACTAGTACCGATGTTCAAAACGAATGGATGAATTGGAAGTTAAAATAAGGTTATATGGAAAATGAAAACCCTTTCATGGCCTCATTAGATAGTTGTTCTGATGATGAAATTTTTGAAATCATATCTAATTCTGATGAAACTGAAAACCCAGCAAAGTACACCGCGGCTATTAGCATTGCGTTAAAGCGGGAGATGATCTCAGAGTATCAAGCAGAGAATTTGCTCGATGGCAATATCACTGTATTGGATTATAATCCAAATATTGTTGATAAACAGGTTGAGGATTTTAAGGAAGAAAAGGCGATTTATCGAAAGGAGTCAAGAAAAAAATTGAGCGATATTCAGTATGGTCTCTTGATTTTAGGTTTTGGGGGAGTATTACTGATTTTTGCATACAGCGGTGATCTTTGGTTCCCAACTAAAACTAAAATTGTTGCCTATTCGTCAATAGTTGTTGGTTTTCTACTCTTAGTAACTGGGTTAATTGCAAAATGGAATAGAAAGAAGAAGGCGAATATGGATATGTTTAATCAACCTTATTGAGTAAACTATCAGGCAATAATATGATTATGTCAACTTGTTTATTATTTTAACTACGAACACAAACTTTATATAATGGTGAACTCGTATATACACTATGTAACCCTGTAAATTTCTGATTATGTCAAAAGAGATTATGGAAGTTGTTGCTATTCTTTGTATAGCATTGCCAATAGGCTTATTAACTGTACGTTACTTTTTTAAGGGATCTATACTCATTCTTATAGGTTCATTATGGTTATCATCATGGGTTTTACTTGATGTAATTGTGAATTTGAAGTATATCTATCCAAAAATATTTCCATCATATATAACTACTCCTTTTATTGTTTTATTCGGGATTTGGATGATGTCATTTGTGGCACGAAAAGTTCGTAAACCACTTAACGATTCCATCTCCTTATTAGAAAAAATAAGTGAAGGCGATTTGACTGTTAAAATTGATAGTGAGGGCATCGAAAACAATGATGAGCTGGGGAAACTTAAAAAATCACTGAAGGAGCTTACAGAAAAGTTGAATCAAGTAATTGAGGGGATTACAACAGCTGCCCAAGAATTGGAGAGTTCTGGAACACAGGTTAGCTCAAGTTCAATCCACCTCGCTGAAATGTCATCAGAACAAGCAGCAACTCTAGAGGAAATTTCAAGTTCAATGGAGGAGATGGTTTCGAGTATCCATCAAAATGCCGATAACTCTTTTAAAACCGAAAAAATAGCCGTTAGTACAAGCAAGAGCTTAGATGAAGGCGTTCAGGCATCTAACATTGCGCTAGATTCGCTGAATACTATTGCAAGTAAGATAACCATTATTAATGATATAGCGTTTCAAACCAACTTGCTTGCGTTAAATGCAGCTGTTGAGGCTGCTAGGGCTGGTGAGCATGGGCGAGGCTTTGCCGTGGTTGCAGCCGAAGTTCGTCGACTAGCAGAACGAAGCCGCGAAGCTGCAAACGAGATTATTTCGGTTTCAACAAATGGGTCAAACATTTCATCAAAAGCAAAAGAGCTATTAAATAATAATCTTTCAGAAATTGTAAAAACTACCGATTTAATTCGCGAAATATCAGCAGCAAGCAGCGAGCAGCGTACAGGTGCCGAGCAGGTAAATAACGCAGTTCAACTGTTGAATAGTACTACTCAGCAATATTCATCTTCATCTGAGGAACTTGCTGCTAGCGCAGAGGAGTTAAATGGTAAAGCAAAAGAGCTTAGCGAAATGATTGCATTTTTTAGAACCTAAACTGATAACATTTAGGTTGATAAATCAATTGCTAGTTTATTCTTGCATTGATAAAGCTCTTTAGAAAAACCAAAAAGGCAAACAAAGAGGAGAACATCATTGCTAAAACTCTAGCTAATCCTAGGTAATCTTCTCTTCCTATTACGCCAAGTAGGGGTTTTACTAATCCCACGAGCACTAAAAATGTTAATACTACGGCAACGTGTACCCATATTCTATTACCAATTCTAAAGCCGGGAGTTATCACAATTAGAATTACTCCAATTAAAACCGGAATAAGAGCTGTTATAGATGGCGTTTCCGATGCCAAATATCCCCATGTACCAAGAATAATGAGAATTAAAGCGTTTATAAGATTAATGATATACGGTTTCATAAAGAATTGTTTTTTTACTAAACATCATGTATTATTATTGGTTCATTTTGTAATTTTAAATTGTACTAAATTAATTATTTTTCTATTATGATAACATTCGATGATTTTCTGAGAGTTGATATAAGAGTAGGGCGAATTGTTGATGTTGAGCCATTTCCTGAGGCTCGAAAACCAGCATTTAAGTTAAAAATTGATTTAGGTTCGGAAATCGGTATTAAAAGATCGAGCGCACAGCTTACAAAGAACTATAAAATTGAAGATTTAATAGGTAAGCAGGTGCTATGCGTTGTTAATTTCCCTCCACGACAAATTGGACCTTTTCTTTCTGAGGTGCTAACATTGGGAGTACCCGATGAATTAGGAGAATGTATATTGATTACGCCTGATAAAGATGCACCGTTAGGAGGACGATTATACTAGTTTTGCTACTTTTGCATCCATGGAAAACCAAGAACCCAAACACACCCGTAGAATTCGATATAAAGGCACGCACCCAAAATCTTTTAAGGAAAAATACAAGGAGTTGCAGCCCGATCTTTATGCAACTGATGTTGAAAAGATAATTAAGCAGGGGAAAACTCCTGCAGGCATGCATCGTTCTATATGTGTTGATGAAATTATGCAGATTCTTAGCATTGAACCAGGTCAAGTTGGGATGGATGCAACCTTGGGGTATGGTGGGCATAGCCTGGAAATTCTCAAAAGGCTTCAACCCGGAGGGTGCCTATATGCCACGGATGTTGATCCCATTGAATTGCCACGAACCGAAGAACGATTAAGAGGTTTGGGTTACGGAGAGGATTCTTTGGTAATCCGAAAAATGAACTTTTCCCAAATCGAACTAGTTTTGGAGGAATCGGGTTTGTTAAACTTTGTTCTAGCCGATTTAGGCGTTTCATCGATGCAAATCGATAATCCCGATAGGGGATTTACATTTAAGGTTGATGGTCCTTTAGATTTGAGGCTTAACCCAAATAATGGCAAACCAGCATCGTCGTTGTTAAAGGCTGCTTCTCAAAGTAGACTTGAGGAGATTTTTGCAGAGAATTCGGATGAGCCATATGCCCTCGAGATTGCTACTGCAATAAAGGCGAGCATAGCAAAAGGTATAGCCATAGAAACAACAACCAAGTTAAAGGAAATCATTGATGAGGTTTTAAAATTTATACCTAAGGATCAGCGAAAGGAAGAGCTTAAAAAGACATGCCAAAGAGTTTTTCAGGCTTTACGAATTGCAGTGAACGATGAATTTGGTGTGCTTGAGAAATTTTTGGAAGAACTTCCATATTCCCTTGCCCCGGGGGGCAAAGTGGCTATTCTAACCTTTCATTCTGGCGAAGATAGGCGAGTAAAGAAATCGTTTCAGTATTTTCAACGATTAGGATTATACAGCGAAATTGCACCCGATCCAATTCGTCCATCAGCTGAAGAGTGCAACTCAAACCCACGGGCACGTTCTGCAAAGTTAAGGTGGGCAATTAAAGCATAAAAACTAGCATTAGTAGTATTTTCAGTATAAGAATATGACAACAAATACATTATCAGTTCAAGATCTCGAAATGATTAAATCATTTCAACGTAGCGAAATATCAGAGTATCATATCTATACTAAACTATCAAAGGTTATTAAAGATTCGGACAATGCAAAAATCCTTGCCAATATTGGGATGGAGGAGAAGAAGCACTATGATATTTGGAAACAGTATACCAAAACAGAGGTTAAACCCAACAGGTTAAAGATTTGGTGGTACTACAATATCTCACGAATTTTTGGTATTACGTTTGGGATTAAGCTCATGGAGAGTGGCGAAAATAAAGCGCAGAACGCTTATAGTAACCTACTCAACCAGATTCCTGAGGCTAAAATGATAATGGAAGAGGAGCATGTGCATGAAAATACATTAATCAATATGATTGACGAAGAACGATTGCAGTATGCAGGTTCTATCGTTCTAGGTTTAAATGATGCTTTAGTTGAATTAACTGGAGCGCTAGCAGGTCTTTCGCTTGCATTGCAGAATACAAAGCTAATCGCCATGGCCGGTCTTATAACAGGTATTGCGGCTTCATTCTCAATGGCTGCTTCCGATTACTTATCGAAAAAAGCGGATGATACTCAAAAAAATCCTGCACGTTCGGCTGCATATACCGGAACAGCCTATATAATCACCGTTGCGCTTTTAATTATGCCTTACCTGATTTTTGCCAACTATTTGGTGTGTTTGTCGCTAACCCTTTTTATTGCAATACTCATCATTTTTGGGTTTAACTATTATATCTCGGTGGCAAAGGATTTAAACTTTAAACGCCGTTTTGCCGAGATGGCAATTATTAGCCTTGGTGTATCAGCAATTACTTTTGGAATTGGTTTTTTAGTAAGAAATGCTTTGGGTATAGATATTTAAGGTTTTGAGCAAAATGAGCTAATCTGATTAATTTGCTTAGCATTGGCAACAAAATTGATATAATCGTGTTCATAGAATAATTATAACATAAAACTATATAAAAAATGAAAAAACAATTTGGAGAAACTGTTGAAGGCTACAATATTCCCGTTTTGAATGAACGCGAAATCAGAGCAGCAGCCGGTATCTTATTCTTTTTTACCTTTCTATCGCTCATGTTCATCATGTTTAAGGGGAATTTTTTAATGATAAAATATGTGATTACAGTATTTATGCTCGATTTTATTATTCGTGTATTTATCAGCCCCAAATATGCTCCAACTCTAATCATTGGAAGGCTTATTGTTAGCCGTCAGAATCCCGAGTATGTGGGCGCAGCCCAAAAGAAGTTTGCGTGGATTATAGGTGTTGCCCTTTCTGTTGCAATGTTCGTTTTAATGGTTATTGTTAACTCATATAGCATAATCACGGGTCTTATTTGCCTTGCTTGCTTAATCTTTTTATTCTTCGAATCGGTTTTTGGGATATGCCTTGGTTGCCTTTTTTATAATATGTTTTATAAAGAAAAAGCACAGCATTGCCCCGGCGAAATATGTGAGGTGAAGAATAAGCAAGAAATTCAAAAAGTATCATTCATGCAAATACTATTCCTATTAGGCATGGTAGGTTTAATCATATTAATCGGATTGATGTTTAACGATTTTTTCAGCATTAAACCCCACGATTTATTTGGGAATATTGAGCATTAGTTTCAAGCAATTTATCAATCAAATACCTTTGTTTAAGCGCGTCGATTGACGTGCTTTTTTTATTAAAACCAGTTTGAAGAAAACGTATTAAAGAGATGAAGTTATTAGTCAATAATTAATACTAAAACTGGACTTACAGAATTGGTTATCATAAATTTAATATTCTTTTTTTTCAATTTGATTCTCATTTTATTAACTAATACGAACTAGTATGAAAACAAAACTCTTTCTAGCACTACTTGCTATTGCAGGAATTTTGATTCTTCCCACATGCAAAGAGGAAGACGATCCTAGCCCTCTTACAGCAGAAAAGGCTGAAGTTGCAATTTCTGATGCCGACACCGATTTTAATGCCGTAAGAGATGAGTTTATGAGTTCAACAGGGATGGCTGTTGAGGAGACGATTGGAGGCTTAGGCTTGCCTTTCGGTTCTCCACTTAAGTCAATGGCAAAAATGAATATGAGTCAGCAGGAATTGCTTAACTCAATTGGACAAAAGACCTCAAGCAAAGGAGGATTTGGACCAGATTATATCTATTTTGCTTTCAACGAGAATGTTGGCACATGGGAAAAAGTAGAAGGGGTTTGGACTAAAACCTTGACTACTCCAACCGATAAGGTGGTTATAAAATTTTCTTTCAACGGCAGTACTAATAACGGAACGCTAACATATTCAGATTACATTACTAAAGCAATACCCTATGTAATAAAAGGGGAGTCAACTTATATTAGCCAGCTTAAGGCAAGAATTGATATCGAAGGACAAACCAATCCGGTAATGACATGGGTTTATACTGCGAACCAAACAACATTAGGGGGCATCGTTAAAACAACCTCAACCTATGGTAGCGCATATAGCGTTTCAAATGAATTTTCAGCATATACATCAACATCCGGGACAATTACTGTTGAATACCTGTTTTCAGCTAAAAAGAATGGTGATGTTGTTTATTCAAAATATTTTAAAACTGTGCTCATTGGGTTTGGTCAGAAAGTTGAACCTTACTCTGCTGATATAACTGCCAAAGTCAGGATAATGAATTTAGTAATTAAGTATAGCATCTTTATCGACCAAGATACTGATACATCTAGCCCAGCTAATTTTATGAAAGCCTCATTATGGTTAACAAATGGAGCAAAGGTTGCTGATGTAGTTTTTGTAGGTGAGGAAGACGAACCATATTTTGAATACTCCGATGGAACTAGAGTTAGTGTTGAATCTCTTTTAAGCGAAGACTTATTGTATGAACTAGAGGATTTTATGGAGGGCTTAATGTGGTTTTTCTAGTTTATTATTTTCTATTGTTGTTTTAGCGTAAGGCGTGGCATTTGTCACGCCTTTCTTTTTCCTTGATAATGCCATTCAGCATTGAAACAATATGATAATCCGAAATTCCATCCTGAAAAATGGGACAGCAACTCTTTCATAATTACTGGCTTTGAAGGATCATTTTTTTGAAGTTTCCGGACAAAACACAAAGATCCAGATAATGAAATTCTGAAAAATGCTATAGATATTTATATTTGTGAATAGTTATAAGGATTACCTCGCCTTATTCCAAAAATCGATATCCAATAAGTACTCGCCGTTTTGTTGTTTACGCCAAACATTAATATACTTGACAGCTACATTGTAAATTGAATCATTATATAAGATTTTCGATTTGGCAATTCCTGTTTCATATATGATTTTACTATTCCCATCAATGGTTAAAACAGTTGTATTCATCTCAATTACCTTTGATGATTTAAAGTCTTCGGCCCAAAATGCTTTTATGCTATCACGACCATAAACAAAATCAGAGCCGTTAGGGCTCAGTTTAGCTGAGTCGGCGTACATCAATGCCAAGCGCTCAACATCTCCCGATTTAAAACATAGCCCAAGTTGAGCATTTCTGCTTTCAACGATATCTCTCATATCTTCCTTGGAAAGTTTAACCTCCAAGTTTTTGCACGAGAAGCAAAATATGGCGATTACGATTAACGTAATAGATGATGAATATTTGATTTTCATTTTTTATAGTTTTAGGTTATTGCTAGATGATTCTTTAGTAATTATTTACCCTATCCAAAGTTTTGAACGATTTGATTTTTTAATTCGGAAACTCTAATCAAATTGCTTTAAAGAATAAAGTTGTTAATATTAATATTTTTTGTTCAATTAATTGGCAAAAAACGTAATGATTCGTTGCTGATTTACATTATTCATTCAAATGATTGTAAAGTTTAATTTTTTTGATTAAATTGTTGTACTCAATATATGACTTCTCTGAATCCTCAAAATTCAACTCAATGAAAGTCAAGATAAAATCGGCCTATCATTATCTTTTTACAGGATTTGTGCTGGGTTTTATTATTAGCTTGGCAGGAATGACTTTTGAAGATTACATGCATGATTCTTCTTTAAAAGAAGCTTTAGTTGAAATACGGCACTATTTTACGCCAATATTTATTGGCGGTTTTATGGGTTTTTTAGCATTGATATATAGAAGGAAACGAATTAAACAGTTTGAATCGCTCTTTCATTTTACCGAAAACTTACATTCACTCCTTGAAATAAATAAAGCGTTAATTTCCACCATTGAACTTCCGAAAGTTTTACAAATCATAATTGATAAGTCTACCCAAATTATCAATCTTAATACAGGAGCGATTTATTTACATGAAAATGAAAGGCTATATTTGGGAGCCACAACACCTCCATTGCCCGATAATTTCCCTGATGTATTTAGATATGATGAATTAGCAAATCATTCTCACATTCAAAAGGCACTTTTATTAAAAACGCCTATAGTCATAAATGATGTTTCAAAAGCAACGTTATCTGAAGCAGAGCAAATAGTTGTAAAGAATCGTAGCTTAGTTTCAATTCTTTATATCCCTCTAATTATTGAGAATCGCCCTGTTGGGACTTTAATACTTGGCTCAACCGAAAAGAAAAGAAATTTTACAGAACAGGAAATTGATATTTACAATACCTTCTCTGCTCAAGCAGCCCTTGCAATTGAAAATGCAAGATTATATAACAATAGCCTTTATGCTGCAAATGAACTAAGACAGCAGAATGAGGAGTTTTTAACCCTGAACGAAGAGCTCAGCGAGAATAATAAGAGAATCTACGAAATGAACGAGAGTCTTAAGGTTGCAAAAGAAAAGGCAGAGGAGAGCGAGCGACTTAAGACAGCTTTTTTAAACAATATAACTCATGAAATAAGAACGCCATTAAACGCAATAGTTGGATTCTCGAATATTATTAACGACATCGATCTTAGCGGCGATAAAATAAAGACTTTTACAAAAACTATATCTGAGAGTAGTAATCAGCTGCTTAGTATTGTTGATGATGTTCTAGAAATAGCTCTTATACAGGCAAAATCATCGTCGGTAATTAATACTGAATTTGATATAATTAATCTTGTAAATAATATTTTAAGTGATTTTAAGGCTAGACTAACCAATAAGGAAGTTGAGTTTAAAACAACTATAAACATCAATGTTGATAAATATCTAGTATGTTCAGATAAAGCTAAAATATCAGCAATTCTTAAGCATTTATTAGATAATTCAAGAAAGTTTACGGTTCAAGGATTAATTCTTTTCAATTTGGAATTTGAATCCGATAATATTATTCTTGAAATTGCAGATACAGGTATTGGGATATCACAAGATTTACAAGAAATTATTTTTGAACCATTCCGACAAGTTGAGGCAGGAAATTCAAGAAAATTTGGAGGAAATGGTATTGGGCTTGCAATCGTAAAGGCCAATGTTGATATGCTTAAAGGAGAAATACAATTAAAGTCAGAATTAGAAGTTGGTACTTCTATTAAAGTCATAATTCCAATTAAACCTGTTAGTAAACAACCCGAAAAACAAAAAAATAATTTAACTCACAACTTTAATTCAAAAACAATTCTTATAGCCGAGGATGAGTATAGCAATTTCTTCTATCTTTCGGAACTCTTAGCCGATACAAAGGCCAATATCTTATATGCATCAAATGGGCAAGAAGCAATTGATGTCTTTAAAAATGAAAGCCATATAGATTTAATTCTTATGGATTTAAAAATGCCTGTTATGGATGGGCTAACTGCAGCCAAACAAATAAAAAAATTAAATTCTAAGATTCCAATAATTGCTCAAACTGCCTATTTGCTTGATAAAATAGATGAACCCGAAGGAGATTCTGGGCTTGATGAAATAATTAATAAACCAATAAAGAAAGAGTTGCTTTTTGATGTATTAAATAAATATTTAAGCATTTAATAACTCATTACAATCATATTCGTAATACATAATAATTCAACCCTGGCTATTGTATTTAAATCACCATGAATGATTGATTTTTAATGTAATTTATTATTTGAGTCTAATCATTATGAAATCTTTTTTATTAATTGCAAGGTCAAATAATCTACATTAAAAATACACTTGAAATAATCGTAAGTGAATACAATTGATACTTGTTTAGTCCTCGAAGGAGGCGGTCTTCGTGGTGCATTTACTTGTGGCGTTTTAGAATATTTTCTTGAAAAGAAAATTGATTTTCCGAGAGTGGTTGGAGTATCGGCGGGGGCGTGTACTGGCGCAAGTTATGTGTCGAGGCAAAATGGAAGGAATTGGAAAGTGAACGTTGAGGCGCCTTCCGATAGTCGATTTATGGGGGTGAAACATCTTATCCGGAATGGATCTTATTTCAACATGGAATTTATTTTCGAAGAGATTCCTCAAAGACTAATTCCTTTTGATGAAAATGCATTTTATCAGAATTCATCCCAATTTGATGTCGTTATTACATCGTCTAGTTCAAGCGAAAGTGTCGTTCTCTCAAAAAATGAAATTGCAAGTATAGGTTTAAACAAAGTGCTACGTGCATCATCAAGCATACCCCTTATATCAAAGCCTGTTGAAATTAATGGGCAATTTTTTTATGATGGTGGTGTTTCGGATTCAATTCCTGTAAAATACGCGCTTGAAAAACACTCCAAAGCAGTTGCTATTCTCACCCGACCACGAGGATACAGAAAGGAAATTTCGAGCAATTCACTTTTTTATAAACTAGCATTCCGTAAGAACCCTGCCTTTTTAAAGGCCATGATTAATCGTAACGAAATTTATAATAGCACTCTTGATTATTGTTATAGAATGGAAAAGGAGGGACGACTTTTCATTATAGCTCCTTCACCAGAATATTCGATAAATCGGATAGAGCAGAGTTTTCAGAAACGTGCCAGTTTATTCAATCATGGGTATAACATTATGAACAAAGTGGAAGAAAATTTAATACAGTTTTTAAAATAGAGGAATACTGTTTGTGTAATAATTAGATGGTTTCTGCGGCACAAACTCTAACTATATTTCATACCAATTACAAGGATATCGTCAACTTGATCGTAATTACCCTGCCAATTTATTAAATGTTGCTCTAGCATTATTTTTTGCTCCTCAAGGCTTTTTCCTTGAATCTTCAATAAGATTTCCTGGAAGCGAGTCCTTTTGAAAGTTTCAAATTTTGTCCCCCCCGTTTGAGAAACGTAGCCATCTGAGAACAAATAAATTGTATCACCTTTTTGAAGCTGGATATCGTAATTTGTAAAACTTTTATAATCTTTGGGATGAACACCTATTGGCATAAGATCGGCCTTGAATTCAACTAATTCGAACTCATTATCATTTTTGCGAATTAAATACAACGGACAATGCGCCCCAGCGTATTGAATAACTGTTTTTTCGATATCAATAATGCAAAGTGCAATATCCATCCCATCCTGTGTTTGACCCTTTTGCCCTTCCTGATGGAGCGATTTTTTAATGCGAGTTCTAAGTTCGTTTAATATTTCGCTGGGTTTGGTTAAAACCCCTTTTGAAATAATTTCGTTTAGGTGAGAAATTCCTAGTACACTCATGAAGGCTCCAGGAACGCCATGCCCTGTGCAATCTGCTGCAGCAATAATAAGGTTTTTACCCTTCTGTTTCGCGTAATAAAAATCGCCACTTACGATGTCTTTAGGCCGGAATAAAATAAAATACTGCTCAAAATAGGCTTCTAATTTTTCTAATGAAGGGAAAACTGCTTTTTGGATTATCTGAGCGTATTGAATACTTGAGGTTATGTTTATATTTTTCTTTTCAATTACATTCATTTGAGTGTTTATCTCCTCGTTCATTGCCTGAAGTTCCTCATTAGCCTGCTTTAGCTGTTCTGTACGCAGGGTGATTTTTTCTTCGAGCACCTCATTTTCTCTATGAAGATGCGCTACTCTCCAACGATAAGTTAGGTAAAGCGCAGCAATAACGCTAATTGCATAAAGGCATAACATATACCATGAACGATACCAAGGAGGAAGAACTTTAAATGTATACACTATTGGTTCGCTCCAAATGCCATCGGGACTACATGCTTTGAGTTTAAACGTGTAAGTCCCTTCGTAAATGTTACCGAAACTCGCAGATGTACTACTTGTAATTGGGCTCCAATCCTCATCGTAACCTTCTAACATGAACTGATATTTTACTAGGTGAGGACGAGCGGGTTCAATTGCAGCAAATTCAATGGTTATATTATTGTGATTATAGGGAAGCGTTAAGTTTACGGGTAACGGATAAAAACTTGTAATGCTATCAAATCCAATTTCCCCAAATTTGTTATACATCTTGTCCCGAGCATCTTTGTCGAGAATTTTCCCAAAGGACAATCTCTCTTCGTTGATTATTGCTAGGCTATCCTGAATTATTGTAAGACTATCATGTGAATTAGATTTGTTAGGTTTAAAACTTTTCAGGTTGTACCAGCTAATATTCTCATTATTCACCTTTAGGTTTTGCAGGATTACTATTGGCATTTTTTTGCTTTCTCGGATAGAATTTAAGTCAATACGCACAAGTGCTGTTTTGTCGCTTCCGGTTGCTGTCCATAAAATGCCTTTACTGTCGAGGTACATCGCGTTGTAGCCTACGTTTACATCTTTTACAGGATATCCTGTTGCAGTGTTATATACTTTAAAAACAGGCGCAAAATTTTGTAGTTCGTCATTTGATAGCCTATTTTGCGGTAATACTGACAGTTCACCATCTGCTTTTGGGCCGTTTACCATCAGCTTTGGCCTAAAAGAAGTTAGAACAGCTATACCAACATTGCTACCCAAAACAATGTAATCCTTATACGTTACAACCTGAGTGATAACATTGTCGGCCAAACCATCCTTTGTGGTGAAATTCATAAACGATTTTCCGTCATAGCGGCATATTCCGCCGCCCTCGGTACCTAGCCATAGGTTGCCCATGCTATCTTCTGTAATACTCCAAATGGAATTACTTGCGAGCCCTTGCTCGGTAGTAAAATTGGTAAAGTATTTTCCGTCGTAACGGAATATACCCCCGCCATCGGTTCCAAACCAGATATTTCCCTTTTTATCCTCTAAAATACTCCAAACAGAGTTAGCATCAAGCCCGGGGACATCGGTAAAATTCGCTAGCGATTTCCCATCGTATCGGCTCGCACCGCCTCCGTCATATCCGAACCAGAGGTTACCCGATTTATCTTTTTTAATACAGTTTAAATTATTGTTAACCAATCCTTGCTTATCGGTATAGGTAGTAAATGATTTCCCATCAAATCTATTTAAGCCACCTAAATCGGTTCCAAGCCAAAGGTTTCCGTTGTTATCCTCCTCGATAGACCATACGTTGTTCTGTGATAGCCCTTGTTGCATGGTAAAATTCGTAAACGATTTTCCATCGTACCGGCTAACACCGCCACCTTCGGTGCTAAACCATAGATTTCCCGTTTTATCCTCTAAAATACTTTTAACATTGCTATTATTCAATCCTTGTAACGTGGTAAAGTTTGTGAATGATTTCCCATCGTATCGGCTTACACCACCACCATAAGTCCCAAACCAAAAGTTTCCGGAGTTATCCTCGGTGATGCTGTATACAATGTCGTTAACAAGGCCTTGTGCTGTGGTAAAATTGGTGAATGATTTCCCATCATAACAGCTAACACCTCCTCCAAATGTTCCGAACCAGAGGCTTCCTGCGCTATCTTCTGTGATATTTTTTACATTATTATAAACTAATCCATGAGCGGTGGTAAAGGTTGTGAAGTTTTTTCCATCGTAGCGGGTAACTCCGCCACCGCCAGTTCCAAACCAAAGGTTTCCAGCTTTATCCTCTTTGATAACCCATATATTTCTTGTAAGCCCATTTACACCAGTGATATTTGTAAACGATTTTCCATCATAATTGCAAACTCCAGCTCCTCCTGTTCCGAACCAAATAGTACCTTTTTTATCCTGATGAATGGATAGAACTATATCATCGGGAAAACCTTGTTCCTTGGTATAGTTGAAAAACGATTTCCCATCGTACCGGCTAACCCCACCACCAATTGTTCCAAACCATAGATTCCCAATATTATCTTCCATAATACAATGCACCTGATCGTTGGCAAGACCTTGCGCTGTGGTATAATTTGTAAAAAATCTCCCGTTATAGCAGCTAACTCCACCTCCTGCTGTGGCAAACCAAAGGTTTCCTTTTTTATCTTGAATAATATTGTATACTATATTACTTGCAAGCCCTTGTTCGGCTGTAAAATTGGTGAACGATTTCCCATCGTAACGGCTTACTCCACCGCCAGAAGTTCCAAACCATAGATTTCCTAAATTATCTTTAAATCCGCAGGTAACCGGATCGAGCGCAAGGCCATTATCGGTATTGTAGGTAGTGAAGAAACCTAGTCCTGCCGCATACTGGTCCGGCATTATAGTTCCATTCGATAATCGGCTTACTATGGGGAGATTATTGGAATTTGGGGTGGAAAGGTTAATGGCTATTGAGGTAGCATCAATATTTTGAATATATCTACCCCCTTTTGTAGTTGGAATATTAATTGTTTGAGGTTTTGGGCAAGTGTCGAGAAGAATAACCTTTGGATTTGCTAATGTTTGATTATTGGGTTGCAAATTTGAATTTTGGGCAAAAAGATTTATTGCGAAACTAATTGATAGAATTGAAAGAATAAATCCAGCAGGTTTCATAGATTCATTTGAATTAAAAAGCAACCGGTTCAAAGATAAAATTTTTCTGATTTGCTTAGAATTTCTAATGTAGAAATATTATAACTACAAACAGTGGATGTGAGGGAGAGGAGTTATAGTTGCGGCATCTTAAAGTACAAAATAAAAAAGCGTAGCCTGATGACTACGCTTAGTATTTTAAGGCAAACTTAAAGCCTTTTTAAAAGGGGACTATTTTTTTTCGTTACGTTTAGCAGCTTTAGCGGCTCTTTTTTCCTTCAAACTCTTAGTAGGTTCTTTTTTTGACATTTTCTCCTTATTAGTTTTTTCCTTTGACATAGCTGTAAGTTTTTAGGGTTAATACTTTTTCAAAAATACGTTATTTTTCAATTTGTTTGTACTATAATCTTTCGTTATCAACGTTAAAATTTGTTAGCCAGTATTGACTCGCTTTACTAAAACCCATTAAGAATTTCGATCCTTTTCTCAATGGGAGGATGAGTTGCAAAAATCGAGAACAGTGAATTTGAAATGCTATTTTTCTCTTTCTCTTGGGGATTATCAATAAAAAGTTGTGCTACATCTTTGCGTTCTACTGCTTCAATACGTGAATCCCTAGATACCTTTTGTAATGCAGAAGCCAGAGCCCATGGTTTCTTTGTCAATTCAGATGCACCTGCATCGGCCATATATTCTCTGCTTCTTGAAATAGCGAACCGAAAAATGCTCGATAGTAAATAACCTACTGCAACCAAAAGTATTGCAATAAGAATTACTTTTCCATCCTTTTTACCCTTTCCGCTAAAACGGATTGAGCGTAAGAGCATTTCAGTTAGAAAGGCAAATATACCAACAAAAATAATTGAAACGATTAGTAGCCTTACATCCTTGTTTCTGATATGGGTTAGCTCGTGGGCAATCACCGCTTCAAGTTCCTCATCGTTGAGTTTATTAATAATTCCTCTTGATAATGAAACCGTATAGGAGTTGGAATCTATTCCGCTGGCAAATGCGTTGAGCGAGTCGTCTTCAATCAGATTAATCTTGGGCATTTGCATCCCGCTAGCTATACATAAATTCTCCACAAGATTATATACTCTTTTATTCTCGGTTCGTTCCAACGGTTTTGAGCCAGTGGCGCTTTTTATCATCGAGGAGTGAGAAAAATAGGCGATGATAAACCAAAGGATTACACCTGCTGCTACCCAAGGAATATATTGAATGAAGTATTGATTAACGATATCGATTCGTTGCTCGGGCTCTTCGTTGATAAAGAATAGAAAGAGCCATACAAGCGAAAAGATTAAGGATGGGAATAGCACTAGCAATATCAACGATTTGATATTGTTTTTCCATATCTGTGTTTGAAGCCCTACGTATTCCATTACAACCTAGAAATTGAGTTTTGGTGCTTCCTCGGCTTTAGCTCGCTGCTCGGTTCCCAATTCAAACATTGGCTCTTTTTTAAAGTTAAATAGATCGGCCAAAACGTTTGAAGGGAATGTTTGAACCGCATTATTAAGCTCTTTAGTGGCTGAGTTGAAAAATCTACGTGCTGCAGCTAGCTTATTTTCAACATCGGATATCTCTTCCTGAAGATGTTTAAAATTTTGGTTCGCTTTTAAATCGGGATAGGCTTCAACAGCAACTTTAAGACCCTGAAGTGCACCCGATAGCTGTGCATCAGCAGCTATTTTATCGTTAATGGTTGAGGCTTGAATAGCATTAGCCCTAGCATTTGTAACATCAGTTAGGACAGTGCTCTCGTGTTTCATATACGCTTTAACAGCTTCAACTAGCTGAGGAATAAGATCCAGCCTTTGTTTTAGCTGAACATCAATATCAGCAAAAGCATTTTCGCGGTTGTTTCTAAGTACAACAAGCCTGTTGTATAGATTGATAGCGATTAATCCAAGTATAACAAGGATGACAATAACTATTAGGAACATAATTTTATTTTTTTGGTTTAGACTGCTAATTTATGATTTAATTGTTTCGATTGGTTGCAAATAGGCTATTATAAAATGTTAATAATGGTAAAAAAAATATTAGGTAATAGAAAAGTATAGTTTCTTGTTATAAGATGAATGGGTATGCCAATTTTATTTTTTAAAAATCAACCATTTCATCACCTTTTTTGTTTCTATTCTTTTTACTTCGATTTTGTATGTATTATTGCAGAATAAATTTTAAAACAAATAATCAATATAACATGAAACAAGGACTTATTATTCTAATGGCTATCCTAGCTTTATCTTGTGGACACAAGAAGGCAGATAAAACAATTTTAAGTAAAGAGGTAGGTGTTGAGGAAGTACTTCAATCATCGGGGTATACTTACATTAAATTTACTGAGAATGACTCTTTGAAGTGGTTGGCAACTACATCTATTGATGCTAAAGTAGGAGAGAAGTACTACTACGAAAAAAGTATGAAAATGAATAATTTTCATAGCAAAGAGTTAAATAGGGATTTCGAATCCATTTTGTTTGTTGATAAGTTAACTACTGAACCGGTTGTGTTAGATCCCCAAAAAACTAGCGGACCAGGATCGGCAAAGGCCAAAGCTGAAAAGGTGCTTGGAATGATTGAAAAAACAAGTGATGAACTTACCATTGCAAATCTATTCTCGAATAAAGAATCCTATGCCAATAAATCAATTGTTATAAAAGGAAAGGTAGTTAAATACAATGCTGGGATCATGAATAAAAACTGGTTGCATATCCAGGACGGAACAGATTCTAATGGAAACTATGATTTAACAGTTACCACCCTTGCTGAGTTTAAAATTGGCGATATTGTTACCCTCGAAGGTAAAATCGCATTAGATAAAGATTTTGGTTATGGATATGTTTATGATGTGCTATTGGAAGATGCAGTAGCTAAGTAGCATTAAAATAAATTTAAATATAAAAGGCTCAGGGATTCTCTGAGCCTTTTATATTGATTTAAGGCATATGTAATTCATTTGGATACACCCTATAAATTGGTTGTAATTCGTGTTCGTTTAAACTGTTGTTTTTGCTTTCCTAATCGAGTAAATAAGCCCAATTAAAGGTGCTAGGAATATTATAAGCCCTATTAAAAGCATAAAAATATGCTCGCCTTTAATCCCCGGATCAAGAATTGCCTCATCAAACTTTGTAGGGTTATAGTATACTTTAACTTTAGCATCAACCGGGTATTTATTGGCAACCTTTTCGGCATCCTCCTTCTTTTTGTATTGTGCCATATCCTTTAATCGAATCCTCTCCGACGAATATGCATTGGTATCAACATCATAGGTGTATACTATTTTTGGGACATACCTTGAGGAGTGGATCACCTCCGAGGAGTAGATTGTTCCCTGGGTAGTTGGCCATTTTTTTGCATTATAAGCATTTAGTGAATTATTTGCAGCAAAAAGTGTTAAGAGCAACCCCGCCATGCTTGCAAGGATTATAATTATTTTCCCTGATGTTGAAATTGGTTTTTCCATATTGTAAAATTTTGCATTGTTTATTTATCGAGCAATGAGCAATGTATTTGTAACCCAAGTTATAATTTTATGATTAACCTGACAAATATTTGATAATTAATACACATTGAACCTCACTAAGCTATGTAATCTACCCCTTATTCTTCCATAAAACCAGTATTAACAAGCCCAAAGCAATAAACCCCGATAGGATAAAAGCCCAGTTATTAACTAATCTAGATTTGGCAATAAGCTGATGATCTTTTGCAAAGAAATAATTCTCATTAATGTTCCAGAAGGTTTGGTTTCCCGAAATGCTATCTGCATTTGTCTGAAGTAATTTTCCTGGCATTACTGTAGAGCACTTAATTTTATCGTTACGACTGTTTAACATTTTATTGATCTTCTTGCTCAACTCTTCGTAAACTATTGGGTTTAACTTTTCAAGCGATCTCCCAGTTATATTTAACATGCTATCGATTCTATTAAAAGGGTATTTATCTGAATTTGAAAAAAGTTTTTCCAAATATTTTTTCTCGATTTCATGCTTCATTACAGCATCCTTTTGACCTATGATATATTCGTATATTTCTTTTGAAATAGGTTTATACTCTCTGGCTACTAAATCTACATATTCTGCAGCAAGATTAATGGTCATAAATTTTAAATAGGCCAAAGTCTTTTGTGATTCAAGTTCTTTTGCTCTTAAACTATCTGAACGACTGAGTACAGGAATCTGTTTTAGGTCCTTAAGATGGACTAAACTATCGTGTTCCCGGCTGTAGGTGAAATTATCGTCGTAAATGTATGACAGATCCGCTTCACTCATAAAATTTTCAATTGGAAATTGATTAAAGGGCATATATTTCTTATATACCTCGGTATAGGTAACATAAGTATAGAACCAACGAAATTGTTTTTTAAAAGCAATATCTACCTTGACTTCTTTTGAAGTATCGCTACTTACTTTTAAATAACTATTCAACTCTTCAATATTCTTAAAATGTCGAGTGGCGATATATTCAAACTTCTTAATCGGTTTAGAGTCTTTGTCAAGTTCCTGGTACCCACGAGAAACAATAGTCCAAGAGGTATCTCCAGGGAGAGGAACCCTTATATGACCCTTAAAAACCGAAGTTGAATCACTTGCTTTTACACTTATTGTTCTATCTAATGAACCATCTGCATTAACCCGCGTGGTTATTTCGTAGAAATCGATACAGCTATTAATTGTGAATAGAATTATAATTGCTAAAACCTTTATTAGGATTGGATTTGACTTTTTCATCGTAGTATGTTTTAATGATTCTCATTAATGGTTGAATTGAGAATTTCAATCACCATCTTTTTTTTCATCTCTAAATCGGCGTTATTGAATTCAGAATTAGATCTTAGGCAAACTGTAGATGCAAATCCCCTATAACTTCGTAGAGGGTACTGCTGCGAGAGTTTAACCAACAAGTTGAGGTAGCGCGAATCGGCGACTAGCTGGTCTTTTATAAAATTTTCAGAAAAATTGAGACATTCATTATAACTATTTAACAAAGGCTTATTTGCGTTTTTTCTTTCGTACGTTCGCCTGAGCGATGATTCCATTTGGCTCACAAATATGCTCTGCTGTACATAAAACCCAACCATAATAAAAAGCAGAATACTAGCGGCAACCCTCAAGTAAAAAGGTTTGATTTTAAACTTATTGCTCTTATCACTTAGGGTTGAATTTGCATTCAATCCACTTATCAATTCTACTATAGAATAGGTTAAAGCGGTGGGATTATCAAGCCTAGGCTGAGTCTCTCTTAAGGTTTGTATTAGGTTGTTGTAAACTTCCATCTCCTTTACCTTTTCCATGCACTTTTTGCATACTGCAGTATGTTGTGCAATTTCATTCCTTTCCTTGATACCGAGATCATCAAGATTCGAAAGGGTGATTAGCTTTTCAATTCTATCGCACGATTTCATGGCTCCTCCATTCTTCAAGTTTCACAAACTTTTCCTTAATGCTTTTTCGGGCATAGTAGAGATTTGATTTTACTTGCCCTTTGGGCATGTTAAGCACTTCGCTAGCCTCATCGAGGCTAAGACCTTGCAGATCGTTCAGAATAAAGATGATTCGCTGCTTTTCTGGTAATCCTTTCGATAGCTGCCGAATCTGTTTGGCCAGTTCTCTATTTCCAATCGAATTCTCAGTGCTACTCGATTCGTTTTCATTTTCAAAGTAAACCTCTGAACGCTTTTTCACCTCCTTCAACCTGTCGATGCAAGTGTTAACCACAATCCGGTACATCCAAGTGGTGAAAAGGTATTTACTATTATAGCTACCTAAATTTCTCCATACTTTAATGAACGAATCCTGAACAGCATCTTTAGCATCCTCGTCGTTAAGTAGTATCCTAAATGCCAACGTGTACGCGTACATTTGCAGTTTCTCTACTAGCTCTCTAAAGGCGTGAACATCGCCTCTAATACAACTTTCGATTAGCTCTGCTTTGGGTTGCGGTATTTTGGATACTCCTTCCAACATTCAATGTCCAATTTTCTGATTTATTTACCTATGATACTGGCAATTTACAAAACGGTCAAATAGGAGGAATAGTTTTTTATTCATATTATTTGATAAACTATTTCTGAATTGCATTCTAACAGGTGTTCGGTTTTGATATTTTAATGTTCGTTTTTGATATAATTCAACTGTAAATATTAAGTGTTCATATTCAGCATATTGTTGATTTTAAGAGTTAAGTAGTTTGTGGCATTAAGGTTGATAAAGAGAGAGATATATCAAAAACAGTATTTAAAAATTTATAAAAAAGTTAATTTAAAAGCCATGAGAAAACTAATCGTGTTTGCTATTCTTTTTTCATGTTTAGAGAGCTATGCTCAACATGAAGTTGCCCAATGGCGTGGACCCAATAGAAACGGAGTATATCCCGAAATGAATTTGCTTGCAAAATGGCCTGCTGAAGGCCCAAAACTTCTCTGGAAAAATGAAGAAATTGGATTGGGTTATTCGTCGGCTGCTGTAACCTCTAACAGGTTATATACAGCGGGTTCAATCGATAGCTCCATTTATATATTCTCCTTCGATTTAAATGGAAAATTAATATGGAAAAATAAGCTTGGGCCAGAATGGAACAAGGATTTCCCTGGAACTCGAGCAACCCCATTGATTTACGATGGGCTTGGGTATATTACTAGCGGCAAAGGTATGCTATACTGTTTCGATGCTCAAACAGGAAGTGTTAAATGGAAAAAGGATCTATTCAATGATTTGAACGGTAAAAGCGTTCAATGGGGTTATACAGATAATCTAATAGTTGATGGGAATAAGCTGATATGCACGCCTGGAGGTGTTAAGGATAATGTGGTTGCTCTTGATAAAAACAATGGAAATATTATCTGGCGGAGTAACGGCAACGGTGAGCCAAGTGCCTATTGTTCTCCTATCATTATTGAAAAAAACGGGAAAAAGTATTTTATTACAATGACATTGAGGTCACTAATTTCTTTGGATTTAGAAACTGGTGCGCTAGTTTGGAAACAAAGCCTTATTGGCGATTGCCATGCAAATACGCCTATATATTCCCAAGGTTTATTATGTGGTTACGATGTTGTTGGAGGCTCTGTTCTTAAGTTGGCCGATGATGGTAAAAGTGTTCAGGTGGCATGGAAAAACAGCAAGATAAGAACAGCCCAAGGTGATGGTGTAGTTATTAATGATGATCTATTTAGTTTCAATTCAAATCAAAAAGTTGTGTATTGTGTTGATTGGAAGACTGGGAAGGAGAAATATTCATACAATTTGAATACGAGAATGCTCACCCTTATTGCTGCAGAAGGACTACTCTACTGCTACTCTTTCGATAGAGGAGAGGTTCATCTACTTAAACCCAATGGTAAAAGTTTCGACTTAGTGGGCAATTTTACCCTCCCTGGTAATCGAGATGAGCATTGTGCTCACCCAGTAATAAAAGATGGCAGAATATATTTTAGAATAGATAACATGCTCTTTGCTTACTCAATATCAGCGAAAGGTTAATTTAATTATTGTGTTTTAGTAATTTGAAGAATAGAATTATTTGAGAAAAAAGCAGGGTATTTAATGGGTTAGGAATCTTATAAAAATATAAGCCCTACAATCATGAAAAAAGGAAATTGTTTTTTATCGATCTTAACATTTGTACTGCTTATTTTTCTCTCATCAAATTGTACAAAAGATAAGTCGACCGAATCAAGCATTGATTACCAGCAGCTTGAGACTGCATTTGATGCCGCTTCTCAAATTAGTAATTTGAAGAGTTTCGTGGTTTTTCACAGGGATTCAATTTTAAAACAGGCTTATTTTGGCGATGGTGGCGCAGATATTCGTCATAACGTTCGTTCCGTTACAAAAAGTGTTGTAAGCATTCTAATTGGGATTGCAATTGACAAAGGTTACTTAACATCAGTTGAACAAACTTTAGGCGAATTTATCGATCCCGAAGTATACAATATAACACCACAGAAAGCAGCAATTACAATACGTCATCTCCTTACCATGACTAGCGGTTTTGAGTGGAATGAGTTAACCGCCTCTGGGTATAATGATTGGGTTTTGTCCGATAATCAAGTTCAGTATGTATTAGATAAGCCATTAGCTGCTCAACCCGGACAATATTTTACCTATAATTCAGCATGCACCCACCTACTTTCGTTTATTATTACAAAGGCAACAGGCATGTCTACCTATGAATTTTCATTAAAATACCTATTTAACCCCATAGGAATTGAGGAGGTTGATTGGTATATCGATAAGCAAGGATATTGTAATGGGGGAGCAGGGTTGGTTTTTACCCCGCATGATATGGTGAAAATCGGTCAATTAATCCTTAATAAGGGAGTTTATAATGGCAATGTAATAGTTTCATCCAATTATATTGAACAATCAATTCAGCCAAAAGTATCAGTAAGCGGAGTAATGAGTTTTGCCTCCAACTATGGTTATTGCTGGTGGTTAGGGAGTAGCAATGGTAATAGTTTTGTTTTTGCAAATGGATATGGTGGACAGTTTATTGTTATTGTACCAAGTAAAAATCTTATCGTTGTTGCTACTAATACATGGAGTGGTGTTCAAGCATCGGTTGCAAATGAACAATGGTATCGAACCCTCGATATAATAGTTAATACTGTTATTACAGCTTTTAATTAAATAGGATGAGATCAATAATTACAGTGTTTGGGATTCAAATATTATTGCTGTTTAGCTGTGCAAATACTGAATCAAACGATTTAACTACGGTTGAAATTGATACCGACAATTTCTCCTTTATGCTTTATGATGGTTTATCTCAAGACAAATTAGCTTCAATTCAAAGTAAACTAAGCGATAATTATGTTAGAGTCTTAGGTGATTTTGAGATAACATCGATGGACAAGGTAACCGTTAGGATATGGTTCAACGAGAAAAATTTTCTTGACGATATGGAGCGTGCAATTGGAAGAAGGTATACTGGTGCAAGCGGCTGGGTTTATAGCGCTAAAGATATTAGAGTTTTATACAGGGGCAACGCAACTGGACAAATTGCACTTCATGAATTCTGCCATGCTGCTTCATTAGCGTTAAATAATCGAATTGGGAATAACCCAAGATGGCTATGGGAAGCGGTTGCAATTTATGAGGCTAGGGAGTTTGTCGACCCCAAAACGTTAAGCTATTTGGTAAGCGGCAATTACCCAACAATAGCTGAGCTGAACTCCGATTTTAATACTGGTGTTAATAAGATTTATTCAGTTGGATATCTGTTATCAGAGTATATTATTACGAATTGGGATAAAGATAAATATATTGGAATAATAAGATCCAATGGCAATATTCAAGAAACATTGGGAATAACTACACAGGAATTTGAGGCAGGATGGAAAAAATTTGTGATAGCAAAGTATTTTTAATGATTTGAAGTACACATTGAGTAAAGAATAACTACCTCCAAAAAGTGGAGGTGAAATACCCATTCTTGTCTACTTGTTAACTTAATAAGCAACCTCAGCCGAACGAAAAGGCTACTCCTCGGATTCGTTTACTTTTGGCAGGAAAAACTCCACCTTCCCGCATTGAGGGCAATAATAAATATCAAACGACTCCTTATTTGTCATCAATTCAAAAAGGTTTCCAAATACACCATAATGAGCACCCTCATGAAATTCAGAATTACCTCTGGAAACCATAGGAACTTTACATCTTAAACAATCTAGATTTCGGTAGTCTTCGCTTTGGGTTGGAGCAAAGGGAAGGGCATTTTCACCAAGTTCATGGGTGCAATTTGGACAGTACTTTAAGCCAGAGTCAACATCTGCATTGCAATTTAGACATTTCTCCAAAAACTCATTCTTGGTAATAATCCTATCTTCCGAAAAGCTGTACTGACAGTACCAGCAGATATCAAAATTGTTTTCAACTTCGGATCTACATTTAGGGCAAATTTTCATAGCGTAATGGAAATAATGTTTTTATTGAATTGAAATATTGATGCGCTTCACTCACTCTGCATATCCAGTGATGAATTGCATGCGTCAACAGCTATCAGTAAAACTAGCTATAACTGGTTAGCTTACCAAATCGTTGTAATCCCCAATTCTAAAATATTTAATGATTTAACCTCGAGTTAACGAGGGATTAAGCAAGGCCTATACCTAATGTGTGAATCATGTAACTTTTAGCTGGAGTTATGTAACTCATCGCATACGCAATGCTCTAATTTTGAACAATCAATCCCCCCTTTTTTAATGAAATCAACTGGTATCATAAGACCCTCTCGAAGTATCGAAAAGTGGGACGTGCAGAAAGTTAGGCTATTAAAACGATATCCTAATCTATCGGATAATGATCTAAAATTTGAGGCGGGTCGAAAGTTCGAAATGATTGCAAGGGTTGCCGAAAAACTTGGTATACCTCATTCTGACATGAAACTTATATTCGATAAAATTTAAACAATTATTAAGTTTAACTATAATCATTTAAAAATTAAAAATGTCAAAAGAAAAAGAAGGCAAAGAGAAGTCGGGTAAAAAGGCACCTGCAAGAAACCTGAAAGAGAAAAGGGCTGCAAAAGCGGCTAAGCGCGACGATAAGAATAAGATTGTTGTTCTTTAGCGAATAGTTTTCTTTTTATCGTTTTTAAATCTTACAGCCATCTGCAAGGGAGAATTTTATTTGGTGGTTTAAATATGTGAGTATTGTATCTCTTTATTGCTAAAATGTAAGTACCTTAGAAGATATATATTCAAGATATAATCCTGTCATTTACTATTTATCATCATAAAGTCTTGGAATTATAACATCCAAGTTGCACATTTTACTTGATATACACTCATTTTTTTAACTTAAAACATAAATTATATGATCTACATCTATTTATTAATTCCAATAGGACTATTTTTCCTTCTTGGTATCAGGATTATTAGGCCTACAGAACGTGGACTAATCGAAAGGCTTGGTAAATACCACAACTTTGCTAACCCAGGGTTTCATTGGATTATTCCAATCATCGATAAGATGTACATTGTAAATGTTACCGAACAAATGGTTGATGCCGACCCGCAGGAAATAATCACTAACGATAATCTGAATGCCAGCGTTGATGCTCAGGTTTATTTCAGGGTAAAATCCGATGAGGATAGCGTTAAAGGCTCCATTTACAACGTTAACAACTACCGATGGCAAATTGTAAACCTTGCGCGCACTACGCTACGTAATATCATTGGAACGCTTACCTTAAAATCGGCCAATAGCGAACGCGGAAAGATAAATGCCGAGCTCTATAAGACATTACACACCGAAACGCAGAGTTGGGGTATAGAGATTGTTCGTACGGAGCTAAAGCAGATCGACCCGCCTAAGGATGTTCAGGAAACCATGAACAAGGTTGTAAAGGCCGAAAATGAGAAGATAGCAGCTATTGATTCTGCCACTGCTGCCGAAACGGTTGCCGATGGCGTTAAACGTGCTAAGATTAAAGAAGCCGAAGGCTTTAAGCAATCGAAGATTCTACATGCCGAGGGTGAGGCCGAAGCCATTAAGCTGGTTAACGAAGCTGCCGATAAATACTTTGTTGGCAACGCTCAACTCTTAAGGAAACTGGAGGCTGTTGAGGTATCGTTGGAGAAAAATGCAAAAATTGTTATTCCTACAGGTACTGAACTGATAAATATTATTGGCGAGATGGCAGGTGTTGTTCCAATTGATCGTAAATCAAAATAGCGAGAGTTGCGCAATAAGCCACGGATAACAAGATAAAATATTTCAATTAAAACGAGGGACAATAAAATGAGCGAAAGACGACACGCGGTGGCTAATTTTAAAACACCCGATCTTTCAAAGATGAAGGCTGTAGTTATCGATTATAAGACTGTGATTTACATTGAGCAGGGTGCAAGCGAGGAAGAAGCGCGGAAACGCTATACTACAAAACCGGCTGTTTTCTCAAAGAGTTTTTATAAGCCCAAAGTGGTTGCCACAAATAAGTAAGTGGAGTGGAAAATTATTATAAAGCGTAGTCGTGAGGCTACGCTTTTTTCAGTCCAGTTCCAATTTGAAGTCGCAAAATGCGACTTCAAGATTTTATAAATAGTGCAATTTTTCTAACACAGAGTTACACAGAGAACCACAGAGAAAACCCCATTCCGAAAAGTAAATATGAAACCCCACTGCAATTCCCTGTTATAGCTCCCTTTATGGGGTTGGGGGTAAATACCCATTCTTATTAGCTTATCTGCCTAATAAACAGCGGTGTAGCTATTTCAAAAGCGTAGTCTAATAATTCGTGATTAATCTTTTTGCTCGTTACTGAGTGAGCGAATTATCTCTTCAGAGCTGAGCCTCATTCCATTGGGAGCAGCCAGCAGGTTGTTCAGCGGAATCAAAGCGTATTTCCCAAAAACGCTATTACCGGCCGAGTCGAGTTTTGGCCCGTAAGTGCAAAAAGCACCACGACCTGGGTCAATGTTGATTATTAATCCGCCCACTCCGCTTTTACATGATAGCGCTCGTGCTCCTGCAGCTAAAAGCGAAATCTCGCCAGTATGCTCATACAAACCGTATGAATTCATTGCATTAATTGCTCGTACGATGTTGTCCTCTTTGATAATTTGTTGACCATCCTTTCGGCCGCCATTTGCAAGAATTAGGCAAGCGTTTGTGGTATCAAAAGCAGTAACTCCAATGGCGCATGCCATCGTATAAAAATTTAATGCCTTTTCGCCCTCTTTTTGATGGCTGAAACGGCCTGTTTCAACCAATCGGTAGGCAATTGCGCGATTATTGTTGTTCGTTTGCATCTCTGATGCAAAGACATTATTCATCACCTCGAGGGTGGGGTTGCCTGTAAGCAATCGCATGAAATCCAAAAAGTCCTCAAACTTATCAATTGAGCCTGCCGATGAGATTGCTCCCGCATTGTTGAGCGGATGACCCGGAAGATTCTTTTGCTGATCGGGAAGCATTACCGGATCGGTATTAAATCGAAGGGCTGTAGCCTCGATGAACGAGATTCGATTGGCCTGTAACCCTTTTTCAAGGGCATAGATGTAAAGGAATGGTTTTATTACCGATTGGATACTAACTTTTACCTCTACTCCATTGCCAACGCTTAAGGTGTTACCGCTCAAATCCCCAATAACGATTGCCGTTTTATTCGGATCTACTTTTGTTAGCTCGGGGATATAGGAAGCCAATTCGCCGTACAAGGCCATGTTGTTTGCCCATTCGTAAACCTCATCAAGTATCGATTGTGTAATTCCCATTTGCGATAAGGTTTGGGAAGAGGCTAATCGCTTTTGGTTTTCGAGGATATGTTTGAGCAGTTTTTCTTTCATATTAAATGATTTCCGTGGGCTTACTTGGTAACAAGCTATTTACATTAGCAAACGAGTTGTAAATGAATAGGGCTCAAAAATATCTATAAAAGTTAATCGAATGGTTAGCAATGAGTATATTCTTCAACATAAAACCTTTGCGGCGAAGGTTAGTAAGCATCCTATATTTGTAAATACTGCAATTTTCTAACACAGAGTTCCACGGAGTTTTTCACCGAGAGCCACAGTGAAAACTGCAACCCCAACCCAACGGAGTTATTATTTGAACAAAAGCCACTATTGCATGTTATGATTTAATAACAATAATAAATCTGGAGAGCCATGAATAAAATAAAAATTTCACAAAGCCAGCGATACACTTTTGCAATATTGTTATTAGTTGTTTTTGGTGTAATATTTGGGTTCAATAGATTATCCAATAATCAAGAAACCAAGGAAACTCTTGCCAAAAAAAGTGGGGAGACCAAAATTGTAACCGAGCCTATTTTAACCCCCTTAAATTATTCAACTCCAACGGCGAGTACTATAACAATGATACCCTTACTACCCACAGCTGAGCCTTCTAAAGGTGGATGCTAAGAGCATTTAACGCATTTATTATATACCTGATAAGTACGATTTTTTAAAGAGAAAGATGAGGCTATACCTCATCTTTTCTTTTTATGCAGGCTCCAGCCTGCTGCTATAAACTCATAGAGAAAACCTACTCCAAAAAGTTGAGGTGTTTTAACCCAATGCCCCCCACTTATCAACTTGTTAACTTATTTACTTGTCAACTAAAAAAAACTCACTTCGTTTGGTTAACTTCAACAAACTCGCAGACTTCGCCGAGCGAGGTTGTACCTATTTTCTAACCCTGCTGTAAAAAGTCTGACCGTAACCAATGGTTAGCTGCAGTTTATATTTTTTTCTTTTTACTTTCTTTAAATTTATTTAGTTCAATCTCAATTTCTCTAGGTGTTGCATTACCAAATTTTTTAATCGAATTACAAAATAATTTATTACAGTAATTCAATTGCAAACCAATATGATAATCAATTTGTCCTTCAACAATATCAGGTGAATTCCTATTGTTTCCAGCAATAATATATTCAATTATTGAGGTATGGAGTTGTAAATAAAATTGGTCTATTAAAGATTGTTTCCCAAATCCAAATGGAAAAAATAAACAATTACTTTTAGTAAGCCTATTAATCAAAAGATTTGCTGTCACAATTGATGATACAATTTTTGATTTGGTTTGGGGAGTATCAATAATTTGTTGAGTCTCTGAATTTATATTGTCATTACAATCCTTTGCTTTATCAGCTAATTGTCTTTGAATTAAAGAAATCATCTGAAAGCGAACATTTATAAATGCTACAAACAAAGCGATTGCTGAAATAATTATAGGAAGATAATCATGAAGTTTAGCACTTGAATAATAGAAATCTCCACTTTGAAAATTAATATCAATAAGCAAAATCATAATTCTCAAATTTTTAATTTAGAAATCATCCTTTTTCCAATACATTTTCTTATCAGGGTAGCACTTTCTTAAATTGCAGCCAACTTATTTATATGTCCAGTTTTATAAAACCTATCAACTACAGCTAGCGCGGATTTGCAATCGTCCGTAGGGAACTCGGTTTAGCCAATCCGTGTCTCTTCAATATTTGTTTAATATGAACCGCGCCATTTTTGTTACCTAAAGGTATCGCTTTTTGTTTAACATCTTCATCACGAAACTTTATGTTTATCAACATTAAATCAAGAATATCAACCATATAGCTGTTTAACTTTTACGGTTTTCCCTACCAACCCTCATCAACAACCATCCTGTTTTTCTGTAGGCCTTAATTCATAGGCATTTTAAAGCCCATTTTCGGGGCTTTTGGCGTTCGCATTTGCAGTATGGTTATTTTATTGTTTACCCTTTTTATTGCTAATCCTCTTTTTCTCTTCGGTTGGTGGTAAAAAGTTCTCGCCAGTTACTACTTTTTTCCCAGTTTTGGCCTCCAGTGCAATACGGGCATTCTTGGCAATAGCGCCACCTTTCTTACCGGCAATTGCATTCTTTGCTACCCCTTTTGCTTTTTCAACTTCTGCTATTTGGCGAGTGGAGAGCTCTGCTAGGGCTGTGAAAATTAGCTCGGCTTCGCTCATATGATCTCTCAAGTTTTGGGTTTTAAGCCCTTTTATCTTCTTGTGCCCCTGAACGGTTAAGCCAGTCCACTCATGATGGATTATGTTGGTTAGAAAAGCAAACTCATCCGATTTGGTAACACCACTTTTCTGCCAGTAATCGGTTAGCTTATTTCGGGTTTCCTGCCCTGTCATTCGCTGCTGAATCCATTTCTCGCTACGCCCTAACTTTTGCCAGTTTTCTCGTGCTCTATCGAGACTTTGCTCTGGGTCGGAAAGCTCCTGCATGCGTTCATATCCAACTTTTGCTAGCCATTGCTTGAAGGGTTCTGCTTTAGGGGAAGGAATGGATTGAATTATACGGAATATGTGTTTGGCATTTCCTGCTAGTGTTTTACGATTCTTACCATTCGTGAGCATTTCTATCTGGGGACAATTTGTCCCTATGTAGGTTCCTAGTTCAGCATCTCTCTTTCGAAGTTTCTTCAAATAATCTGTAGGATTAATTGAGTCTGTCAAAGCACCAACAATATCTACAATAGAGAAAAACCAAGTTTCAGTTGCCTCATCATAAAAACGACGAACTGTTTTATTCTCAAATTCGGCTAATGATGTTTTATTGACCATACTTTAATGTGTATTATGAATGCTTAAATTATAAATCATTGAAATTCTAATTACGAAAGGCGAAATCTAAAATATATTGTCCTTTGATTCAAGGTATTTGCTTGCTCTAAATTTACTTTTTTTGATTTTTGTAAAATACTAAAACTTCATTTTTTATTTATATTTGTTAGCAACTACCCAAAAGCTAACAATTACTTGTATATACCTCCACCCTTCAAATTTATTGATATTTCCTTGGATTCATATGTTAATAAACCTGCAAACCCACAAAAAAGTTATCAACAAAGTGGTAAAAAGTGGGAGAATGTGGTTTGAAGTGGGAATTTTATATATATTTTTACCTTTTGAAAATATACTTGATAATGACATCATTTGTAGGCGATTATGGTTGTAAGGTTGACGAGAAGGGACGAGTGCTCTTCCCCGCCGCCTTTAAGAAGCAGATAGCATCTGCCTCGCCCGATCGCTTTGTGGTTAAAAAGGATATTTTCGAGAGCTGCCTGGTGCTGTTCCCCATGGAGGAGTGGGAGCGCCAGAATACGCTTATCCGTAAAAACACAAACCCTTACAACAAGGAGCACAACAGGTTTTTGCGCGAGTTCTACCGCGGTACCGCCGAGGTTACGCTCGATTCGAGCGGCAGGTTGCTTATCCCAAAACGTTTACTCGAGTTGGTGGGCGCCGATAAAGACCTTGTGCTAGCCGGGATGGACGGCAAGATTGAGATTTGGGCAAAGGATAAGTACGAAGGCGTACGTTCGGGTGAGGATGAGTTTGCGCAGCTGGCTGAGAAAATTATGGGTTCATCGATTATACAGGATGAGTAATGGCCTACCACGTACCGGTTCTGCTTCGCGAAAGCATAGATGGGCTTGACATAAAGCCCAACGGAGTCTATGTCGACCTCACTTTTGGTGGGGGAGGTCATTCCACCGAAATACTCAAACATCTTAGCAAGGGCAAGCTTTTCGCGTTCGATCAGGACGAGGAGGCGCTTGCAAATGCCATCGACGATAAGCGCTTTACGCTTATCCGTGGCAACTTCAGGTTCTTTAGGAATTTTCTTCGCTACCATGGCATCCGCGAGGTGGATGGTATTCTTGCCGATTTGGGCGTTTCGTCACACCATTTCGATAGCCCCGAGCGTGGCTTCTCGTTCCGTTTTGAGGGTCCGCTGGATATGCGCATGAACCAGAAGAGCAAGAAATCGGCTAAGCATGTGGTGAACGAGTACGCCGCCGACGATTTGGCTAGGGTTTTTACCCTTTACGGCGAGTTGCAAAACGCAAAACGTTTGGCTAACGCCATTTGCCAATCGCGCAGTGGTAAAAAAATCGAAACGGTTGAGCAGCTGTACGAGCTGTTAAAGCCCATGTTCCCCTTTAACCAGCAGAACAAGATGCTGGCGCAGTTGTTTCAGGCAATCCGTATCGAGGTAAACCAGGAGATGTTTGTGCTTGAGCGGATGCTCATCAACGCTACCAAATGCCTTAAAACGGATGGAAGGTTGGTGATTATCGCGTACCACTCGCTCGAGGATAGGCTGGTGAAGAATTACATGCGCTCGGGCAACTTCGAGGGCGATGTGGAGAAAGATTTTTACGGCAATGTGTCGTCGCCATACGAGCTGGTGAACCGCAAGGTGATAGTTCCCTCCGATGAGGAGATTAAGATAAATAGTCGCGCGCGTAGCGCAAAGCTGAGAATTGGTAAGAAGGTATGAGCCAAAAAGACGAAACGGTAGAGTTTATCGAGGAGAAACCCGAAAAGACTGATAAATCCAAGGATAAGAAATCGAGCCTTGGGGTAAGGGATTTTTTAACGGGCAGCATTCTCACCACCGAAACGGTATCGAAACAGTTTCCTTATATCCTGTTTCTTGCGTTTTTGGCGGTTTTCTACATCGGGAATCGCTACAGGTACGAGAAGCTGGTGAAGAAGGAGAAGAAGATGCAGATTGAGGTTCGTAACCTTAGGGCCGAGTCCATCACTACCGCATCGCAGCTGATGTTCATTAGTAAGCAATCGGAGGTGGCAAGGCTTTGCGACGAGAGGGGTTTGGGGTTGAAGGAGAGTGTGGTTCCTCCGAGGAAGATTAAGTGATTTGAAGATTTGAAAATTGGTCAATTTGACAATGAGGCAAGTTGAAAAGTTGACAAGTTAATAAGCAGTAATAGTCTGATGTCTAGAGTCTAGCATCTGATGTCTGAAATAAAAAAGAATGTCGATTAAGAAGGAGATATTAGTTCGGGTGGCGTTGGTGTACTTAATATTTGTACTCCTTGGCTTGGCTATTATCACCAAGATAATTTACATACAGGTGGTTGAGGGTGGAAAGTGGCGCGAGATGGCAAAAACCATTACTTACAAGGATATTACCATTGAGCCAAACCGTGGCGATATCTACTCACGCGATGGACGCGTGTTGGCCACATCGGTTCCCTACTTCGAAATTCGCATGGACCTTAAAGCCGCAGGCCTTACCAACGAGGTTTTCTTCGAGAAAGTTGATTCGCTTGCATTATGCCTATCGAAGTTCTACGGCGATAAATCGGCTAAAGCTTATCGTTCCGAGTTGGTGAATGCACGCAAATCGGGTCGTAATCGAAGGTATTTCCCCATTGGCGATAGGGAGATCAACTACGTTGAGCTGCAAAAGGTGAAAAAATTCCCGCTATTCCGCATGGGATTGAATAAAGGTGGATTTATTCCTGTTCAGGTTAACCGTAGGATATTGCCTCACCAAAACCTAGCACAGCGTACCATTGGCACTGTTAACGATGGTGGCGTTGCGGTTGGTATCGAGGGTGCTTATAACTATGCCCTTAAGGGTAAGGCGGGTATCAGCCTGCTACAGCGCGTTCCGGGTAACACTTGGATTGATGTGAATAGCCCCAATCAGGTCGACCCTGAGGATGGACTCGATGTGGTTACAACCATCGATGTTGATTTACAAGATTTGGCAGAAAATGCGTTACATAAACAGCTCGAAAAACATGGTGCTGGCTGGGGAACAGTTATTTTAATGGAGGTGAAAACTGGCGAGATTAAAGCCATTGCCAACCTTAAGCGCGATGAGGATGGCGTTTACTCCGAGGCTTATAACTACGCCATTGGCGAAAGCGCCGAGCCGGGCTCAACATTCAAAACAGCTGCGCTAATATGTCTTTTAGAAGATGGATATGTAAATCTTGAAGATGTTGTAAATACTGGGAAAGGGAAATTGCAAATTTTCAATCATACCCTTACCGACTCACACGAGGAGGGATATGGAAAGATAACAGTTCGTCAGGTTTTTGAAGTGTCATCAAACGTTGGTGTGGCTAAACTGATGCTACAAAACTATAGGGGTAAAGAGAAGGATTTTATCGATAGGCTTTACAAAATGAAGCTAAATCAGCCCGTAGGGCTTGAGATAGATGGTGAAGTTGCACCTTATATTAAGTATCCCGGTGATAAGTATTGGTCGGGACTTTCGCTACCTCAGATGAGCATTGGTTACGAGGTAAAGCTAACGCCACTTCAGATATTAACCTTTTACAATGCTATAGCCAACGATGGAACCATGGTAAAACCACATCTTATAAAGGCGTTGGTAAATCATGGCGAGACCATCCAAACTTTTGGAACCGAAGTGCTATGCTCATCAATCTGCTCAAGTTCAACACTTGAAAAGGTTCGCGATGTGCTCGAAGGCGTTGTAAGGGTTGGAACTGCAAAGAATTTAAGTAATAATCGATATAAGATTGCCGGAAAAACAGGAACTGCACAGGTTGCAAAGGGTAAGAAGGGTTACAAGAGCGGCGGTGTAAGCTACAGGGCTTCGTTTGCGGGCTACTTCCCAGCCGATGATCCAAAGTACTCGTGTATTGTGGTGGTTAACTCGCCATCAAAGAGCGTTTACTACGGCAACGTGGTGGCAGGGCCAATTTTTAAGGAGATATCCGATAAGGTTTATGCAACTAGCAAGGAGTGGTACAAAACTGTTGATGATGATGCTGAATTGACCGATATGCCTGCATCAAAGGGCGGTCATAAGCAGCAAATCGAGGAGGTTTTAGACGAGCTGGATATACCCATGAAGGATAAAACCAAAAAATCGAACTGGGTTTCGGTTATCCGTACCGACGAGGATTTGGAGCTAAACGATAAGAATGTAATTAAAAACCTTGTTCCCGATGTTAAGGGGATGTGTCTGAAAGATGCAATTTTCCTACTTGAGAACGCTGGTTTACGAGTAAATATTAAAGGTAAAGGGGTTGTAAAAAGTCAATCGATTGACCCAGGAAGTAAGGCTAATCGCGGACAGAGTATAACCATTGAAATGGGCTTAAGCTAATGAAGAAATTAGGACAAATACTATCGGACAACGATGCATTGGAGGTTAAGGGAACCCTCGATGTGGTGGTGAATGATATTACCTTCGACTCGCGTCAGGTAAAGCAGGGTTCGTGCTTTGTTGCCGTTAAGGGCACCCAAGCCGATGGTCATGGTTATATTGATAAAGCCGTTGAACTTGGTGCAAAATCAATAGTTTGTGAGGTGATGCCCGAGAAAGAGGCTAAAGGCGTAACCTACGTTAAGGTTAAAGATACCACTGAGATTCTAGGTTTAATGGCCACTTCGTTCTACGATAACCCATCGGAGAAGCTCAAATTGGTTGGAATTACTGGAACAAATGGAAAGACTACAACTGTAACGCTATTATATAGACTGTTCAATAATCTTGGGTTTAAATCGGGATTGCTATCAACGGTTGTGAATTTCATCGGTAACGAGGAGGTTCCTGCTACGCATACCACTCCCGATGCCATTCAGCTCAATAAGCTGCTTGCGCAGATGGTTGAAGCAGGTTGTACCCATTGCTTTATGGAGGTTAGCTCGCACGCTATAGTTCAAAATCGTATTGCAGGGTTGAAGTTTGCTGGTGGGCTGTTCTCAAATATCACACACGATCATCTTGATTATCATAAGACATTCGAGGAGTACCTAAAGGCAAAGAAACGTTTCTTCGATGAGCTACCATCCAATGCTTTTGCGCTTATCAATATTGATGATCGTAACGGAAGGGTGATGGTTCAGAATACGCAAGCCAAGGTGAATAGCTACTCCTTGCGGAGTATGGCCAACTTCAAGTGCAAGGTTATTGAGAACCATTTCGATGGCATGCTCCTAAATATCGATAATATCGAGGTTTGGACTCGCCTAGTTGGAGGTTTTAACGCTTACAACCTATTGGCTATCTACTCTGCAGCGCGTTTGCTTGGGGTTGAGAGAGATGTTGTGCTAACTGAGCTTAGCAGCATGTCGGCCGTTTCGGGTCGTTTTGAGCATATGAAATCGCCCAAGGGCATCAACGTGGTGGTTGACTACGCACACACCCCCGATGCTTTGCAGAATGTAATTGATACAATTAATGAGATACGCGAGCCCAATAACAAGCTGATTTCGGTTGTTGGGGCTGGCGGTAACCGCGATAAAACCAAGCGTCCAGTAATGGCAAAGGTTGCCGTTGAGGGAAGCGGAATGGTTGTACTTACTTCGGATAACCCAAGGTTTGAGGAGCCAGAGGATATCCTGAATGATATGAAGGCTGGCGTTGAACCATCGATGGTTGGCAAAGTGCTTACCATAGTTGATAGGCGCGAGGCTATACGAACTGCTTACATGCTTGCAAACCCCGGCGATATTGTGCTAGTGGCTGGCAAAGGGCATGAGAACTACCAAGAGATTAAGGGTGTTAAGCACCATTTTGATGATAAAGAAGTGATTCAAGAAATCTTTAATACTTTATAAAATGCTATACTTCTTATTCCAATACCTCGACATGGTCGATTTTCCCGGTGCAGGGATGTTCCAGTACATCTCGTTCCGCTCGGCAATGGCATTCATTTTCTCGTTAGCGTTTTCGCTACTTGTAGGTAAAAGGATAATTAGGTATCTGCAAAAACAGCAGATTGGCGAAGAGATTCGCGATCTTGGTCTCGAAGGGCAGATGCAAAAGAAGGGCACGCCTACCATGGGTGGTATTATCATCTTAATATCAACAATCCTTCCTGTATTGCTAATTGCCGATCTTTTGAACATCTACATCGTTATAATGATTATTACTACCGTTTGGCTTGGTGCAGTTGGCTTTGCCGATGATTATATCAAAGTATTTAAGAAGAACAAGGAGGGACTTTCTGGTAGATTTAAGATTCTAGGACAGATTTCATTGGGTCTTTTTGTTGGTTTAGCCATGTACATGAGCCCTAGCATTGTTATTAGGGAGCGAGTTACAAATCCAAGCGCTGCAACATCAACAGAAGTTGTGGTTGAGAAAGAGAACGCATCAAAAAAGCAGGTAACACTTGGGCCAAAAGAGAAGACAACAAAAACAACGATACCATTCTTCAAAAATAACGAGTTCGATTATAGTTATCTCATTCCTTTCAAGGGGAAGATAGGCAGCGTGTTAACTTGGGTAGTTTTTGTTATTGCTGTAATTCTTATTGTTACAGCCGTTTCCAACGGAGCAAACCTCACCGATGGTATGGATGGTCTTGCCACGGGGGTCTCGGCAATTATTGCCACAACCCTCGGGATATTTGCTTACCTGGGTGGTAACGTTATCTACTCCGAGTACTTAAATATCATGTATATTCCAAGTACCGGTGAACTTGTAGTTTTCATGAGCGCATTTATCGGCGCAGCCGTTGGTTTCCTTTGGTATAACAGCTATCCCGCTCAGGTTTTCATGGGCGATACAGGCAGCTTAGCCATTGGGGGAATTATCGCTGTGTTCGCAATACTTATCCGCAAGGAGCTTTTAATACCAATCCTTTGCGGCATTTTCTTCGTCGAGAACCTTTCAGTGGTTATGCAAGTGAGCTACTTCAAGCATACCAAGAAGAAGTTTGGCGAAGGTCGACGAATTTTCTTGATGGCACCATTGCATCATCATTACCAAAAAAAGGGGTATCCCGAGCCAAAAATCGTTACACGATTCTGGATTGTGGCAATCCTACTTGCAGTAATAACAGTAGTTACATTAAAAATTCGCTAATCTAATCAAACCAAAACATGAAAAGAATTGTAATTCTTGGTGGTGGTGAAAGCGGAGCAGGTGCAGCCGTACTCGCTCAAAAGAAGGGATTTGAGGTGTATCTATCGGACTTTGGAGCCATTAAACCTCAGTACAAGGAGTTGCTTAATAAGTATCAGATTCCTTGGGAGGAGAATAAGCATACCGAGGAGCTAATCCTTAATGCTGATGAGGTAATTAAAAGCCCCGGCATACCCGATAAAGCCCCAATGATCCTTAAGATTAGAGAGGCTGGGATTCCTATAATCTCAGAGATTGAGTTTGGTGGACGTTATACCAAGGCGAAAAAGGTTTGTATCACTGGCAGCAATGGCAAAACAACTACAACGTCGCTTATCTTCCACATGATGCAGAAGGCTGGTTTGAATGTTGGTTTGGCAGGGAATATCGGTGAAAGCTTTGCTTTGCAGGTTGCTGAGAATGAGTTCGATTACTACGTAATTGAGCTTAGCAGCTTCCAACTCGATAATATGTATGAATTTAAGGCTGATATAGCCATTCTTTTGAATATTACACCCGATCATCTCGATAGGTACGATTATAAGATGCAGAACTACGTTGAGTCGAAGTTTAGAATCACTCGTAACCTTGCCGATGATGATTGTTTCATCTTCTGCTCCGATGATGATGTTACCGTTGAGCAGTTAAAACGAATTGTGCTTAGGGCACAACAGCTGCCATTCTCGCAGCAAACAAAGATTAGCCAAGCGGCTTGGGTTGAGAACGATAATATCTATGTAAACTACGATAATAGCGATTTTGTGATGTCGATTCAGGAGCTATCATTGAAGGGTAAGCACAATGTTTACAACTCAATGGCCGCAGGACTTGCTGGTCATGTGCTTAAAATCCGCAAGGATATTATTCGCGAGAGTTTGTCCGATTTTCAAGGAGTTGAGCATCGTCTTGAATCTGTAATTAAGGTTCGTGGGGTGCAGTATATAAACGATTCAAAGGCTACCAATATCAACTCAACTTGGTATGCTCTGGAGAGCATGGAAACGCCTGTTGTTTGGATTGTTGGTGGTGTTGATAAAGGGAACGATTACTCATCGCTGATGGATTTGGTAAAGGCAAAAGTAAAGGCTATTGTTTGTTTGGGAATCGACAACTCGAAGATTCATGCTGCCTTTGGCGATGTTGTTCCTGTAATTGTTGATACGCACTCGGCTACAGAGTGTGTTCAGCAATGTTATAAGTTGGCTGCTCCCGGCGATACAGTATTGCTTTCGCCTGCTTGCGCAAGTTTCGACCTGTTCGAGAATTACGAGGATAGAGGCAGGAAGTTTAAAGCAGCTGTTAGAGAACTTTAGTTACACAGAGTTACACTGAGAAGACACAGAGAGACACTGAGAAAAATGGAAATAAACCAGATAACCGAGAAGATAATTGGATGTGCAATCGAGGTACATAAGAACCTTGGTCCGGGACTTCTTGAGTCATCTTATGAAGAATGTTTAGTGTTTGAACTTAATAAAGCAAGTTTAAAAGTTGAGAGGCAAAGACCAGTGCCAGTAGTTTATAAAGAGATCAAGCTAGATTGTGGTTACAGACTTGATATACTTGTGGAAAATACTGTAGTTGTTGAACTTAAGGTTGTAGATGCAATTAACCCAGTACACGAGGCTCAGATATTGACTTATATGAAATTTGCTAATAAAAATATTGGATTGCTGATAAATTTCAATGTAGCAGTTCTAAAAAATGGAATAAAACGATTTGTTTTTTAACCTCTGTGTTTCTCTGTGACTCCTCTGTGGAACTCAGTGAAACCAGAATTAAGAGAATATAATGGAAGCGTTGTTCGGTAAATATTTTAAGGGTGATAAGATAATATGGCTGATAGTTATTTTCCTATCAATCATATCGCTGTTGGCTATTTACAGTTCAACCGGGTCGTTGGCATATAGGTATCAGGAAGGAAACACAGCATACTACTTTTTAAAGCAGTTCGTATTTATTGGCATTGGCTTGGGTTTGGTATTCATTGTTCACATGATAAATTGGAAGGTTTACGCACCATTATCGAAAGGACTTTTGCTTATTTCAATTCCATTATTGCTTGTAACGCTGGTCTTTGGTGCAAGTCTAAACTCTGCTGCAAGGTGGTTAGCTATTCCGGGTTTAGGTGTTACAATCCAAACATCCGACGTAGCCAAGATGGCACTTGTGATGTATGTTGCAAATATCCTATCGCAGCGTCAGAATGAGATTAAAGATTTGCAAAAGGCATTTTTACCAATTGTAATCCCAATTGCATTTATTTGCTTACTAATCCTGCCTGCCAACTTCTCAACAGCATTTATGCTAGGTTTGACTTGCTGGTTGTTGATGCTAATAGGCAGAATTAGCCTCAAGCATCTATTTGGATTTACAGGATTGGCCATTGTTCTACTTGGGGTATTCATCTTTATTGCTCTGCAATTTAAAACGGTTAACCGTATACAAACGTGGAAGCATCGTATTGAGAATTTTGGAAATGATGATGGGGATGGGAATTTTCAGGTTAACCAATCTAAAATAGCCATTGCAACTGGCGGAATCATAGGCAAAGGGCCAGGCAATAGCACGCAGCGAAACTTTTTGCCACACCCTTATTCCGATTTCATCTTTGCAATTATTGTTGAAGAGTACGGATTAATAGGAGGTACAGTTGTACTGCTGATGTATTTGATAATACTGTTTCGAGCCGGGGTGATAGTCAAGAAGGCAAATCGAACGTTCCCGGCCTTTCTGGCCATTGGGCTTGCGCTTCTTCTGGTGCTGCAAGCGATGGTGAATATGTGCGTGGCTGTAAACCTTATTCCGGTTACAGGGCAGCCATTGCCACTTGTTAGTATGGGCGGAACATCGCTATTCTTTACAAGTGCAGCCTTTGGAATAATTTTAAGTATAAGTCGAACTCAAGGTAAAACCGAATTATTCGATGGAGAAGAAGTCGATAAAAATAATAGTTAGTGGGGGTGGCACGGGAGGGCATATCTTCCCTGCAATATCCATTGCCAATGCATTGAAGGAACTACAACCCGATGTGGATATCCTATTTGTTGGTGCCGAAGGTAAGATGGAGATGGAGAAAGTGCCAAACGCAGGATACAAGATTGTTGGTTTACCTGTGGCTGGCTTTCAGCGAAAGCTATCGCTCAAAACAGTTACCTTCTTCTGGAAACTTTTTAAAAGTATGATGAAGGCTCGCAGCGTTATTCGCGAGTTCAAGCCTAATGCTGTTGTCGGAGTTGGCGGCTACGCCAGTGGTCCAATTCTTAAAACAGCGCAGAAAAAGGGTATTCCAACTCTAATTCAGGAGCAGAACTCATACGCAGGGGTTACCAACAGGCTACTTGCTAAAAAGGCTAAAGCCATTTGTGTAGCATACGAAGGGATGGATAAGTATTTCCCTGCCGATAAGATTATGATGACAGGCAATCCAGTTCGTCAAGACTTGGTGAATTTGGATAGCAAAAAGGATGAAGCACGTAAGTATTTCAATATTGCCGAAGGGCAAAAGGTTGTTCTGGTTTTAGGTGGAAGTCTTGGCGCAAGAACATTAAATAAGAGCCTTTTGGGCTATATGAAGGAGATTGGAGAGCAGAAGGATATCACCCTTGTTTGGCAAACCGGGAAACTTTATAACGAGGAGATTAAGAAGGAACTTGAGGGCTTTGATGCTAGTAATGTAAGGCTTTACGACTTTATCACCCGAATGGATTTGGCCTTTTCTATTGCCGATTTAATTGTATCACGCGCAGGGGCAGGAACCATTTCGGAGCTTTGCTTGGTTGGCAAGCCAACCATTTTGATTCCTTCACCAAATGTGTCGGAAGATCATCAAACTAAAAATGCGCGAGCATTGGTTAAAAAGGATGCAGCATTAATGGTTGAAGATAAAAATGCACCAAAGGAGTTGGTAGTCGTTGCTTTTGAGTTGCTTAATAATGCCGAGAAGTGTGCTGAACTTTCGAGGAATATTTTGGGGTTAGCATTACCAAATGCGGCTAGAGTGATTGCCGAGAAGGTTTTAAAACTAGCTGAAGGTGCCGCCCCGAAGGGGCTTTAAGAAAAAAAAGGATGATTTATTACCATAATTCCACCTCTAACGAGGCTTTATAAGAGGCCTAATTGCTTAAGGAATAAATTAATAAGAAAAGTGCCGTAGGCACGGAATTTTGGTAGATAATCGTTCAACCCAAAAAAAGAAGTGCCGTAGGCACGAAACATTAGTTAAGGTTATTAAAAGGAAATTAGAAGTATTGATTAAGTGAGATGAGTATCAAATTCGACACGGTAAAAAGAGTCTACTTCGTAGGGATTGGCGGCATTGGGATGAGTGCCTTGGCTCGCTATTTTGCTAAGCAAGGAAAGGTGGTATGTGGGTACGATAGAACTCAATCGTCGTTGACACTTGAATTGGAGCAGGAGGGAATTGATATTCATTACGTTGATGAGGTTAACCTTATTCCTAGGGAATTCCGTGGTGATGTTGAGGGTACTTTGGTGGTTTACACCCCTGCTGTTCCCAAGAACCATAGTGAGTTGAACTATTTTATCGACAATAAATACAAAGTAGTAAAAAGAGCCGAAGCCCTTGGAGTAATTGCTGGCGTTAAGAAAACGCTTGGTGTTGCCGGAACACATGGGAAAACAACAACATCAACGCTTTTGGCTCATCTGCTAAGCAAATCAGCCGTTGGCAGTGATGCATTCCTTGGCGGAATAGCCAAGAACTTCAAGAGCAATCTTGTGGTTGGTAATCAAGGTTCAAACCTTTTGGTTGTTGAGGCCGATGAGTTCGATAGGAGTTTCTTGAGTTTGTACCCTCATCTGGCCATTATCACTTCTGTGGATGCCGACCATTTGGATATTTATGGCAATCATAACGAGGTTTTAGATGCTTTTGGGGCATTTGCAGGGCAGATTGAGGAACAAGGCTATTTGGTGGTAAAAGAGGGCTTAGATTTCAATCCTAACCTTAAAAAGTGGGTTAACAAATTTACATATAGTTTAAGAGATAAGGCTGATTTCTGCATAAGCAACCTTAGCATTAAGGATGGTTACTACCACTTCAACCTTATTACACCTGTAGGAGAGGTTAACGATTTGATGCTGGGAGTGCCCGGTCTTTATAACGTGGAGAATGCCATTGCGGCTTCAGCAGCTGCGCTGCTGATGGGTGTAAATCCAAATGAGCTGAGAGAGGGGCTAAAAACATTTGCGGGTGTTGTTAGGCGTTTCGATGTGCAGTATCGTGGTAAAAAGGCTGTTTATATCGATGATTATGCGCATCACCCAGAGGAGTTGCGAGCAGCAATTACATCTGTAAAGGATTTGTATAAGGGCCGAAAAGTAACTGGCGTATTTCAGCCACATCTTTTCACTCGTACTCGCGATTTTACAAAGGAGTTTGCTCAAAGCCTCGATTTGCTTGATGAGATAATCTTGCTCGATATCTATCCTGCTCGCGAAGAGCCAATTCCTGGTGTTACATCTTCATCAATTTTAAACTTGATGAAAAACCCTAACAAAAGGCTTTGCAGCAAGGAGCAAGTTAAAGAGATAGTAAAAACTGAAGATATTGATATACTAATAAGCATGGGTGCTGGCGATATCGACCGTTTGGTGCCCGAAATAGTTAAGATTTTAACCGAGAGGAATTTGTAATGAGCTGGAAACGCAATGCATGGAAAGCGCTTAAATGGTTAACCCTTATAACCTATCTGGTTATAGGCCTGTGGTTTGTTACCAAGCGTAACCGTGAATTGGTGTGCAGCGATATCAAGGTTAAAGTGGTTGATAGTTCAGAGAACGCTTTTATTACAAGTAAGGATATTAAACGAATAGTTGATGTTAAAGGGAAGAGCCCAATTGGTAAGCCTTTGAAATCGATAAATACTTTTGAGTTGGAGAATAGGCTTTCGACCATGATGTCGGTTCGTGATGTGCAAATTTACAAAACTGCCGATGGCATTCTTTCGATCAAAGTAAAGCAGCGTAGGCCTTTGGTTCGAATTTTTAACGCAAAGAATCAGAGTTACTATATCGATGAGCAAGGGTTGGTAATGCCTTTATCAGGCAAGTTTGCAGCGCACGTGCTGGTTGTGAATGGGGCAATAAAAGAGCATTTCCCATTTAAGGCTAATGAGGATGTTACACAATGGGATACAACCTTTAACAAGCGTGAACCTTTGCTTCGAAAGATTTACAACTTCGCCCAATTTGTTAGTGGTAACGATTTTTGGAACGCTCAAATTGCTCAGGTTTATGTAGATAGTTCCAATGATGTTGAGCTAATTCCTCGGGTCGGTTCTCAGGTAATTCTGCTAGGAAGTTTAGATGACTTTGAGAAGAAGTTGGAAAAGCTCAAGATGTTTTACGAAAAGGCTCTGCCTGCCGAAGGCTGGAATAAATATAAGATGATAAACTTAAAATACTCAAACCAGATAATCTGTACAAAACGATAATATTATGGCAAAGATGAATGAATATGTTGCTGCTATCGATCTTGGAACTACCAAGATAGTTACCCTGATCGGTAAAAAGAATCCCAATGGAAAATTCCAAATCGTGTCGCAAAGCAAAACCCCATCAACAGGGATTAAAAGGGGGGTTGTACTGAACATCGAGGAGACCGTTGCATCAATTCAACGTACTGTGGAGGAGGTGCAAACCCAATCGGGCATAATCCTTAGTGATGTATTTGTTGGCATTGCTGGTCAACATATTCGTAGCATCAAGAATCGTGGGTATATCAACCGCGATAATGTTGAGAGCGAAATCTCTGCCGAGGATGTTCAGAAGCTTATCACGGATATGTACAAAATCCCTATCGAGGTGGGTGAGGAGATACTTCACGTGCTTCCTCAGGATTTCATTGTTGATAACGAACCAGGGGTTCGTCCTGTGGGGATGATGGGTCGTAGGCTCGAGGCCAACTTCCATATCGTAATTGGGCAAACCGCATCGGCAAAGAACATCGAGAAATGCGTAAACCGCGTTGGGCTTAAGGTCAACGACCTTATCTTGGAGCCCCTTGCTTCTGCCGAAGCAGTTTTAACCGACGATGAGAAAGAGGCCGGAGTTGTTCTTGTTGATATAGGTGGTGGAACAACCGACGTTGCCCTTTTCTACGATGGTATTGTTCGTCACACTGCCGTTATCCCATTTGGGGGCAATGTGATTACCAACGATATCAAGGAGGGTTGCTCAATCCTTTTCCGCCAAGCGGAATCGTTAAAAGTACAGTTTGGTTCAGCTTTAGGCGATATGGCACCAGAGGATAAGATTGTTACTATCCCCGGAATCAGCGGTCGTGAGCCTAAGGAGATTTCATTTAAGAATCTTGCATATATCATCCAATCGAGGATGGAGGAGATTATTGATGCCGTTAACTACGAGATTGATAACTCTGGTTACGCTGAAAAGCTAAGCGCAGGTATCGTTTTAACGGGTGGTGGAGCACTACTTCGTCATCTTTCGCAACTGGTTAAATTCAAAACTGGTTACGATGTTAGAATCGGTTTCCCTAACGAGCATCTTAGCGCCGATAGCAGCGAGGATATCAACCAACCAATGTATGCAACAGGTATTGGTCTAATCCTTAAGGGATGGGAGCAAACCTCGCATATCGAAAGAAAGGTTGAGGAGATAACATCAACAATTAAAGAGGTTGAAATAACCCCTGAGAAGAAGGAGGAGATTAGAACTTCTGTTAAAAAATCGGGCATCATGGATGGTCTTAAAAAGACCCTTGCCAACATGTTCGAAGAACGAGATATGGAAATGTAAAATTAGTTGACAGTAAATAGTTGACAGTTGTTGGTTAGTTTACTGTCAACTCTCAACTGTGAACTGACAACTATAAGAAATAAGTAGAAACTTAAATATTAGTAAAATGGCCGAAGACCTAATTAATTTCGAACTACCATCGAACCGAGCATCGATAATTAAGGTTATTGGTGTTGGTGGAGGTGGAGGTAACGCAGTTAACCACATGTGTAGGCTGGGGATAAAGGATGTTGATTTTGTGGTGTGCAATACCGATTCTCAGGCATTGGCTAACAGCCCCGTTGATATTAAAATTCAGCTGGGGTCGTCACTAACCGAAGGACGTGGTGCAGGCAATAAACCCGAAATTGGCCGTCAAGCGGCTATCGAGAATATTCAGGATGTAGCTGATGTCCTTTCGAAAAATACCAAAATGGTATTCATTACCGCCGGAATGGGCGGTGGAACGGGTACTGGCGCTGCTCCAATTATTGCCAAAGCGGCAAAGGAGTTGGGCATACTTACTGTTGCTATTGTGACTATTCCTTTCAGGAATGAGGGTAAGCGTCGCATTGCACAAGCGGTTGAGGGTATCGAGGCTATTGAAAAGCATGTCGATTCGCTACTTGTTATCAATAACGAGAAGATTCGCGAGATGTATGGTGACCTTCGAATATCCGAGGCTTTCTCAAAAGCCGATGATGTTTTGGCCATCGCGGCCAAAGGTATTGCCGAGATTATAACCGTTCACGGCTATATCAACGTTGACTTTGCCGATGTTGAAACGGTAATGACCAACAGTGGTGTGGCTATAATGGGTTCGGCTCGTGCATCGGGCGAGAGCCGTGCAATTAAGGCAGTAAAAGCTGCGCTTCAATCGCCATTGTTGAACAATAACGATATCTCTGGAGCACGTAACATTCTACTTAACGTTACATCAGGTAAGGATGAGATTACCATGGACGAGATTGGTCAAATCACCGACTATATCCAAGCCGTTGCTGGCGAGGGTGCCGACCTCATTTGGGGTAATGGTAGCGATCCAAACCTTGGTGATGACCTAAATGTTACCATCATTGCAACAGGTTTCTGCACTAGCAGTATTCCTGAGCTATACATCCGCAACAAGCAGGTTGATGTGGTTATGCTCGATGGTGAACGTTCGGAGAATAGGGTTGTTAAGGAATCGATCTTTGAGATTAAGGAGAAACCTGCACCAACTCCTAAACGCGATAAGATTACTGAAAAAGAGCTTTCGCAAAGGGTTATCGATTTCGATGATTTTGATGTGACTCCAAAAGTTGTCGAAAAGAGTCTTTTCGACGATGATGAGTTCTTTGTTACATCAGTAAAACCTCAGCAGACTGTTGCAACTAAGGAGCCTCAGGTAAAAACCAGCACAAGGCAGAATGCAACACCGCTAACAGTGAAATCGAATATCGATCAACTGGAGAAGATTCCAGCTTACAAGCGTAAGAATATCAAAATTGATGAAACTGAGCATTCAAAGGCAAGCAATGTTTCACGCTTCACGCTATCCGAGGAGGATGGAGATATCTTCCTAAAGAGCGATAATGCTTATTTGCATGATAATGTAGACTAAATTAGTTGACACCTGCCTGCCGGTAGGCAGGGTGGTTAGTTGACAGTTGACAGAAATATGTATAACTTCGGCTAACTATTTAAGATATATATACTGTCAACTTACAACTGTGAACTAACAACTAAAAGTATGTCATTAGAGGAAAAAATTAATAACGATATCAAGGCAGCCATGATGGCAAAAGAGAAAGTTCGCCTTGAAGCCCTTCGGGCTATTAAAAGTGCCATTCTGCTTGCAAAAACAGATGGTGAGCATAAGGATTCACTTTCTGCAGATGTAGAAATGAAAATTCTTCAAAAGCAGTACAAGCAACGTAAAGATGCTGCTGAGCAGTACATCAGCGCTGGTCGTCAGGAGTTAGCTGACAAAGAGCTAGAAGAAGCAGTATTTATTGAGGCATACCTCCCAAAAATGATGAGCGACGAGGAGCTAACCGCTGAGCTTAAAAAGATAATCGAGCAGGTTGGTGCTAAGGCTCCATCTGATATGGGAAAAGTTATGGGCGTTGCAACAAAAGCCCTTGCCGGCAAAGCCGATGGTAAAGTAATCTCAGAAAAAGTAAAATCCCTTCTAGCTTAGCCAATAGGGATTGTCTAAATAAGAGTTCCGATCTCATAAAGAGTTCGGAGCTCTTTGTTTTATTAAAACGGACCATCAATCTCCTCAAACTTATCAGTCCCTTCAATCCTTTCATATTCAACTCCCCTTTTCGATTTTAGGTAAGGTATAATTGCTGGATCGCAATTGGCAATGTAGTTCAAATCGAACATCATAAAGTGGTGACCATTTTCAACGTACTCTTCGGTCTCTTTCCCAGAGTAAAAACGCCAACCGCTATCTTCAGCCTCTTCTTGCTTCTCGCGATACATAAAGCCAACTGGCATACCATCGATAGTAATTTGATCCGAAGCGTAGCAATATCCCATAGGGTTTATCAAATCCTTGATATCCTCGGGTTTTAGCTTGTAATTATTTGAAGTCATATTGATTAATTTATAGTTATCAAATTAAAAACACCAATGAGAAAAAGTGGCAAATGCTTCCACCGATTATAAATATATGAAATATGCCGTGTCCATAAGGAATTTTATCTATTAAATAAAAGACTACACTGGCAGAATATGCTAGGCAACCCGATAAAAGAAACCAAAGCGCAGTGTTTGGCACATGCCTTATTATGGGGACAATAGCAATTATGCCAATCCAGCCCATGGCAACGTAAAGCCAAGCCGAAAGTTTTCGGTATTTTGGTGAGTAGAACCAAATTTTAAACACAACCCCTGCAATGGCCATTGCCCAAACCAACCCGAAAATAACCCATCCAAAAGCACCTTGTATACCTACAATGGCAAAAGGAGTGTAGGTGGCTGCAATTAGTATATATATTGATGAATGATCAAATCGATTTAGGTTATACTTAATCCTTGGATTTATAGCGCTATGGAATAGCGTTGATGCAGTATAAAGATTTATCAAACCAGCACCAAAAATGCTAAAAGTAACAATATGCCAAGCAGTCCCATAGTACGATCCTCTTATTATTAGCAGTGCTGTGCAAGCAAAGGCAATTGCCAACCCAACACCATGAGATGTGCTATTTACTATTTCCTCATTTTTAATCCGATTTCGCGACTTTATTTTCATGAATAAATATAAAATCTAGTTTTCAAGACTTCGGTATTTCAATTTTAATATCAGCATAATGACAGATAGAACAAATACAATTACATTGGTAAATGTAACCGAAAAGCTATCGATAAGTATTCCATATATTAGCCATAAAGCAGTGCTAACAACTGCAATTATAAACATTAGTAATGAAACATCTTTAGTCGATTTAGATTTGTAAGTTTTTATTACCTGAGGTAAGAATGTAGTACAAGACAGTGCCCCAGCAACGATTCCAACTATTTCAACATTATTCATTGACTAAATTTCAATACTGTAAAATAACGCAATTGATTTTAAAATAAGATATTCTTGAGCTAATTATCATTGGATTTTGTTTTACCTTTATTTGGCTCAAAACAAACACCCAATGAGAAGAAAGATAAACAGGGCAAACAGTTTCATCAATCATGGAATTGCGCTCACTCTCTTAATAACCTTCATTGCTTTAAGTAGCAATCTTTTTGCTCAAAAAGAGCAGCAAAAAACGCTTAAAGCGCTTGATGAATATTATGCTAAGGCTCTAATTGATTGGGAAGTACCTGGGATGGCCATTGCCATTGTTAAGGATGATTCAGTAATATTTGCAAAAGGTTTTGGGGTAAAAGAGGTTGGCAAGCCCGATAAGGTTGATGCAAATACTTTATTTGCCATTGCATCAAACACAAAGGCATTTACATCAGCAGCATTGGCAATTCTTGTTGATGAGGGAAAAATAAAATGGGACGATAAGGTAACCAAATACCTACCTTGGTTTCAACTTTACGATCCCTATGTAACCTACAATATGACTATTAGGGATTTACTCTGTCATCGAAGTGGGTTGGCTACATTTAGCGGCGATTTGCTTTGGTATGCAACTAATTACTCTAGAGAAGAGGTTATTAAGAGGGCGCGATATCTTAAACCTGTATTCGGTTTTCGTGAAAGGTATGGCTATTCAAACATCATGTTTCTAACAGCTGGTGAGATTGTTCAGGTAGTTACTGGAAAAACATGGGATGAGTTTGTTTCCGAGCGAATTTTCAAACCTTTGAAGATGAATAGATCGGTTACATCAACCAATGCTCTAAAAGAGCTCGATAATGTTGCTCAATGCCATACCGATTTTGAAGGAAGGGTTATTTCTGTTCCCTATATCAATTGGGACAACATTGCCCCTGCAGGAGCAATTAACTCATCCGTAAACGATATTTCAAAATGGATAAAGTTGCAGTTGAATAAAGGAAAATTTGGTTCAAATCAAATATTCACCGAGAATAGAAGTCGCGAGATGTGGGCTCCTAATACTCTTCAGGGTGTATCGAAATATTCCGAGAGCCTATTCCCTTCAACTCATTTTAAGGCTTACGCCTTAGGGTGGGGGGTTTTTGATTATTTAGGACGAAAAATAGTTAACCATAGTGGTGGATACGATGGGATGATTTCTTACACCTGCTTAGTTCCCGAAGAAAAACTAGGATTTGTTATTCTAACCAATAAAAACTCATCGCTTTACAATCCTTTAGTCTACAAGACTCTTGATATGTTTCTTGGCGGAAAGAATACCGATTGGAGTGCTATGATGCTCGATGATAACATAAAGCAAATGGAAATGGAAAAGAAAAGTAGGATAGAGGAGGAGCAAAAGCGAAATAAAGATTCGAAACCTACTCTTGCTCTTAACGAGTATGCTGGACTTTATGGTGGCGATTTATATGGAAATGCTAAAGTTACTATCGAGAATGGTGAACTTAAGCTCGTATTGGTTCCTGCACCACAATTTAATTCAATTCTAAAGCATTGGCAGTACGATACTTTTAGCATACAATTCCCCGACTTTCCATCACTCCCTCAGGGGAAGGTTACATTTATAATAAATGCTATGGGAAAAGTTGAGGAGGTGCTCGTGGATGTTCCGAATCCCGATTTTGATTTTACTGAACTAAAGTTTAAAAAGTTTGAGTAGAAAAAGGTAAAAAAGATATTTTTCAAAAAAGGCAAAAACCCTCATTTTTGGTATTAAAACCCAAAAATGGGGGTTTATAATTATTTATGACTAAAAAACGCATATCATAAATCACTTTATTCTAAATATAACTAATTGAAATAAAGATAGATTCTATCATTTGGAGGTGTTTAGTGTAGGGCTATTTACTTGGGTCATTAATAGCCATAATTTGTCTTAACCTAACCTCTAAATCCTTACCTATGAGAAAATCTTTATTAAAAAGCAGAATCATCTTTCTAGCTGCTTTAATTGCCATTTCGGCGATCTTCATCTCGTGCGAAAAAGAGAATATTGAGCCACAAACACCCGTAAATGCTGAACAAGGTATAATGCTTAAAGCGGTTGCTGCAACTCGCGATAACAATATGGCATTAGGAAATCCTTCAGGAGCAGTAGCAAACAGTTCAACCTACCCAAACAACTACCTGATGACTAAAACCCAATACACCATGTCTTATAACAATAGCAAAAAGACTTGTAACTGGGTTTCGTGGCATCTAAGTACAGCATGGATTGGTTCGACTGCTCGTCAAGATAATTTTAGCGCAGATAATACTTTACCAAGTAGTTGGGTTAAAGTTGGTGCTACTGATTATTCTGGTTCTGGATTCGATCGCGGTCACATGTGTCCAAGCGCTGACAGGACTGGCTCTGTGGCAGATAATTCTGCGACTTTTCTAATGACCAACATGATACCCCAAGCTCCAAAAAACAACCAAATTACCTGGGCTAATCTTGAGAACTATTGCAGGACTCTTGTAAATGCAGGGAATGAGCTTTATATCATATCTGGTCCCTATGGACAAGGTGGAACAGGCTCTGCTGGTTATAAAACTACAATATCAACTAAAAGCATCGTAGTTCCTGCTTATACATGGAAAATTATTGTTGTTCTACCTGTTGGTTCAAGTGATGTAACAAGAATTACCTCTTCAACAAGAGTAATCGCTGTTTGGATGCCTAATAATCAAACGGTTAGCAGCCAATCATGGGGATACTACAGAAAGAGTGTAGATTATATCGAGAGTCAAACAGGCTATAACTTCTTATCAAATGTTTCAACAACAATTCAAAATACAATTGAAGCAAAAGTTGATACCGGTGCAACAAACTAGGTATAGTGAAAACAAAGTTTAAGTTGAAAGCCCTGCTTACTAAGCAGGGCTTTATTTTTGTTAACTCTTTTTTAAGCCTAATTGTGCTGATAGTAAGTCAGCCTCTTCTTTTGCCGATTCAAGCGTTAATACTTTCATTAAGGGAATAATCTGTGCTCCTTTTGAATCAAAAAGGATTATTCTAAAATCCTTATCGGTAATATCAATCGAGCGACTACCACGACTATATGCTCGCCATGTTCTATTGGATTGTTTAATATCAATCCTCATGATGGGTTCGACGATTATCCATTTTCCAACTTTGATTAATCCAAACAGGTTGTTGCAGAATCGAACTTTTTTGCTGTCAGAATCAATCAATGTACTTGTTGATGAAAAGCCCACAAATGCCCCTATTATAATTAGAAATAGACCAGATATTGAGAAGCAAATTAATGCTACCCCAACCACAAATATTGTTATCCCTGCAATAGTCCCTATTGGGCCAAATGACTTATCAAGTTTATACTCTTTTATCATGGTGTTTAAAAATTTAAAGCCCTAAGATTCTTAGGGCTTTAGTTAAATTTATTAGGATTTTATATTCCAGTTATTGTAAACTCAACCCTTCGGTTCTTAGCCCTTCCCTGTGATGTTTTATTGGTGTACTTTGGTTTTGTTAACCCATAACCCTTTGATACTACTCTTGACGCAGGTACGCCTTGCGAAATAACATAATTTGCAACCGATTTTGCTCTTTTCTCAGATATAGTTAAGTTTATACTAGCAGATCCTACATTGTCAGTATGGCCGCTAATCTCAACAGTTACCTCTGGGTACTCGTTTAGGAAGGCAACCAACGCATTTAGCGATTTAAAGGAAGCCGGTTTTAAATCAGCCTTGGCTGTTTCAAAGTAGATGTGTTCAATATCAACCGATTGCCCAACCTCGATTGGCGTAACGTAGAAGTTCTTAGGAATCTTAGTTTTGCCCTTAACCTTGGTTAAATCGATTGGCTCATACTTATTGTAAAAATTCCTCACCGATGGCGTTAGGTCGTAGTAATAGCCAACAGGTAGTTTTAGCGTATACTCCAAATTAATTGAGTCGTATTTAAAAGCAGGCGATACAACTCCATTTATCTTCATTTTAACAGGAATACCTTGTTCAAGGGGCTTGCCCGTTTTTGTATTGATAACCTTTCCGTTAAGTATTGCCATGTTCGCATCTTTAAACTCGCCAAATACGTTGTGCTTAACAACGGTATACTCAACATATCCAGATAAATCAAGAACATTTTCGATAGGATTAAAATCCTTTGATGAAATGGCTGTGCGGTATTGTTTTCCAAAAGGCAAGCGTATTTTAAATTCGCCTGTTGCAGCATCAATTTTGACACTATCAACCATCATCCCATTGATTACTAGCTTGATATTAGGATTACCGATTATCGGACTTAAAGTGTTATTGTCAAGCGCAGTACCCTGAACTTCAACCCAAGGCTTTGATGTTACGTATAGGTTTACCTCTTGCTCCTGATATACAGTCTGGTTCTTTACGTTAACAGTATCTGCTTTGCCAATAAAATTTGGTACTTGGGCTTTTAGAATATAGATAGAGTCAAGCGGTAATAGTGCTTGATAGCTGGCTACAAGGGTATCGTATTTAACCGAGTCGGAAGCAATTCCATTGATTAAAACTTTTGGTTTCTTACTTAAAGAAATGGGTTGGTTAGTCCTTGTATCAATAATATTACCCTTAATAAACACGTAGGGCTTTGTTTCGAGGTAAAGGTTAAGTTTCTCCTCTTTGTATTCTTTTAATCCTCTGGTATCAACTTCGCTAGAAACGCTAATCCAGTTGTTTAATGTGGGGTTTAACTTATAAAGGGTGTCAAAAGGCAATAATACCTCATACGAAGCTGATGCCTTATCGATCTTTAACCCAGGAAATGGTTGACCATTTACAAGAATTTGGTAAGTCGTATCAGCAAGCATCAATGTTTCATCCTTTTTATTAAGTATTAATCCAGTTACTTTAACAAATGGATTTTCCTCAAATATTTTTACTCTAAAAATATCTGATTTTCCCAGCGAGTTAGTAACCGAACAGTAATAAGCCCAACTACCTTTGGCGTTTAAAGTATAATATGAATTCCAATCAGGAGTATTTAGGGAATCGCTTAGTATTTCAGGTTTCGACCAGTTTACATAAGTGTCATCCATCCGAGTGGATTTATATAAATCATAGCCGTTGCGATTGCCATTATAATTACCCGAGAAATAAAGCGTTTTACCATCAGGATCGAGGAAAGGTGCCTCAGCGCTACGCCCCTTATTAATTCCGCCTTTTAGCTCTTTAGGTTTGCCATATTTGTTATCAGACTTCCTTTTTGAAACATAAATGGTTAGCTTTGAGCTATTGCTTTTTGGTGCAAAGGATGTAAAAAGGTACTCCTTGTCGGCGGTTAAAAAGGCTGATGAGAATTTTCCACGATTCTTTCGAGAAACTTTTTTAACATTTATTTTAACAGGTTTCCCCCAAGTTCCATCATCCTTTTTTTCAATAGTTGAAAATCCACGGTTTAGGTAAAGCGTCCCTCTTTTATTATAGATACCATTCAACATAAAGGTTTTCCCATCGCCAACTGCTGAAAGAATTGCATTATATTGTCCAATATTTACCTCTTTAGGTAAGCGTTTTGCTTCGCTCCAAGTACCGTCATCGTTTAAAGTACAATACCATACATCTTGGCTTTTGTATTTACCAAAAGCATTTTCTGGATGGTTAACTCTTACAAAGTACAGTGTTTTCCCATCAACAGAAAGGATTGGGTTAATTTCGGAGTAAGTGGAATTAACACTTGAGCCAAGATTGTGGGGAATGAAAGACGATTGGGCTCTTGCTAATGTTACAATGAACAAACAACTTAAAATTGATGAGACGATATAGTGCGTTAACTTTTTCATATCAGTAGCTATTGTGTACTTTTCAATGATTCAACTATTTATCTATAAGGTAAGCCTACCGCAGGTTTAACTCTTCCAAGGACGATATTCATTCCAAACCTTACGTTCATGTTTGTTGTATAGTCGGGGCTGAATATTGGGAATATATTATCAGTTACAACATAAAATTGGAACGGGCCGGGCTTAATAACGAATCCCACACCTAAATTCTGAATCGTTTTTTGATTATATGATATAGTAGTAAGAAGATTCAAAAAGCGACCTAACCCTTGCTGTAGACCCAAGGTAAATGCAGGATAAAGTTTTTTGTTATATACACCCGATGCCGAAAAACCAACAACCGTGCGTCGGAATAGATTGTAACTTACAGATAGGTTGAACTTTGGTTTAAGATAAGTTGTGTAGGCCTTGTTTACCGTATCCCTATTAAAATCATCTATTATTGTATCCAAAATGGCTGCACCATCAATTTTTTCCCCATTAAGATACTGGTGTAACACATCAATCCCTGAGAATGAACTTTGGCCTTTTAAGTTATAATTTGTAACGCTATCCTTCCAATGTATGTATCCTAAATCGTAGAAAGATGCTGAAAATCTTAACCTATCGCTCATTTTGTAGGTAGCACCAGCACTTAATGCAAAGCCCCTGTTTTTAAAACTCGAGAGATAATTAGTGATATAATTAACGTCGCTAAACTGGTCAATATTTGGTTTTCCTTCACTATCCATTGGTATACCAGCAACATTAAGCCTCGCATCAGAGTTAATAGTTTGACGGAAATTAAGCGTATCAACCTTCATATTTAGGCTTTTGGGGTCAAATTGAATATTTGATAAGCCTTGTAACAAGCTAACTCTACCTCCAAATACCCATCTGTTATACTCCAACGCCATACCGTAGCTGTATTCATTGTAAAGGGTGGCATCGAAATTTAGATTGCTGAAATCCATGCTCCTTCCAATGAATGCTCCGTTACCTTTTATTGCTAATTCTATGAAATCTTTTGGGTACTGAAAGTTTACTTCAACATTTGATCTTGCTCCAATCCAATAAAAACCGTTTCGAATTTTTACCCTTAAGTGAAATAGATCAACGGAAGAACCAGAATAAATTAGGTTTTTATCGGATAGTTCTGAAAGTAGTTTGTTTGGATCGATATGAAGGGTGTCATTCTTAATGCTAACAACCTTACCTGGCCGAAATCCATTAGTAATAAACTGTGTGTAAACAGATGAGTTCCCCGGTAATCCTAAGCTAAATGTATGCTCAGGTATAACGGTAGGGTTAATATACGACGATTGAAATACGTCTCGTAAAAAAGGCAGGGTAAGCTCCGATTGTGCCAATGCTCCAGTTGCTAACCCAATGCTGATGGCTAATACAAAAATCTTTTTCACTTTTTATCAGTTTTAGGTTAAAGTTGAACTGTTCCACTGGCCTCAAGAAGCATCTGAATGGCAAGTGAGTTGGTTGATAGAATTCTAATATCTTGATGAAGGTTACCTCCTGTTGTAAATCTAATTAAAACGACCATATCCTTTGAGAGTCTCATTTGCTCGTACTTTGCTTTATCTATTGTTATGTAGGAGTACGCTTCTTTAGGAGTTGTTGTTTCGCCTGTTACAGGATCAACATCCGAACTTTGAATTAGCCTTGTTTCGCCTCCATCAAAGAGTTCTGTGACTAACGCTCCGTTTACATCTAGGAATTTGACCTGCATATACAAGTTAATAGGCATGCCATTAATAAACTTAATTTTCAATCTTACTTTTTGGTCAATTAATTTAAAATCATTCTCTAAATCAGGAAATTCCATATTAAAAACGGTATCAGCAATTTCATTTGTAACAATGTAACCTGAAAGTGGAATCTCAATATCAGATATAAGCTGGAATTTACTATCATTTCGAACAAAGTAGTCATGATTCGTATCGGCTGCATCTCCTATATCGAAGGTTGCGCCAGCAAAACTCATTGTACTTGGTGCTATATCAAATAAATCTTCAACATTCGAATTGGTTGAGGTGAGCATTAGCTTTGTAGTATCGCTTGGTTTTGATGCGGTTGCGTACTTAAGAATATTAGATGCACCTATAAGTAAATCTCCTTCATTAACAATGCCTTCATGTGTGACAAGAACTTTGGTTCCGCTATGATTTTCAACCTCAAAATTTGCAAAACTAACTTCTGATGGCAATCCAAAGCTATTTACAAAGTTTAGTTTGAACTTGGGCTCAGCAAAATGTTGCTCTGCAAATATTGTAGACTCAAAAATACCTATATCATAGGTTTGATCGGGTGCGCTATAATTATAGGTTAACTTACCAGTTATTTTTTGATATTCAGGGCTATTTAATGATAGTTGAATGTTGATGCTATTAGCAGACGAAATAGGTGCTCCGCTTGATGTAATGGTAGCAGATACTGAGTAGCTAATTGTATTGTAGACAGCAGCAGGGTATAAATCAAGGTAACGACCGCTGAGATTTTCGGAATAGTTTTGTGTGCCTAAACTAGCTAATGTAAAAGGGATAACTACAGGATTGTTAGAGTTGTCTTTAAGCGAGGTTATAGTTATATTTCCGCTAATGCTATGGTTGAATGTACTTGTAAGAGTGAATTGAAGTGTTCCACCAGATAAGTCAATACGCTTAAGTTCTGCTCCGGGGAAAGTATTATAAGTTTGAGTAAATGATTTTACGATTGGACCTATTGTTGAACCCGCAGGGAAAGCTCCTGGAACTTCAGGTACTGATAGTTGGTAACTATCATTGAAAACCATTGAGGGGATTGCAGGGAAGAGATCTGATGCTAACCCAACATCAACTGTATCGCGAAATGAAATAAAATATAAATGACCGCTTGGATATTCTTCAATTACTGAGTTTGCTCCAGTTTTCTTTGCCAACTCGGCAAAGGTTATTTTTGAATCCATTAATGGGAACACAAATTTTGATGTAAAAGGGTCAACTTCTACATTCTCTACATTAGGGAAATCATAACATCCTGTTAATCCTATCAGGAGTAAGCTTAACCATCTAACTACCTTGGTTTTCATAACTCAATATTTATAGTATTCGTTGTTATACGAAAATATGATAAAAAAGATAATCTGGCTTGAAATATAACCATTTATTTGTTGCCTATCGATAAAATACAATTTCATAAAATAGAAAGAGGAGGGTGTTTATACCCTCCTCTTCGCAATATTCTATTAATTATTCTAGTAGAACTTTGATCTTTTATCTTTTATCTCGGCATTTTTCTTTAAAGATTCATAGGCTTCATAATATGCACGAGATCCAAACATGCTAACTAACCTTGACTTCTCCATATTAATATCCCCTTCTTCCTTATTTTGAGCAGTAACGGTCAAAACATAAACGCCAGAGTTCCCTACGATAGGGCCAACAACTTTTCCTTCAGTTGTGTTAGTTGCGGCAGCAATAACCGCTGGTTCAAAACCAGCATTTGGAATTGAGAAGGAGCTAAAAGATACGCCTGTTGCTTGCTCTGCTTTTGAACCAATATTTTGAGCAATAGTTTCAATGCTTAATGATGCTTTCATTGCGGTTTTTAATTTCTCCGAAAGCATTTCTCCCTTTTTCTCACGAATAACTTTAAGTTTAACTTCATCAGCCACTTGTGCTAATGGAGCAATACCTTCTTCGTGTGCATTTGTTAACGTTGCTACAACAAAATTCTCTCCAAGTTCGAATACATCCGATACATTTCCTTTCTCCGATTTAAATGCCCAACGTATAACTTCTCTTGGGTGATCAAGTCCAGCAATATTACGATCGTTCTCTAACAGATTGTTTGCAATACGTTTGGTAAGTTTTTTGCTCTCAGCAACTTTTGAAAATTGCTCACTTGTTTTATTTGTCCCAGCAAATTGTGATGCCTCAGAGAAGATGTTTTGAATAGTTTTGGAGCTTGCCAATACTTTTCTTTCAACAACAGCAACCTGAACTTTTTTAACATCTTTACCTTTCTCAACAACATTGATGATATGGTAACCAAATTGTGTTTCAACCATTGTATACTCACCCTTTTTACCATTAAAGCAAGCATCGTTAAATGGTTTAACCATCTGACCTTCGCGGAACCAACCTAAATCGCCGCCTTTGTCTTTTGACCCTGGGTCAACTGAATACTCTTTTGCTAATTTATCGAAATTGCCACCTTTTTTAATAACGGCTAAAACGCTATCTGCTTTTGATTTCGCTTTAGCTACAGCTTCTTGGGTTCTTTCTGCTGGAGCAATTAGGATATGACGAGCCTTTACTGAGTCAGGAGTATAATTGATTTCGGCAAGTCGAACAAGTTTAATGCTGCTACCTTCAGTTATTGGACCAATCATGTCACCTACTTTAGCAACGAAAGCCCAGTCGTTATACTCTTTTGGAAGTTCACCTTGTTTGTAGTTTCTTGCATCGAATGGAGTATCGGAGTTTAGAGTAGCATACTGTTTTGGTTCAGCAGCCATCTGAAATTCAGGTTTAACCTTATTAATCCATTGTACAGCTAGCTCTTTATCCTCATCAGATGGAACAATTGGGAATACAACATATTCAATATCTCTTGATGCTTTTTGCTCGAAATCTTGCTTATGCGCGTCATAATACTTTTCTAAATCTGATTGAGAATATTTTACTGAAGCATCATCAACTGAAGTGTAAGGTGCACTTGTATAAATAAAGTCAACCTTAGCAGTTCTATCGTTTAAAGCCCTTTTTGTTTCGATGTTTGTAGCGTATAGCCCCTTGCGAATAAGGTTGGTGTATTTTGTGAATATGCGCTCGGTTTTTATCTCTTTCTCAACGTATAACCACATGGCTTTTTGATTACCCGATGGGTCTGCATCCATATTTTTAAGGAACTGAATAATTGCTGGTTTGTTTACTTCACCAGTTTGAGGGTTCCCAAAAAGTTGTTGTACCATTGGATGAATGTTGCGCCCTTGAACCATATCGAATAGTTCGTCAGGATGAATTGCAAGTCCAAGTTTCTCATACTGATCTTCCATGACATTCTCTCTAACGAGTTGTTGCCAAACTTGCTCACGTAAGCCTTCGGAGGTTTGCTCATCAAGGGTAGTTTTTCCTGAGAAGAGTTTGTTTATCTCATAAATCTCTTCAACTTTTCCTTGGTAAAGTTGATAGGGTACTGATTTCCCCGCAATTTTTGCGACTTCGTGATCTGAGTTAGCAAATATCGATTTCCCGGGTTTGATAAAATCACCTAGGATAAATGAAAACAGCGCTATTCCAATTACTACTGCCAAAAGGATACCTGCTTTGTTCCTTAATTTCTCTAGTGTAGCCATAATTCTTATTTAGTTCTCTTTAATATTTCTTTTTTTTTGAAGCTACGAATATAGCAAAATTAGTTTTTGACTCTTTACAGTCTTGCTTCAAATTTTTAAAAATAGATGATTAATCCAAAAAATAATGAGATACGATACCTAATTTTTCAGCCTTTTTGTTCTACGAAGTTGATACATGAAAAATGAGATGATGCTTAAAAGGAAGAAAATATAATTTGAATCAATTTTTGTCGAGATTACAGAGTATAAAGCAATAATTAGGCAAAGAATGGCAAGGACTAGCCAAGTGATTTCTAAAATATAGGCTAATCTTTTCATTTTATGGAGTCTGTTTTTTCATCTATAAAGTAATAGCTGATTGGTTTTTTAATCTCCCAACTACTAAACGACTCATCAGAAATAAACCCTTGACCGTACTGAACGCCGTCGGCAGTAGTGATTTTCACCATATCATCGCTGTAAATAATCTTTTTCTTCTGATCCCAAAAAAGATGTTCAGTATTTAGGGTTTCTCCTTTGCTATTTTTTGCAACAACATTATTACTAGCCGACCAAAGACCCTTGTAGTCGTAGTTTATAGCATATTTAGCGGTTAATTCTGATTCAATGACCATGGAGTCACTGAATGTATAAACGGTTATTCCTTCAGGAAATTCGTTATAAGGATCTTGTGTATTTTGGTAGACTTTTGTTACTGGCGCAAGGATTTTAAGCTTTACAAGCCCACTTTCAGTATAGATTATTTCTGAATTCTTAGCAATTATTGTAGATTTATCATCATTATTATTTAAAGCATTAATCTCTTCAATATTAGCTGTGCAAGATACTAATACAGACCCAATAATCAACGATATCAACTTATTGCTTAATGTCTTCCTCACATTAAATAACTTGTTACAAATATTATATTTAGATTTAAAATGCTAGTTATACTTTCTCCTGATAAACCAAAAATCGTAGAAAGATAAACTAAGACTTAGTATGCCAAAGTTTTCTTTAATTAGTCCATTGCTTGTTGTACCTCGGCTTCCCCACTCATAACCAACATTAAACTTAGTATTATTCTTAAAAGGGAAACCTAATCCAGCACTAAAAGCATATTCGTTTATTTGATATCCATAAGATTTCATATAAGTGTTTGAGTAGTGAGTTCCAACTCTGTAGCTCATTCGTTTCAGATAGCTTTTTAAATCATAACGATTGGGTGTATACTCAAGTCCAAACCGATAGGAGTTTGAACGAGTATATGAAACGTTTGTGCCATTGCTCCCTAAAAAGGTGGTTTTTGACCAATCTTGTGTAGAGTATTCAATTGAAGCAAATAGCTTATTTTTAAAAGAATAGGCCATTCCAACGCCAATATTCTTTGGGAATGTAATTTTTCCGTATGCACTATCCTTATATTCAATAGTATCAGTGTAACTACCATAATCTTGTTTTGCATAATAAACCCGTTTAGCTCTAATGTTGGTTTCATTATCAAGAGTAGCACCAAAAGTAAAATACGAGTTATTAGCTCTGTCTAAATAAAGGTTGTATTGAACCCCAAAGCTTAAGGCCATGTCACGTATGGCTATACTTTTAGTTTCAATTGTATTCGAATAGTCCGATTTGTTTTCAGGGAACACAATTTTATTTTCATAGTTTAAACTCCCCAAAAAATAGGAAAGATTAAAGCCTACAGAAAGATTTTTAATGGGCTTGAATGCATTTCCAAAATATGCTTGATTAACCCCACCATTTCCCCTATGATAATATTTAATACGACCAATGGTCGCAAGAATATAAGGATTTGTTTCATAATGCTTTACCTGATATCCAACTTGACTATAAGGCACAAGACCTAAACTTGCTCCCCACCATTTTGTTACAGGAAAAGATATTGCTATATGATGAATACCTCCAAACCCATTCTTCACCGATTGCCCTTGAGATTCTAACGTTGTAGCACCTGTTTCAAATCCAAAATCCAAGATGAAAGACATTGTATCTTGAGCAGTATAAGATGCAGGATTTAAGTAGTTTATTCCGTGTGGATTACGAACTGCTTGTGATATTCCACCCATCGCTTTTGTTGCTGCAAAACCTCTGGTTGGAATTTGACCAATTCCATAACGTGAATATGGTGAATATGTACTTATGCTTTGTGCTTGGGCAAAAATTGAAAAAATAATTAATGCGCTTGTAAATAAAGATTTCTTAACGTTTTGCATTGAATTCAAGTATTCGGTTTAAGCCTATTATTACTAAATTTTGAACCACAAAGATGCTATTTTTTAACTTATTAACAAAGAAATTAGCATCACCCCCTGTTAAAACAACTTTTATATTGGGGAACTCCTCTTTATAACGAACAATAAAGTATTCTATTTCACCCACAACTCCATTTAAAACACCCGATTCGATACATTCAGCTGTGCTAGCGCCTACAATAAAATTATTAAGGGTGCTGGTAACTATGGGTAAGTTTGCAGTATTCTGATTTAATGATTTAAAACGTATTGCAATACCTGGAGATATAGCCCCACCAATGTATTGAGCACTACTTGTTACTAAATCGTAAGTTATTGCTGTTCCGCTATCAATTACTAATAAATCCTCGTTAGGGTAAAGATAATTTGCGCCTACAACTGCTGCAATTCTATCACGACCAAGTGTTTCAGGCGTTTTATATTGATTTGAAATTGGTAGAGGAGTGTTATGATCAAGTTCAATTATTGGCAGCTTTTGCTTAAATTCTTTAAACAAATCATCATCTTTTTTACCTACAGCCGATATAATACCATTCTCTGGTGAATATTTTGATAAAATCTCTTTGAATGTTTTTATTGAAAGTTCCTCGAACCGATCAGCATATAAAAGATTATTGCCATCAGTAATGGCTACTTTTGTAAATGTATTTCCTATGTCGATGATTAGATTCATCAGGTAATTTGGTTCGATTTGTTCAGCTAGTTACTAATTTGTTGTAATAGTTTGATAGCCTCATCGATATTTTCAACTTTTTTAACAGTGAGCGATAGGCGATCTTTTGCCTCTTTGAGTTGGAGGAAATTCTGATGTGATTGAATGTACCCAATAATCTTTGTAAAGGTATCGGAGCGGTAGAATGGCGATAGTTGGTTCGATATGAAATAACCCACAAGCGTATGATTCTTTAACACAACCTTCTCCATTCCCAATTCAATTGCCAACCATCGTAAGCGAACAACATTAAGGAGTTCTTTGGATTGTTCAGGTAGGCTTCCAAACCTGTCTTCTAGGCGTTCCTTGAATTTTTCAAGATCCTCTGGGCGTTGAATAATGTCTAGCTCACGATAGAGTTTCATTCTTTCGGGTACGCTGTTAACATAGGAATCAGGTAGGAGTAGTTCAAGGTCAGTTTCAATATGGCAGTCAACATTCGAAGGCTTCCAAACATTTTCATGAACTTCATTTTCTGGTTCAAATAGCTCTTTAAACTCAGTTTCCTTTAATTCCTGAATGGCTTCATCGAGAATGCGATGATAGGTCTCAAAGCCAATATCGGCAATGAATCCACTCTGCTCACCTCCAAGCAAGTTTCCGGCTCCTCTAATATCCAAATCTTGCATGGCAATGCTGAACCCGCTTCCTAAATCTGAGAACTCTTCAATTGCTTTGAGCCTCCTTCGAGCATCATTGGTGAGGCTTTCGAGTTCAGGGGTAATCAAATAGCAGAATGCCTTTTTATTCGAGCGACCAACCCTTCCGCGAAGTTGGTGTAAATCGCTAAGTCCAAACGATTGTGCATTATTAATAATAATGGTGTTCGCATTTGAAATATCAAGCCCCGATTCAATGATTGATGTTGCTATGAGTACATCAAAATCACCACTGATAAAATCGAGCATGGTTTTTTCGAGTTTGGCTGGTTCCATCTGCCCATGGGCAACTATCGATTTTACCTGCGGGCATAGTTTATGGATCATTGCCTGAACTTCAACAATATTTTGCACTCGATTATGGACAAAGAATACCTGTCCACCTCGAGAAACCTCATATTCAATGGCTTCTTTTATAATTTGAGAACTGAACACATGCAGTTCAGTTGAAATTGGATGCCTGTTGGGTGGTGGTGTGTTGATGATTGATAAGTCGCGAGCTCCCATTAGCGAGAACTGCAGTGTTCTTGGAATTGGCGTTGCGGTTAGCGTTAGCGTATCGACATTTACCCTTAGCTGCTTTAGCTTCTCTTTTGCCGATACGCCAAATTTTTGCTCCTCATCTACAATCAAAAGCCCTAAATCCTTAAACTTGAGACTATCTTTAATTAAAGCATGGGTTCCAATTAGAATATCAATTTTGCCCTCTTGAACTTTTTGTACAATTTCTTTTTGCGATTTAGCCGTTTTCATTCGGCTTATAAACTCAATATTACAAGGGAAATCTTTTAGTCTCGATTTGAATGTTTGATAATGCTGCAAAGCAAGAATTGTGGTAGGAACAAGTACTGCAACCTGTTTACTATCGGCAACAGCTTTGAACGCAGCACGTACAGCAATTTCGGTTTTACCAAATCCAACATCTCCACAAACAAGCCTATCCATAGGGATTCTCGATTCCATATCCTCTTTTACAGCCTTGGTTGCCTTTTCCTGATCGGGTGTATCCTCAAAAATGAACGATGCTTCCAGCTCTTGCTGCATGTATGTGTCTGGTGAAAATGGGAAACCAAGTTCTGCCTTACGCTTTGCATAAAGAGCTATTAAATCTTTGGCAATATCCTTAATCTTTCGCTTGGTGTTTTGCTTAAGTTTTTGCCAAGCGCCACTTCCTAATTTGTAAACCTTAGGTGCTTCGGAGTCTTTTCCTCTGTACTTTGATATTCGGTGTAAGTTATGAATGTTAACCAGCAGCGTATCGCTATCCTGATAAATTAGCCTAACAGCCTCCTGCTTATTCCCATTTACATCAGTTTTTACAAGACCGCCAAAAACACCAATCCCATGATCGATATGTACTACATAATCGCCAACTTTTAAGTTAACCAATTCCTGTATCGATAGGGCATCTTTCCTGTTAAATTCGTGCTTAAGGGTAAATTTATGATATCTGTCGAATAGCTGATGATCGGTGAATACGCAAATCTTTAGAGCATGATCAATGAACCCCTCGTGGATTGTATGCTGTATAGGTTGAAATGTAATCTGTTTGCTAAAACTCTCAAAGATTCCCGAAAGCCGTTCAAACTGTGTGTGATTATCGGCAAGTATAAATGTTTTGTAGCCTTTAAGCGCGCTCTCCTCTATATTCTCAGCAATCTGTTCAAAGTTCTTATGGAATAGTGGTTGTGGTGAACAATCGAAGGTTATCGTGTGATCGGGTTTAAATAGATGCTTTAGTCCAAACTCAACTGCTCCAGATTCTTTAATATGATCAAAGAGTTCTCTTCCGCAGGCATATTTCGATTCAGCATTTGGCTCATCAGTCGATTGAACATGCTCAAAAAGTTCGTTCATTCGGCTAATTGCTACATCACCATTTTTAATCCAAACGGAGGTTGATTTTGGTAGTGCTTGGGTTAGGAAAGTTCTTGTTTCATCATCATTCCCTGAGTGCATATTAGGGATAATGGTGATTTCATCAAGCTGCTCACGCGAGAGCTGATCTTCAACATCAAAAACACGAATGGATTCTACTTCATCACCAAAAAAGTCGACTCGGTAAGGATTTGCTGCTGAAAATGAGAAAATATCAACAATACTTCCTCTTAACGAGTATTGTCCCGGTTCATAAACGAATTCAACCCTCTCAAATCCATACTCTTCCAGCAGTTCAACAATGAAGGTAGGCGATATTTTCTCGCTTCTCTTTATTATCAGGGTATTCTTTTCAAGATTCTCAATGGTAACAACTTTCTCAACCAAAGCATCGGGATAGGTAACAATGGCTATTCCTTGATTTGGATTATGATGCAACCTTGGTAACAGGTTTAGCACATCGGTGCGCTGAATTACTGCCTCAGCAAGGGTTTGACTGTACTGAACCGAACGCTTGTATGACGATGGAAAGAAGAAAGCCTTCTCTGGTGTGATAATATTGGCTATATCATTGTAAAAATATGCAGCTTCTTCTTTATCGCCTAAAATAAATATGAAAGGTATGTTAAGTTTACTAATGCATGCCGAAGCAACAAATCCAATGGATGAACCAGCGAGTCCTTTTAGAAAAATATTAGGATTTTGCCCTTTTGTGATATTATCAACTATCCTAAGGGTATTCTCATTATCAAGGTAATGCGTATAGATATTATCGATTCGTAACTCCTGTTCCATTGACTGAAATTAAATTCAGCGTAAAGGTAGCGAGTATTTGGAATTTTTATAGGCGAAATGGTGCTTCTTTATTACAAGAAGCTTTCTAACTGATCCACCATATTCGTTGAGCCTACAATAAACGGCACTCTTTGGTGAAGCGATTGAGGCTGAATATCGAGTATTCGCTGTTTACCATCTGTAGCTTTTCCTCCAGCCTGCTCAGCAAGGAATGCAATTGGGTTACACTCGTAAATTAGGCGGAGTTTGCCATTAGGAGCTGCTGCTGTTTGAGGGTACATAAATATACCTCCCTTAAGTAGATTCCGATGAAAGTCGGCAACAAGTGAGCCAATGTAGCGCGATGAGTATGGTCTTTTTGTAGACTTATCAATTTGTTTACAGTAGTTTATATAGTCTTTGTGTCCTTGAGGGAAGTGCTCGTAGTTCCCCTCATTTACTGAGTATATTGTACCATCTAAAGGGGTAATGATATTATAGTTTGATAGGCAGAACTCACCTATCGATGGGTCAAGGGTAAAGCCGTAGACGCCTCTTCCTGTGGTATATACCAGCATGGTTGATGAGCCATAAATGATATATCCCGATGCAACTTGCTTGTTACCAGGTTGAAGGAAATCATCCATAGTGGCTTTTTCACCCCTTGGGCTAACTCTTCGATATATGCTAAAAATTGTACCGATTCCAACATTAACATCAATATTCGATGAACCATCCAACGGGTCCATACAGAATATATAGTTTCCATCGCGGGTTAAATCATCATCCCATGTAATAATCTCTTGATCCTCTTCCGATGCTGCTCCGCAGCACTCTCCACTATTTTTAAGGGCTTGTAAAAGTTGCCAGTTGGAGAAAAGATCGAGTTTTTTTTGCTCTTCGCCTTGAACATTAATATCGCCTGCAGCGCCAAGAATATCTACTAGCCCAGCCTTATTAACTTTCTTGTTGATGACCTTAGCAGCAACGCCAACATGGTAAAGTAATCGGGTGAACTCACCGGTGGCATAAGGAATATCTGCCTGCCTCTCGATAATAAACTGAGTTAGAGTCTTTATCTTGTATCCTTCCATATCAGGTTTTGAAGAGTTTTCTGGTGCCAAAGGTAATAATTTTAGACGATTTGAATGAAAATGATATTCATTTTTACAGATTTAAAACGTTTGCGCTACTAAATCGTGTTTTTTTATTTTAATAAAACATGATCAAACTTATTTGTTATTTGAATTACCTATATTAAGTTTGTTTCGCATTTCAAAAACTGGCTACTATGGCATCAGGAGTTATTAAAGTATTCAAATTTGGGGGAGCATCTGTTCGTTCTGCCGAAGGGGTTAAAAATCTTGCTTCGGTAGTAATCCGATTCAGCGAAAACCTTGTGATTGTTGTTTCTGCAATGGGTAAATCAACCAATGCGCTTGAGGTCATACTCTCCAAATATCTCGAAAAAGATTTATCATATGCTGATGATCTTGCTGCCCTTAAAAAGTATCATGTGGATATTGTAAAAGATCTTTTTAATGGCGATGGCGATTTCGATAATGGCAGAATATCTTCATTGTTCTCCGAAATAGAGATGTTTATCAAAACCAATAAGAATAACGATTACAATTTCTGCTACGATCAGATTGTTTCATACGGAGAACTTATATCAACTACCATAGTAAGCGCTTACCTAAATACTGTAAACCTAAAAACTAAATGGGTTGATGCCAGAACTTGCCTAAAGTCCGATACCAACTATCGCGAGGGAAATATTGATTATAAGGCATCACTTGAAGCTTCAAAGAAGATATTTGATTTTCCATCTAATAGAATATACCTAACTCAAGGTTTTATTGCTGGAACAGCATATAATACAACAACTACGATTGGTCGCGAGGGCTCTGACTATACAGCGGCTATTCTTGCCAACCTGCTCGATGCTCAGGATGTGACGATTTGGAAAGATGTTGATGGGGTTTTAAATGCTGATCCAAAACTGTTCAGCAATACCTGTAAACTCGACTTTGTTTCGTTTCAGGAGGCAATTGAGTTAGCATACTGCGGGGCGCAAATCATTCACCCAAAGACTATTAAGCCAATTCAGAATAAGAAGATCCCATTATATGTTAAGTCATTTATAAACCCCGAGGCTGTTGGAACCAAGGTACTTCATTCCGATGTGCAGCTACAGCTACCTCCTGTGCTCGTTGTTAAGCGTAATCAGGTTTTGATTTCACTTACTCCACGAGATTTTTCTTTTGTTATAGAGGATAGCTTAAGCCAAATATTTGCTATGCTTTACAAGCATAGGGTCAAAGTTAACATGATCCACACTTCGGCAATCTCTTTTTCTATCTGTGTCGATGAGGATAAACACTACCTAGCAGCAGCAATTGATGATCTTAAGTACGATTTTGTTGTAAAGTACAATAGTAACTTGGAATTGTTTACCATAAGGCATTACACCAACGAGGTAATCGAGGAGCATATTAAAGGTAAAAAGATATACATGCAGCAACGCACTAGGAGTACAGCACGCTTTGTGATGGATGCTATTGAGCGTTAACCTTAAACTTAACGTTGAAAAGAGCGTTATAATTTAAAAATGTTCCTTGTTCGCTATAGTGCTCAATACCAAAGGTCATGCTATTTACACGTTTAATGAGCGTACCATTCTTGTCAACAGCCCATTTCTCATTGAATTGAACCTTACCAACCTTCTTACGATCAAATCCTTCAGCCTTTTCAATGGTTTTAACATCTTCTATGGAGAGTTCTTTTTCGGTAAAAAAATCGTAAGCTTTAAGCCTGCCTGAATATATTTCATCAAAGATGAAATTGATAAGGTCTTTTTGTAGAAAGTTTCCAAACTGCACAAGTTCCGATGAGTCGGCATTTTCACTTGGGCGAGTAGCAATTCCATATACAAGATTATCTGCTAAAACCTTTGATTCATCTGTTGATGTTTTTGCAGTATTCTCAGATGGTTTATTGTTGTTGCATGCCACTAATAGCATGGTTGAGCAAGCAAATAACAAAGTAATTTTTCTCATAATCTTATCGATTAAAAGTTAATGCCGAACCTCTAAAACTTTCATCAAACGAGCCATTCTCATAAACCACTCGTCCATTTATAATGGTATGGGTAACTTTTGATGATAGTTGTTGTCCCTCAAGTGGCGACCATCCGCATTTATAGAGTAGGTTGTCCTTGTTTATTTGCCAATTGCTATTTGGGTTAACCAAAACCAAATCGGCAAAGAAGCCCTCTTTAACAAATCCACGCTTTTCAACACCGTATACAATTGCCGGGGCATGGCACATCTTCTGAGCAACTAGTTCAAGAGGAAAATGTCCTTTTTTCGAAAGTTCAATCATTGCCAATAATGAGTGTTGAACCATTGGTCCACCCGATGCGGATTTGAAATAGCCAGCATCTTTCTCTGTTAAAAGATGCGGAGCATGATCTGTTGCTACAATATCCAAACTGTTATGCTTTAACCCTTCGATAAGTGATATTCTATCATTCTCGGTCTTTATTGAAGGATTCCACTTAATGCGCCAACCTAACCTATCATAATCATCTTTCGAAAACCAAAGGTGATGCACACATACCTCCGCAGTAATTCGTTTATTATATAAAGGTATACTCTTATCGAATAGTTCTAATTCTTTTCCTGTTGATAGATGTAAAACATGAAGTCTTGAATTGAATTTCTTTGCCAACCTCACTGCCAATGAGGAGGAGAGATAGCAGGCCTGCTCACTCCTTATGTCTGCATGGTAATGGAAAGGTATTCCTTCACCATATGTTTCCTTATACTTTGCAATGTTCTCTTTGATAGTTGTCTCATCCTCGCAATGCGTTGCGATTAGAACGGGGGAGTGCTTAAAAATTTTTTCGAGCGATTCAATGCTATCAACTAGCATATTTCCTGTTGATGAGCCCATGAAAACCTTTACCCCACAAACTCTCTTTGGATCTATTTTCGAGATCTCTTCAATATTATCATTCGTTCCACCTAGGTAAAACGAGTAGTTTGCCATTGATTTCTCAGCGCCAATTTTGTATTTCTCATCCAGAAGTTCAATAGTTATAGTCTGTGGATTGGTGTTTGGCATCTCCATAAACGAGGTAACGCCGCCAGCAACGCCCGATTTTGATTCGGAGTAGATATCTCCTTTATGAGTTAAACCGGGTTCTCTGAAGTGAACCTGATCGTCGATAACTCCAGGGAAAAGAAGTAACCCACTGGCATCAATTATCTTATCAAGTTTTTCGGAGTAGATTCCGTTAGGATTGTCGTATATAATCCTGTCAATTGATCCATTACGGATAATTATGCTTGCTTGCTTAATCTGGCCATCGTTCACAAGCGTGGCGTTCGCTATTCCTATTGTTGACATACTCGATAAACAGATTAATTGATAAAAAGTTCTTTATTAATCGTTTAGCGTTAAGCTAACCTCTTATATTTCCTAAAAAAGCTGCCAAGTTTCATTCTTAATACGCCCCACAATGCCTCGTTAAAAATACCTCCGCTCATTTTAGAGGCTCCCATTTTACGGTCAGTGAAGATAATAGGCACTTCAACTATATTAAATCCGAGTTTCCATGCAGTAAACTTCATCTCAATTTGGAATCCGTAGCCTTTCGAACGAATCTTATCAAAATCGATTGACTTTAAAACTTCAATTTTATAGCATTTAAACCCTGCTGTAGTATCCATAACCTTCATGCGGGTTACAAATCTAACATACATCGATGCGCAATACGACATCAAAACGCGTCCCATGGGCCAGTTAACAACATTTACCCCAGAGATATATCTAGATCCAATGGCTACATCGCCACCATTCTTACATGCATCGTAAAGGTTGATTAAATCATCTGGGTTATGCGAAAAATCGGCATCCATTTCAAAGATATACTCAAACCCATTTTCAATTGCCCACTTAAATCCAGCAATATAGGCTGTGCCTAGGCCAAGTTTACCTTTTCGTTCTACCATATATATACGTCCGTCAAACTCTTTCTGAAGATCTTTAACAATAAAGGCAGTTCCATCAGGTGATCCATCATCAATGATAAGAATATTGAATCCTCCATCAAGTGAAATTACCTTTCTGATAATCTTCTCTATATTCTCCTTCTCATTATAAGTAGGAATTATTACTAGTTTCTCCTTTGTGATCATTATAAAATGTCGATTATGAGATAATGTTATAGTTTCATTCTCCTATATAATATAGGTATGCGAAGATAGCCTATTTTATTGCTTCATATATATACTCAAAGATGAATAATTTTTTTCAAAAAAATGCCCGTTGATATTCAGTAAGATGAGTTTATTTTTAAAAAATATTTGAATTTTTTTTATTCAAGGTATTGTAGGGATAGAAAAAGGGTCTATATTTGCACCCGCTTTACGGAGGTAGG